>DATDJI010000060.1:0-147361 GCA_036520615.1 Cellvibrionaceae bacterium | reverse complement strand
GCCGGACGCTGGGGTGATAGTCCCTAGGCCTGCCACCATTCCCGTTACGGCACCGAGCACGCTCGGTTTAGAAAAACGCCACCATTCCATGCCCATCCAAGCCAAAGCACCGGCCGCTGCAGAGAGATGCGTCACCAGCATGGCCATCGATGCGTTGCCATTGGCCATGAGCGCGCTGCCGCCGTTAAAACCAAACCAACCCACCCAAAGCATGCCGGCGCCGGTTACGGTCATCGTCATATTGTGAGGAGGCATAGCTGTATTAGGAAAGCCCTGGCGATTGCCAATGGAAAGAGCTGCCACTAAGGCTGCGACCCCTGCAGTAATATGCACAACCGTACCGCCTGCGAAATCGAGCATACCCATACTCATCAACCAACCGCCGCCCCACACCCAATGGCAGACAGGCGCGTATACGACTAACAGCCACAAACCGCTAAAAACTAAAACGCTGGAGAATTTCATCCGCTCTGCCACTGCACCGATAATCAGCGCAGGAGTAATAATGGAGAACGTCATTTGAAATAGCGCGAATAGGGATTCTGGAATATCGCCCTGCAAACTGTCCCGGCCCATACCGCTAAATAGAGCTTTAGATAGATCCCCGAGCCACGCGGAGCCAGGCGCGAAACTTAAGCTGTATGCGCAGAAAAACCACAATAAAGACGCAACACAGCAAATGGCAAAACATTGCATAAGTACTGAGAGCACGTTTTTAGCTCTAACCAAGCCGCCGTAAAACAGCGCAAGCCCGGGAAGCGTCATAAATAACACTAGAGCCGTGGCGGTTAACACCCAGGCGCTATTACCTGAATCAAGTTTGGGAGCATCAGCCCAGGCGGAATTAGCAAGCCCAAACAATACGATCATTCTGATTAAAGTGTACATTTGTAACGGCATAATCAAACCTTGACGTGTCATGGTTAACTGAAATCTAAGCTAAGTGGTTTTTTACGTTTGGCAATTCGGGCAATTTAAGCGCTGCTCTAATTTCACGGCATGCCAGAAATCTCGCGTGCTCAACGCTAAATAACGCCAACAAGCTTGATGAAGGTGCCTATTCTGAAGATCAAAACGACCGCCGGGTTTAAAAGCCGCGCAGACTAGCAGGTAATAATGGGCAAAAAAAGTGCGCACAAAGCTTTTACGACAACCTTGTGCGCAGTTTTAGAGATAGGTGGGCAAGCATGGGAAATACTCCCTGCCACATGATTTAAAACAGCTTTAAAAATTTATCTAAGCCAGATGGCACCGACGAGTGTTGCAACCGCCAACAGCATAAACAACACAAAAGCCATTTTGCGTGCGGCGGCTAGAGGGATTTTCGTCATAATCCACTGCCCGGCAAAAATTACCGGCACATTGGCGAGCAACATACCAATGGTTGTGCCGAGTACCACCTGCACAGTTGCAGAGTATTTGGCCGCGAGGATCACCGTAGCGATTTGGGTTTTATCGCCAATTTCCGCCAAAAAGAACAATACCAAACTAGCAGTAAAGGCGCCGTACTGGCTAAACCGCTCATTTGCCTCGTCGTCTTTATCGGGAATTAACAGCCAAAGTCCCACTGCCACAAAGCTCAAGCTTAGGATATAGGGTAGCCATTGAGCCGGAATAAACCCTGCAACCCAACTGCCTAGCCAGGCCGATAGACCATGATTGACCAAGGTTGCCAGTAAAACACCAGCAATAATCGGCCAGGGTTTACGGTAGCGAGTGATTAAAAATAGGGTTAAGAGCTGAGTTTTATCGCCGATTTCAGCGATGGCAACTGCAGCTGTAGAACTAAATAGGGCTTCCATCGGATCTCTTAGCGGGAAAAATTAAGAATTTTGCTCATCCCGCGTGGAAACAAAATGCCAGAAAAAACGGGTCGGCATGATCGCATAATTCAGTTGTGTTGCTCCAATGCCTTAGGGCTTTTATGCTGCGCCCCTGTTCACCACGAGTAATCGCACATGGTTTCATTAAATCGCCAGATATTTATCGCCACTGTAGGGGGCGTTTTCGTAGGTTGCCTATTGCATCCAGTGGCGCAGACCAATTCCTGGCGTGTGGCCATTTTGTACATCGCAACACTTGCCGCAAGTATTTTTATTGGCTTGCTTAAAATGCTATTAGTGCCGCTAATTTTCGCGTCGGTTTGTACTGGAGTTGCCCAGTTGCAGCATCACCATCAGGGCAGTCGAGTCTGGCGCTTAACCCTGCTGTGTTTTGTTGTCACGATGATAATTGCCATGACATTAGCTGTAGTGGCGAGCCATTTATCGCCACCCGGGGCAGGCATGAATTTGGCGATGTTCAGTGATTCAATTGCGGCGAGCACCTCCAAACCTGTTAGTCCTGACGAATTTATTCAGCAAATTATTAGCAGTCTATTTGTAAACCCTTTTGCCGCGTTCGCCAAAGGGGAAGTTCTCGCCATTTTAGTTTTTGCGCTTATTTTAGGTGCTGCAATGGCACATTTAAAAGAACAAGCCGCACCGGTGTTGGATTTATTCGAGCGCTTATTAGCTTTAATGATGGTAATTTTAAATGGTGTAATGCGTTTAGCCCCGCTAGGGATTTTCGCCCTGCTGGTTAAATTAGTCACCGTGCAATCCCTGCCACTTTTACTCAGCCTTGTGCATTTTATTGCATTGATTTTTACTACGACATTAATTCACGGCTTAGTAATTTTACCCGCTTTAGTATGGGTTTTTGCTAAATCATCGCCGTTGAATTTTTTAAAACTGAGCGCTCCTGCATTAATTACAGCGTTTTCTACCAGTTCAAGCGCGGCAACCATACCGGTTACTCTCAAGTGTGCGGACACTTTACATGTGCCCTCTCCCCTTGCGCGTTTTGTCATTCCTTTAGGCGCCACCATTAATATGGATGGAACGGCATTATATGAAGCGGCGGCGGCGCTTTTTATTGCGCAGCTCGCTGGTATGGATTTAAGCCTAAGTTCGCAGCTTGTCATTATGGCAACAGCGATGCTTGCCGCCATGGGTGCGCCGGGGATTCCAAGCGCCGGTATGGTTACGATGGTTTTAGTACTGCAGGCAGCGGGTTTACCGGTAGAAGCAATAGCGATTTTATTACCAATTGACCGCATTTTAGATACAGTGCGGACTGCGGTAAATGTTGAAGGCGATTTAGCGGTGAGTATGGTGGTAAAGCGCTATTGTCCTGATACAGAAGCTTAAGAGTATTTAAATTATTTAACGAAGCTTTTATTTTTGATTATTTAATTTTTGATTATTTAATTTTTGATTATATTATGAATATGTATTTAAAAATCACGAGGGCGTTCATGAAACTTCGTTAAGAGCTTCATGAGCGCGATCGATTTAATCAGAGCTTACTTAAAAATTTCCTTTGAAATCTCTAAAGCGTATGCCGCAAACAAATAAGGTTGCAATGTACACAGCCAGCCCCGCTGCACACATTAATATCAACCAACCCAAGCGCTGCCAGAAAACCAAATCAATAAATGCCGGGCTCACGGCTAATAATGCCAATAATGCAATAACCATTGCTGAAGCCGAGACAAGAAGCTGCACGAGAAAACGCCACCAACCTGGGGTGGGAATAAATAAATGGGCGCGGCGCAAGGCTGTGTACAGCCAAATAGCGTTGAGAATGGCAGCAAGGGCAGTTGCAAGGGTCAGTCCTGCATGACCAATTAGCCAAAAATGATGTAGTGGCCAAACCACCAGACCATTTAACAACATATTAGCCGCGAGTACTCGCAGGCCTATTTTTACCGGCGTTTTTGTATCCAAGCGGGAGGCAAAACCACTGACCAATACCTTTACCAACATAAAAGCTGGCAATCCTGCAGCATAGGTCATCAGGCTGTAACTGGACATTAATGCATCGCGCTCGTCGTAAGCGCCATAACAAAAAAGTGCAATTAATATAGGTTTGGCTAATACCACTAATGCTAAACACGCGGGAATGGCAATTATTAATACACTGCGCATTCCCCAATTAAGTGTTGCAGTGGCCGCTTCAGGCTGAGCTTTCATTTGCCGCGACATTACTGGCAAAATAACCGTAGCTATGGCTACGGCAAATATTCCCAGGGGTAATTCCACTAAACGGTCGGAATAACTCATCCAGCTTACGCTCCCTTCGGGAAGCAAAGAGGCGATCATCGTATTAATTAAAATATTTAGCTGGCTGACAGAAGCTCCAAACAGTGCGGGCACCATAAGTTTGAGCACTTTTTTGACAGCGGGATCTTTAAAGTCAATTTTTGGCTTTGGTGTTAAACCCAATTGCGCCACAAAAGGCAATTGAAACCCCAACTGCACAATGCCTGCAACTAATACGCCCCACCCCAAGGCAATGGCAGGATGCTGGCCGTCATCCGAAAACCATATAACCGCAACAATTAAAATAATATTTAAAAAAACGGGTGTAAAAGCCGGAATGGCGAATTTGTCATAGCTGTTTAAAATACTGCCGACAAAACCTGCCAAGGATATAAACAATAAATAAGGAAACATAATGCGGATCAAGTCCACCGCCATATTAAACCGCTCGCCATCCGCGGCAAATCCCGGTGCAAACACCACCATTAAATAGGGCGCTGTAATTAGCACTAATGTACACAAGGCTATCAGGCTCATACCTAAACAACCGGCAACGCGGTCGATTAAATAGCGCACTGCCTGAACGTTGCCGCCTGCTCGATATTCTGACAACACAGGCACAAACGCTTGCGAAAATGCCCCTTCGGCAAAAAAACGCCGGAACATATTAGGAATGCGGAACGCCACGTAAAAAGCATCGGCGGCCCCGTCGGCACCCAAATAACGCGCCATAATGACATCTCGGGCTAAGCCGAGAATACGAGAGATAAACGTCATGCTGCCTACCAGAGCACTGGAGCGCATGAGTTTGTTCGTTGGCTGCGATTGTGCCACACAATACCCCGATAAAAGGGCGGCATTGAGCCATGAATTAGCCTGAAGGACAAGGCTTGAGCTAGCTGCGGCGGCAAAATCAGGCCACCGTTGTTTGCTTCCTCGCTCTTCAAATTACCGGTAAAAATTCAAAATAAAAAAGCCAAGCGGTAATAGCTTGGCTTTTTTGATTTTCCCAAGCTTAGGTCAGGGAATCTTAATGATTAAAATCCCAATACGGTTTTACTTAAAATCCAACACTGCAAAAAATGCCGGTTTAGGTTTATGGTTGATATCAAATAATAATGGAAAGTCCTTACGCCCTGAGGCAAATTCCGATAACCAGGTATTATCATCCGCTATACCCCAGAACGTTACAGAAGAAATAATCGCTCGATTGCGGCGAAACATTGCGAACAGTTCACGGTAACGCTCGGCCTGTTGAGCTTGAATTTGAGGGTTAAACGTGAGCGGCGTATAAAACGCTTGCGGATTGTATTTAATGCCACCGATGTACACCGACACGTCAAGCTCGGTAATTTGCACCTCCAAACCGAGAGACGCATACAATTGGATAGATTTTTCCAAATTCTCGATCGTTTGATGAAATGACTGGTGCTGCGGATCGTCCGACGGGCGAATATTTAAATGAGCTTGTAAGCCTACACCGTGTACGGGTACACCTTTACTGCGCAGCTGCTTTAGCAGTTGATAAATCGCATCGCGGCGTGCGGGGATATAATTATAATAATCGTTATAAAATAATTTGGCGCGGGGACTGGCTTCATGTGCATAATTAAAAGCATCGGCGATATAGGATTCCCCCAACACGCCAAACCATGGGCTTTTTTGGTCGTCTTTTTCTTCTTTATCCGTACGTAATTTACCGTCATCCATAACGGCTTCATTGACCACATCCCATGAATCAATTTTGTTACCAAAATGCTGCATGACTTGAGTGATGTGGCTTTTCATGCGGCGCCGCAACTCCTGTACATCAACCGGCCCGCCGGTATTATTTTTAAAAACCCATTCTGGTGTTTGCCGATGCCAAACTAACGCGTGCCCGCGTACAAACATCTTGTGGCCGCGGGCAAATTTAACAAGCTCATCAGCTGCTGCGTAAGCAAATTCATCAGGTTTTGGCTGCAGCGCCTCCCACTTCACCTCGTTTTCCGGCGTAACGCTATTAAAGTGTCGAACGAGTATATCTGCATGCGTATGTAAGCTTTGCGGGTCGACGGCAGCACCTATGCGAAAATAGGGTTTATACGCTCGCCATAAAGATGGTTCAGATTCAATTGTTTTTACATTTACTACGCCTGCGCAAGCTACCAAACCTAGGCTTAGCAGTACAACAATAAAACGCTTCATCATTAATCCTAAATAGTTATACGAGCGAAAGGCCGACCGGTTAATTTTTAATGCACGCGTCCGCTAAATAGCAAATAAATGCATTAGCGCACTAACCAGACGGACAATAAACATTTCAATTAATGTTATCTGCAGAGTGATCGACTAAGTGTTCAACACGTCGATCAGGCACTAACCAGAGCATGGCTACAAAAACGAACAATGCAATTGCTACAGCCGGGTAGCCTAGCCAAGCGGCGGTGCAACCAAGTAAGTAAAAAACGGGGGAAATCTTGCCTTTAATATCTTTACCAATAGCACGAGCAAGCACACCGTCTGGCCCTTGCTGGCGTATAAGCACTGTTTGCAATACAAAATAAGCCAATGCACACAGCAATAAATTAATACCGTAAATGGTAACCGGCCACTGAGCAAAATGATTCTCGCCCATCCAACCTGTGGTAAATGGTAGCAGCGACAACCAAAATAATAAAAATAGATTGGCCCATAAGGTCACGCCGTTTACTTTATGTATGGCTTTGAACATGTGATGATGATTATTCCAATAAATACCCACATAAATAAAGCTCAGGCAATAGCTCATAAATACCGGGACTAATTGCACAATGGCCGCGAGCTCAACGCCGTGCGGCACTTTAAGCTCAAGAACCATAATGGTGATAATAATAGCCAATACTCCATCGCTAAAGGCTTCGATTCGATTTTTATCCACTGGCTACTCACTTATAAAATTGAACAATATGTGTTTCGCTTTTTTGACCGCTCGGGCCTGTAGCGGCAAGATAATAACTTAAGTTACATAAGCTGTGCGCCTGTTGCACGATGCACCCAAGTCTTGCCACCGATAAATACGCAGCCTCAACTTCGCAGAATAATTTTAATGGTCTACATCACATCGACTAGATCAAGTTGAGCCCTTTTCTGCTGCGCTTCAAACAATGCGTACAAGCTCAATTTCTTGTTTTATTAAATCTGTATATTCCAACAAACTTTTCCTATTTGCCTGCACCTCAAAACTAACTGCTGTGTATTTTCGAGACCTGTTCATGAATAAGCCTATTCTCTTCAGCCTATTGATCACCCTTCTTGCTAGTGGCTGTTCCGGCCCAGAAGAAACTGCTTCTAGCTCCTCCAGCAGTTCATCAAGCTCTGGCAAATCATCCTCTAGCTCTTCATCCAGTTCTTCAAATAACAGCTCTTCTAGTTCCAGTAGTTCATCCAGTGGGCGCTCGTCCAGTTCTAGCTCATCTTCTAGTTCATCGTCCAGCACTTCATCCTCAAGCAGCTCAGGTCAGGTCGTTAAAAACGGCAAACAAATGGAAAATCTCAGCCGCGGTTTGATTGCAGTTAAAACCTCCAGCGGTGTGTTTTTATCCTGGCGATTATTAGGTTCAGATACTGCAGCGACGGCATTTAATATTTACCGCGACGGTACATTAATTACCGGGCAAGCCATTAATTCTGCCACTAATTTTGTTGATACAACGGGCACAGCTAATAGCCAGTACAGCTTGCGTGCTGTTAGTGATGGACGTGAGCAAGCTGCAGAACCAGCCACCGTTTGGGGCAGCCAAATAAAAACTATTCCCCTTAAACGCCCTAGCGGTGGCACAGGCCCGGATGGCGTTGCCTACACCTATTCACCGGGGGACGCATCGGTAGGTGATTTAGACGGTGATGGCGATTACGAAATTGTCTTGAAATGGGACCCGTCCAACGCGAAGGACAATTCACAATCGGGCAATACAGGGAATGTTTACATCGATGCTTATACGCTTGAAGGCCAGCAATTATGGCGAATCGATCTCGGCCGCAATATACGCGCAGGCTCTCATTACACGCAGTTCCAAGTTTACGATTTTGACGGCGATGGCCGCGCCGAAGTGGCAATTAAAACTGCAGACGGAACTAAGGATGCAGCCGGTAAAGTGATCGGTAATGCAGACGCCGATTATCGCAATGCTTCCGGCTACGTTCTAAGCGGGCCGGAATTTTTAACAGTGTTTGACGGGCTCTCCGGTAAGGCTTTAGCAACTGCGGATTACATTCCAGCTCGCGGCACAGTGAAAAGTTGGGGCGATGATTACGGCAACCGCGTGGATCGCTTTTTGGCTGGTACCGCCTATTTGGATGGCAAACGTCCAAGTATGATTTTCTCTCGGGGTTACTACACGCGCGCCGTTATTACCGCTTGGGATTGGCGCGATGGCAAGCTCACCAATCGTTGGACGTTCGATAGCAATACCGATAAAAGTTATGAGGGGCAAGGCGCCCATAGTCTTTCAGTGGCGGATGTGGATGGCGATGGTAAACACGAAATTATCTTCGGCGCCGCTGTTATTGACGACAACGGCAAAGCTCTAAGCAATACCAAACTCTGCCACGGGGATGCGCTGCACGTTAGTGATATGGACCCAAATCGCCCGGGCCTTGAAGCGGTAATGGTGCATGAAAGCCCAGATTGTTATGGCAATCACGGTGTTGAAATGCATGACCCGCGCACCGGGCAAATTATCTGGAGCGTACAAGGCGGTGGCGATATTGGCCGTGGTATTGCGATGGACGTAGACCCCAATCAACCCGGCTATGAAGTCTGGGCCAGCGCGGGAAATTTCTATAGCGCAACCGGCAAAGATTTAGGCACTACTAAACCTGCTGGAATTAATTTTGGAATCTGGTGGGATGGCGATTTACTGCGGGAAATTCTCGATAAAAACACTATTGGTAAATGGAACCCATCGACTAAAACAACTGATCGACTTGTAACGGCGAACAATGCAAGCTCAATTAATGGTACGAAATCAGTGCCGGTACTTTCTGCCGATATTTTAGGAGACTGGCGCGAAGAGGCGATATGGAAAGGTAACGACGACAGCAGTTTAGTGCTGTACACCACAACCATTCCCACCAGTTTTAAACTCCATACGTTAATGCACGATGCGCAGTATCGCGCTGCAATTGCCTGGCAAAACACTGGCTATAACCAGCCGCCCCACCCTGGGTTTTTCTTAGGCCAGGGTGCAGTGCTGCCATCACTACCGGTGGACATTTACCTTACGCCGCGAATTAAATGATGCAAAAATAGGTACACTGCGGCGGGCTCGCTCGTCGCGGGTATTTTTATTAGTGGGTTTGCATAAGTTAAAGAAACGGTAATTTTAAAACGCAGAGATTAAAATTTTACCGGCGCTAAATAATCGCAACTTAACTGAGATAATAAATCGGCTTTTAAACAGGTTTAATTAGAGCCCGCGTAAACGCCCCAAGGGAACCACTCTTCCACCTGCATAAGCGCCTCTTGCTGTTTGCAAATGGCGTAGCGCCGCCAAACGCCCAAAACTCCCTCTCGCTCGCTAATACCCAGATCGCGCAGTTGTCGGTAGGTATCCATACCCTGGCTGCGAATCAGCTCACCTATGCCTAAATGCCCCGCCAACAACCCTTCGGCTAAATCCTCTGGCAATAAATCCAAAGCAATTGTTGAGCGAGCACTGGCCATAATGGTGTCGCTATCGGTTCTAACTAATTGCACCGTGCGCAAAATTACCCGCTTAGAATCCAAAGCCAGCATGTCTTTTGCTGGTACATCCTCCGTTGGATATTGGCTGAGCAAATGGACTTTAATGGGCACATTAAAATAAGCTTCCAACGCCTTGGTTACCGTGCCGTCCGTAGCTAATAAAAGCCGTAATAAAGAGGGAATTGCAGAAAATAATACAGGCCCATGAGGGCCTGTTAAAAAAGAGGAACTAAAACCGTGTTGGTTTAATTCAGTGGCTAATTGCGAATTAATAAATACTTACCTCGCGATATTTGGTTGTACAACCATAACCTTGCGTGCTACAGATTTCTAAACCCAAATAAAAACGATGAGTATTTATAAGCCAGTCGTCAATATACTGGCTGCTGCTGCCATTATCACATGCTAAAGTGCCGTTAAAGGAGATGCCACAGTAGAATGTTCCCTCGGATTTATAGCAAGTTTTTACATCATTTCCACCACAGAAGGCATAACCAAAAGTGCGGCGGCCACTAATTACTGGCGCTGTATTTATAAACAATCGCGCCTCATAGTTCTGCTCAGTCCGAATTTCCCAAAACGCTTTAAATTGACCATCTGTATTAACCGAATCTAACGAATACGGTGCAGTCGAATAGCGTGAATCAACATCATAGGTATCAATTAAATCAAAACTAGTGAAGCTGTATCCACCACGGGAGCTGTTATAGCTGTCATCATGATAGCCGCGGTCATTGCCAGAGCGGCAGGCCGCAAGCGCAATGCTAGCTACTAATATAGGTACGATTTTTTGCATTAACATAAAACTCTACTCCTCGGGTGCTGGTTAAATGCCAGACGATTATCAACGCACCCCGATTAACTTAAAATGAACCTCAATTAGGCGGAATTTTTACTACTCGCAGTGAGTACATACAATTAAATCACAAAACACATGTTTGGGTCGGTGCGATATCTCACTCACAAACGATTAGTTTTCTTCCCCATTTTATTTACTTACTTTCGGTCTTATCGCTATTTTCAGTGCGCCGTAAAACGGAAAGTGCCGAGGCAACTATACCCGTTGGAATTGCCACAAGGCCGAGACCTAACAACAAAATAAACACCGTAAAAATACGCCCGCCCACTGTAATCGGATAAATATCGCCATAGCCGACCGTAGTGAGTGTTACTGCTGCCCACCAAATACAATCAAAAAGCGATTGAAATTTTTCCGGCTGCGCTGCATGCTCAAAATAATAAATTCCCATGGCCGATAAATACAATAAAATCATGGCGACAAAACTGAAAATTAACAGCTCTTCCTTAGTCTGCCGAATGGCAGCCAAAAAGCGATCCATGGCGCCACCGTAACGGCCTATTTTAAGCACCCGAACTAAACGCAATAACTGTAGCGCGCGCACTGACCGCAAATCCACTGCTAGGGCTAAGTAAAAAGGCAATATTGATATTAAATCGATTAATCCGTAAAAACTAAAAATGAATTTGAGCTTGTGTTTGGCGGTTGCGATGCGAGCGCAATACTCAAGCGTGAAAACACCTATAGTTAAATACTCTAAAAGATCTAAACACTTCTGCATCGCAGGATTTAAATCAGGCACTGTGTCAAATGAAAAGCTAATCATTGAAATAATAATGAGCAATCCAATAAACACGCCGAAGGTGCGGCTCTCAAGTGCTGCGCGCAGCATAATTAAATTCATATACAATCTACTGAAAAATTAACGCCGTCTGCGCGAGCTGCCGGTTAAAGAACCTAAAATTCCGCGCACTAATTGCCGTCCCACTTCGCTGGCTAGTTGCCGCACAATTGTTTTCGCCGCTGTTTCGACTAAGCCTGCACGCTTGCCGCCGCGAGGACCGGTACTGCCAAATAGAACATCCTGTACGCTATCGCCAAACCCTGAACTCTTATTCTGGGCCTCTGCTGGAATAGTCTGCTCAGGCCTGGCTTGACCGGAAGAATTTTGAATGACTGGCGCGGATGGGTGAGAGAGTTTTTCATAGGCTGAAGTCGTATCTTGAAGCGCCTCATAAATTCCCGCTAACGCCGATTGTTTTATTTGCTCAGCGCGCTCAGGCGATGTTAAAGGCCCCAATCTCGATCCAGGCGGCACTATAAATGCCCGCTCCACCGGTGCAGGCCTGCCCTCACTGTCTAAAAACGACACCAATGCCTCACCCACGGCCAATTCTGTAATGGCAGTTTCAGTATCTATATTCGGGTTGACCCTTAAGGTTTGTGCGGCGGCTTTTACCGCTTTTTGATCTTTCGGGCTGAATGCGCGCAACGCGTGTTGAATACGATTACCCAATTGCCCAAGCACTGTATCGGGAATATCCAACGGATTTTGCGTAACAAAATAAATGCCCACGCCCTTAGAGCGAATCAGCCGCACTACTTGTTCTATTTTTTCTAATAGTGCTTGTGGAGCATCATTAAATAACAAATGTGCTTCATCGAAAAAGAATACGATTTTAGGTTTTTCACAATCGCCAACTTCAGGTAAGTGTTCGAATAATTCGGCAAGTAACCAAAGTAAAAAACACGCATAAATACGCGGCTGGGTCATCAATCGCTCGCCAGCGAGCACATTAATCACGCCCCTGCCCTTTGCATCAGTCTGGATTAAATCCAAAATATTTAACATCGGTTCGCCGAAAAAACTATCGCCGCCCTCTTGCTCTAAATTTAATAAAGCCCGAGTAATAGCGCCGATAGAAGCTGCGGAAATATTACCGTAATCAGGCGCTAGTGTTTTGCTGTTGTCACTGACATAACGCAGCATCGCCCGCAGATCTTTCACGTCCAACAACAATAAATCTTGATCGTCAGCCACTTTAAAGACCAACTGCAACACGCCGGTTTGCACATCATTTAAATTAAATAACCGAGCGAGCATTAAAGGCCCCATATCGGAAATGGTCGCACGCACTGGGTGGCCTTGCTCACCGAATAAATCCCAAAATACACAGTTATTAGCGGCAAATACCGGCGCTGGTAATTTTCGTTTGGCGATCACTGCGGATAACTTCTCAGTGGCACAGCCTGCAGCGGCAAGCCCCGATAAATCGCCTTTTATATCGGCCATAAAAACCGGCACCCCCGCACGAGAAAGCCCCTCCGCCAGGGTTTGCAAGCTCACGGTTTTACCCGTACCCGTCGCGCCGGTAATTAATCCGTGACGGTTAGCCAACGGCAGCAGTAGTTCCAAAGGTAGGCTGCCCGCTTGGGCAAGAGTAATGGCTGACATAAAGGCTGCGCCCCACAAAAGCTGATTAGGGCGTCATCAGACACCAGCTGTTCTCAGGATGCAAATTTAATATTCGCTATATGGATCTCGCCCAGGTGGTTGCTTCAGTGTGCCCGTGATTTAATAATTTTTTACCGAGCAAACAGCCAGATCATCTTCGGTAAACTAGCAAAGATGATGATCTGGCTTGCGTGGTTGAGCAAGCCAACAGATGCGATGGTGATAATGGTGAAATTAATAAGAGAGTATGACAGTTGAGATACTTCTAGCCGCAACACTAAGCGTAGCTTTTTGTCCGCTGGCGACAATCTCGGTTTTAGCTCGGCTGGTAGTGCGCGATGTAGAAAAATATTCGGCATTTTTAATTATCTGTGGAACGCCCACTATCACATTATTCACCGCACTCTGCCCACGATTTAACATTACGACGACAATTTTGTTATCACCCTGATAAGCGGTTAATTCAATTCCATTGGCTTTGGTGCTTTTATCGGCCTGCACGCGAACATAGCCTGGCCGAACATATTTTGCGTATTGAGAAAATGCCCAACCGCGTTTTAGTACGGCGCCTTTAGTCGTGCCGTATTGAGCTTCACCCTCACCAATAAATGAATAAAAACGACGCAGCCACCACCAAATATAAGCCGACCAATTAGATTCCATGGATCTATGCACCGTACGCATAACTGTATCGAGGCTCTCATCCCAGGCTTTTTGATTTTCCGGCGTGCCCCAAATATTCGAACCACTGCCATCGGCTTCGTGAATATTCCACTCTGTCATCCAGCTGGGTTTATTTTTCTGTTCGGCTAAAGGATAGCGGCTTAAAAAGCCGCTGGATTCAGCGCTGTATAGATGTCCACCGACGATATGCATATTGTTTACGGCAACACTGTCATTAAGTGTGGGGTCAGTTACCGATCGATCAAAACGCAGCGATTCACCTACTAATATTTTTACACCCTGAATCATAGGTACATAATCGCGCACAAAATTTTTAAATTCCGTACCGCTCCAATCACAGGACTGATAGGCAGGATGCCAGTCAGGTTCGTTTTGCACTGAAACTACATCAATTTTTATACTTTCTTTCGCCATGTATTGCACATAACTATTTAAGTGAAGTGCGTAATCGTCATAATATTCTGTTTTAAGTTTACCACCGTTAATTTCACTATTGTTTGTTTTCCATTTAGCCGGTGGCGTCCAGGGTGTCGCAAGAATTTGTACGTCTGGGCTGTAGGTTTTTGCTTCACGTAATGATTCAACATCGAGTACCCATTTCTCTTCAGTTGGTTCAATAACGACACGCGCAATAGACAAGCCCAATTCGTTATCGCCCATGCCCACAGCAGTTCTAACTTCACTAAGCGTTAAGCGCTGGCCACTGCCACCATCCCACATCGGAAAAGCCCCACCGAAACCATCAATTTTTTGATATTTAGTACGTGGATCAACAGTAATATCCGCACCGGTTGGCGGTAACAAAACACCGGAGGATGAGCTGCTACTGGATGAAGAAGAACTGCTTGACGACGAGCTGCTGCTGGATGATGAGCTGCTTGAGGAAGAACTACTGCTTGAAGACGAATTATTAGAAGAACTGCCAGAAGATGAGCTACTTGACGAAGACGCAATATCTTCAGGCCCGCTACAGGCGCACAACAATAGGCTAACTAACAGAGCGCTAGGATTAATTATTTTTAATGACATTTTATTCCCCTTGCATTGGCGCAGCCCAGTTAATAAGGAAGGAAATTGTATGCGGGCGGCGTTTGAGAATAGAGGTATTAAATAAAGTGGTCACCCTGTTTTCTCGGTAATTTTGATGGTGTCGAGAATTTGACCGGAGCTATTTTATGAAATGTGATGAGCACCAAATTGGATTTTATTTTTGAGAATTTAATTTAGGCGTAGAGGTAAAAGAACGGGGCAAGATTTTTAAAACAAAAACGCGCAACAATTAAAGTTGCTGCGCGCTTGATTAGAGATTAAAAATTTCGGTTGCTTATAACAAAATTCATACCCAATTTGAATGTTCGAGCCTTTTATCAAATTTACCGAATCTATTTGGATCTAATTAGGGGGTTAAAATAGGAATATATATATTATTCTGTATTACCTCGACAGATCCCTTTTGTAACCGACTTTAATAAGTATTCGTTAAAATGAAGCCCGCACACCCAAGGTTGCAGTAGGGCCTGGGTCATAAAAAGTATATGTTGCAGATTCGTATTGGAATGTTTGGCGCTGCGATTCCCCAGTTAAATTACTAATATTAAAAGTTATCTGAGGCTCGCCCAGTACATTTTCAAAGTCATAACTGGTAGAGAGATCTAACTGACCGCGAGCGTCGGTTTTGAGCTGTGCAATAGAAATGTTTTGTTGCCCAGGTCCAGAAGACAGCTGCTTATCATTCCATACATATGTCAGTCGAACAGATGCACCATAATTTTCCCAATAGGTAGTGAAGTTATAGGTCGAAGGTGACACGCCTATTGCTTGAGCAGGAAGACCTGGCCCTTCACTTCTCTGATGAATGCGTGTGTAGTTGGCATTAATGCCAAGACCTGTTACTACCATATTAAGCGGTTGTACCCATGTAAATTCGGAGCCTTCAATTTCTAGATTTCCAGACGCATTTACTTGCTGCTGTACGGTTATTTTTGCTGCATCCGGACCGCCGCGGGAATTAATAGCGTTTTTTTGATCCTGACTTAAAAGATCCCATGGAATACCTGTTTTGCTGAAGACGTAGGAATTAGTTCCATTAACAGTAAACCCAGTAATTTGCTTCTTGAACAGAGTTGCTCCCACATAACCCTCATCGCCTGTATACCACTCACCGCCAAAGTCTATATTCGTAGACAAATAAGGTGACAAATTAGGGTTACCTACACTGGCATTTTGCGCTGATACATCGCCGAAACTAATCGCGGGCAACATTGCACTGGGGTCAGCTCGGGTCAAAGAACGTGATGTTGAAAACCGCAATATTACGTCTTCGGCAATTTCGTAGGTCGTATTAAATGAAGGCAAAAGCGCATCATATTTGGATTTAAGATCTACCCATTGACGCACACCGTTTACGGTAACCGGTCCGGAAATTAACTGATCAGTGGTGGCATATCGAGTGCCAATGTTCAATTTAGCTGTCCGGCCCGCAATTTCTGTGGATGTATTTAATTCAATATAGGCGCCCTGTGTATCTTCATCGACGATACCTGAATTAGCTCCGGTAGCAATGTTACCTTCTGGAGCACTTGCGCTTAATTCAGCATATTGAGTAGCCGCTTTAAAACGGTCGTAATCAACACTTACAAAACCGTAAGGGCCTGGCTTGAGATAAGAAGCTAATGCAGATTGTGGTATTTTCGAGTTAGGATTTAAGCCATTACATGGTTTTCGCACAGCTGTAGCAGGTGAATTACCATTTGCGTCTAGGCCGTCACGACAAACTATATCTTCCCAACGACTAGTATTGTCATAGCCTCTAATTTCACGACGGATGCCATCTGTAGCCAGACCCAATTTGAAATTATTAGCATCATCACCGATTCGATAATCAATGTGGGCCCCATCGGTTTTAGTTTTGCGTTTCTCATTTTGGATATTCACCCGCCCTCCAGCCCAAGTCCAGCCTAAGTTAGGGTCGTTAAAATTAACCGCTGTATCACCAATTTTAGCTGCATAACTTGGTACATCACCGGCGTTGCTATAATCTACATACAACCCTGCGTTGGCAGGAGTATTAACTAATATCGTTGGTGCTTCCCGTTTCCAATCACTACGGCTCGAATTTAACTGCACATCAATCTGGTGTATGTCAGCAAATTCAAAATGTGCGCCTGGGTTAAGATTATAAAAATCAAGCGCTTCAGTGTAAGGACGCGCTTCAAGGAAAAATTGCGCATTTGCAAACGTTGCAGAAGTTACGACGTTGTCAGAATTGACTTTCATATTAAGCGGTATAGCAGTGCCATTGCGCCCTACAAAATCCAAATCTAAACGATTAAAATCTTTATCCTGACTGGTACTGATGACATCAAAATAGTATTGCATTTCATCTGACGGGCGATATTCAAAAGACACTAACCCTGTTACTCGATCCTGAGTTCCATCCATATACGCAGGGCGACCTAAGCGTGGAATCAAAGCGTCGGAAATTTGAGTGATATTTAGGCCCGGGTTGTTATCTAATAAAAACTTTTGATCAATTACAGTGCCTGCTACTAAGCCTGCTCCTGCACCTACAGGCACAACGCCGTTTCCAAAATTCGGGCTAGTGGTGGTTTGATCAAGTCCTGCAACGTTCCAACCATTTCCACCCAGCGGATTACACCCACCGGTAGTAGCTAATGTCTCTACCGAGCCTGGTGCAGTACTAGGGGTGGTGCCGCAAAGTTTGTGGGAAGTATTAAGATTGGTCCAACCGATGGTTTCAAATCCTTCGGTGGTTAAATGTTTGTTATAAATGGACACACCGCCTAACACACCAAAGGTGTCATTGGTCCAACTGCCCATAGCCGATAATTTAGGGCTTGTTTTGCTATTGATATCTGTATAAACACCCTGAACGTTAACTATAGAATTAAAGCCAGATTCTTTGTTGTCAAACGGTCGTGCAGCGCGGATATTAACTACCCCTGCCACGCCGCCTTCAAGCTGCCCTGCAATAGGTGTTTTTTGTACGTCAAAGCGCGTAAATAATTCTGTTGGAAATAAATTTAGATCTATTTCTCGGTTTTGATTTTGGCTATCCACACTGCCGGCTGAAGCCACTGCAATTTGCGAACTATTTAACGTCACTTTAGTAAAACTAGTTCCCAACCCACGAATCGAAACGTTCGTTCCGTCACCGAACACATCGCGGCTAATTTGAATGCCCGGCATACGGTTTATCGCTTCGGCAATATTGGTATCAGCAAATTTACCTATATCTTCGGCAAAAACAGATTCCACTAATGAAGTCGATTCACGCTTAGCATTAGTGGCATTTTGCAAACTAGCTTTGTATCCAGTTACCACCACTTCATCAACTGTCGCTTCCTGCGAATAAGCCATCGACGAAGCTACTGCCAAACTGAGCAGACTAATTTTAAATAAGGGGCGAGTGTGTTTTTGATTCATGATTAACTCCAATTCTAATTATTTTAATTTTTATTTGTACCAAATATACGTGTTATATCTACCGTGATAATGCGGATCTAACAGCTGCAAAACAGATGTAATTTAAATTCCCCGTGCAGCGAAGCTGCAGGTTTCGTCTAAAAAATGCTTTCGGAAAACCTATTAGGACCCTTGCAAAAAGGTCAAACACAATAGGCAATTCGTAAGACAAAATCACAAATAACGCACAGAGAATTCTTTTGCATCAAATGTAAATTAGTTAGACAAATGCAGAGATTATTATTGTTTATTTATTTGCTCAGTGGGGCAAATTTTAATCTGCATATTTATATTACATTGGCGGGCACAATAGATGAGCTGCCAAACCCAAGTCAAAATTATTTTCAAAATTTTTGCATCAGAATATAAATTTATTTTATGGGTGTGGCGTAGCGCCCGTTAAACATTGGAGCTGATGCGTTGAACCGCAATACAAATTATGAGTTTTAACGCGATATGAAGCATGCGAATGCATTTGGTGTTAACAGGATTTATAGGAGAGTTTAAGTCGGTTGGACTTTAATGGGAGATTGTGTATCGCTATTTAATTATTTAAACGCACACTGCGCTCAGGACTGGTAGTAGATTTAACGTTGCCTTTATGACGGCCACAGCAATAACCGGGCTTATCAGCTTATAAACTGATGGAGCAATATTTAAAGGACTTTTTGCAGGTCGCTCGCGTTAAATTAAGTTATGGGCGCGGCCTGAATTTCGTCAGCGTGCCTTATTAAGCAGCTTAACGCGAGCGGTCGAGATGGCTAAGGCGGTCGGGTTAGATTCGCGGTATAGACCGGAACTTAACGCAGTAAGAAAAAAATAAGCGTTGTGAATAACAAAATTACAGTGAGCGTGCCCACCAAAAGAAACATGCGCCCTTTGCGCGAGTCGTCTGTTTCCTGGCCGCTGGAGGGGCGAGTAATGTTCGGTGCAGCCCGTTGACGCATGGCCGCAGCCATCGGCGCTCCAACCGCTTGGTCTGGTCGTAGATAAGTGGGGTTTTCTTCTATGTCGGTGGAAGGGCGAAGTTGTGTTTTATCCGTTTCTTCCTCGGGTCCCACAATTCGAAAGCGCAAATTATCAAAACTTAATACGTCGCCATTTTTTAACATGACGCGACGTACTTTAACGTCATTAACAAACGTGCCGTTGCTCGAACCTAGGTCTTCTAGTTCCAAACCTTGGGGTGTTACGGTAAGTACGGCATGGCGACGGGAGAGATGGGCAAAATTCAAGCGCACGTCGCACTCTTTGGCGCGACCCAAAATCATTTTGCCGCTCATCTCGATTACATTCGGCTCCAATGCGGTACTCATAGGCTGTAAATACCACGATGAGCGTGCGATTTTAATTACCTGCGTGACATCGGCATCGACAGCAGGTGTTGGTGCAAATGAAGAAGGAGAAGATGCCTTGCGAGCAAGCTTAGGATCTACAACGGCTATAAGCGCACCGCCGAATTCTAGGGTGTCACCGTGGCCGATTAGTGTTGGCGTGGTGATTAAAGTGCCATTGACTGCAGTATGCGCGGCAATCGGGGTTAATTGCGCTTGGTCATTATCAATCAGTAACTGGGCGTGCTGAGGTAGTACTCCGGGAAGATCAATTACGCAGTTGCACTGTGCCGCAGAGCCTACTTGATAGGTAGATTCCACTAACCACATAGGTGGTTTGGCAAAATTAAGAAATTGCAATTGCAGCATGTCGGCAGGATCCAGAGTGCGAAATTAAACGGCAAAGTATACGGATTGAGTACTTAACCCAGGGAGTGACTTTATACCAAAGCCGATAGTGCGCAGCAAAATCTGCACGCTGTGCTTGAGCCAGTAAAGAGCATTGTGCCAGTTAAGTGAAACGCTGTATTCAACGAAGTACATTAAAACCCGCTGCCCTGCACATTCCAAATGCTAAGCTTTTGTGCAATCAAGACAATTAGTAGTTTTTAGGTTAGTCTCGCCACCTAAGCTTTAGGAACCCTTTTGTTTCATGTCTGACGCCTTTTACAGCAGTGCTACCGATGTTGGTTTATTCCGTGATAACAACGAAGACGCCATAGTCTGTGACGGACAGCTGAACTTATTTTTAGTCGCCGATGGAATGGGGGGACATGAAGCAGGCGAAGTAGCAAGCGCAATCGCTGGCGATATAGTTGCTAAAGCCATCTCCCAGGGCGAGCCTCTTAGTGAAGCCATTCAGCAATCTCACCGCGCCATTCTGCACGCGGCTGAAATTGGCCAAGGCCATAAGGGTATGGGATCAACTATTGTTGCCCTGTTAAGCCGGGGCAATCAGTACCAAATCGCCTGGGTCGGCGATAGCCGGGCTTACCTCTGGCGCAGCCAACCTGAAGGCAAAAGCTTGCAACAGCTCACTGTTGATCACTCCTACGTTCAAATGCTCTATCAACACGGCGCTATAACCGCAGCCGAAATGGCGCGACACCCAGAAAAAAATATTATTACGCAATGCCTAGGTTCTACTGACTTAGCTCGAGTAGATGTGGACGAAGTTAGCGGTCATTGGCAAAAGAATGATTGGATCTTGCTCTGCAGTGACGGCCTTACGGACGCGGTTACTGATCAAATGCTCTGCGATGTATTGAGTTTGTATCAGCATCCGCAAGAAGCGGTAGACGCATTGGTGAAAACTGCCTTGAGCCAAGGCGGCCGTGACAACATTTCAGTTGTATTGGTGGCAAAGCCGCCGCAAAGTTGGAAACGCTGGTGGCCCGATTGCGTGAATCGCCTTAAAGCGCGTGGATTTTTCAAGAAGAGAGTTCAGCCTGAGCAGATATAAGCTAAATTTTCACCGCTAAGTTCAATGCGCCATGCGGCCAGCACAATTTAAGGGACTTTCTAACGGTTAAAACGGCAGAGCCATGGGTTTGCTGTTCAGCGTAATTTCTCCGGCGTCAAACACCAGCTTGCTCCCATACATAGAGCCTTCATCGCTAAGCATGCCCTGCCCCATAAATGCCTGGGTAAACACATCAATTTGAGCAGCCGAGAAGTTACGCTGATTTCCCGGCGAATTGCGCGCGGCTAAATAGGCTTCTACCCAGCTGCGCAGTAATTCTTTCTGTAAATGAACCTCACCGCCACCAACAAGCTGGCTTAATAAAATTTGCGGATCCTGCCAGGCCTCTTGTGGTAAACCCAAAAGATGCTCAAGGCCTGCGCGAGCACTAAACCAAAAGGACTTACCCTCTTGCAGCGCACCAAAGCGCTCTATAAGTAATGATGCTGGGCTTGAGCTTAGATATTCACGGGATAACGCGGCTGCCTGCTGATAAAACGTCGCGTCATCCTCGTGAGATAACATTAGTGAAGCCAGAGCCGGAAGCACGTGAGGTGGCATTTGATCGAGTGCCAAATTGGCGTCCAAGGATGTTAACTGCATTGAGTCAGATTTAAATTCCTCAGACACTAGACTTAGTTGCCAGCGCTCTGTGGCAGCTTGATCGGATCGCGAAATGCCCAGTGCGCCGTTTTTAAACCAGTAATGATCTCCATTCCATTGAGCATTCATAGCTTTAAATGCCGCCCGCGAGAACCAGCTTAGCCCCGATGAACTCAGCACAATTTGTTTTGCAATATTCGCATCGGCGAGCTGCATAGTAATGTCAGGGCTTTGCCAGCTTAATTGGCTCAGGTGCCCTTCGTAATCGATACGTTTTAAGCGCATATCTAGCCTGCCGGTACCCTCCCCGCGGCTCCACCGCATTTGGCCCTGCTTAAAGTTGAGCGTGGCGGGGTTGTAATGATCGCTAAACGCGCCTGTACCCGTTGCGCCAATAGTGCCGACCCAACTGTAAATAGGCTGATCAAGTGAGCCTACACCAAGCTGTGGCGTGACTGCAGCAACCTTAATTTCACCTGCCATGTTCAAAAGGCCAAAACATAAGCGTGGCCCCATGAGTAGAGGGCCGTGTTGAAGGTGAATATCCAGAGTTAAAGATTGCGGCTGGGCTTCAAGCAGCAGTTTGAAATCCACATGAACACTGCTAGATAAATAGCCGCGCTTAAATTTGGCTTCACCCAAAACCACTTGTGGCTCAACCTGCAGCGCGCGTAAGGCTAAATTAAATCCATATTCCAGGCCCATACCGACGAAAAATGGTGTTGCGGCAATGATCACAAGCGCGAGTAGAGCGACAATTTTTAAACACTTCTTCATAGGTAATTACTGCGAATTAGAAGGTACGGGTATGGCGGGCTCGACAGGTTCGGTTAAGCTGAGCAAATGCTGCGTGGTTTGTAACTTGAGCTCGTACAGCAGCTGGAGAGTTATTTGTTGCAGTAATACATCAAATGCTAGACCCGGCTCGTTGGAGTGCCGAGGCAGGATTAATTCAGGGATATTCCAACGTAAAACGCCGTGTTTGAGCGTGGTTAATTCAACTTGTACATTTAAAAGGGCTACCGAATCCAGCTTAAACAGCAGCGCTTCGGTTCCTTTACGTTGCTTCTCCGCTTCAATCACCACCGCTTCGACCCGTTTAATTAAACGGTTAATATTTGTCGATAGGCCTTCTTGTTTAACACGCAATGTAACGCCGTTTACTGCAAAGCGTTCGGTGTGAAATAAGGCGCCTTGCCAGGCGTTAGCTGGCAGTTGCCATTGCGAGGCGGCAACCGAAAACCAAGCCTCACCTGCTGTCTCGCCGTCGAACCACTGCGCAGAGCTAAGGCTGAGCTTTTGTTCAGCAACAAGCCATTTGAGGTCTTCAACCTCTAAAGCACCGCCGCCGACTTTGCGTCCACTGGCTTGCACAAGCTGGGTCAACCACTGGTCATAGGATTGGTGGATCAGCAGCGCGATGCCCACGCCCAACGCAAATAATCCTAAAAAACTCAGTTCAATTACACGCTTGTAATTCATGATTAATTATTTAGCCCGTCGCGCAGGCGGTCGATGATAGAATTAATACCGTTCCCAATACTGCGCGCGGGGCTTGCGCCTCGACGAGTGCGCGCTTCCTCTCGCATTTCTTCTGTCGGCTCTTCAAGTGATTCCTGCTGCGGTCGGACTCCCGATGCAGGACGCTCGGGGGCCGCAGGGGTGCGAGAGATTGAATGTTCCGGTTCGCGATTCTCGCGCTCACGCATTTCTCGCTCTTTAGCATCTTTTTCTTGCTTGGCGCGGTAGATTGAAAATTGCGCTTCCACAACGGTTAAGCGGTTACTGACTTGAGCGACCAACTGCTGTTGGTTCTGCAGTTGGTCCTGTAAAGCACGCTCACGTTTCTGCCCCTCGGATTGGAGCCAATAAGCACCCACAGCAGCCGCAAAAGCTAATGGCCAACCTAATAGCTTCCACATGACATCACCCAAAACCCACTAATTATTAATAATTGTCTAGCCATTATAAAGGCTTATAGGGCTAAAAGCCTCAAAATAGCGCCGGTGTTATTTGCGTGGCCCAGGATTTATGGCGACGCTTCTTACCTGCGGGAGATAATTGCCATACCCATGCGGAGAATTCTTCAAATTACAAAAGTGAGGATTTTGTGCGACTTCCGCCGCATACGCCAACCAATTAAATGTTGCATTTGATACTAGCCGTTAATTTACGTAAAAACTTGCAAAAGTTAACCTAATGTGGATTGCCATTCACCGCTAATCCCGCCTAGAATCGGCATCGATGTGACGACCGCGCTGACATTTAATGGCTATGACATTGGGTGATACCGCTAAACACAGATTCGGTTATCACGGGGGTGTAATTCCATTTCTAAAGAGTCCAGCCATGTCAGAAAAAATTAAAGGAACCGTTAAATGGTTCAATGAAAGCAAAGGTTTCGGTTTTATCAGTCGCGACGGTGGGCCTGATTTATTTGTCCACTTCAGCAGCATCCAGGGCGGCGGTTTTAAAACCCTTAAAGAAGGACAAAAAGTTACGTTCACCGAAGGAAAAGGACAAAAAGGTCCACAAGCTGAAAATGTCGAGTTGGTAAATTAAGTTTGAACTAACTAGGTTTGCTAACTAGATGGATAAGGCGGGTAAAACCGCCTTTTAAGTTTTTATCCTTTTTATACTTCTTATTTTTTCCCCTTTCTTCCCCCTTTACGCCAGCAGAAATGCTCATCGATTCATTACACAATCGCCTATCTGCAATTTCATCCGTTATTCAATGCGAAAACGCGTTGTTTCCACAATCTGCCCATTGGCGATTAGATCCAGTGTATAAGCACCCTTTCTAAAGCCATTTGACGGAGCTTCAAACTTGTATTGCACCATCCCTTCGCGTACATCCATAGGTACTTGTTTTATTAAACGAAATCGCGCGCCTTCATAGAGACTTATCTTTAGTGACTGGAGCTGAGATTGTGCCAGGGCTATGCGCAAATGAAGGTTTTTACTTACCGATAAACTCTGGGCCTGGGGTTCATCAAAGCTCTCTATAGGGTAACCCGCAACTCTCAGCCCAGTTACTTGCGGCAGTGTATTGCGATCGCGCTCAACAATTTTTTCATCAATGGATAAACGCAACTGTTGCAGGGTTTTGTCATTTGGTTTTGCTTGCGCCGCAGCCTCAAGTTGTTCGCGGGCTTTGTTATAAGCCCCTTCCTTAACCCAGCGATGAGCCCAAGTGGGCAGGTTCTGCCAAAGTGCCCCGCTGGCTTGCCTTGCCTCCGGGTTACCCGGGTCTTTGCCTAATATATGAGTATAAAGTTCATTGGCGTTTTGCCCGGCGGGAGCGAAAAGCTGGCCTATCTCCGTAAGGCGTCGAGCCTCGCTAAGTTTTTCAGCAGTGGTGCCAAGTGCTGTTGAGATCCCCGGCAGGCCAGTATCTGCTTTTGATGCTCGCGGCTGTTGGCGGATATTAGCTAGAGCTTCGCGGGCAGGAGCAATTTCCGGATCCAGCGCCAAAATAGATTCATAGGCTTCCTGTGCATTTGCGCCGGGAGGCTGGGATAAAGCACCGCTTTTGGTGTAATCCTGAGCGTTTAACAGTAGTGATTGAATTTGCTCTTTGAACGTTAGACGAGCCTGCTGTTGGCTCAATTCTTTAGTAAGAAACTCTGGGAATAACATGCGCAGGTTTCTATCCAGTAAAATCGCTTGATCGTAATCGGCAAGATTTAATGCCCAGGTTAAACGTTTTAATTGTTGCTCGGCCAATGCAGCTAGCTCTTGATCTATCCTGCGCTCGTTTGGTTCAAGCTTTTGTAAGTCGCGATAGAGCTTCACCAAAACAGGTAGTTGGGCTTCACTTTTTTGATACGCCTTCGCCACCAAAGCAATGTTTTCTCTTAATTGGTTTATATTTTTACCGCTGCCTGCTGCGGTTAATGCAGTAAAGGAAGCCTCAGGAGAGGGTTTATAAACATACCAAAGTGTAAAAAACGCAACCCCAGCGGCGAGCGTTAAAATCAACCCGACACTTAACCAGCTGAGCCCGGCTGCAGAAACTGTTGAAAACTCAGGTGCTATCGCGTTTTCACTGTGTGAGCCGTACTCTGTAAGTGCATCAGAATCCACCGCCGCTGTTTGCATCGATTGCGGCTCTATGCCCGTGCCTACGGCAACCAGTGTCTCGGCACTTACGAAGGCTGGGGGGGGAATCTCTTCTTCGGGGCTTAAGTCTTCAAGCATTAGGGGCTTTAAGGCTTCTAATGCGGATACCAGGTCTGCTGGTTGCTGGAACCGATCGGCTGGGGATTTCGCCATCAATCGACTGAGAATAGGTGCGGCAGCTTCCAAAGATGCAGGCACCGTGGGCGCAGGTTCGGTGATGTGTTTAATGCCAATGGCTACTGCTGAGTCGCCGTCAAAAGGCACCTTACCGGTTAACAACAGATAAAAAACTACGCCTAGGCTATATAAATCAGAACGAGCATCTACCGCTTTGCCTTTAGCCTGTTCCGGGCTCATGTAATGCGGTGTACCTATAGCAAGGCCAGTTTGCGTGACACTCAAGTCGGTCTCAGCAGCTCGGGCGATACCAAAATCCATCAGTACAGCGCGCTGATCAGCCTTGGCAATCATGATGTTTTCAGGTTTGATATCCCGGTGCACATAGCCTTTTTGGGCAGCAAATTCCAAAGCTCGGGCGATATCCTGAACGGCTTGGATTTTTTGCTTAAGATTAAGGTGTTTACGCGCCTGCTTTAAATCTTGTCCTTCAATGTATTCCATCGACAAATAGTAGGCGCCCTCGTGTACACCGACATCAAACACCGTGACTATATTAGGGTGTACCAATTGAGACACGATGCGAGCTTCGCGAAAAAAGCGTTTGCCGAATGCCGGGTCATCAGCCAGGCCTTGCGCCATAACTTTTAGTGCAACTGGGCGCTCGAAAATCTCTTGCACAGCTAAATAAACGGTAGCCATGCCCCCTTTACCGAGTGTGCGGACAATTCGATAACCCGGAATGTGCAGCGTCATTTAGCCCACCGTCTAGCGGCGTGATGCGGCAACACATGAAAGCAAAAGTGGCAGGTAATCATAAAAAACAAAGGCTTGGCTACGAGTGTTCAGTGTAACCAGGCCTTAGCAGGAGGGGAACAGAAAAAACTCAGAGGGGAAGTTATTCAGCAGCAACGCTATCGATTAACGGTTTTAACTCACCCTTGGCATGCATCTCAGTAATAATGTCACAACCGCCGACCAACTCACCACCGACCCAAAGCTGAGGAAACGTTGGCCAATTAGCGTAAATAGGTAAATTGGTGCGGATCTCCGGGTTGGCCAGAATATCCACAAACGCAAAACGTTTGCCGCAGGCCATTACCGCTTGTGATGCGCGCTGAGAAAAACCACACTGAGGTGCATCGGGAGAGCCTTTCATGTAAAGAATGACGGGATTTTGTTCGATTTGCTCTTTAATGGTTTCGATAATGTCCATAGGGGTACCTGTACAGATTAAAAATGGAGGGTATAACCCAGTGTAATGCTAGGATATTCCCACCATTTTAACGCCAATATGCACTTTTGCGGTACCCCTTGAGTGCCTAATGTTCATTAATAGCCCCATCTATTCGCTAGTTCCCAGTCAAAGGGGTTGTCAAACGTAAAACATTGTTTTTAGAATGCCCTTTGCAGGCAGCGAATCGCTGCCTGTTTTGTTTTTGGGCTCCACATTTCCGAGATCACAGGCATGACCCTCATGAATACATACGGCAACCGCACGACTACGCTCACCAAGGGCGACGGCCCCTACCTTTGGGACAGCGAAGGTCGTCGTTATTTGGATGGCATTTCGGGAATCGCTGTATGTGGGCTCGGTTATAACTACCCTGCAGTAACCCAAGCCATTTGCGAGCAAAGCCAAAAGCTGTTGCACACATCAAACCTTTATAACATTCCTTCCCAACAGGAGCTTGGTGCACGCCTGGTGGCGATTTCCGGTATGGATAAAGCGTTTTTTTCCAATTCTGGAGCCGAAGCCAATGAAGCTGCCATAAAGATCGCCCGTAAGTTTGCCAACGATAAAGGCATCATGCAGCCGCATATTATTACTACGCAAAACAGCTTTCACGGCCGCACACTGGCCACTCTGTCGGCTTCTGGCAATACCAAAATTCAGAAAGGTTTTTACCCGCTGGTTGAAGGATTTACTCACGTACCTTTTAATGACTTAGCAGCCATCGCAGCGGCGGCCACTGAAAATACTGTTGCGGTAATGCTTGAACCGGTACAGGGCGAAGGTGGGATTAAAATTCCCAGCCCGGATTTTTTACCTAAATTGCGCGCGCTTTGCGATGAAAAAGGCTGGTTGTTAATACTCGATGAAATCCAAACTGGCAACGGACGCACGGGAAAGTACTTCGCCTATCAACACTATGGTTTTTTACCGGACGTGGTTACCACTGCAAAAGGCTTAGGTAATGGTGTACCCATAGGTGCTTGCTTAGCGCGCGGCGCCGCTGCTGAAGTGTTGCAACAGGGTAATCACGGCACTACGTTTGGCGGTAATCCACTGGCCTGCAGCGCAGCCTTAGCCGTTGTCGGTGCACTTGAAGAGCCAGCTTTGATGGCTCGAATCACCACGCTGGGTGAACGAATTAAAGGTTCATTACAAGAAGCCTTAGCGGGCCTACCTAAAGTTAAAGAGGTGCGCGGCCAGGGGCTTTTAATCGGTATTGAACTAACCGAAGACTGTGCTCAATTGGTGGAAGCGGCTAAACAAAAAGGTTTTTTGATCAACGTTACCGCAGGCAATACAGTGCGCCTACTGCCACCTTTTATTCTCACAGATGAGCAAGCCGATGCATTGGTGCAAGCGGTTGTAACCTTGATTCAAGGATTGTAGGTAATCGCTATGGCTATCCGACATTTTTTAACACTCAACGATATTACGGCAGACGAACTCACGTTCATCATCGACCAAGCGATCGTGCTCAAAAAGCAGTTTCGCCAAGGCCAGGTTATTGAGCCGTTGAAAAACCGCGTGTTAGGCATGATCTTCGAAAAATCCTCTACACGCACGCGCATATCCTTTGAAGCGGGTATGACACAGCTCGGCGGTGCAGCGATTTTTCTCTCGCCCAAAGACACACAGCTTGGTCGCGGTGAGCCGATAGAAGACTCCGCGCGGGTTATCTCACGCATGGTGGATATCATCATGATTCGCACATTCGGCCATGACATCATCGAGCGGTTTGCTGCGCATTCCCAAGTGCCGGTCATCAATGCCCTGACCGATTCTTACCACCCGTGCCAGCTGCTCGCGGACATTCAAACATTTGTCGAGCATCGTGGCAGTCCTCAAGGCAAAAAAGTTGCCTGGATAGGCGATGGCAATAATATGTGTCATTCCTATATTAATGCCTCGCGCTTGTGCGACTTCCAGCTCACTATTGCCTGCCCGGAAGGTTTCGAACCTGATGCGGCCTTGGTAGCAAAAAACGCCGATCGCGTAACCGTTGTTCGGGAGCCGATGGATGCCGTTCAAGGTGCCCATTGGATAGCTACAGACGTTTGGGCGAGTATGGGTCAGGAAGCTGAGCAGGCAATTCGCGCCGCTCAATTTGCCAATTATCAAGTTAATCATAGCCATTTAGCCGCTGCGGCCCCTGATGCAGTTTTTATGCATTGCTTGCCGGCTCATCGCGGTGAAGAAGTGAGTGCAGATTTATTTGAAGATCCACAGTTTTCTGTTGTTTGGGATGAGGCTGAAAATCGCCTCCATGCACAAAAAGCCCTGCTGCTATTTCTGTTGGGCAAACTTTAATCCTTCATGACTCAACCCCTGCTGCAGCTGGATCGCATTCACTGTCATTACGAAGCCCAAGTGCCGGTGGTGAGTGCACTGACGTTAAACCTACACAGCGGAGAAATCGCCTGCTTGCTAGGTTCCTCCGGCTGCGGTAAAACAACCGTTTTACGCGCTATCGCAGGGTTTCAGCCTGTGACAAGCGGCAGCATTCGTTTAGGTGAACAGATTTTTAGCGACGAACGCACACACTACCCACCGGAAAAGCGCCGCGTGGGAATGGTTTTCCAAGACTACGCGTTATTCCCCCATTTGACGGTATTGGAAAACATCGGCTTCGGGCTGCGCGGCATCAATTCAATTGAGCGTAAGCGCACCTGCGATGAATTATTGGAGCTGGTCAAACTTAGCGAGCTGCAACGCCGTTACCCGCATGAGCTCTCCGGTGGGCAACAACAGCGGGTAGCCTTAGCACGCGCGCTTGCCCCTCGGCCGCAATTATTGTTGTTGGATGAACCCTTCTCAAGCCTGGATGCTGAGCTGCGCCGCAGTCTTGCCGGTGAGGTGCGTAATATTCTTAAAGCCCATCACACCAGCGCGATTATGGTGACCCATGATCAAGAAGAGGCCTTCGCATTCGCAGATAAAATCGGCTTGATGAACGCAGGTAGGCTTGAGCAATGGGATACACCTTTTACGCTGTATCACGAACCGGTCAATCGTTATGTTGCGGATTTTATCGGCCAGGGCGCGTTTATTAACGGGCGGGTGTTGAACTCAAGCCAGGTGGAAACAGAGTTGGGTATTTTAGAAGGCCCGCTGCACAACCCTTTACCACCAGCCACTGCTGTACATGTGTTGCTGCGGCCAGACGATCTTGTTGTGGATAAACACAGCCCAATCATTACTCGCATCATTCACAAATCTTTTAACGGTGCAGTATGTATTTACCAACTACAACTGCCCACTGGCAGCCAAGTCATCTGCGCTGTACCCAGTCATGAAGAATTTTGTGTGGGTGGCAAAATGTCCGTGCGCGTGGAAGCACATCATTTAATTGTGTTTGAGCGGAAGGATTAAATTAGCGAACCTTTGAAAGCTTGACTACGACTTAACCATTGGCGCAGAAAGGTCGCACAAAAGACCGCAGGATAGATATTTCGTCGCTGCAGGTTTAGTAAGGAATATAGGAGTTGCGTTTTGAACGTGGCATTCGCGCCAACATCTGAGATATTTAAAACTTAAACATACACATCAATTACCGGCACTGAAGGCGCCAAATTAGCCACAGCTTGAAATAGCCCCGCCCCAGCCCTTACCTGCGTAACTGGCGGGCTGTAGCTACGGCTTGCTCCACTTGACGATACCTGCCCCACCACTTCAAATTCGCTTTGAGATTTTGCCACCGCATCAAATATTCGGCCTGCCGCAGGCACATTGGGTGCTCGGTAATAGGCAAAACCTTGCGCATGTAACTGTTCGGCAGAAAGCCTCATGTATCGCAACTCATTAAAATTAACAACCTCAATTGGGCATACCTTCGTGTGCTAAATCGGGCTAGCGTTCAACAAGGTTTTTTAAATCAAACATCAGTATAGATTTTATCCAGTATAGTGAGAAAACCTTAAACACTTTGCGAAGCCTCGCAGTTCCTATTCGGCTTTAAAAACTTCCAGACTGCTGCGCTTTACGTAAAGAGGCTAACTCTCTAGACTGGCACGGTCTTGTCGGGGTGCTGTAATGGCTGAGAAAAACCCGTAGACCTGATCCGGATAATACCGGCGTAGGGAACGAGGCGCATTATTACAGGTTTTCTGGCCCTCTGTTATTGCGTCGCGCCCTAAATTTATTTTTGGAAAGCCGATGCCCTCTTCTACACCCACCCACTTAGTAGTGACGATTGCCGGTAGCGATTGCTCCGGCGGTGCGGGTATTCAGGCCGATTTAAAAACCTTCGGCGTATTTGGCGTGTTTGGCGCGAGCGTTATAACTGCTGTCACAGCTCAAAACAGTCAGCGGTTTTATCACGCCAATGTACTTAGCGTTGAGCAATTTAAGTCTCAGTGGCGTGCCGTTAGGGAAGGCGCGCCTATTGCGGCGATTAAATTAGGCATGCTGGGCAGTTGCGTTATGGCTAACGCGGTAGCCGATGCCCTGGATGAATTTCAGCAACAATACCCCGCTGTCCCAATTATTATCGACCCGGTTTTAAAAGCCTCCACCGGCGGCGATTTAAGTGGTATTGATGCCTGCACTGTTTACAAAGAGCGTTTAATTCCTCTGGCCCATTTGCTAACACCCAATATTCTTGAAGCTGCCAGGTTACTAAATGTAGCCGAGGCTACTGATCTTAATGCAGCCGAACAACAAGCCCATGCACTCAAAGCGCTGGGCGCAAACGCCATATTGTTAAAAGGTGGCCATTTAAATTCCCTTGTGGCCCATGAACAAACTTTGGCCTGTGATTTATTAGTGGATGATTTAGGCGTTTACCGTTTTACCACGCCACGATTACAGATAGAACACAGTCACGGCAGCGGCTGTACGTTAGCCAGCGCCATTGCTGCGGGCCTCGCCCAAGGTTTAGCGCTACGCCAAGCGATTGCCGCTGCAAAAACCTATATGGCCGGTGCTCTAGCGCAGAGTGCCCGCTTACAACTGGCCCCCGTAAACGGGCCAATTCATCATTTTTATGCCTATTGGTAAGCCTTATGTCCTACACGCCTGATACCCAATTTGTTAGCCAGAATGCCAAGGTAGATGAAGCCTCGGTTAAACCCTTTCCGCGTTCGCAAAAAATTTATGTGACCGGCAGTAGGCCTGACATTCGTGTGCCGATGCGGGAAATCAGTTTGTTTGATACCCCCACGGATATGGGCGGCGAAAAAAATCCTCCAGTGCGGGTGTACGACACCTCCGGCCCATACAGCGACCCTACGGTAAACATTGATCTGCGCCGTGGCCTGCCGGATATTCGCGGCAAATGGATTCTGGATCGTGGGGACACCGAAGAATTAGCTGGTTCTAATTCTTCTTTCACCCGCCAGCGTCTGGATGATGCCGCACTTGAGCAATTGCGTTTTGAACTGCAACGCCCGGCACGCCAAGCGCGCGCAGGTATGAATGTAAGCCAGATGCACTACGCCAAAAAAGGCATTATTACGCCTGAAATGGAATATATCGCCATCCGGGAAAACATGAGTTTGCAACAAGCTAAAGAGCAGGGTGTGTTATCGCAACAGCATGCCGGCATGAGCTTCGGCGCGAATATTCCCAAAGAGATAACCGCTGAATTTGTGCGCCAAGAAGTCGCCTTGGGTCGGGCTATTATTCCAGCCAATATTAACCACGTTGAATTGGAGCCGATGATTATCGGGCGCAATTTTTTGGTGAAGATTAATGGCAACATCGGCAATTCAGCGGTGACCTCATCCATTGAGGAAGAAGTAGCAAAACTCACTTGGGGAATTCGCTGGGGTGCCGACACGATTATGGATTTGTCCACAGGCAAGAATATTCATGAAACCCGCGAATGGATTATCCGCAATTCACCCGTGCCCATTGGGACTGTACCTATTTACCAAGCGCTGGAAAAAGTCGGCGCGGCGGAAGATCTAACATGGGAAATTTTTCGCGATACACTGATTGAACAGGCCGAACAAGGCGTAGATTACTTCACCATTCACGCCGGAGTTTTGCTGCGCTATGTTCCACTAACGGCAAAACGCACAACCGGGATTGTCAGCCGTGGCGGTTCTATCATGGCGAAATGGTGTTTAGCGCATCATAAGGAGAATTTCCTCTACACCCACTTCGACGACATTTGCCAAATTATGAAGGCCTACGATGTGTCCTTCTCGTTAGGCGACGGCCTGCGTCCCGGCTCGATTGCCGACGCTAACGACGCTGCGCAATTTGGTGAGTTAGAAACCCTTGGCGAATTGACAAAAATTGCCTGGCAGCACGACGTACAGACGATGATTGAAGGTCCAGGTCATGTGCCAATGCACATGATCAAGGAAAATATGGATAAACAATTAGAACTGTGTAAAGAAGCACCCTTCTATACCCTCGGCCCATTGACCACTGATATAGCCCCCGGCTACGACCATATAACCTCTGGCATAGGCGCTGCCATGATCGGCTGGTTCGGCTGTGCCATGCTCTGCTATGTAACCCCAAAAGAGCACCTGGGCCTACCCAACAAAGACGACGTAAAAGAGGGCATCATCACCTACAAAATTGCCGCGCACGCCGCCGATTTAGCCAAGGGGCACCCGGGTGCTCAATTGCGCGATAACGCTTTGTCTAAAGCGCGCTTTGAATTCCGTTGGGAAGATCAATTTAATTTGGGTCTAGACCCGGATACGGCGCGGGAATATCACGATGAAACACTCCCCAAAGATTCGGCCAAGGTTGCGCATTTTTGTTCTATGTGCGGACCTAAGTTTTGCTCGATGAAAATCACGCAAGACGTACGCGACTATGCAGCAAGCCTCGGCCAAACCCTCGGCAGCGAAGAAACTGTGCGCATGTTAGATGTAGAAGCCGAAATGAAAGCCAAAGCCGATGAATTCCGCGCTCAGGGCAGCGAAATTTACACAAGGGTTTGATATGCCGTTTACCGCTAAATTTTCACAAAAGGATGTTGAGCTAGTTGAGGTAGAGCCCATCTACAACGGCTTTTTTACGTTCAACAAGCAGCGTTATCGCCACCGTCGTTTTAATGGAGGCTGGAGCGGAGTGTTTGAGCGGGAAATGCTGATGAAACCGGAGGCCGCAGGCGCCATTCTCTACGATCGAGAAAATGATCTTATTGGCCTGATAGAACAATTTCGTGCCGGTGCAATGGAATCAGAGTTCGGCCCTTGGAGCCTGGAGTTAGTGGCCGGAATTACTGAGCCTGATGAGTCTATTGAGTCGCTGGTATTGCGGGAAATTGCGGAAGAAGCAGGTATTAAACACGCTAAACTCTTACCAATTACGCACTATTACTCCACACCCGGTGCGAGCAATGAGAAAATTCATTTATTCTGCGGCCTGGCAGATTTAACTACAGCGGGAGGTGTGCACGGGCTTGAGGAAGAACATGAAGATATTCTTTTTACTGTGCACCCAGCGGAGCAAGTCTTCGCTGCTATGCTCAACAGTAGAATGAATAATGCGGCAACCCTAATTGCTCTGTTATGGTTGCAACTTAACCGCCCCAACCTTAGAACAGGAAACCCCTGATGACTGCGGTATCCCATCGGGCCATCGGCCATCGCCTCCATCCGGTGAACCTTAAGGATCACCACGCCCAATGTGAGCTCAACTTTCATCGCTTTTTACATCTGCTACCGGGCTGTCGCACAGGGCAGATTCTTTGGTCGTATTTTTTAGGCAGCAACCGTCAGCATAAAATCTGTATCAGGTTAATCGAATCAGCGCCCTATACGTCGACTCTAGAAGTAAGCCAAGAACAAACCGGCGGCATGGTATTTAGTCACGGCACCTGGCGCATTCGTTTATACCATGATGTAGAAATGGCTGAAGTGGTCGGCTGGGATAGGCACCAACATTGGCAGCCGCAATACGATTACCCCAATTCCAAGATGTATCAGCCGGACGAAAAGCTCGCTTTAAACCGCTTTTTAGGAGAATGGTTAGAACATTGTCGCAAACAGGGTATTTGCCCCGACAATATTGTGATTAAATTCACAAACATGTGAACATTCCATTAGCCAGCGGACAATTCACCTGCACACTTATAAAGACAAGACTTTCGGTAGGCAACGATGGAGCGAGTCGTCAGATTGAACACCAAACCCTTGCGATTATTACAGCTCACCGATCCCCACCTCGGCGCGCTGCCCAGCGAGACCCTCATCGGATTAAACACCGAAGAGAGTCTGTTGGATGTGTTAAACCATATTCGCGATAGCGGCGTCGCTTACGACCTGATTATTGGATCTGGGGATATTTCCAATGATGGCACCGTCGCCTCGTATCAGCGCTTTGTGGATCGAGTGCAAGAATTTATACCGAACGTCCCTATTGCCTGGTTGCCCGGTAATCACGATAACCCCAACAACATGGCGAAATTTCCTCGGGAGACCGTCTGGGTTGAGGACTTTTCCCTCGGCCAATGGCAGTTTTTGTTGTTGAACTCGCGCATCCCGTTTGAAGAAGGCGGCGAGTTATCGCCGTACGAGCTTGCCCGCTTAGAGCGTGCACTCAGCCTGCGCCCTGATCGCCACACGCACATTATGCTGCATCATCAACCCGTGCCCGTCGGCTCGGCCTGGATTGACCAGTATGTGGTGAAAAATGCGGAGCAATTTTTTGCCGTCCTTGATCGTTTCCCCAATGTTAAAGCAGTGTCTTGGGGGCATGTGCATCAAGCTTTTGAATCCAGCCGCGGCGGAATTAAATTTTTTGCCAGTCCCTCTAGCTGCGTGCAGTTCGCACCACTGTCGGCTCAATTCCAAGTGGATTATTTGATGCCTGGCTGCCGTAGCTATCTGCTTTACCCGGACGGCACAGTGGAATCTTCGGTACTGCGCGCCAAAGAACGTATTTATTGCATTGATTACAGCTCAACGGGATATTAACCCTCCCCAGTCAAAATCATCGTAAACGCTGTGTTTATCTCAAATTCGAATCACAGTTGCCCATTCCCCGGCGAGTAAGTGAATAGAGCGCTAAGCTAAGCCTTAGTTATGTCCACCACTATTGCCGAGCGAAGATTCACATGGGCTGCGCCACACAGATTTGTCACAGCGGCGGAAAACACCGCACGCTTGCCGTACTTCTACTTGCAAGCTTCTGGTTTACCGGCTGTGGGTCGAGCAGCTCCCCGAATGCATCCAGTAGCGGAGCTGCTACCGCAAGCTCTTCTACGAGCAGCGCTTCATCTGCGGCGAGCTCAAATTCGAGTTCCAGCAGCTCATCGTCATCCAGCTCAGAAAAAACTAGCAGTTCTTCTTCGAGCTCCTCAGGTTTTACCAGTTCGTCCTCTTCTAGTTCTTCATCAAATTCCTCTTCGTCGTCGAGCAGTTCCAGCTCTTCAGGTACCTCTGGCGCCTGTACAACTCCGATCGCACCGACCGCGAATACCCTGCGGCTGCTGGCCAAAGGGGTAACCTGTGCGAACCTTGGCTACTTTGAATACGTACCGGCAAATTACAATGTGCAAAATAAATATCCGCTGATCGTTGCACTGCACGGCGATACGCAGAGTGGTACCGGTTCGGCAAGTGACGTTTTGAAACTCGATGATGATGGCCTTCCTGCGGCTATCGCGGCAAGCAAGTGGGATACGCAAAAACGTTTTGTCGTACTGGCGCCGCAAATGAATTATTTAACGCGAAACGCCATCGAGGTACGCAGTTTCATCGCCTTTGCAAAGGCCAACTACGCGATTGATCCTGCGCGAATTTATTTGACCGCCTATTCCGGTGGTGGCGGGCCTTTTTATAGTTATATGGAAACCTACGATGGCGCTGATATCGCCGCCGCCGCGCCTATATCTGCGGTGTACAGTTTTACCAGCGATGCCAGTGAGCCCTGTAGCTATAAATCCGTGCCTATGTGGGTTTTCCATGGTGCGGCTGACATCACCGTCAATGTATACAGCAATGCCACTGCGCCTTATGGCGGGATTAAAAAATGTAGCCCTGCGGCGCCGAATGCTCCGAAGATCTCGATTTTCAGTGGTATTGCACACAATGCCTGGGGTCGCACCTATGACTTGAGCGGCTTGAACACTGCAGTTGAATCCGGCCGTGATAGCTACAACCAAAGTATTTACGACTGGTTTTTAAGTTTTACGTTGAGCAAGATCTCCACAGGTTCCGGCTCATCAAGTTCTTCCAGTAGTTCGAGCTCTTCTAGTTCATCGTCCAGTACAAGCTCAAGCTCTTCATCAGGTATTAGTAACTCCTCAAGTTCAAACTCAAGCTCCTCCGGGGCGGCGTTGAGTAAAGAAGACCCTGATTTTGGCCACCTAACACTGGTGGACAGTTTCGACCCCACAAATCCAGGCCTGCGAGAAACTCAAGGCGAACCTGCCAGCGCCAGCAGCGTTCAAACTCTACTCGGCAAGCCTGCTCTGGTTCTTACCCCTCAAGCCAGTATGGCTAGCTATGCGGCCTTCCGTTTGGGTAAGGATGCAGGCTTAGTGCCCGGTAAAGCCTATGTGCTGGAGATGGACTATCCGGACGATGTACCACGCACAACCATTTTGCTTAATCGAGGAGCAGACATAACGCGCACTATCGCCACAGGCAAAGGTATTGGCGACTACCGCGAGCAATACGCCTACCCCAACCCCGAGTCCTTATCCTACCCGCAATCACAAAAATGGCTCACGGCCCGTTTCTATTTTTACCTGCATGATCGCTTCCAGCCTTTAGCGGCCGTACGCAACGAGGCGGATACGCGCAGGCCATTTGGGCCTGAGGATGGCTTTTGGGTTGCAGTTGGTAATCCTAATCCAAAAGGTGACCCGATGAATCAGGGCGCAGCACTGGGAGCCGTGCGTTTATATGCTGTAGGCGATAATAAGGCGGCAGCTTTGGCGACCCAGTTGCCCCCTGCAAATCTCCCTCACCGCCGCACGTTTTGGCGGGAGGAGATGAATGACTCAGTGGCCATGTGCGTGCGCGGCGATTCTATAGTTAACACTGATCCCAATTCCCCGAGCTATTCCGCCAGCTGCAACCCTGCCACCGGCACGAGCCTTGGCACAACCACTAACACCTGGCTCGAATACAAAATGCATTTATCCAAGGTGCTGGGCTTTAACGTTTTCACGAAGGATTTACTCGAGTTTGGTCACAACCAAGGCATGGATATGAGCGCTTACGGCGGCGATAAACTCTTTCATAGCGCTCGCCTCGCCTTTTGGCCAGATATAGTCAAAAAAGCCGGCGAGCTAAACCTCGAAGTACTGCCCTATTTTGAGTATTACGGCTCAGTCGGGGCTGGGGAATTTTCCACTACCAATTGCCCCAGCGAAGATGCTGCAGGCAATAGCTTCTGCGCCACAGCCACCAGTAACAATCGCTACCAATGCAAAAAGCCCTGGCAGCAAACACAAGCTAAATGCTTTTTACCCAGCTACGGTAGTCAGCTTAATTGCCGTCCGCTAACCCGCGTAAATCGGTATACGCCCTACTCTTGGGCTGAAACCGCGTGTGTAGACGTTACAGATCCTGAGGCGCTAACAGACGTTAAAAAACTTATCGGCGCGAATATTTTGGACTTAAAGGACCGTGCGCAATTTGCAGGGGCCTGGTTTCGCACCCGTGTTGGCAGCTGGCCGATTAACTTTAGTGACGCCGCGCGGGATCGCTATGCCGCCGATCGTCATATCGCCACTCCAAGTCTTGATCAACTGCGCCAATCCCCCAGTCTACTGAGCGATTACCGCTCCTGGTGGCAAGGTAAACGCCATGAATATCTGACCAACATTCGCGACTACATACGCAACGGCACAAATGGAGGCGTACCCGGCGCGAGTGTTTTATTTGGTAGCTACCACGAAGAGAGTTTGCCCATTCCCACTGCCAACTACGGCGATACCCGAGTCATCACCGATGACGTACCCACCTGGACGGTTATAAACGCCGACGCCCGCTGGAAATACCGCTACTCTCCAACCACGCCCGCTGATTGGGTAAGTAACCAGCGCTTTGCAAAAATGCTCTTTACTCTTAATTTACCCACGGACGTTCAGCTAGCTGGCACTGGCAGCTTCGATGAAATGAGCCACGGCACACCACCTGCCGATCCAGAACACTATAAACAGGACAGCGGCCTTTATATGACTATGCCCTATGATCGCCAATACACGGTCGCAGATACTGGCCTATTACAACAATTCACCACGACAAGCGGCTTAGCCCTGGAACATCATTTCGCCCTAAACGAGGACGACGGTACTGGCGATATCGCTACAGACCAAGCGAGCAGCAGTTTTAATAACTGGCCCATGAGCGGCCACTTCGGCTACTACGTAAGTGATATGGAACGCTCCACGCCCTTCACGATGCTCGCCGAAGTGCGCGCTCTTGCTAACGCCGATGCCAACTGGATCGCCCACCTCTCTAGCTCCAGTTTCAATACCGCAGCACCTCAAGACATGCGGCGCTTTAACGCAGCTTATTTAGCTTGGCCGGCCCTGCCCAGCAGTAAAGTCGTAGCAGCAAGCCTTGATAGCGAAGTGGTTGTACGCGATATGGTGACGTCTGCAGGGACTTTTATCGCTGTATTTAATACCTCAATGACACCCAAAACCGTCACGCTCGATCTCACCAAAACCCGTTTAGGATTGCGCTCCCAGATGCAAAATCGCGTAACAGGAGCTGTGGTTGCAACTCCAGGTGGGCAAATGGCGATTGAATTGCCTGTCGCGGGGTTTAGTGTTTTTTACTCCGCCAATTAAATTCACATGTGTTTATCAGCAATACATTTTTTAAATAAAAAAGGAGGCCGAAGCCTCCTTTTTTATTTAATTATTAAACGACTAGTCATTTGCGCGTGCTTTTAAAATAGTTACCGCAGGTAATTCTTTACCTTCTACATATTCTAAAAACGCACCACCACCGGTGGAAATATACGAAATCTTGTCGGCCAAATTAAATTTATCAATGGCCGCAAGCGTATCGCCGCCGCCAGCAATGGAAAATGCATCGGATTCTGCGATAGCGCGGGCAACTACTTCGGTGCCTTTGGCAAACGCGTCAAATTCAAATACACCGCAGGGGCCGTTCCAGATTACGGTTTTAGCGTTTTTAATTATTTCTGCGACCTTAGCTGCGGTCACTGGGCCGTAGTCGATAATTTCTTCATCGGCCAAGATTTCATTGGTATTTTTCACTTCAGTTTTAGACGTGTGTGACCACTGTTTAAAGCCGTCTTTAGTTACAGTCACGTCCTCTGCATAGATAATTTTAGTAGCCTTACAAAGACGTAGTGCTTCAGCAAACCAATCTGGTTCGATTAAAGAATTACCCACTTCATTACCTGCAGCGGCAACAAAGGTGTTTGATATCCCACCACCAACAATCAATATGTCGGCAATTTTAGATAATGCATCTAACACAGTTATTTTTGTAGAAACCTTAGAACCACCCACAATCGCTACCAGAGGACGTTCTGGCTTAGCCAGGCATTTTTCCAGCGCGCTTAATTCAGCTTCCAATAAGGGGCCTGCACAGGCTATTGGTGCAAATTTAGCCACGCCATGAGTAGAGGCCTGGGCACGGTGAGCGGTACCAAACGCGTCCATTACAAAAATATCACATAGGCTTGCATAAGCTTTTGCTAAAGCGTCTTCGTCTTTTTTCTCACCCTTGTTAAAACGCACATTCTCCAGCAATACCACTTGCCCTTCAGCTACATCAACGCCGTGAGTAAAATCACTAATTAGATTAACGGGCTGACCTAATAGTTTAGTTAGATGATCAGCAATGGGTTTTAAACTTTTCGCGCCATCAAATTCGCCTTCTACCGGGTTCCCTAAATGGGACATCAGAATAACTTTTGCGCCTGCTTCCAAAGCCAATTTAATAGCGGGCAGTGAAGCGCGAATACGCGCATCAGAGGTAATTACACCATCTTGAATGGGTACGTTTAAATCTTCGCGAATTAACACGCGTTTGCCGCTCAAGTCTAATTGCGACATTAATTTTACAGTCATACATTTCACCTAAATAAAGGATTTTCACCTAAATAAATTTAACACCATTAATAAAAAAAGCCGGGTTACCCCGGCGTATTTGGCTATGCCAATAATTCTTTTACTGTACTCACCACGTTATCTACGGTGAAGCCAAAATAATCTAATAATACATTGCCGGGCGCCGACTCACCAAAACCACTCATGGCAACAGTGCGGCCATCTAAGCCTACATATTTGTACCAGTAGTCTTCATGGGCCGCTTCAATTGCAACACGGGCGGTAACGCTGAGCGGTAAAACCAGCTCTTTATAGGCTGCATCTTGTTGGTCGAATACAAACGTCGACGGCATGGAAACCACACGCGCTTTTATGCCTTCAGCGATAAGAGCTTCATAAGCCTTAACGGCAAGGCCGACTTCAGAGCCAGTGGCAATGAGTATTACATCAGGCGTACCTTCGCTATCGCGCAGGATATAACCGCCTTGAGCAATAGCAGTTACCTGCTCTTTGCTGCGGGTGACTGGATCTAGGTTTTGGCGGCTAAACACTAAAGCACTTGGGCCTTCGCGGCGTTCAATAGCAGCTTTCCAGGCAACAGCGGTTTCCGCGCCGTCGGCTGGGCGCCAGGTCATCAAGTTTGGCGTCAAACGCAGAGTAGCCATTTGCTCAATAGGCTGATGCGTTGGGCCGTCTTCACCTTGGCCGATGGAGTCGTGGGTATAAACAAAAATATTTTGAATGCCCATTAATGCAGACATACGCACAGCATTGCGGGCGTATTCCATAAACATTAAAAAGGTGGCGCCGTAGGGAATAAAACCGCCGTGTAGGGCGATGCCATTCATGATGCCGCTCATGCCGAATTCGCGCACACCGTAATAGATGTAATTACCGCTGGCGTCTTCCGCCGATACGCCTTTAGAGCCAGACCAAAGCGTGAGGTTGGAGCCTGCCAAATCCGCAGAACCACCGAGCAGTTCAGGCAACAGAGCACCGTAAGCGCCGATGGCATTTTGCGACGCCTTCCGGCTGGCAATTTTTTCGCCTTTGTCTTGGCAGCTTTGAATATAGGTTTGAGCTTTTGCAGCAAAATCAGCCGGTAATTCACCTTTTAATACGCGACGGTCGTATTCAGCGAACAATTCTGGATGGGCAGTTTTATACGCAGCCAGAGTTTTTACCCAAGCAGCTTCAACAGCAGCGCCTTTTTCTTTGGCATCCCAACCGGCATAGATATCGGCAGGTACTTCAAATGGGGCATGGGGCCATTGCAGAAATTCACGCACCGCGGCAATTTCTGCATCACCTAATGGAGAGCCGTGGCAATCGTGGCTGCCGGATTTATTCGGTGAACCAAAACCAATTACGGTTTTACAGCAAATTAATGTGGGCTTATCAGTTTGCGATTGCGCTAATTGAATAGCTGCTTTAATGGCTTCAGGGTTGTGGCCGTCCACGGCTGGAATTACATGCCAGCCGTAGGCTTCAAAACGCTGCGGGGTGTTATCAGTAAACCAGCCTTCTACATGGCCATCGATGGAAATACCGTTGTCATCGTAGAACGCAATTAATTTATCTAATCCCAACGTGCCAGCAAGTGAACAGACTTCGTGGGAAATACCTTCCATCAAACAGCCGTCACCTAAAAAGCAGTAGGTGTAGTGATCAACCAAATTAAAACCTGGGCGGTTAAATTGTGCAGCCAATACTTTTTCAGCCATAGCAAAACCCACGGCGTTACTCACGCCCTGCCCTAATGGGCCGGTAGTAGTTTCAACACCCGGTGTATAACTGTATTCAGGGTGGCCGGGAGTTTTCGAGTGGAGTTGGCGGAATTGTTTGAGATCTTCAACGGAGAGATCGTAGCCAGTTAAATGCAGCAGCGAATAAATCAACATGGAGCCGTGGCCGTTGGAGAGCACAAAACGGTCGCGATCAGGCCATTCAGGGTGGGTGGGGTTGTGTTTTAAAAAGTCATTCCATAGAACTTCAGCGATATCCGCCATACCCATCGGGGCGCCGGGGTGACCAGAATTAGCTTTTTGCACGGCATCCATACTAAGAGCACGAATAGCGTTGGCGAGTTGGTAACGGGTGGGCATGAGAGACTCCCAGAGTTCATCAGTGGATTGGCCCCAGCGCTAAGCCGGGTAGAGGCAAGGCGGGGCATTATCCTGAGATTTGACCGAGAAACCAAGGGTTAATGGTAAGTAAACTGATTAGGACTCGCTTAGTTACAGAACCAGCAGTTTTTGCATCTGCAAAAATTCAATGTTTAACGAATATAGTGGGGAATTAATATAACTGCATTTTGCTTATACACATTTCTTTATTGTCACTTCAACCATAAATCTGCCGCTTGCTAATTACCGACACTTGCCTGATAAATCTACGCTGTTTGCTGGGTATATAGCTGAGCCAAAACACAAACAAGTATTGGAAAATACAAAAAAGAATTAGCCATTAGTAATGGTAAAAATATTTAATAAATGAGTGATGAAAATTTAAAAATATATTTTTATTAAAATAATTAATGAGGCACTTCTATGTACGGATAAAAACCCGAGATTTTTATTCGTTATTTGCATTCTCTCGCTAAATCATACGTCGAGATTCATTTCGTAAACAACCGCATTGCCTGCAGTTAAAAACGCCGCTTCAGATACGTAAGTTGATCCTCTAACTTTTGCTATTCAACAATCGCGGTAATCCGCTCTAACACTTTTGCTAGTGGATCTTCATTACCCTTAAAACTGGCGATCATTACCCTAATCATTTCTTCCTGTTCAACGAATTCAAAATCCACAAAATACCCAGCTTGGTCTGCCAATTGTGCACAAAATGCCCGTTGGGAGCGACCATTGCCCTCAATAAAAGGATGAGCCGGATTAATTTCAGACATAAAGTGAGCTAAACGAGATATAAATGCTGCCGGAGTAAGATTTTGCAGAAAGTTTTCCTGGTTTATGCAGTCAAGCTTTTTGGTGAGATACCTGGGAAAACGCACCCAATTCCCAAAATGGCTGCCACCTTTTTGAATGTCAGCCTGCCTTAGCTCTCCAGCCCACTCATAGACATCCTGAAATATATGGCGGTGAATTGCTTGCAGATGCGGCAAATTGAAAACGCCCTCAATGGGGCGTTCGATAAGCTCTAGTAGACGTACTGCAGTCACGTCTGCCTCAAAAGCATCCAGGTCGTGTTGAGTGCGCAGGTTTGCCTTATTGATTAAGACTTCTGTACCTGGATACTTGTAATGCTCACCCCCTATGTTTGACATGGCGGTTTATCACGCCCTCCAGTACATGGCTTGTGGTATCTCGCCCTAGCACTCAAGCTTTCATACCAGAAACAACCTCCTTACTTGGCTGCAGCTTTTCAATGCGCAACGTGCCTAAGACACTGCCTACCGCTCTACTGCGTGCTTCCTGTTTAGTAATCTTTCGCATACTAAGACCAGCCTTCTCAGGATAATTGAGGGCAAATTATTGCATTTAAAAACATATTAAGGGGGGAAGTGGGTACATTACTTACTAAGTAAAGGCCATATTTTATATATATTCCCAGTTATTTTAATACATTCAACTAAATACACCTAGGATGAATGGGATCTACTCACCCCTCGGTGCCTAAACATAGATGGAGCCAGCTGCATAATCGCCATCGTCAGAGCCAATTCTTTCACAGGTCTTACCTGCGTATTCCAGATGTCTAGATGCCAGGAACGAGTGGCTTATTAATTGAACCTACTTCGTCACTCCCTCGAGTGTCTGCAAATACTTGGCAACCCAGTAAAAACTATGCGATAAGCGTCCGAAATCACTCGGCATCGCAGTAAAAAGATACGGCTAGGGTCTTCAATTACTAGGCACCGCAGCAAAAAGGTGCTCTACGGGTTTGGAATTGCTCGGTGGCGGAGTAAAAAGGCTCGGTGAGGCATGTTTTTACCTCGACGGCTTAGGTTTGCAGTGGGATGTTGGGGTGGCCTGTTTTGAATATGCATTGAGGGATAGTAAATCCTCCGTTTACTCAAAAAATGCTTCCTGTGCGAATCGCGTTCAGCGTTACGTATTTGCCTCGTTATTATTCTGTGTAGTGGCTCGATTGCTCTTTTTGTTTAACCTGGGTATAAACACCTGCACGTTCTCGCCATAAGATTTATGGCGTACGAGGCTTTCAAAAATAGTAGATGCACAATTTCGATAGTGTGTCTGTAGGGTGCACCTTGGTGCGCCGTAACATGCACTGTGGCGCACCAAGGTACGCCTACTACAAAACTCATTAAATTAAAATTTTAACAAGACCATTTTGTAGACACATAACACGCCGCTAATCTGACGTAGATTTACAAATATGTGACTTTATTAAGGTGTAAGTATGGAAATCCAAGGCCATATTAGATTTACCGTAATTGAACGATCACAAAATGAAGTTACATCTGAAATGCCAATACAACCAGGCATATTAAATCCTTATGGTATTGTTAATGCGGGGGCGACGTTATGGCTCGCCGATGTAACCGCATCAATACTTGTTCTTGAAGGTGTTACCCCTGAGCAAGGTATGAAAGGGTTTCCTTTAGCAATCAATATCAATGCAAATTTGCTCGGGAATAATAAGAGCGGAGTATTTGTAGCAAAATCAAGTTATGTCAAAAAAGGCAATACAGTTAATGTTGTGAAAACAACTGTTACTGATACAGCCGGTAAGCTAATAGCAGAAGTTACAACAAGTCATATTCGGTCTGTCTAATTGTTTACAAAAAGGCTTAACGAGTCGTCGCAACGCGTAATTAGTACTAATGCATTTCGTGGCGGGCACCTTGGTGCGCGGCATTTATGGCGGCGTACCAAGGTACGCTCTACTACGAAACTTATTAAATTGATCCGGGTTACGCGTTTCTTTTTTGGCCGCTAGCGTGTGAAATATTTCACTCAATATCAGCGCAAACCACCGTAGACCACCCGCCGTCTTTTCTTCGGCATAAATACAACACGATATTTACAATTCCAGCGCGTACGCGCCAAACTTTCGTGGTCTCGCGTAGCGTACACTCTCGTTCTTGGTCGAAACGGCAGCTATATTAACCGTGAATCTATGCGAGTCTTCCCGGCAGAGCCGGGGCTTACCATTAATTAACTAAAGGTTTACTTTTTAGTACACGCAAATTTAACAGAGAAGACATTCTTCACAACGATATCGTAGATAATTACGTTTTCCTACATTTGCAAGTTTATCGAAACGGTAATAAAAAATTCCACATGTAAAAACCCGGCAACCTAAGTTACCGGGTAACACATCGAATATTACGGTGTTACTGGCGTAAGACTTACGCCGTCAACTGTGACACCGAGAGTACCTTGATTGCCAAAATTTAAATCTAAATATGCATTCACATCAGCCGGAGCGGTGAAATTTACGCTATATTGCGCCCATTCTGTATTAGTACTTACCAATGAACTGCCGTAGCTTAGCCAATTATTATCTTGGTTACCGTTGTGCCCTAGATTAACGGTAAACTGTCTAAATCCATCAGATTTTGCGCGGAATTGCACATTGTAGGTTTGTGCAGCTGGCAAGCTTACGGCAGTGCGAGATTGGATATGCCAATGGATACTACCAGGATTATTAATAGTGACTTTTAATTGGTTACCAGAGTAACTAACAGAGCCTGATGCACCTTGGTTATTTAAAAACAACCAGCCAGCACCGCTGTTATTATCAAAAGCACAATTTCCAACAAGATTTTTGGGATTTTTACAAGAATCGATGAGGCTCACTTTTTCATTGATAAAACCGCCGACATTGGATTTATAATTGCGCCATCCCAAAGACAAATTGTCGCCAAATAGATCAACCTCATCAGCACCGGGGTATGCCGAACCGGCTGGGTTGGTAGACGTATATATAGTGCCATTTAGTGCGTTTAGCGAACTCCATATATTGTTGCTGGTATTGCGTGTGTAAATTTGCACGGCTTTATTGGGCTCTGCAGTACCTGCTGCAATGACATCACCGTAAACGGCAACGGATGGAATAACAGTGCTGGTGGTGACGATCTGGGGAGTGGAAAGCGTATCGTTACTAGTAACTCGATAGAAAGCCAAATGGGCTGAACTTCCGGCGCTGACAACTAAATTGTTTGAATGAAGGTCAAGGGCTTTTCCGAATTGGCCATCAGTAAACTGGCCATAGGCATTAGCTGTAGCAACCCAGGTTTGGGTAACGCTATTGCGCTTAAATAAACGTACAGATCCTTTAGAAGGCGCGCCGAATGTATACGGTGAAGATACGGCAATCCTATCTCCATCAATGGCAATAGCAGTGCCAGTACGTCTATCATCGGGCTCATCGATATAAAATTCCTGTACCCATTTGACCGTGGCGGTGTCGTATCGATAAAACGTCAATATGCTATTTTTTAAATCTGCTGTGACCAAATAATTATCTGAAATGGCCACGTTGGTGTCATTTTCGCTAAGGCGATCCGTAAAGGGAATTTTAATTATCGGCAAAACAGGGCTTGCGCCATTGAGACTTACTACTGAGGTGCAATCAATAACGCCATTTACAGTGGGGCATTGCCCCCATACGCCATTAGGTTTACCAACAATAAATGTGGCGGATTTATCGGTGGAATTCGGATTGCTCACATTAGCAGAGGTAAAAGATAACCATTTGTCTGAAATGGCAACTTGTGCGCCAGCTTTGAACATAAAATACGAATTGCCTGGAAATTGATAAATGCGTTCGGCGGTTGTACTAGTACCGTTAAATAAATATACGGCGCCTTGTGAGCCAATACTACTGCCTAAAAATGGAGCTTCACCGGGAATAGTGATAGTTTCTTGCAAAGCCGCCGCAACGGTATAGGTATTTGAGCGAGCGAGTGCGCGCGCAAATTCAGGGGCGAATGTATTTTGCGCGCCGGGTTTTACCACAACTGTACCGGCAATTACACCGGTTGCGCTGGAAGCCAATGCCACTATCGCTGCTGCTTTTAAAACAGCTTTTTTGAAAAAATATTTATTTAATCCGTCAATTTTCATAATCGCTCATGTCTTATAAATGATTTATCACATTAGTTATAGCCAGGTTATTATATATAGGTAACCAGGACAACCACCTTACTAAGCAATGATATAGACCAGCTGAACATTTGTCACTCCTGCAAAAAGGCCACAACTAAGAGAACTTAACTACTGTATATAAATTCACCCTTAAACAAACGGAGATGCTTCGTACTGACGCCTAGAAAGAAGATATCACTTGTAGTCACTCATATCGCCTCTGTATCCGCGCGTCGGCTGTACTGGTCAAGTAAAACCGGACACTTTCTTTTGAGCATTTTCAAAATTAATCGGCGATACCCCATCGTACCAATGATAGCGTTCATGCTTTTGAAAATCACGCAAACCATAAATTAAATGGCATTAATCTTGGAGAAATCGAATAGTATCATCGACTTAGAAATTAGCTTTATCATCAAGGAAATGGATTAACAGTTGAACTGTGATAAAGTAGAATTTTATGCGGAATTAAGCAATATAATTTTTGAAAACCTATTTGGCTTTCACCTAATAGAACCCGAAGATAATAGAACCAGAAGACGATCAAAGAAAACTACTTGGTGAGCTCAATCAAGTTGGACAATCTTTGAAAGGATTCCCAGCCCATACGCGGTAGGCTCAACAATTCCTCGCATTCCTTTAGATGCCATCCGAAAAAATAAGAGAAGAAAAGATAGTATCCCCATCTGAACTTGACGAAATAAATAATATTGTAAAAATACGAAATGAAGTAATTCATGGGATTAAAGACCACAAATCAGCAATAACACATGTATTAGTTCGACGCATTCAAAGTATTTCTTCTGAAATTAGCAAACGTATTTCTAGCAATGGCAATACAGCAGCATAGCTCGTAGAGACAAGGTTGAGCAGTAATGCTCAACATTCGCATCAGATTAATTTGAATATTAAACATCACTGGGGGAATTACTGCCCAAAGCACTGGAGGATCATGAGGCGGTTTACAAACTGAATAAACGCGTAAGTTGGGTTGACAGTGAGCTTGCGAACCTCAACATCCCATCTATCTACAGAAAAATTCATATTGCCAAGTAAATATTTTATATGCTGTGAGTTAACCGCTGGCTGTTGGGGCTCGCAAGCTCACCGCCAACCTCGCTACGCCGCTTATTTCAATATCAAAGTTAAACATGACACATCTTCATGATTGCTGAACCACAGTATTGGAAATACAGAAATTTTTAAATGCGCCTTATTTCTGAGATATAAAATATATCAAAGGCGTTGGAATTCTATTTCGATTGGCCACCTTGAGAGGGTAACCATGTCTGCTTCATACGGTGTACGCAAACTGTACTAATCAGGTTATATCCAAGAAGAAAATGTCAATCAACTAATTCCTCTTCGAGCTCATAACACGCTAGGCGGTATAATTACAACCGAAAACTGGCGCAAACTAGATTACTACGACTTAAGCAGTTCCCACATTGAAGAACGAAATTTTCATATCTATGTAACCAATTTATCCATAGTTATATTTCGTTCCCGTTCTCAAAAGCAAATCGGACAAGGGTTTACAGGGTATCGCCTTTAATTCGGATAAATTCAGAAAAATATTTTGTATTATGTAGATATATGGACGCTTATTGATGTATGTGCTAAAGCGGAGGTGGGCACAACGGCAGGCCTACGTTATTTAATTTTAGCCCTAGCGGCGAGCTTTCAATCGCAACTAACAAAGTGGAATCGTTGGAGTGAGTGCGCAGAAAAAATTTATGGCCCAATCAGACCTCAATTATTAAACATTGCTGGCACTCCTGGCCCCACCTAATAGCTAAAAAATTAAGCCATTTAAATTACAGGAATGATTATGGATATAATAAAATTTATTCACCATAGCGCGAAAAATCTTCGCACACATGAAAAAATTAATACATTTTTATGCAGAAATACCACCAAGAAAAATAGCCGTTTAGCCTTCGCATTCTTCCAAAGTTTAAAATCGCCCACCAATCTTGGTAACTTCAATCGACAAGCTACACACTAACATTACCCATGTGCAGCCAGCTAGCGTGAATATAGGTTAAAGCTGCAACATAAATGTCACCAAATCCTTTTTCTCTTGCTCATTTAATTGCGTCTCGAGAATCAAATTAAAATATTCCACTGTATCATCCAGAGTTAGCAGCCTGCCGTCATGCAGATAAGGTGGTGAATCTTTTATGCCGCGTAACGTAAAGGTTTTAATTGGGCCATCTGCATTTGCCATGCGACCATTAATCATACGCGGCGTATAAAAACGTTCCGTCTTTAAATTATGCATAAGATTATCTGTGTAATAAGGCGCCTGATGGCAGCTGCCACACTTGGCTTTACCAAAAAATAATTCTTGTCCACGCAGTTCCGCTTCTGTGCCTTTGCGCGGGTCTATTTTGCCATCGATACCCAATTTAGCTGCGGGAGGGAAATCGAGTATCGCCTGAAATTCACCCATAAAATGAACTTGGCTTGCACGCTCTAAAACATTGATGCCTTTTTTCGTGGCTATCACGGGGTCACCGTCGAAATAGGCGGCACGCTGTTCAAACTCAGTAAAATCTTCAACAGTTTTTAACGCACGTTGTGAACCAAATAAACGCTGAATATTCACACCGCGCAGAGAAGGAGTATCTAAACGATGGCGAAACGCCTGTGGACGAATATCCCCTACCAAATGTGTTGCGCCGTTAGCATGGCCGTTGGCATGGCAATCCAAACAGGCAACGCCCAAGCTTGGGCGCTCCGAGCGGCGATCATGAGTTTGATTAAATTGCTGCTGAGGAAAGGGAGTTAATAATAATCGCAAACCTTCAAGCTGCTTGGGATTTAAAATTCCATCAAATAATTCAAAATAATTATCCAGGGTTACAAGCTTGCCTTGTGACACATCACCCAGATCCGGGCGGGTCGTAAGATAAATAGGCGCTATGGATTCAGGTAATAAATGCTCAGGTAAATCTAAATCGAGGTCAAAGCGCGTAAGGTCGCGGCCTTCCTGTCGTTTAATTTCCTCGATAAGTGCTTTAGGAAACAACATGCCTCCCTCTGTATGATTAGGGTGTGGCAAGGGCAGCATGCCTGCAGGAAAAAGGTTTTTTTCGCGAATAGCGTCTGGGCCCATGTTGGCAAGTTTGTCCCATGTCATATCGCCACTGAGCTTAACGCGTACACCTTCTTGCACTGGCTTGCCACCTGACATAGTAACTGCTTTGGTGGAACGGTCACTAAGGTCATAGCGTTGATTTAACAAATCCATTTGTTGTTTTATCACGGCAGCTTTGGCTGCTTTCATACGCACAATCGTGTTAGAAAAACTATCTTTCAGTACTACTGGCGCATAGCTAGTCGGCTTTTCCTCCGGTGTTTTGGCCGCCTGGACACCTGAAACTACAGTCACCGCTACGCTTAAAAATACGATCTGCCCTATCTTTTTTATGTGGTTGTTCATAGCCAAGTCTCCTCGTTTTTTTGCATTAAACCCGCTCAACCGATGAACAATTCGAATCAATTGAATTCGGCAGCGAGTTAGCCCAAGCTAAACGAGTTTAATAAAAGCGAGAAACCATGCTCTGTACGACAACACACATGGATTGCACCCAAAATACATATAGGCTGTGATCGCGTTAATTAAAATTACACAAAGTTGAAAATACTCATTACAGAGTACAAAATAAAAAAGCGCATCCATCTAAGAGTTTTAAATTTAACTGGCGAATTTAACACATCAATATCAGTGTCTCTTGATCGCTTATTACATTCAAAATCCCAATATATAAATGCAACAAATCTTATGTGTATGGCGCGAGAGATAATTATTTAGGGATAGAAATGAGGGTTTTAGCAAAAAGGAGGGTTACCCCCCCAAATCTGACCAAACCGCAAACTCATTCCCACTTGGCTCAGCAAAGTGGAAACGCCGCCCACCGGGAAAGGTAAAAATAGGCCGAATAATTGTGCCGCCATTAGCGGTAATTTTTTCCAGCGTGCGCTCCAAACTAGCGCTGTAAAAAACTAACAAGGCGCTGCCTGTTGCAGTTGATGAGGATTGCTCTGAGGTGAAAAACCCTCCGTCCAAGCCCTCTCCGTTAAAGGCTGCGTAATCCGGCCCGCAATCAACAAATGTCCAGCTAAATACTTGTTCAAAAAATAATTTGGTTGCAGGCAGATTGCACGACGGGAATTCAACGTAATTAAGTTTTTCGTGAATAGGCATACTAAATCCTCAAGGCCGATGGGCCATGTAAAAAGAGGGCGTTTTTACATCTCGTTCAGGAGTTAAGCATATCCTCAGCCTAAAAACAAAAATACGCGCAAAACTATTTAAGCTTTGCGCGTATTTATAGTGTCTTAATTGGCTATGCCGGAACCCTACTTAATTACTTACAGCAGCAACCCACTAAAAGCGATTAAGGAGCGACCGCTTTACCCGTTTTTGGATCCAGCTTACCAGGGCAGAAACCCTTTGCCTTTAACTTAGCGGCAATCTGCGGGATCGCGCTTAAAGAGGCGGTTTGGTTTTCGTGCATCAGGATTACCTGACCATTTTGCATTTGGTCATTGGCTGCAACGATTGAAGCAACAGATGCGCCGTTCCAGTCTTTAGAGTCAACATCCCAGGTAATAGTAATCAAGCCCAACTCACTGGCAGCCTGGCGAATCGTGTTATTTACCGTGCCGTAGGGCGGGCGGAAAATAGTTGGCTTGGGTGCACCGGCATTTTGAATCGCTTGATTGTTTTGCTCTAAAGTCGATTTAACCTGCTGAGCGCTTGAGCTGCCCAAATCTGTATGAGTATAGGCATGGCTCTGTACCTGGCCCACGGTCAACATTTGTTTAATCGCCGCAGTATTGCTGCCGATGTTTGTACCATTAACGAAAAAGGTCACAGGCACTAAGTTCGCGGCTTTGAGCGCAGTAACAAATGCATTGGTATTGGCTGGGCCGTCATCATAGGTAATACCTACGTAGCCTTTACAGGTATCAACCGGCGGTGGCGGAACCGAAGTATCCAATTTCCCGTCAGCAGAAAACACAGCAAATCCACTTAAAGTACCTGAATCTTTAGAAGGCTCAACGGCGATGTCTAAAGAGCCATCAGTTACACGGACGTTCTCCACTACATAGTTATAAGCGCCAAAACGGCCCGCCTGACTGTATAGATCCAAATTGGGAAGCTTAACTTGCCCCTCAACAGAAAGATTAAACGTACGCTCGCCGTTGGCCTGCCAGTAAAGTTCAGCAAGATGTAATTTGATTGTGTAAGTACCTGTGGTGACTGGGACCTTGTAGCTATAGGTGCCATAACGCTCCGACTGGAATAGCGCATCTTCAGCTACACCGGTAATTGCATCGGTAACTTCATGAGCGGTGCCGCCAGTGGAATACTGATCGGCTTTATAAGTAACCCCGTCAAACGTCGCACTGGAAGTAGAGCCTGCATTAATAGCTACGACCAGAGGCAAATTAATATTGCCACCGCTTGAAGAGCTTGAACTGGATGATGAGCTGCTGGAGGAGCTTGAACTGCTAGAGCTACTGGATGAAGAAGAACTTGAATTAGATGAAGAACTGCTTGAGCTGGAACTAGACGATGAGCTGGATGAAGAAGAACTTGAAGATCCGGTGTCCGCCGGACCACTGCAGGCTCCGAGCACGCATGCCAGCGCAATGGATGTGCTCACACGGGTAAGTAGTGTTGAGGTAAGGGTCATATTATTACCGCCTGTGTTTATTTAATAAAAAGGAAATACAGGGCGAATATGCGCTTTCTATGAGAAAAATTCCTTGTCAGACTTCATATTCCCTTTGCTTGCTGTAAATTAAATACGACATAAAGTCTTTATGACCGGTAAGCCTTACCGATACTTTTAGCGATATTGACAATATCGGCTGAAAGTAAATCGTCGTTGGGAATCTCAAGCATTTCCAATCATCTCTAATATTCAAAATGAATTTTATTAACGCGCTGAGTCTGTGGACGTTGATGACGTAGCTCTATATTTAAATCTGCAGAGGAAATTTTGCGAACGCGTAACGGGCGGGATGCTTTGCAACGAGCAGTTTTCGCATTGCCGAGTTACCAAAGTATCGGTAAGCAGTTCGTGCAAAAACAATAATTAATCGACACGCTGCGCAAGATAGTTTTTGGCCAGATCCAAATTGCCATCAATAATCCTGCTCAAAACCACTAGATCCCCTGCCCCAACTCCCGCTGCTGCGAAATGCGCTCGCCAATTTGCCAGTACCGCGACTATTTCTTTTACGATGCCAATACTGGCAGCAGGTTTAATTCCAAAATCTGCAGCTGCCGATAGAGCGTTCTGTATAGTGCTGTCACGGCCGAATAAACCTATGCCCATACTTTGTTGCCCCTGGCTATTAACTATCGGCAGAACATCGTACGCAGGTGAGAGGCGCCATTGCCGAGCAGTTACATCAAATACTACCGCGTGGTTTCTAGCATGATCGTCAGTGCCGCCGATCAGAATTGAAAAAACCATTCTTTTAAATAACTCAATACAATCCTCTAAAGGGGCATCGGACACTTTTCGTAAAATTCTCGCAAGCGCAATATAACCTGCCGGGTCATTTCGCGAGTCTTCGTAAATTCTCAGCCGATCAATATTAAAAAGTGCGTTGGCCGAAATAAAATGTATGTCGGTTCCAGCCACTCGATCAAATCGTTTGATTAAATAGCAATATTTTCCATCTGTGATTTTTTGCAGTTTTACTTGGGGAACACGAACTCCCACTTTGGCTAATAAAGTCATCGAAGCGAATTCAATTTCCGGATACGAAACTATGTCGTCAGCTCGGGAAAATTTCGTCAACCAAGCAATACCTGCTTCATCTGTCAGCGTTATTTTTGGCCTGGCTCCGCCCATTGAAGAGCCCGGCTCAATCAATTGCAATTCATCGCCGCTTAATTCGTGGTTACTAGTAATTTGATCAATAGCCTTAGACAGCCTATCTAGCAATTGCGCACTGGGTAATGCGCGCGGTGTTTTAGGCCGTGATTGCGACAAGCTAAATTCAATAATTCCCACCCCGCTGCCACTTAAGCGAATTAACTTTTCCAGCTCATTACGAGGCGATGATTCGTTAGACATCAATTGAATGCGCTCGCCCCAGGCATCGGGAGCAGCATCAAGGAAAACCCCAAACACTTTTTTGCGATCCGTCGTCACATAGGTTTGCATGGAGAGCGGAAGGTTTATCGGATCTAAAGGATAAGCCCAGGGTGCATTCAGCCAAGGTGCCGCGTAATTAAATTCTCCACCCCTATGCGTAAGTTTGATACTGCCCGCAAGCACAGGCTTACTCTCTGGGCTACGAGCGAATACGTAGGCATGAGTCTCAGGTTTTCTCACCATTTTTATATCCTAACTCTCCCAAAAGACTTAAGCCTGCGCCCTTCTTCATCGGTATGCGGTGAGGCGACTGCCGCGATCTGCTCCGCCATATTCAGAACATCTAAGGCCCTTAAATAGTTCTCCAGTGAAACCGTAACCTTACCCGCCTCTATCGCCTGCAATGTAGGCACAGATACCAGCATTCGCTGAGCCATATCGTATTGACGCCAGCCACGCGCTATACGGGCTTCTTTGATATTGGCGCCAAAGGTGACGGCAACCGCCAGTACATCTGGGGCGAGTGTAGATTTGATAGCGCTCATAAATTCCCGGCAGTTTGTCAGCATTCAAAAATATAAACTATAGATTGTTTTATTAAGCTTAATACAAGCTATAGCTTTTATCAAAGACTTGCCTGGTGGCGCTCAAGGCCGCACCAGTGGTAGAGGGGAATGCTGGTGGGCTTGTTAGCTGAGTCGTCAGCCTAACTGGCTCAAACCTAGAAAAGAGCTGATGTGCCCGCTGCCCTTCTGCTGAGCCTCAGACAAAACAGGCGTGATAATGTTTATGGGGGCAGCTTAGGATTTAAATCTGTATGAGGAAAAGGTCTCAATTAAATACCCAGCTGCGCTAGTGATAAGCAGGCTAGCGTGAGCCGGGTATAACGCGGTCAGTGCACCTCTATAACTTGCACACTGCCATCAGGAAGTACTTCAAACATTTTATTTTTCGGTTCATCCAAAAGCATGGCGGCAAGCGCTGCTACAAAAATACTAACCGCAATTGTGATAAAAAATATCGGCGTACTCACCAGCGAAAAAACTGTTAAAAATACTACAGCACCAATATTGCCATAGGCACCTACAATACCGGCAATTTGCCCAGTGAGACTGCGGCGAATTAACGGCACCATTGCAAAGACACAGCCAGCGGCTGAGCCCAAAAAGAATGAGCAGCACACCATAGCCATTACAGCCAATTCGATCGGCCAGCCCGCACCAATACGCGATAAAACAAAAAAGCCTACTGCTGCACCCAACAATAAAGTAATAAGGGATTTTTTGCGGCCAAATTTATCGCTAATCCAACCTCCTGACGGGCACGATAAAATATCGGTTGCAGCAAAACAGGCCCCGAATATACCAGCTACAGCAATGGGCACGGCAAAGGTGCTTTTAAAAAATAATGGCAGCATGGAGACTACAGCAAGCTCAGCGCCAAAGGTTACAGCATAAGCGAGACTTAAAATTGTTACCTGTTTGAATTTGTATCTGTAAATACTTTCAACAGGTTTTTGGAAAATATCAGTATTAACCGCATAAATTTTTGCGCATTGATATAAAAACAATAGCGCTAAAACTACGTTAATAATTATGGTCACGGCATTATTAATTAAACCCAATGACTGCACCTTCCAAGCAAGCAGCGACATAGCTGCATACATAGGAATATTAACCAGCAGATACTGAATAAAATCGGCAGGAGTACTCACCGCCAGCCCACCTGATTTATTAGGTTTGAAATAGGTAGAACCCGCCGGGGTATCACGTGCAGAAAGATAATAAATCACCGCATAAAAAACAGCGATAATTCCCGTCGCAGCAGTTGCATAGCGCCAACCATCATCGCCCCCTACAACAAAAGCAAGGCTCGGCAGGGTTATTGCGGCTGCCGCCGAACCAATATTACCCAAGCCTTTATAAAGCCCCTCTGCCAACCCTAATTGCCGTGCGGGAAACCATTCGCTAATCATACGAATGCCGATAACAAACCCTGCGCCGGCAAAACCTAATAGAAATCGAGCGAATGCCAACATTTCAAAACTGGTTGAGAGTGAAAAGAAAAAGCACAACAACCCAGTAATAACCAGAAGCAAAGAATAAATTTTACGCGGCCCAAAAGAGTCGACCAACATACCAATAACAATACGCGCGGGAATAGTTAGGGCGACATTCAAAATCAACAGAGTTTTGATTTGTTGGTCACTTAAGCCGAGGCTGGCCTGAATAGCCAGCAACAATGGGGCATGGTTAAACCACACCAAAAACGTAATAAAAAATGCAGCCCAGGTTAAATGAAGGATTTTGGCTTTTCCCGCAAACGAGAAAAAATTAAGATTTGCACCAGCTTTGCTCACATTCTGCTCCTGAATTCTATCAAAGAGCGCCATTAGCAAAATAAAGGCCAAAAAATTAAATTCCTTGTAAATTAATGATGGGATTTCTAATGCAGCGGCTAGGGTTACGTATTTGCGCCTATGGCGCATCCGCTCAGAACTTTTAGCACCAAAATGGTAACGAGGTTGCCCTACTAGAGTGTCGGCACCGCCACAGAGATAAAGGTGCGCTAACGAGGATAGAAAAATGCTCAGCGCTGGCTACATATGGACAGCACCTTTAAATCGGCAAAGTTGAGTGAAGGAAAAATGACAGAAAGGCTATTAATGGGGCTGAACGATTAAGAGCTTATGAAACACTACCCTGCTTGCTCAGGTGTGGTTAACATTAAAAGCTCTTAACGTAAAAAGCCGCAGAGAAATCTGCGGCTTTTAATATCACACTGATTTATTCCACTTCGATTAACTGTACCGTTCCATCATCCAACACTTCAGCCATATGGCCTTTAGGTTCATTAAGAAATTGTGCGGCAATAAATGTAACGGCGGAAACTCCGGCCAATACTGTGAAAAATAAATTGGGCGACAGGAATGTCAACAACGTGAGGAAAATTACGCTACCGACGTTGCCATAGGCGCCCACCATTCCGGCAATTTGCCCCGTCATACGGCGTTGGACTAAAGGTACTACCGAGTACACCGCACCACAGGCGGCTTGTACGGATAACGAGCATACCAATGTGGCGGCCACGGCCCAGCCAATCCACCAGTCAGCACTGATTTGTGACAGCAATAAATAACCTATGGCTTGGCCTACCAAGGTTACGCTCAGCACTTTTTTGCGGCCAAACATATCGGAAAATAAACCACCCGCAGGGCGTGCAATTAAGTTGGCAACAGTAAAACAGCCGGCCATTAAACCTGCTTGTACTGCCGTAATGCCAAACATATTCATAAAATACAGCGGCAACATGGATACAACGGCAATTTCAGAACCAAAGCTTGCGAGGTAAGCCATATCCAAAACCGCAACCTGTTTAAATTTGTAGCGTTGAATTGCAGGAATTTCACGCTTAAAAATATCTTTATTAACTTTAAAAATTTGGCTGTATTGATAAATACCTAACAAGGTTACAGCGCCGTAGGCCCACAACGTGGAGGTATCACTTAATAATTTGGTACCAGATGGCGATAAGCGCCAGGCCAGCAAATAAAGACAGCCGATTAAAGGCGCAGTCATAATTAGATAAAACCAGAAATCAAAACGCGAGGTTATTTCCAGGCCACCTAATTTTTTAGGGCGAAAATAATGCGAACCCTTTGGGGTGTTACGCGCAAATGTATAAAAAACACCCGAATAAATAAACGCGATAAAACCTGTAGTGGCAACTGCCCAACGCCAACCGTTTTCGCCACCATAAAATGCAGCTAATAAAGGCAAAACACCGGAGGCAACCGCCGCGCCAAAATTGCCCCAGCCGCCGTAAATGCCTTCGGCAAAACCTACTTCTTTGGCGGGAAACCATTCGGACACCAAACGAATGCCGATAACAAAACCCGCGCCCACAAAACCCACTAAAAAGCGCATGAGCGCGAGCATTTCGTAGGTGTCTGCCAGGGCATAACCAATACAAAAACAGCCGGAAATCGCTAATAAAAGACTATAGGAGAGGCGTGGCCCAAATTTATCGACTAAAACACCAATTAAAATACGCGCAGGAATTGTCAGCGCCACGTTTAAAATTAATAACGCTTTTATTTGGCCATCGGTGAGGGCAAAGGCTTGTTTAATAAACGGCATCAGCGGCGCTTGGCTAAACCACATAATAAAAGTGATAAAGAAAGCAAACCAAGTCAAATGCAGAGTTTTAATTTTGCCTTCATGAAAAGCAAAAAGGTTGATAGGTAGCATAGCGAGGACCCTATTATCGAAGTTAACGTCCTACAGCAATATGCGGGCCAGTGAATTTATATCACTGATTTAAATGGGTTTTATTTTTAAAAGCACCATATTGATCCTCAATAAAACAATAAGGCTCTGTTTTACTGCGCTTAAATGCGTCGATGTTGCAATATTTTTGAACCTCAAATAGCCAGATGGCACCAGGATAATACACAGTAGAAAAATCCGGTTCACTTTGTTGGTGCCTTTAGCGATAGCGAGCTTTTAACTGGTTTCATGCAATCAGGGTCGGTTTTAAACCCGAAGCATCAGTTGAATATCGTGGTAATGGCGGCGTTAACTAGGCGCAAACTAACCCGTTTAAAAAATAGCTAGAAGGAAAAACCTTTGTTACAGGCGCATCTATAAGCGAGCCTCAATGCAGTGGGGGTACAAGATCCGGTAGCGTAACAGTGCTGCTAAAGGCTTCTAGCCATTGTTCAAACTCAGCCACAGGTAGCGGTTTACTAAATAAAAACCCCTGTATTTGTTCGCAGCGCAAACGCTTAAGCTCCTGCAAAGTCGCTTCGTCCTCAACACCCTCAGCTACCACACTTAAACCAAAGTTGTGGGCAAGATCCAGCGTCGAGCGAACAATCATCGCGTCTTGGTCATCACTTAATAAATCGCGGATAAATGAACGATCAATCTTCAAGGTTTGGATCGGAAGGCGTTTTAAATAGGCCAGCGAGGAATAGCCTGTGCCGAAGTCATCAATAGCAAAGCGCACACCCAAATTGTTGATGCGATGGATGACCATCAGCGTCCGCTCCGGGTCGGAAATCAGCGTACTTTCCGTAATTTCAATTTCCAGGCGTTCAGCGGGCAACCCATGGGCAGCTAGGGTTTGTTCAATACATTGAGGAAAGGCGTTTTCCATCAGGTTGCGCGCAGACAAATTAATGGAAACAATCAAATTTAATCCATTGGTTTCCCAAATCCGCGCTTGGGCCATAGCCGTTTCCAGCACCCAAATGCCTAAGGGTTGAATTAAATCGCTGGATTCCGCCAGAGGAATAAATTCATTGGGCGGAATAAGCCCAAGCGTTGGATGTTGCCAGCGCACCAAGGCTTCGCAACCGATGCAGCGGCCGGAGGCCAAATCCACACGCGGCTGATAATGCAAAATTAAATCATTGTTGCGGATAGCCGCGCCTAACTCTGCTAATAACGTCAGGCGCCGTGGGCTGTGAAAATCGAATTGAGGTTCGTAAAAAAGTGCGCCGGAGGACTGTTGTTTGGCTTTATACATGGCTACATCAGCACACCTTAATAAGCCATGGCTGCTATCGCCGTGATCGGGGAACAATGCAACACCGATGCTACCACCCAGCTCAAGGGTAATTCCCTCTATCTGTATCGGCTGGCGCAAACTGGCTTTCACCGTTGTGGCCAGGCGCATAGTGGCGTCTTTATCTTGAATGCGGGTTACTAAGATCGCAAATTCATCCCCCCCTAAGCGATACAAATAAGCACCATAACTGATTAACAACGCCTGTAAGCGCTGGGCAACTTGTTTAAGCAGTTGATCACCTACGGCATGGCCAAGCGTGTCATTTACTTCTTTAAATCGGTCTAAATCCAACAGCATTAGAGCTAATTTTTGCCCGCGCTCTTGCGCGTTGCGAATGGCCGCGCGAGCTACATCATGTAGGCGCGAACGATTGGGCAAGCCGGTTAATAAATCGTGATTGGCATTGCGCTCGATTTCACGCTTGGAGTGGAGCAGTTCGGCATTGGCCCGAATGCGCTCAGTAATATCCGACGCAATACATAAATACCCGGTTACATCGCCAAGGTTATTTCTAAGCGCGGTCACCGATAATAATACGGGGAAACTACTGCCATCTTTGCGTACATAGGTCCACTCACGTTCGTCCACCGCACCTTCGAGCACTCGAGCAATGAGGGTATCGAATCCGCTTTGAATCGGGCGGGCCAACTCTTCGGTTGCCTCATGCGCTCGGCGACGTAATTCATTTTCTGCATGGAAGCGCGCAGGTGTGCTTTTGCCAATTACCTCTCGCCCGCTATAGCCGAGCATTCGCTCAGCCGCGCGGTTAAATGTGTGGATCACGCCTTTTTCATCGGTAGCGACAATACTGTAATTCGCTCCGTCAAATATCGCCTGTTGGAGCGTATTTAATTCGCGAATCTGCCGTTCGGCGCGTTGACGATGAGTTATGTCATGAAGGCAAACAATATGGTGCAAGCGCCCGCGCAACAACAAAGGCGTAATGCCCACCTCGGTATCAAATTCGACGCCGTCTAAGCGTTTGTGCCGCCACACCAAATGTTGCGGCCGCCCGTGCCGTGCTGGGCTGAATATTAGGCTTTCTATATCTCTAGATTTGCGCCCGTCCGGCTGCGTTTCAGCCCAAAAGCTGCGCAGCGGCACGTTCATTAAATCTTCCCGTCGGGTGCGAAACATCTCCAAGGTGGCTTTGTTGCAATCGACTATGCGATTGCCGCGCAATACGGCCAAGGCCTCACCGGCAGCTTCAAAAATTTTGCGGTAACGCTCTTCGGTCTCGCGCAATTTATGGAAGGCAAAAAACTGTGTCAGCAGATCCGCTATCGAACAGGCAAACGCTTGTTCATCCGCGTTCCAGATACGCTCAGCGCCGCGCTCCTCCCAGCGAATAATCCCCGTCACCTCACCTTCAGTGCGTACGCCCGCTTCCATAACTGAAGAAATTGACAGCGCTTTACAGTACTCAATGAAACTTGAAAAACGATCTTCCGCTGCAACCTTATCTACAACCAAAACCCGGTCATGATCCAGGCAGGCAAAATAATCAGGATGATCTGCGCGCTTTAACAGCTGGTCGTGGAATAAATCTGCCGCCTGGCCGTTTTCAAATAACGCTTGGCAGCATAGATCGACGCCTGCTTCATTAAGGCACCAAACACTACATCGGGCGGCAGCTAATGCCTCGCTACATTTTTGTGTAATTAGCTGTAAGCCGCTTGCATAGTCATCACCCCACAGTCGCGAATCCTTCAGCAGCGCTATGTATACGCTATGAAGATTGGCAGCTGTGTCGCTGAGTAATCGATGGGGCATGCAGATTAATTCTTATTAGGATGAATAATTATTACTGGCCTTGCATCAGCCAAGAACACACATTAAATGGCCCCCGATGGGCCCCTTCAGGAGCTCGTTTAAAGGATTATAGAAGAAGAAATACAATTATTTTGACGACGCTGAATTATTGTCGACCAACTACAAGTTGCTAAAGCCAACAACATGGCGCTAAGTTACTCACCTTAGCCGCCGCAGCAAACATACACCGGTGCCGCCTTTTAGCTGTTGGCTTAAAGGATCTTTGGTTACAATGCGCCCTTTTTCTCAAAACCACCGGCGCACAGAGGTCCGTATGTTTAATCCCAATGAAACACTGGCTCAATTTGATCCTGAAATATGGGCTTCAATTCAACACGAAGGCCAACGACAAGAAGAGCATATCGAGCTCATCGCCTCTGAAAACTACACCAGCCCCCTGGTTATGGCGGCCCAAGGCACTAAACTTACGAACAAATATGCTGAAGGGTATCCGTCCAAACGCTACTACGGCGGTTGTGAATATGTGGACGTAGCCGAAGCGCTGGCCATTGAGCGCGCCAAAAAGTTATTCGGCGCTGACTACGCTAATGTACAACCGCACTCAGGTTCTCAAGCCAATGCCGCTGTTTATCTCGCACTGCTAAATCCTGGCGACACCATTTTGGGCATGAGCCTCGCACACGGCGGCCATCTTACTCACGGCGCGAAAGTGAGTGCTTCGGGCAAGCTTTACCACGCGGTGCAATATGGACTGAATCCGGAGACTGGCCTGGTAGATTATGAAGAAGTAGCCCGCTTGGCTCGCGAGCACAAACCCAAAATCGTGGTTGCAGGCTTTTCTGCCTATTCGCAAATTATGGATTGGCAAAAATTCCGCGCTATTGCTGATGAAGTTGGCGCCTATTTATTAGTTGATATGGCGCACGTTGCAGGTTTGGTTGCCGCAGGCCTCTACCCTTCCCCCGTCGCTATCGCCGATGTCACCACTTCTACGACCCACAAAACTTTGCGCGGCCCACGAGGCGGATTAATTCTTGCGAAGAAAAATGAAGAAATAGAGAAGAAGCTTAATTCCGCTGTGTTCCCAGGCTTCCAAGGTGGCCCTTTAATGCATGTTATCGCTGCAAAAGCGGTGAGCTTTAAAGAAGCCATGAGCCCGGAATTTAAAACCTACCAAGCGCAGGTAATTAAAAATGCTCAAGCGATGGCGAAAACCTTTATTGAGCGTGGCCTTAAAATAGTCTCTGGCGGCACCGAAAACCATTTGATGTTGGTGGATTTAATTCACAAACCCTATACCGGTAAAGATGCCGACGAAGCCTTAGGCAACGCTAATATCACAGTAAATAAAAACGCCGTACCTAACGATCCTCGCTCACCATTTGTTACCAGCGGGCTGCGCGTAGGTACGCCAGCAGTTACTACACGCGGTTTTAAAGAGGCCGAATGTATTGACTTGGCTAATTGGATGGTGGATGTTTTAGATAGTTTAGAAAATGACACGAGCGAAAAAACAATTGCCGATGTTAAAGCCAAAGTGTTAACCCTGTGCAAAAAATTCCCGGTTTATGGGGCTTAATATCTATTAAAAGTTAACGCTTTATAGAAATTATGTGCAGGCACGGATGCCCATTTATTTTTTCCCTTCTGGTTCTTCTTGAATTCCCCTTCTTTAATTGCCCTTAATTTACAGCTTAGAAAATAACGTCAATTGGCTTACACGAATAAAAGTCTGTTGAGTCGCTTCGAGCACCATTGACTGCTGCTTCAGCCGTGTGGCTGCTTCTGCGTAATCTAAATAACTCAAATCGCTTAATATCTTTTCCCCAACAACCTGAGTATCTAAATGCTGTGAATCAGTTGCATCCAGTGTATTCATGCGTGCACCTACAGTTGAGACAATATTAAGCACACTGGTTTGCGCAAAATTAAGATTCTCAAGCGTTGAGGCTACGGCACCTGTTATTGCCTGGCGAGAGGTAGTGGAACCGTCGTAGGCTTTTAGCGTTTCACTAAAACGCGCAAGTGTTGTGAGAATGTCTTGTCGGTTCGACGAATCAATAAATGCGCGATCGCCAGGTTTAGCCAATACACCATCAGCGCTTTGTGTACCTGCAACTGTAGTTAGCCCCATAACCGTATCAACAGCGGCAGAGCCACCGGTAATAGAAAAATTAATTCCTTTATCCATATGAAATCCCTGAGCATCGACGCGCATACCAAGACTTGCTAAACGAGCCGCGTTACCGTTGGCAACATTATTTAAGGCTGCAGCCAAGTCTGCCGTATTGGTGATATTGGCATCTAATACTAATGTTTGCGTAACACTTCCAGCTCGAATTTGTACGGATTGCGGTGTTGTAGAAAAATCAAATGCCCCAGTTGCTGTTTGCGCGCCGAATGACTGTGTGGCTGGAACTGCAGCAATTCCCGATACAGGATTACCGCTAATTTTCACCGCAACACCTTTAATAGTAACTTCCTGCCCGGCAACATAGGGCTGATTATCCAATAATACACGGCCAGTGGATTTTTCCGTAGCGGTGAAGTTTTTCCCCTGCGGCACAATATTGCCGTCGGCATTAAACGTAATCACTATATCCTCAGGGTAGAAATCATCGTAAACCTTTTGATCCACCACTCGGCCCACGCCTATTTTTAGCGGTGGATTTGACGTATTAGTAGGGCTTACATAGGTATTAATTGTGTTTTCACCACTGACTACGTCGGCAAATGCGTTCTTGCCGGAATCAGTCGAAGGGATAAACGTATTATTAGCCACTTTTATTTTTTGCTGCCCTTCATCACCATTATAACGAAATCCGCTTAATGCATCGCCGGTGAAGGGTTGTTGACGGCTTTTAAATCCAGCAAAAATAAAATCGCCATTGGAATTTTTGGTATTTACTAAATTCATTAGCTCCTGCAAGCGTGAATCCACCTCGCTTGCAAATGCTGTATATTCATTTTTGCTAAGTGTCGCAGTGTTGCCAGCGGACACAGCTAACTCCTGTATTCTGTGAATTAAATCTGTAACGCTATTTAAACTCGTCTCAGTTAAACTCAAACTATTGCGCGCCGAATTTATATTGGTTGCATACTGCTTCACGTTTGCCAATTCTTCATTCAGCTGCAGAATTTTTGTTGAAGCTACAGGATCGTCCGCAGATGTTAACACGCGTTTACCGGTTGATATCTGCTCCTGAGTCTTAGTGATCGACCCGCCAAGGTCGCTCATATTTCGAGTGGCTATATCAAATATTTGTAACGAGGAAATACGCATGGAATACCTTTAATACAAATTCGAGCGGATCATTATAACAACCAATTTTTGTGCCAACGCTGAATAAAGCCTCCACGTTAAAGTTGCCAAACCACCAAACATGATTTTTTATCGAGTAAATTTCAAATTAACCAAACGATTGCAATAGTGTATTAAACAGTTCTCGAGCTGTTTGAATAACGCGGGCATTGGCTGAGTAGAGTTGCTGGAATTTAACTAAATTTGCCGCCTCTTCATCCATATTCACCGCCGATAAGGAATCGCGTAGCTGAGTCGTTTGTGTCAGGACTTGTTTTGCTGCGGTGGAATTTATTTTCGCACTGTTGGTTTGAATACCTACGGACTCAACCACAGAGCCATAACCTTCACTGAAGCTTGCTAAGCCGCTGGCCATAGTTTTTTTCGCTTGCAGATTAACCAAATCCAACGCGTTGCGGTTATCCAATGCGGCGTTGTGGTTGAAATCAAGAATAAACTTATCACCTGATTTAGGCGTACCATTAATCGTGGCCTGTATTCCTAAAAAATTGTTTTGCGTATAGTCTGCAGCGTGCGTATTGCCAAAAATCAAGCTCTCCTCGGTAAATGTATTGATGCTTAGTTGGTCATCTAAAGCAACATCAATGCGCCCGCCTACGGCGACTGAAGTGGTTAAACTATTTCCCTGCCCTGCGAGAGTTAAATCAGGATTCGAACCATCATTAATGGCTATAGATTCTCCCGCCGCACCGGAAAAACCAATTTCCAGGTCATCGCCATATTTTGCGTATAAACGAATTTCCGCGCGGCCCGTAGTTGCGTTAATAGCAGCGTTGGCAAATATTCCACTGGATTGTAAATTGACATTAATGTTAATTTGTTGCGCGATGTAATCATTAAATTTGTCAATTTCTGTTACCGGGTCCGGCATTGTATCCGGCAATACAAATTTATTTAAAACTGAATCAAACGTATAGGGAATTAGATCTTCACCATTAAGCTGTAATTGCAAAGGTTCACTTTGAGTAATATTAAAGCCCGTTATCGTTGCCTGCGTAAATGCATTAGCGGAAACGCCTGGCACATTATTAAGCGAAGCGGCAATTGTTTTAGCTGATGAATTTAAACCAATCGCAATGTCGTAGATTTTTGGTGTGCCACCTGCGATAGGCGATGCTTGCGAAATAGAAATTACTTCTGACGGATAACCGTTAGTGAGCGCGCCAAATCCAGCAACACCCTGCGCATTGCCTACACTGGTAAAACTGCTCGATTCAATATTAAATCCCAGCAGATTATTTGCTGCACCGGCAGGTGCAGCTCCACCTGCTCCATCAGGATCGCCGTTGTAGCCTGCAATCGTTAAATTGCCGTAACCAGGATTTTGTAATTTAAACGCTAAGCTGCCATCGTCGGCAACATAAGCGCGCACACCAGCAGTGGATAATTGACTATTAATAGATTGCAGTAAACTTGTGCTGTCAGTCAGCGCAGGTTGATTAATTCTTACCGTAAATATGCCGTCGCCACTGCCATTAAGTGTTTCAGAAACATTAACGTTAAATGAAAATTGTGAAGACGGTGAGGAAAAATCAGTTTGCGTAAAATTCGGCGCCGCGCCACCAGGTAATACCGCAGCCTGCACTATAGGCCGCCGCCCTTCCGGTAATCCTAATAAATCGCCCTGCGTTGTAAACGATTTGCCAAATTTATCATCCGGAAACAGTTTGTTCTCCGTACCAGGCACATAAACTTGATTGCGTATAGGCGGGTCTAACTGAATAGGATTGCCAGGGTCAGTATTATCAAGAATGTCGTAGGTTGTAGGTGATGTAAACATAACCACCAATGGCGGGCTCATTTTGCCCGGTTGAGAGAATAGTTTTAGCGGTTGATTATCTTTATCGGTGAGCGAAAGCACTGAGCCTGAGCTAATTTTCCCGCTACCTAAGTTACCCAGAGCAGTATCGGTGGAGAGCGGATTAGCGAAAGCTAATTCTTCAGCATTTACAATGGTTTTTTTAAAAATGCGTGCAGCATCCTGTGTTGGCAGCAGGGAAAATTTATCGCCATTTTTAAATGTTCCGCTGTCAAATTGTAATTTTAATCCATCGAACTCTGCGGTAAAAGGAAAACGCCCCGGCAATAACCCCGTGGCAACTTCCACATCATCGCTCGCGCGTTTAACGCGAAATAATCCGTCCCCTTCAATGGAAACCTCATAATTACTCGTACCGACTTTAGCGATATCCTCAATATAAAGCCCCATCTGCTGATCATTCGGTGGCGCATTATTTGAAAAAGCATGCACTCGCCCAGCCGCTAAGCTCGGCTCATTCATATTGGTAAATAAATCTTTACCAAATTTATTGTCAAGCGTAATGCCTTGGTGATGTTGAGTATTCAGTGCGTCACTCATGGCCAATGCTATACGGCCTAATTGATTAAAACCTGAGTTGAGCGCTTCATCTCTAAATTTCATCAAGCCACCTAATTGGCCGCCGGTAACATTAACTGGCATTGCGGCTAATTCGGTCTGCATGAAAATTTGTTTTTGCTTCGCATCAGCCATATCTGCTTGTATAAAAATTGACTGCGAGCGAGTTCCCACCACTAAACTCTGACCTGAACCGGCAAGCACGTTTAGCTGCCCATTGCCCTGATCAAATACTTGTATACCTACAAGTTCAGATAATTTGCGCAATGCCTCATCGCGCTGGTCTAATAAATCATTGGGCTCATTACCCGAACCCACGCCGCGCGCATCGGTAATTTTTAAATTTAATGAAGCAATGCTGGAAGACAGAGCGTTCACCTCCCCTACTGCGATATCCATGGCTGAATTAATTCCAGTACGTATATCATCCATGCGTGAATAAATACTGTTAAAGCGATCCGCTAAATTACCTGTTTCACTAATAATTAATTGCCGAGCGGGAATTGAAGTGGGGTCGTTACTACCATTTTGCATGGCGCCAAAAAAAGACTCCAGCGCAGAGGACAAACCTGTAGCCTCATTTGACAATAAATTATCCAGTGCACCTACCTGTTTATGAAAGGTGTCAACTTCATTAAATAAAATAGAATCTGTTCGTACCTGAGTAGTAACATATTGATTTGCTATGCGTTCGATAGATTCAACAGATACGCCATTGCCAATATAGCCCACACCTGTGTAACTAGCAGGATTAGTTGCCACCTCCACGCGCTGGCGCGAATAACCTTCGGTATTGGCATTCGATATATTATGACCAGTGGTATTGAGCGCTGCTTGACTCGCACGCAAACCACTTACACTTAAACCTAATAGATCACTGGCCATAGATTAATCTTCGTCTTTTTTATAGCGCCCATCAGCTATGGTTTCAAATAAACTGAATATTTTTTGACTATACAAAGGATCAGTAGCATATCCTGCGCCATGTAATTCGCGTAAAAACTGTTTAGCATCATTAGCCACTGCTAATGCGGATTGGTAGCGCGGGCTATTCTGCAGAAAACTTACGTAATCTTTAAAACTATCTGCAAGAGATGAATACTGGCGAAATTGCGCAAGTTCCTTGCGCGGCGTACCATTTTTATATTCAAGTGTTGAAACCTCTACAGCATCTCCATTCCAAGCCGAGTTGGCTTTTATATTAAATAAATTATTGCTGGAATTACCTCCGTTATCACTGACCATACGCTTGCCCCAGCCAGTTTCCATTGCAGCCTGCGCAATAAGCACTAAAGGATTTACGCCCAATTGCCGCGCTGCCACCCTCGCATAAGGTAATAATTGGTCAATAAAATCTTGCGGGCTATTAATCGTTAATTTGATATTAACATCGAGGGGCTTCTGATTAACATTTGGCGGTGGCGCCAAATAAGGATCTAACCAGTCGCTGTGGGTCATGGGCTCTTGATAATTTACTTGTTCGCCAGCGGATATCGCCTGTTCGGATTTATGCGGGCTTAAGCGCGGTGGTAAGGAGGCAACCACTCGGCGCCAATCGGCAGCAGCTATATCATGCTCGTGAATTTCCTCGCTTTCATCAGAAATAGCATCAGCTTTTTTGACCGCAGTCTGTGGATTATTTTTCTGCACCATAGGAGAAAGCTGCCGCTCCAGGGCTTTGGCAATACCAATTCCGCGTCCTTTAGATAATTCAATAGACAATTGTTGGTCATACATATCGCGGTAAAATAAAGAATCTTTCGATTCGAATAAGCCGTCTTCTTCAAATGCTGCATTGGCCTGACGCATGGATTTTAACATCATGCCGATAAACATAGACTCAAACTGCATCGAGACCTTGCTTAATGCCGCCTGTGGATCTTTGACATTTTTAATTTTTGCCACTGAATTTACGTCGGTGTAAATATCCCCTGCAGTGGAGACAGCACTGGGTAAACTTGAGGTCGCCATTTTAAATTACCACCAACTCAGCTTTTAACGCGCCAGATTGTTTTAGCGCTTCTAAAATAGCCATTAAATCGCCAGGTGCTGCCCCCACTTGATTTACCGCTTTTACAATATCTTCAATTGTAGGGCCAGGCGAAAACTTAAACATTGGCGACTTATCTTGAGTTATACCAACATTACTATTAGGTGCAACTGTGGTTTGCCCATTAGCCAATGAATTGGGTTGGCTTACCTGTACATCTTCTTTAACTGTTACTGTTAAAGAGCCATGCGTAACAGCCACAGGGGATACGCGAACATTTTTACCTACTACGATAGTGCCAGTGCGCGAATTAATAACAATTCTCGCCGGGCTATCCGCCATTTGAATTTCGATATTTTCTAGCAGTGACAAATATTCCACTCGCTGATTTACATTTTTAGGGCCCTGTACACTAATGGATACGGAATCCTGTGCTTGTGCGATATTGGGGCCGACTAAATCATTAATACTTTGTGCGACACGTTTTGCGTTAGTAAAATCTGCCGTATGTAGATTTAATACGATATTTTCTCCACCGGAGAATTGATTTGGTACCGTGCGCTCAACTGAGGCGCCATTAGGTATGCGCCCTGCACTGGGAATATTAACGGTAATTTTTGAGCCGTCTTTTCCTTCAACACCAAATCCACCCACAACTAAATTGCCCTGCGCTAATGCGTACACATTGCCATCAACGCCACGTAACGGCGTTAATAATAATGTGCCGCCGCGCAAACTCTTGGCATTAGCTAGTGAAGATACAGTTATATCTATGTTTTGCCCAGGTTTTGCAAACGCTGGTAATTCTGCATTTACCGCCACTGCTGCAACATTTTTAAGTTGAAATTTCGCACCTTCCGGCACGGTAATACCAAACTGTTTTAACATTGCAGAAAATGATTGTGCGGTAAAAGGCGCCTGATTAGTTTGGTCCCCTGTACCATCAAGGCCCACAACCAAACCGTAGCCCACCAGTTGATTGGATCGTACGCCCTGCACAGATGCGATATCTTTAATTCGCTCTGCATTGGCATAATTAGCAAATATTAAACACAGACTAAAAATTCCTATTAGAGTAATTTTTTGTCCACAGATGTTTAATCGCAACATATATCTACCTCTTAAAACGGCCAGAATCCGCTATTGAAAAATCGGCTGAGCCAACCCATTTGGCTCCCATCGGCCATAGCACCGGTACCAGAATAACTAATGCGCGCATTGGCAACACGAGTGGATAACACAGTATTATCAGGCCCAATATCATCCGGGCGAACCATGCCGCTGATGCGAATATATTCATCGCCGCGATTTAGCGTCAGCCATTTTTCACCGCGAACTACTAGTACACCGTTGGGCAAAATATCACTAACGGTCACTGAAATATTGCCCTGCAAATTATTACTTTGTGCAGCATCGCCTTTACCCTTAAACTCACTTTTTCCGTTTAATTCCGTATTTAAATCTAATTTTCCAAGCCCAAGAGGAGCGCCTAAAATTGTTGGGTTTTCCAGTCCAAGCGCAGTATTTTTACTTGAGTTAAGATTAGATTTTTTTTGTGAAACAGTAGATTCCTTTAAAACGATAGTAATAATATCGCCCGCTCTGCGGGCCTTTCGGTCGGAAAATAAATCCAAGCCTGCATCCGTATAAAGGCTGCCATCCTGTGGTGCTGAGCGAGCAGCTGTTGGGACTACCTTAGGTGCAAAATATGGATCATCGGGTTTTTCAGGCCGACTAACAGTACAAGCAGATAAAATTAGCAATGATGAAATACACGCAGGCTTCATCAATACAGTTAAAACGTTCATGGCAAACTCACTATAAATTTTGCGTTATGTACTGCAACATTTGGTCAGCGGTGGAAACCACTTTAGAATTCATCTCATAGGCACGTTGAGTCGTGATCATATTGACCATCTCTTCCACAATATTCACGTTGGAATTTTCTAACATGCCTTGTTTAATTTGACCCAAGCCATTTTCTCCGGGTGTTCCTTCTATGGGTTCACCGCTGGATGCAGTTTGTACAAATAAATTACTGCCTATTGCTTGTAATCCTGCAGGGTTCACAAAATCCACCAATTGAATTGTGCCAATTGCCTGAGGCTCTGGCTCGCCTAAAACTTTCGCGGTAACTGTTCCATCTGTACCAATGGTTACGGTATTGGCATTATTAGGTACAGCAATAGTAGGCTGCAGTAATAAACCCTCTGCAGTAACCATTTGCCCTTCTCTATTTAAATGTAATTGTCCATTGCGCGTATAAGCGGTCGTGCCATCGGCTTGTTGAATCGGCAAAAAACCGCGTCCATCTACCGCCACATCGAGAGATTGTTCAGTAACTTGCAAACTGCCCTCGGTAAATTGTTTTTGCGTTCCAACAACTCGCGCCCCCACACCTAATTGCAAACCTGAAGGCAATTGAGTTTCCTGCGTGGTTTGCGCGCCGGGTTGCCGTTGTATTTGATATAACAGATCTTCAAATACTGCTCGATCGCGCTTAAATCCTACCGTTGAGGAGTTGGCAAGGTTATTGGCAATAGTAGATAACTGTTTATCTTGTGCCGTAAGGCCTGTTTTACTTACATACAGTGCAGCGTGCATAGCGTGCCTCGATTATTAAGCGTTTAATTGCAGCAACCGCGCTGCACTTTCAGAATTTTTTTCCACCGTTGACATCATCTTTACGTGCATTTCATATTGGCGCGCAAGTGTTAATAAGCCAGTTAATTCCTGTACGGCATTTACGTTACTATTTTCTAAACTACCACCAATAAGTTTTACGTTTGCATCTGCAGGTAAAGTCGACCCAGCTGGATTCGATAAGATATGAAATAACCCGTCCGGGCCTTTTGAGACAGTATTTAAATCGGGTTTAACCAATTTAATTCGATCAATTTGTACCAATGCCGCAGCAGTTTGCCCTTGCGCATGTACGCTAATTGTTCCGTCTTCACCAAATTCAACTTTTTGTGCAGGTGGAATATTTATTGGGCCACCATTACCTAACACCATTAATCCAGATGCCGTGCGTAAAATACCTTGGCTATCAATATCTAAACTTCCAGCTCGCGTATAGGCTTCTTGGCCGTCGCGCCCTTGCACAGCAATAAAACCTTCACCATGAATTGCAACATCTAGATCTCGTCCAGTTTGATCAAGCGTGCCGGACGATAAATTAGTTCCGCCGAGTTCCGCCAACGCATAGGCACGTGTAGGCATACCGGCTCCATAATAAACGGGCATACTTCTGGCCTGAGAAAAATCCGCCTTAAATCCACCAGTATTACTATTCGCCAAATTATTGGCATGACTCGTCTGTCCGCGCATATTATGTTTAGCGCCGGTCATCGCGATATAAAGGGCTTTGTCCACGGTAGTGCTCGCATTTATTTGGCGCTTAGCGCCGTTAAAAACTAAAGTGCAAGAGCAATGCCATTAAAGATATTTATGGAAATACGCGATCGAATACACGTGCATAGAAGACACGTGTATATAAGACACATGAGATACTTTAACACTCAGGTAGGTCGGTTTTATTCTCGGATTTTACATGTTCACGCAGTAAGCGCACTGCGTGCGAAGTTTTAGAAATTTACCGCACGCAAAGAAAAAGCCCTGAGAAGGGCTTTTTAATAAAAAACTATTCACTTATTATTATTTATTGCGAGCAAACAAGCGCTTGCCGCTGTTATTAACGAAGATTAATAATGGTTTGCGTTACCTGATTAGCCGTTTCGATAGTTTTGGAGTTCGCCTGAAAATTGCGTTGCGCAATAATCAGATTTACCAATTCCGATGATAAATCCACATTCGACTCTTCTAACGCACCGGATTGAATAGCTCCTAGTGCACCTGAACCTGGAGTTCCGATATTAGGAGCACCAGATTCAAAATTTTCCGCCCACATGCTGTCGCCGACTGGCTGCAATCCCTGATTATTAGCAAAATTAGATAACGCGACCTGTCCTAACACTTGAGATTCACCGTTGGTAAAACGCGCAAAAATAGTCCCTGTAGGGTCAATATTTAAGCCCGATAGCCGCCCAGTCGTATAACCATTTTGCTTGACATTATTAACCGAAAATTTGCTACCGAACTGCGTTGATTTTCCTACATCGATTACAAAATTTGAACTAATTGGCGGGTCAGGAATAACCACACCGCCCCCCGCTAAAACGTTTTGTGGGCCTAGAGATCCATTGGGATTACCATTGACATCTAAGGGTGTCCAATTGGAAATTAATATGTCATCTGTTTGCGTGGAATTTATCGAACCATCCGGGTTAAAAAATATATCGTAGGCGGAGCGAGTCGGCAAAGTATTGCCGGGGGGCGGCAATGATGTGTCTGGATCACCGATATCTTTGCCGTCAATCAGTACATACATTTTCCAATGATTAGGGGCGGTAGCTGGGTCATTTGCATCATATTTTTCTCGCACAAAATATTGCTGCATTTGATGAGCATTACCCAAGCTATCAAAAATTGTTTGCGTAGTGGAATGGTTAAACGTATCAACATCAGCAGGATCAAAAGCGTTGAGCGTAATAGGTGTAAATGCATTGCTCACCAAAGGCCCAAATAAACCTACAGAGGGCGGGTTGGCATTTTGCAATGTATAACCTTCATCAAGCACTATATTTAACGTTCCGCCAACAACAATAGAATTTGTACCTGCGGCAAGTGCTTGCGGGGAATTTAGAATATTATTTGTATCTACCTCTAAAGTTTGTGGAGGTGCATCAAGATTGCCAGTTACTTGTATTGAGTCACCATCATTAGTGCTTGCAATTTGAAAATGCAAATCGCCGCCAATACTGGATGTAATTTTTAAATCGCCTGTAGCGGCGTCAACCGTAGCGCTGATTCCCGGCAGGGAACCGCGAGTGAGCGCATTAATTTGATCGGCTATCGCAGGCAATGTATCCCCGGTTAAGGGTACTGCATTTAGCGTTAACACCATCGCTCCGTTGGGATTCACAAAATTCGCAGCAGAAATAGTAGCTTCAGTAATAGCGGTGGCTTCCACACCTATTAATGCACCCAATTCTGCAGCCGTTTTTGCAGCGGTAGCTCCAGCCAGCGCGGTGTAAGTTGTCACTTTTCCTTTTGGATCCACTAACTCAATTTTTTGTTGCGGATACCCATTAGTAACATTCGGAATACCGGTTGTCGAAACAATAGTGGCGGCAGGTGCAGGAAAACCCAATTGTGCTGCGTTTGCTGAGGAATTCAGCAGCCTAATTTGCGAGCTTTCACCGGTAGTCCGCGCTACAAATTCTAAATGATAATTACCACCGGTATCATCTTTGGCAACGGCCTCTACATCAATTGATGTTTGCGGAGGCGTAGGTTTCGATAATTGCGCATTAATAACGCCTGCGAGAGTTCGCAATTCGTTTAAACTGGTAATCGTTGCAGGCACACCAACACCTGACGATAAATTTACAGAAACTGTGCCGTTACCCGCTTTTGCTCCAGTTAATTCCACATTAAATGTCATCGGTGAAGTCGTAAAATTGTTAGTTAAACCCGCCATCGTAAATCCATTGCCTATGGCAGTAGTGCTGGTGGGCTTCTCTAAACCGCCCTGAGTAACACCCACGGCATTTCCCGTAGTGGTGAGGGTTTTTCCGATTGAATATTTAACTTTTTCCGAAGAATCTAAATTAAGATTGGAAGCCACATTAGTAGTTGGCCTGGGTGCTAAATTGCTAGTTTGAATACGCAAATCCGTTTGAAGTCCCCCTACACTGCCATTCTCGTCTGCATCAAATCCCTGCAGCCGTGCATTTCCATTATTTACGATATAACCATCCACATCCAAACTAAATAAACCTGCGCGCGTATAAAATTGCTCGCCGCCTTTTTGCACTACAAAAAATCCTGATCCCTTTACCGCCAGATCCAATTCATTTTCAGTAAAGGCAATATTGCCGTCTTTGAAATTCTGTGCAACATCCTGCAAACGCACACCACTGCCGATAGGATTACTCCCGGCACCGAGCACGGAGCTTGCGTAGACATCACCAAATTCAGCTCGCGATGCTTTATACCCAGTGGTGGAAGCGTTGGCGATATTATTACCGGTAATGTTTAGATCGTTTGAAGCGGCGCGAATTCCGCTAAGTGCTGTATTAAAAGGCATAAATGTCTCCTAGCCCTACATCTGTTAAGCCCTGTGAATGAATAACTCTTCCCTAAAGCGTTATCACAAATTTTAAAAAATTAAAAATTACTCGTTGATTTCTTTAATGTCCGACAAGTTGACAGACCCAGCTCCGGCAAGATTTAAAGTCAGCGTGCCGTTCTTGCCAAGCGTCACCGAATTAACATTTGCAGTGATGTTATTGTCTAACTCAGTACGCTTACCATCTACTAATGCCGAGAGTTTGAATGTATAAATACCCGGGTCGGATGCTTTAACACTTTCAGGAATTTTTACAGCTTGATCATTTAATACTGCCTCACGTCCATTCCAAGCAAGTTTTACTTCATCGCCCGCAACCTTATCAAATTCGATCGTTTGCGCCAGAGCACCATTATTTTTATAAATTGCCAAACTAAAATTACTCGCTCCGGCCGGTACTTCAGCACTTGTAGTAACTATGCCGTCTTTTTCCAATGCAGTAGTTTTACCAGGTACAGTGACCGTGCGTCCCACTAATGAGGAAGCTTGCAGCGCTTGGTTAGAAACAAATTTATTCGCGAAAGAATCGAAGTTGTTATTTAGTTTGTCCAGGCCTTCTACAGAACTAAATTGCGCTAATTGAGAGACGAACTCGCCATTGTCTTGCGGGCTGAGCGGATCTTGATTTTTTAATTGCGAAATCATCAACTGTAAAAATGCATCCTGACCCAATTCATTTGGGGCTTTTTCATCTTTTTTATATTTATTCGTCGATGATAAGGCATCTATAGCAGACCCAAAGCCCGAAATATCACTCATAACCGTTCTCCCGAATGTATTCACTGAATTTAAACTGGTGCACCGCGCAATTCCTACTAAATCTATGCGGTTTCCTCCTTAAGATATTCCCTTGCCACTGTGCGGAAATTTCCTGCCGCTTACCTTTAAATGCGGACATTATTTGCCGCTTTTCCTCCTTGCTTCCCCTCTATTAATGGCTTCGATGCCTTGATGTAATCTATTTTGCAATTATTGGCCCAACGTTAATATTTTTTGCACCATTTGTTTTGCTGCGTTAGCAACTTCAACATTTACTTGGTAGGAGCGCGATGCTGAAATCATATTCGTCATTTCTTCCACAACATTTACATTTGGGTAATACACATATCCTTGGTCATCAGCGAGAGGATTTTCCGGTTCGTAACGAGGTTGTAGTGGAGCGTCACTCTCGACGATACCCTTTACTTCCACGCCTAAACTCTCGGGAGGATTATCCAGCGTATTAGCATTTTCTGGATGGCCTAACATTTGTGGAAAGCTAGCGGCAAAAACAGGATGCCGCCCGCGATAGGTTTTATCTGCGCTGGACGAAGCTGTATCTGCATTGGCAATATTGCTTGCAGTGGTATTAAGTCTTAGGCTTTGCGCATTCATGCCTGAGCCAGCAATATCAAAAATTGTGGTAAGGCCCATAATTATTCCCCTTTTATCGCCGCCATTAAATTTCTAAAGCGGCCGTTTAATAACGTAAAACTGGTTTGATATTCCAGGCTGTTTTGCATAAATTCAGCATGCTCAACTTGCTCTTCTACGGTGTTGCCATCTAATGAAGGTTGCGTTGGGGTGCGAAATTCAACGTGCATTCCATTTTCTCCAAAGCTATTTACACCATCCTGGTGGTTTGTTTGCGTCAACTTGAGCGCGTCACCCGAATCCTGCGGGCCCATTTGATTTTTGAGTGCTTCAGAAAAATTAAAATCGCGTGCTTGATAACCAGGCGTATCAGCATTCGCTAAATTTCCCGCCAAAATCTCGGCACGTGCTGCCCGTAACTTTAAAGCGGATTCGAAGATGCCCACGGAATTGTGGAAAGAAATAGCCATTATTTTGTCCCCATGCCAATTAATAGGGACTAGAGCAACGCTTATGCCATCTACCGATAAAGCGCGTTGGCGCTATTAAACGACTGAATCATAGACATGGTTAGGCGGCAGTGAGACTGCTGCGGAAGACACGTTATACGGTCTAAAAAGCAGCTATTTATCTAGAGGATTTGACCCGAGTCACTTGTGGGATTATCTAAGCGCGTATAGCATATGATAATGAATTTCATCTGCGTCTAATTCCTATGAAAGCTTTAACTGTTGAAATCTTATCGACCCATACCTCGTCCGCAGTTACTCCCCATAGCCTTGCCGAGTGCTCAAAAGGCCAACAGGTGTTGCTAGTAGAGCTTAGCGCTAACCCAGCATTTGGCGATCAGGATCTAGCCGTCACAGCGCGCATGAAATCCCTAGGTTTTGTACCGGGCGCACAACTTAAAGTGATCGGCTACGGTCTGTTTGGTCGCGATCCCCTAGCAATTCAGGTCAACGGAACCAAATTTGCGCTGCGTCGAGCAGAGGCCCAAAAGCTTCTTGTCATACCTCTTTAATTAGGCGAACCACATGAGCCGATATGCGTTGGTGGGTAATCCCAACTGCGGCAAGACGTCCCTGTTCAATCGTTTAACCGGCGCCAACGCAAAGGTAGCTAACTATCCAGGTGTAACGGTTGAACGCAGATCCGGCTTTATACAAGGCCTTGCTTCTCCCGTTGAATTAATCGACCTTCCCGGCACTTACAGCCTTGCAACCAGCTCACTGGATGAGCAAGTTGCTAAAGATATGATCCTAGGATTAATTCCCGGCGAAGCGCCACCGGATCTATTAATCGCCGTAGTGGACGCGACAAATCTGCAATTAGGCTTAGGCCTCGTATTTGAACTTCTCGCACTACGCCGTCCGATGCTTGTCGTGCTCAACCAAATGGATGCAGCTCGCGCTCGAGGTATGGTCATTGACATACAAGGCTTAGCCCAAGATCTAGGCCTGCCAGTTGTCGCAAGCGTTGCAGTCAGACGCGACGGCATCGAAGAATTATTAAAAGCCCTTGAACCTGCCTGGGCTATTTCCTACTGCACGGCTGAGGGCCTGCCGGATTATTCGGTCGAAGTCGTTCACAGCCATATTCAGCAATTGCTTTCGAAACACATCCACCAACCTGCCCACACGCCTGCCTGGCAAAATCGCTTGGACACCTATGTCATGCACCCGGTTTGGGGGCTCATAATATTACTGACTATTTTGCTCGTGGTATTTCAAGCCGTATTTGCTTGGGCTGAACCGTTTAAAGATGTCATTGAATGGGGAGTTGATAACCTTAAAACACTGACAGAAGAGTATCTGCCCAAAGGAATATTACGGGACTTTTTAAGCGAAGGCATTATTGCAGGCGTCGGCGGCGTTTTAGTTTTTTTGCCGCAAATTATTATTTTGTTTTTTTTCATACTTGTGCTGGAAGATTCCGGCTATTTGGCGCGAGCGGCTTTTTTACTCGACAAACCTATGCGAGGTATAGGTTTATCCGGCCGAGCATTTATTCCTCTATTATCGAGTTTTGCCTGTGCCGTTCCAGGCATTATGGCAACTCGCACGATTGGTGATCCAAAAGAGCGTTGGATTAGCATAATGGTCGCGCCGCTTATGACCTGTTCAGCGCGCCTACCGGTTTATACATTAATTATCGCCGCGTTTATTCCTGCTAGTTCCTTTCTCGGTATTTTTAATCTTCAGGGCATAACGCTGTTTGCATTGTATTTAGCAGGCGTTACAAGCGGCGCCTTAATTGCCTGGCTATTACGGCAACGCAAACACAGTCAATCTTTTCCCTTATTATTAGAATTACCTAATTACCGCTGGCCAATGCCTTTTCACCTATGGATGGGATTGCGTGAGCGCGCCACTATATTCCTGCGCCGCGTCGGTACGATTATTTTGGCACTCACTGTATTGGTATGGTTTTTATGTACATATCCTTCTGCACCCGATGGGGCAACGGGTAGCGCAATTGAATACAGTTTTGCAGGTGTTATCGGTCAATTCATACAGCCGATATTTGCGCCGCTCGGATTTAATTGGCAAATGTGTATCGCTTTAATTCCCGCAATGGCAGCGCGGGAAATCGCCGTTAGCACATTGGCTACCGTTTATGCCGTAAGTATTGAAACAGGCGTAACTGGACTGGGCGATAATCTTGCGGCCAGCTGGAGCATACCGGTGGCACTAGCCTACTTAGCCTGGTTTATTTATGCGCCCCAATGTGTATCTACCATTGCAGTGGTACGGCGAGAAACCAACTCTCTCAAATCAACAGGATTTTTTGTCGTTTATTTATTCGCACTGGCTTATGGAGCAGCGTTAATTACCTATCATCTGGCGCGGCAATTTATTTAGAAAGCTCCGGCTAAAACTGGAGCAATTACGAATTTCTCTAATGCAGGTTTATTTTATGTGGCAAGAATTGATTGTAGGCGGCTGCATACTCGCCGCACTTATTTTTACGCTGCGCAAATTTCTGGCCAAAGGCAGTAATTGCGCTGGATGTGGCGGCTGCAGTAAGCCAGGCAGCTGTAGCACGTCAAGTGTGAAGTCCGTTAAATAAGGTGAGGAAACCTCGTTGATACAAACTGTAGACAACCCAGTTTCAAATCTACTTTGCGGATATTTATAACATATAAACACCAGCAAAACTGCGTAACTATTAAGAATCAACTTGGCTGTCTGGTTAAGAATCAAGTTGGCTATCTGGCCTATTATTTGTAACAACAGTTTTAAATCGTCCCAAACAAACCCGTATTTTATCTGCTTTTCTATAAAGAAACTCACCCATGAAAAAATCTATTCTCTATGTTTGCGCTTTGCTAATGGCAAACACCAGTGTTTTTGCTCGAGACGACTTACGTTTAAAAGACGTATACCGTCCAGCATTTAAAATAGGTACGGCCATAAACCAAGAAATATCATCAGGCAAGGATAAACAATCGCTGGATATACTATTAAAGCATTTTAATTCTATAACACCTGAAAATATCCTCAAAGCTGAAGTGGTAAACCCTTCCGCAGGTGTATATAACTTTGCCCCAGCGGATGAATTTGTTGCCCTCGGCAGAAAAAATAAATTCTTTATAGTCGGCCATACATTGGTTTGGCACAATCAAACACCGGCTTGGTTTTTTAACAACGCAAAAGGCGAACCGAACACACCGGCTCAGCAACTTGAGCGCATGCGTGAATATATTGAAAAGGTAGCCGGTCGCTATAAAGCGAAAATTAATGCCTGGGACGTTGTTAACGAAGTAATGGGCGAAGATGGAGTCTATCGCCCTACCACCTGGGTAAAAGCGGTGGGCGACGGTGACACACTTGTTAAAGCCGCGTTTAACTATGCCCACCAATATGCGCCCGATGCGGAACTTTATTATAACGATTTTAATACGTGGCGCCCGCAAAAACGCGACGGCATAATCCGCATGGTAAAAATGTTACAGGCTGCAGGCGTACGTATTGACGGCATTGGTATGCAAGGCCACTGGGGATTAAATTATCCGAAGAAAGAATATATAGAAGCAGCTATTGATGCATACGCTGCACTAGGTTTGAAGGTGATGATAACGGAACTGGATATAGATGTTTTGCCCCTCACCCGTGAAGGACAAATTATAGGAACGGGAATGTCTCACCCACAATTTCAGCTAGAAGAATTTAAAACCTATCTAGACCCTTATAAAAACGGCTTACCTGCAGACATTCAAACGGCGCTAACAAAAAGATATGAAGAATTATTTGAAATTTTTAATAGGAAAAAAGACAAAATAGACCGCATAACCTTCTGGGGTATTGAAGATGGAATGTCGTGGAAAAACGATTATCCAATTCCTGGCCGAACCAATTACCCTTTGCTGTGGAATCGAGATAAAACACCCAAACCTGCTTTACGCAGTATTCTAGCTATTCCAAATCCTGCTGTTTCAAAATAGTCGCAAGCGGTTCCCAAATAACAATAAAAAAAAGCCCCGGCCAGAATACTGACCGGGGCGTTTGCATACACGTATTTATTTTAAAGCTTAGTTATCCTGCGTTGGGTCACCTGTAAACGCAGGCATATGGTCAAGCTCGTTTAATGATTTGGCAGCAAGATCAACAACATAAATAACATCGCTAATCGCATCGCCGACATAGAGCTTTTTATTTACGTTATCCATACGAAGATCAGAAAACCCCCCGATTGTGCGCTCACCTTGAGAATCGAGTAAATCGCTTACGTCACCGTTAGTGATATTAATCGCTTTTAGCTTGGCATCTTTCGTACTGCTTTTTTCAGCGATGTACGCTAGTGACGCAGCTTCGTCTACTGCAATAACAGAACTGTCAGCACCAATTGACGCTTCAAAACGTTTTTGGCCATTTTCGCTAAAACCTTGCACAATCGTTTGAGCTAAACCACTTACAGTTCTTTCATCGGAAAGAATGTACGTTTTACTGGCGCGGTGGAAACTGAGATATTTAAATTTCCCCTGCACAACATTCGCAGGTACGCTCCACACTGGAGTCGTTTGAGCAGCTGCGTTGCGCGTTGCGCTGGTTTTCGCGTTGGTAAACCCTTGCGTTGCGCTCAACCCTACAGCTGCTATAGCAAATTGATTATTTTGCGTAGCCTGGGTTATTACCAATAAACGATTAGCGCTGCTGTCATAAGTTAAGCCCACTAAGCCCTTAATAGTGCCGCCGTAATACATACGCGGAACGGCGCTGGCAATAGACGCTCCCAGCAGCTGCTGATCTTGGCCGGCAAAATACGTAGTTTGGTACTTAGAATTAAAATCAAATAGTGTAAATGGTGAAAATAATTCATCATTTCCAGCATATTCCACCCATTGCGGCATGCCCGATAAAAATATCTTAGCCATAAAATGATGAGTGGAGTCTATAGTCGCGAGATAACCGCCAGGTACTAATGCCATAAATTGCGGCTTTAACGCGCCGGGGCTATTAGTCCATTTTGCAGTTTCTTTAAGAATAATATTATCGGCTGTTACTACAGCAACTTCGATATCCGTTACACCGCCAAGCACCGGTACAAAACCTTTCCAAATAGTAGGGTCTGTAGGATCTTTAGCGAGTTTAACGCCGTTAATTGTTACGCTGCCGCTATTTAACGGACCGTTAGACTCTTTGTCATCAACCTTAACCGTTGCTTCAACATCTATAGGTACGCCCTGACCAACATTCGCATTCGCTTTAGGGCTTATTAACGATAATGTAGGCTGACTAACGTCTTTAACTATTACACGCAGAGTTTGCTCAGCCGAGCTTTGGCCCACTTGCGCGGTAAAATTGACAATATATTCGTTGTTTGCATCGCTATCAGTAGGGCGTTCAAAATCTGGCGCGGCTTTAAATGATAGCGCGCCGGTAGTCGCGTTAAAATTAAAAGCACCCGCATCCAGACCACTAATACTGTATTTAATTTGGCTATTATTAGCACCTGCTTGAGCCTTCGCAGTCCAAAAAACTGAGGCTACATTTTCATTAACTTCAGCACGCGCAATAGTTGTATTAAAAGTCACACCAGTGCCCGCCCCACTACAGCCCGTCAGGGCTGCAGCTATAATCAAACTAATTAAGCGGCGTGGAATATTGTGAGAGGATAGCTTTTGCTGTTCCATAGGAACTCCGATGGTTATTATAAAATTCGATGACTATTAACAACTGCGACAATTAATCTATTAGCGGCGCAGCAACGATCAAGCATTTCTACAGCTTTAAAATCAATCTAAAATTCAATACCGATAACGACAGAAATCACGGGCATAATTATTCCCGCGATGTAGGTAATAAGCCTATATATTTGCGATGAGAATAGGTATTTTGCCGCAACGGTAATTGCAAACTCGGTTTAATTCGCAACGGTTCTTATAACGGTTATGCGTGTTCTAACTCACCAAATTTTGCTGTACAGGCAAACCGAATTGTGAGCGCCGAATGTACATGAGTAAGCATTTGATTTGTATCGATACAATCACAGATTTGTTAGGCGGCAAACCAACATTTAAATACCAATGATTAAATTTGGTTTGTGAATATATGTTTTAAATAATAAATGCTAAAAATAAGACTAAAAAGACTGGCTACATTTTCGCCAAATTATTTCCCAATAATGTATATGGGAAAGTTAACCCCATATACAAACAAAATAAATGACATTTAAGAATAAACTAAAAGTACCGATCAAAAAGCTATATAGAAGACCGTAGATAGAGAATAGGCGCGCTGAAAGCTTCATGACTTAAGAGCTTCGCTAATGGATAATGGTTACTTTTTGAGCAAGCAAGGGGTAAGAGTTAAGTTCAGGCTTTATGTCTTGGCTCATCTGGAGAGTCAAGTTTGGCAATGTTGAAACGCGTCCCTGCGTAGGTAAATGCCAGTTAAACTCATTTAAAGTTACGATCCCTTTAATGGCGACTTAACACCAGTTATTAGGATTCGGTGGTAACAATTAGGCGTATTGCCGATAGTTGTAAATGGCTCTGTTCTGTTAACGCCGTTAATACACCCGCTTGGCGTTGTTTAAGTGCGCACACCTCTGCATCATTAATATTAGCTCCACGCTTGGCTAAATCCTCTAAGCGATGAATTTCACGCAGATAAAAGCGGTTCACCTCTTCGCAGGCATTATCAATAATCAACTGTTTGCTTGTTTCAGCAAATACTTCGGCGCGCTTATACCAGCTGGGAATTTCGTCCTTTTTACTTTGAATAATTTTGCGCGCCAGCTTTTTATCTACGGATTTTAAAGATTGTTGCAGCGCTTCTTCAGGCAGCAACGTAGATAAATTTTTATCACTTATATCCAATACGAGTGTGCGTACAGAAAACGCAGATAAAAATGGCAGACAGTCTTTGCCGTACGTCGACTGCAGCAAAATATCAAAACAGGCTTCAAGTAAACATTTACCTGGCGGCAATTGTTTACTCGGTAATAGCGCCACCGATGCACACCCTAACTCAGAATGATGCAATATTTCCCACAAACCACTAATAAAAGGTGAGTCCCAGGTGAGGAACATGACATCTTCTCGGGCATTAGCTAAAGCGCGGGAAAAAGTCACCTCTACGCCCTCTAATGGAATACCAGGCAGTGAGCCAATCAGCATATTATCAGCAGGTACGAGCGAATAGGCGCCGTTCTGCGTTTCCTCAAAATGGAAATTAAATAGACTGCTGGCCATTTCTACTAATTCAAACGGCGTATTCGCTTCAAATTCTGTAATGCTCGCAACAAGCTCACTTGCACGCGGTTCACGACAAGAATTCATCTCTAATAAAGCATCCCTGCCTTCACTAATAGCCAATTTTAATTGCTGAACTTTTTGTTTAGCCTCAGCAAATAAAGCTGAATTATCGGCATCTAATTGCAGCCTTGTCCAAAACTCGTCGTGTACTACACCTGCTGCGGGATTCTGCTCGGCAATACAATCAAGTACCTGATTAAACCATTCAAATTGCAAAGCACCGAGGGAGGCTTTGGCAAAAGGCACGTGGATAACTACATCATTGCGCTGGCCAATACGATCTAAACGGCCAATACGCTGCTCTAAAACATCTGGATGTTCGGGCAAATCCAAACAAACAAGATTGTGGCTGAATTGAAAATTGCGACCTTCGCTGCCGATTTCTGAACACAATAAAACCTGTGCTCCCTCTTCCATATTGGCAAAATAGGCAGCGGCACGGTCACGCTCGACTAAATTCATACCTTCATGAAATAGCGCCGCATCTAAACCATGTTTCTGCCATAAATAGGATTCGGCTTCTAAAACATCCGCTTGTTTATGGCAAATTACTAATATTTTTTCTTCTTTGTGGGCTTTCAAAAACCCGGCTAACCACTCATATCGGCAGTGCCAGCTATCCTCCATCAACTGATGGGCAACTGCAATTCTTGAGGGAAACCCTTGCACTTGGGCGCGTGAATTTCTGAACATTACGCGGCCTAAGCCGTGGCAATCCAACACCTGCGCAATTAAATCTTCATCGTTTAAATTATTATCTAAATCAAATTGTGCAACTAGCTGAGCGCGGCTAGCGGGCAATTGGCGAATTAGCTGATTGATAACAGCGAAAGATTTTTCTTCCTCAGCAAAGCGTTCTATATCGGTATATTTAGCTGGGTCTAATAGCTGCAGCCGCGCAAAGTGGCTTGCAAATCCCAATTGTTCCGGCGTAGCCGTGAGCAGTACAACATGTGGGCACATATGGGCTAGATGTTGTAACACGGTAAAACTAGCGGTGTTGGGTTGAATATGATGTGCCTCATCAATTACCACGCAGTCAAATTCACTGTTGAGTAATAACTCAGCTTGCGCCACTAAAACTGACTGAGGAATTAAATGAATTTGACCAATTGAAAAATCGTGGTCAGCGCCGCCATAGAGCTCCGGGCGTAAACTAAAACGTCGAATAAGTTCAACCAACCATTGCACTTGCAACGCATCAGGTACAACAATTAAAGCGCGCTCAATGCGTTCAAGCTTCAGCAAGCGCGTAAGGATCATGCCGGCTTCTAATGTCTTACCAAGGCCAACCTCATCGGCTAACAGCACGCGCACTTGCTCGCGCTCGCAGGCAGCCCAGGCCACGTATAATTGGTGCGGAATAAGATTAGCGCGAATACCTAAAAGGCCGTTAAGACGGGAATTCCACGTGCGTGCCAGTGCGTCATCCAATTGACGGCGAAAATAAAACCACTTGGTTTTATCCAACTGTCCAGTTAGCAAGCGCATGTAAGGCTGATTCAATTGAATATCGCCGGCTAACTCAGTCTCGGGAATTAAGCGATCATCGCCAATATCGTAGAGCAAAAAACCTTTGTTATTGAGCACCTGCACAACTCGAGCGCTGCTACCATCCTTAAGTTTGACAGTGTCATCAACGCTATAGGCAATTCGTGTAAGTGGCGCTTGGTTCTTAGCGTAAAGACGTTCAGTTTCAACCTGAGGGAAAAATACTTCGACCGTGCGAACCTGTACGGACATAATAATGCCCAAACCGAGCTCCGGTTCTGAATCCACTACCCAACGTTGGCCTTGAACAAACTCCGACATAGCGTACCCACCTATATATCTGGCACAGGGAAAGCCTGCGCACCAGTAGAAAAGGCGGCGATTGTACGGATTTTTGCAGCAGGCGCCAGAGAAGTTAGCGAATGACCGCCCTATTAGGGCAGCCAATGGTAAGTAAGCTATAGGTAAGGTAAGACGTATATCTGGCCAGACTAAGAAAAATTGCCCACCTCCGCTGTAGTTAGACTTACAAGCTGAGGTAGCCGTTTTTCACATACGTTTTAGCTCTTTTTAGGCAATACGGCAAAAGGCTCAACTTGCGGTTCTTCGCCTTGTTCAAATAGGGCTTCAGGGCGACCTTTACAGGCTTTAACCAGAGCCTCACGGCGGCGAGCCAGCAAAAGGCCAATCGCTTCAGTTTGCGCCTCGCTTAAGCTGGGAACGTTCTGCTCTAAAAACTGACCGATGCTCTCAGCCAGCTCCAGCATCTTGTCGTATTCATCGGCGTCTTTTTTATTTTGAAACATAGCCCCGTCCCGATCACACTGCCATACAGCGATAACTGCCATTGTTTTGCCTCACCAAAATTACTGTGTACGCATACAGTACTTTTTAATGGGGAAACGGTCAAGCCTTAAAGGCACAGTTTCTGCACGGTAGGGCAGATCTCCCTCACTGCCAGAATTTTGTCATGGAACCAGCGCACGACTCCAACCTGCCTAGCAATCCTGTCGACCAACTCCAAGAATTATTGCGTCAAGCAGAATTACAAAACTTACAGCTGCAACTTGAATTACGCTTCAAAAAAAATATGGCAATATTTAAAGAGGCGGCACCCGAGATATACCACCAGTTTACTAGTTATGAACCTAAAGAACTGCGCCTACTTTATACCGATGACGGCCACTTAAATCTGGTTAATTACACTCTAGATAACAAGCCTGTATATCCTGGAGATCCCAAAGAATTTATCGCGACTCAGATAAAGGATTTTATTGCTTTACCGTCGATTTCATCAGTTAATTTTGCCAAAAGTAAAATCATGAATGACGCACATATACATGCGCCTTTGGTTAATCATCTCATCGATAGCTACGCTCCTTTTAACGACACGATTAAAATAAGCTGCGATCAGCCGATTGGTATGTTTTTAATGACCGGTGTGGGCTTGGGTTATCAATTACCGCAACTGCTGGAAAAACTAGATATTTACACCCTGTGTATTTTTGACCCGCATAAGGATTCATTTTATGCTTCGCTTCACACCATCGATTGGGGTGAAGTTATTAAATATTTTCTACGCCCACATCGTATGATTAAATTATTAGTGGGCATGGAAACCCAAGATGCAATGGCAGAATTAAGGCTGTTAACTGACCGAATCGGTTTACACAATGTGGTATTCACCTTCATTTATAGGCATTTCGGTAGCACTAAAGAAGAAGAGTTTATCAATACCTACAAGAAAGAATTCCATCTTAATGCTACAGGAACTGGTTTTTTTGATGACGAACAGGTCAGTTTTTCCCATACTGTGGCCAATCTAAATAACCAAACACCCATTTTTTGGCAGCAACCGATAAAAGAACATCCCCTACCCCCATTACTTCTTATAGGTAACGGCCCTTCGCTAGATAAACATATAGAATTTCTACAGCGCAATCGCAACAACGCTATCGTGATGTCCTGCGGAACTGCGCTGAGCTCCTTATCGAAACGAAAAATAAAGCCCGATTTTCACGTGGAAATGGAGCGCAATATTGATGTAAAAGACTGGTTGGAAGTCGGTACTGAACCTGAAGATCGCGAAGGAGTTACACTTTTATGTTTAAACACTTGCGCCCCGGATGTGATCAGAATGTTTTCCGATGCCTGCTTAGCGAAAAAACCTAATGACTGCGGTGAGGTTATTATTGATGACATAGTGAGAAAAACCTGCGAAGGTGTAGAAATTCGTGCGCTACCTTTATGTAATCCAACGGTGACCAACGCAGGATTGTCCTATGCACTTGCCATGGGATTTACCGAAATATATCTGGTAGGCGTGGATTTGGGCATGAGCCCTGAGGGCGATCACCACTCGACTCTGAGCCCTTACCATTCATTAGCCGCAAAAACTCAAATTAAAGATTTAAGCCCTTTGGAAAATACTAAAACCAATTATTTTATCAAGGGTAACTTTGTCGATCAGGTTTCTACCAGTGTATTTCTAGATTCCACCCGCGTTAATATGCAGATACTGCTCACCTATTATGAACGTACCAAAGGTGGCATTAACGTTTACAACTCCAATAACGGCGCCTTGATTAAAGGCACAATTCCAAAGCCTTTAGCTGAAATCACCGACTTTACTGCATTAAGCGACAAAAATATTATTATTGACAGCCTAAAGCACACGCACTTTATTCGCCCCGAACAAAGCAACAGCATCCAAAAAACTCAAATCAAACATTATTTGCACAATTATTTTGACATCCGTAAACAAATTGGCTTACCGAAAAAAATACACGACCGCAAAGCGTTTTATGAACGCATAACCGAGATTTTCAGTTTAGTTCGCAAACAAAGAGATAAAAATTCTATTACCACTATGTTACTGCGCGGCAGTATGCACGGCTATTTTACGCTCATGTTACGCGCCTGTTTATTTCAAAAAAGCCAAGCTGACTACGAACGTGCCTATGAAATAGGCCGCAAAGCCTATATGACGTTTTTAAAACAATGCTACGAGATTATGGAATCCACGCCGTTAAAACTCGACGATACACACGATAAAAATATTATTGCAGCACGCAAAATACTCGGTGAGGAAAAGTGTTAACTGCCAGCTTCCGCCGAGCAGAACATAGCGATTGCCGCTGGCTGTGGCAGTTGCGTGAACACCCCAGTATTGCTATGCAGTCGCTAAATCCCACACCTATCCCCTATCAACAGCATTGCCGTTGGTATCGCCAACTGATGCGGGATGAGCAGCGTCATTTGGATATTTTTGTGGAGACGGCTACAGGTAATAAACTCGGTTTTATCCGTGCAGAACCCTATGAACATGGCCAAATACTTTCCTGGGCTGTGGAGCCGAATCTGCAAGGGCAAGGCGTAGGTACATTAATGTTGAGCACTTGGTGCGAGTGTGCGCGCACTAGTTTATGGGCACAGATAAAGCCGAGTAATGCCGCATCTGAAGCCATAGCCGCGCGAGTGGGATTTATCAAGGTCGATGCGCAAGCCGATATAAATGTATGGCGAAAAGAATTAATGCATAAATAAAAACGGCGAGAATATCTCACCGTCTTTATTTGTGCGCAACATCTGAATAACTACATGCTGCTGAAAATTATTCTTAACACGCAGACCAACGCCTGAATATGTCTAAATATAAATCCAACCTTTTTTAGCCTCTTCTTTGCTAAATTCCCAATGCTGCTCCAAAACCATGGCCCCGGGCATTACCTGTTGTGGAGTTTTTTTAGCGTAGTCATATAGGCCTGGTATATATAATTGGAGTAACCGCCGGGCGGCTATATCATTATGGGCCGTCATTTTCACAGGCGCCAAATTATCCGGTGCAGGGGTATTAACGTGATTTCCCAATCCCTTATAAGCGAGCAATGGCTCAGATACACGAGCGCGTACCAGTAGCGTCATATCGCTCCACTCAGGTGGCACACAACACAAAATGCGTGCTGCCATAGACACACTTACACGCTTTTGCATAGCAAAACTCTCAATCGTGGCGAACTCTTTAGCGTGTACCCACCAGCCGCCAGTCATCGCACGCTGCACGCCATCTTTAGCATTGGCAAATCGATATAAAATAGCTCCCGATTTAATTTCATCCCGTTGCGGGTTGATCATGCCCCCTGTTTGCATATAAAAAAGCGGTTTTAAACGACTATCGACTACCGCCATTTCCGGCTTGGTATTTTGCCCTAAGGCTTGCATACGGCTTTTGGGGTCATTAAATGCGGCTTGATTTGCAAACATAAATTGCTTCCATGGTGAATTAAATAATTTGATGCGAATTAATAACTACTTTCTAGATTGGATGCCAACGAATTAGTTTTTAGCATTTACAGCTTAGCTAGTTAACAGCAGCCTAAATTTCCCGCCGAACAAAGTCACTGGCAAATGAATAAAACTTCGGCGTTAAAGCCAAAATACCACGCAAGACGCAATAAAATATAGATAACCGATGCTGGAAATAACAAAAAATTACAAAACTGAGAACATGGCTTTACCTTGCATCGGCAAGGCCATTCGCGAGGATAGATAGCCGCTGAAGATGCCATCACTACAGCTGTAAGCCGCCAAACCCTAGCGCTTGCCCCCAAAATCTGCGATAGTTCACGCCCTTTGTGACTGGCTTTTGCGCGGGCCTGGCGTCGTCATAAAACCGCAAAATCCCTTCTTTAACCTGGGTATTTAACCCCAACCTGCGAGACTTCCTACATTGAATAAACTGGTGCATCACGCTTGGACTGCCGCTCATTCCGCCGACCTTTACGGCGTCAACGATTGGGGCGCAGGTTATTTTGGTGTTTCGGCTAAAGGTGACATCACCGTTAAAGCCCACGACCTTAAAGATGATAGTTGTGTATCGCTGCTGGATATAGTGAAGGAAATCCGCGAAAGAGGCATGGATACACCGGTACTAGTGCGCTTTGAAAATCTGCTCGCGCAACAGATCATCCAGCTTAACGAGGCCTTTCGCACCGCGATCCGCAACAGCGGATATCACGGGCAGTATCGCGGCGTATTCCCGATTAAGGTGAATCAGCAAAGCCATGTAATTGAAGAGATTGCCCAGGTCGGCGCCAAATACGGCCACGGCCTGGAAGCCGGCTCCAAGCCTGAACTGATTATTGCCCTCGCGCATTTAGAATCTCGCGATGCCTGTATCGTCTGTAATGGCTATAAAGATGAAGAATTTATCGACCTCGGGTTGCAGGCCTGCAAAATGGGCTACCGGGTATTCTTTGTCGTTGAAACACCATCAGAACTGCCAATAATTCTTGAACGCAGCCGCGCACTGGGCATTCGCCCTTTAATTGGCGTGCGTGTGAAACTCGCCTCTATCGTCGGTGGCCATTGGAATGCCACCAGCGGTGATCGCTCTATTTTTGGCCTTTCCATTGCGCAAGTAATTACCCTTGTGGATGATTTAAAGCGCGAAGATATGCTCGATTGTTTACAGTTATTGCATTATCACTTGGGCTCGCAAATTCCTAATATCCGCGATATTCGTACCGGTGTAATTGAAGCCTGTCAGGTATATGTAGACCTAGTGCGCGAAGGCGCCGCAATGGGGTTTCTCGATTTAGGTGGCGGCCTAGCCGTGGATTACGACGGCTCCAAAACCAACTACATGCATTCGCGTAATTACACGCTAGAAGAATATTGCGCGGATATTGTAGACGTAGTTATGACTACGCTTGACCCTAACGAAATTGCTCACCCTACGATCGTTACCGAAAGCGGCCGCGCTACGGTGGCTTATTCCTCCGTATTGATATTTAACGTTTTAGATGTAGCCACATTTGAGCCAGGGCCACTGCCGGATACCATTGGCGAAGATGAAAACCAAATGATTCACAACCTGAAGGATTTGGTTACCTCCGCTAACATGCGCAATTTACAAGAGTGCTATAACGATGCGCTTTTCTACCGCGATGAAATTCGGGAATTATTTAAACGCGGCCAAGTAAATTTACGTTCACGCTCGCTTGCGGAAAATCTGTTTTTAAAGGTAATGCATAATTTATTAGCATTGGCCGAAGACGCACCAAAAAGCTTTAAAGAAATTCACAAACTAAAAGAGCAGTTATCCGATATCTATTATTGTAATTTTAGTTTATTTCAATCACTGCCCGACGTATGGGCTATTGATCAAATTTTCCCGGTAATTCCGATTCATCGCCTGGACGAAAAGCCCAGCCGCGATGCGATTATTGCCGACATTACCTGCGACTGTGACGGCAAGATTGATAAATTTGTTGATCAATTAGGTTCGCGCCGCACACTTCCATTACACGACCTTAAAGACAGCGAAGAATATTATATAGGCGCATTTTTAGTGGGGGCCTATCAGGAAACCCTCGGGGATTTACATAATTTATTTGGTGATACCAACGTGGTAAGCGTGCGCTTAACCGAGGGCGGCACCTATGAATTTGTACATGAAATTGAAGGTGACTCCATTGCTGATGTTTTAAGCTACGTGGAATATCACCCAAAAGAAATGCAGGAGCGTTTTCGTCGCGCCGCGGAATTAGCAGTGCGCGAAGGGCGCATTACCGCTGCTGAGCGGTTAAAAATTATGAATGCGTTTTCCGCCAGTATGCGCGGCTACACCTATTACGAAAAATAGTAACTATTACTCACTACCAACAATAGTTCTGTTACAAAAATTACGCCCACTTCCGACGGAGGAACTTTTATGAGCAAAGTATTAATTATCGGTGCAGGCGGCGTCGGTGGAGTTGTCACTCACAAATGCGCGCAATTAACCGACACATTTCATGAAATCATTCTGGCAAGCCGCACTGAATCAAAATGCAAAGCAATTGCCGCGCAATTAAAACGCCCTATCCGCACTGCTCAAGTCGATGCCGACAACGTAGCGGAATTGACGGCTCTGTTAGAAAAAGAAAAACCAAATTTGGTCATTAACGTAGCCCTGCCCTATCAGGATTTACACATAATGGATGCCTGTTTAAATGCAGGCATAGATTATTTGGATACGGCCAATTACGAGCCACCTAATATCGCTAAATTTGAATACAGCTGGCAGTGGGCCTACCAAGAGAAATTTGAAAAAGCAGGCCTGATGGCGCTGTTAGGTTCGGGTTTTGACCCGGGTGTAACCAATGTGTACACGGCTTACATTAAAAAACACTATCTGGATGAAATTCACGAGCTGGATATTATCGACTGTAACGCAGGCGATCACGGCCAACCCTTTGCTACCAACTTCAACCCAGAAATTAATATCCGCGAAGTAACCGCCAAAGGCCGCTACTGGGAAAACGGCAAGTGGGTGGAAATCGATGCTATGTCGATTAAAGACACCTACACCTTCCCCGCAGGTATTGGCGAGAAAGATATTTATTTGTTGTACCACGAAGAACTCGAGTCCATCGTTAAACACTTCCCGGAAATTAAACGCGCGCGCTTTTGGATGACCTTTGGCCAGAGTTATTTAAAACATCTAGAAGTACTGCAAAACATCGGCATGACCAGCATTGAGCCGGTTATGTATAACGGTGTCGAAGTAATTCCGCTGCAATTTTTAAAATCCGTATTGCCAGACCCTTCAAGCCTCGGGCCATTAACTAAGGGTAAAACCTGTATCGGCTGTGTTGCCAAAGGTATTAAAGACGGCAAAGAAAAAATTATTTATATCTACAATATTTGCGACCACGAAGAGTGTTATGCCGAGGTGCAATCACAAGCTATTTCCTACACCACTGGCGTGCCTGCAATGATCGGCGCAAAAATGATATTGGAAGGTAAATGGAAAGCACCCGGCGTATGGAATATGGAGCAATTCGACCCAGATCCATTTATGGAAGATTTAAACCGTTATGGCTTACCTTGGGAAGTAGTGGAATTATCCGACACTGGATTAAACGTTTAACATGGCAAATCCGTTAAATACACTTACCGGGTTTGATTTAAGCCGCGTACCCAGCCCCTGTTATGTCGTGGATGAAGCTGCAATTGAACATAATTTGCAGATTCTTAATCGTGTGCAGCAGGAGAGTGGCGCCAAGGTTTTATTAGCGCTTAAAGCCTTCTCGATGTTCGCATTAAGCCCACTGGTGCGCCAATATTTAACCGGCACCTGCGCCAGCGGATTATTTGAAGCGCGATTAGGGCGGGAAGAATTCGGCGGCGAAGTACACACCTACTCCGCCGCCTACCGGCCTGAAGATATGGCAGCTATCTTAGAGCTGTCCGATCATGTTGTATTTAATTCCTTCAGCCAATGGCAGCGCTATAAACAACAAGCCCTCGCCGCGCAGGAAAAAAACCCAAAATTATCCTTTGGCTTGCGAATTAATCCTGAGCATTCTGAAGGCGCTGTCGCTATGTACGACCCCTGCGCGCCCTGCTCGCGCATGGGCATTCCATTTGCCGCGTTTGAAGGAGAAGATTTAACCGGTATCGACGGCCTGCATTTTCACACCTTGTGCGAACAGGATTTTGAACCCCTGCGCCGCACACTAGATGTTATTGAAAATAAATTTGCGCACATATTACCGCAATTAAAATGGCTTAATTTTGGCGGCGGCCATCATATAACCCGCGCCGATTATCAAGTTGAGGCGTTAATTGAGCGGGTGAAAAATTTCCAAGCCCGTTATCAATTACAAGTGTATCTAGAACCCGGCGAAGCTATTGCATTAAATAGCGGTATATTCGTAGCGGAAGTTTTAGATACCAGCTGGAACGGTATGAACCTGGCAATTTTAGATGCTTCCGCCACTTGCCACATGCCCGACGTTTTAGAAATGCCTTACCGCCCGCGCATTCCCGGCAGCGGCGAGCCAGAAGAACTCGCCCACACCTACCGTTTAGGCGGGCCTAGTTGTTTATCCGGCGATGTTATTGGCGATTACAGCTTTCATCAGCCGCTTAATGTGGGTGACAGGTTAATGTTTGAAGACATGGCGATTTATACCATGGTGAAGAACAGTACGTTTAACGGGATACCCTTGCCTGCGATTGCTTTGTATAACTCGGCTACCGATGAGTTGAGGATTGTGAAGCGGTTTGGGTATGAGGATTTTAGGCAGAGGCTTTCTTAATCGTTGGAATGGGAGTTGCTGTAAAAAAAAAACCGCCTTTGGGGCGGTTTTTTTATGGGTGGTAGACTGGGGCTGGGTGCTTGTTTCACTGAATCGAATAACGTATAAAGGGTGGAATACCCGTTTATTTTTGGCTAGTGTCGCTTGATTCTTTGCCGGCAGGACTGGTGGGTCTATATTGGTTATTAATGTAATTTAATGGTCTGCACTGCATTATGAATGTTAGCCGGGCGCGTACCACGTACATAGAATAAATATAATTAGATACGTTTTTTTCATACAAGCTGTTTATATAGATAAGCATTGCTGTCGATAGCCATACAGGGTGAGATACGATAGATATCGTGAAACTCTATTGGCAATCGCAAGCGCCAATCAGGTCTTCAAATATTATGTAGACGATCACGGACCCATTTATTCCTGCAATAACATCACTTTCAATTCACAATCCGCAATCCGCAATCCGCAATTCACTTTCAATTTGGAGAAAAAATGGAACCTATAATTTTAGCGGCTGCCATAAAAAAAGGACTATCCTTCGCTCAACGAATCCTTAATCCAATAATTTCTCAAGTAGAAAGTGAACTCTCTGGAAAAGCACAACTAGCTGCACATAATTTTCTTCGCGGCTATTCAAAATATCTTGAAAATGCCTTTGAAAGACATTCGTTTTTTAACTCTGTGGTATTCAAGAACCAACAAAAAAAACTTCTTGATTACTATATCCCTCTCACGATACAGAACGACCAAAACCAAATTCCTTTGAAGATCGACGAGTATCCCAAAGAAGCGATTGAAAAAATCAAACACATCCTTATTCAAGATACAGCCGGAATGGGCAAATCAACGCTTTTAAAGTTTCTTTTTATCGAGTGCATTTCTAATGAGGCTGGGATTCCGATATTTATCGAGCTCCGTAAACTAAACAAAAAAACAACGCTTAAACAGTTTATTTCAAGCCTTCTGTCTGACGCCAAAGGACGCTGGAACGAAGAGGTTTTTTTCCGCATATTAGAATCAGGAAAATTTGTATTTTTTTTCGACGGCTACGACGAAATTTCAGAAGAGGACAGAGGAAAAGTTACAAGCGACATTAAACTATTTATCGAGAAATCTCCCCGCAACACCTTTTTTATTACGTCGAGAGCAGAGGAAGGACTTGGCGCGTTTCCGTCATTCCTAAAACACAATATTCTTCCATTAACCGAGAATGAATCATTCACCCTAATTCGAAAGTATGCTCGTAGCGAACTGGCGGAGAGCTTAATAGAAAGATTAAAATTGCCAGAAAATAGATCAATTCATGAATTTTTAGCCAACCCGCTTCTCACCTCACTACTATTTAAATCTTTTGAATTCAAGCAAAAGATTCCTTTGAAAAGACATATATTTTACAGACAAGTATACGAATCTCTATTTGAAACACACGACCTTGCCAAAGAGGGCGGAGAATTCGACAGGCAAAAAAGAAGTGGAATTGATGTTGATAGATTTGATAAAATTCTTAGTGCATTTGGAGCAATCACCTATAAAAACAAATCATTAGAAATGGATAAATTCTCGGCCTTGCAATATTTAGAGCAAGCAAAGCAACTTGCAACTGAGAAGAAAATAATAGCATCGGATTTCTTACACGACCTAACTCATGCTGTTCCACTCTTGGTGGAGGAGGGAACTCAATTAAGGTGGTCGCACAAGTCGATTCAGGAATATTTTGCCGCACAGTATATTTGCAGAAATACACCAGAAAAAAAGATAGAAGCATTGCGGAAACTTTTCGAACCTAACGATCGAATTAGCCACATAAACATATTAACATTGTGCGGCGATATCGACAAAAATGCTTTCGATCATGTCATTTCAAAGACGTTATGCGATGAATTAATAAGAGAATACGAATCATTTTATCCTGTTCCACCCACTGGAGTACCAAAATCTCTTATTGAAGATAGAAAAACCATATTGACAGGAAAAGGAGATTTTTTTGTATTTACAAAATTTCCGGAACACCACGGCACAGAAGATTTCAAAGAGGAAGCATCGAGGTGTTTTGACTATATAAAAGATTTCAGAGGGGGCCCATCGCTGGATATTGCAAGAATTTACAATGCTAAACCTGCAATCGGAAGATTACCTCACCCGAAGGAAACCTTTATTGACTTAACATATAACTCCGTTCAATACTCTTTTATTGAAACAATCACATCCCTCCCCCCTTCACCTGATTATCAATCATGGCCAAATCGCTTTACGATCGATAATAGAGTTGATAGCGCTGCAAATAATTTCGAAATATATGAGCAAGTTACCCATGCAATTTATCGTTGTTGTGATTGGAAATTTTCATATTCAAAGGCATTATCTTTTATTTCCGAAATTGAGTCCGATTCTCAGGACAAAAGCGATTTAGAACCCTGGTAACGATCAAGCTCGTAGGTTGGGCAGTAATGCCCAACATTTGTATTAGGCCTATAAGCGCGTAGCGCGTAGGTTGGGGTGCCAACCCCAACATCCCATCGTGCAGCGGAGTGAAATTAAAACTCTGCCCGTATTTATGGCTGACTTTGTGCTCGCGGATAAATGGAATGTTGGGGTTAGCACCCCAACCTACCGAGGAAAAAATCATGAACTATCGGCGGGTAAAGTTTTCGGGTGGGTGTTATTTTTTTACAAACAAAAGGCATAAAAATTAGCATCAAACGATTTCCAGAATTAAAGGAACTTAGCGATAAAGAAAAAATAAAAGTATTGCACCCAGCCCTGATGAAAACGTATAAAAACCCAAGGGTTTGGAGCCTATATTTAATATTCGCAATCTGTTATATCGCAATATTTCATATTGCATTTGTACATGCCCAACCAAGACTAATATTGATACTCACCTACTCAGCCATGTAGGGCGGGTTGCAACCCACGCGGATCGATGATTCCGCCAAAACATTTTCTATTCATGAAATTTCGGTTTCTTGCATCTTTATGGGATTCACGTGAAAGCAGTAGTTTGCTATGCGGGTTGCAACCTGCACTACATAGCGGTCCACACGCCCATAAGATAAATTTACAACGTTTACATCAAACATAATGAGGAGTGTGTATGAGCTCGTAGGTTGGGCAATAATGCCCAACATTTGTATGAGGCTTATACGGCGAGTTCTTATTTACGATAGGATGTTGGGCATTATTGCCCAACCTACGAGCTAAAATGATTAACTGGCTTGAGGAAAATACATGCACTATTGGAAAGCAGCGCTAATTTGGGGGCTAAGTGCTCTTGGTATATTTCTAATTTCATGCTTTGTCTACGGACTATTTAATCGCTTCAGCTTTATACACGGCGCCTCGCCTGCAGGAATAGAATCCGGCTTCGCTTACCTGCTAACCTTCGGAGTGGTCATCGGTCCATTGATTTTTGTAGGAGGAGCGCTTACAGGGGCGGCTGGCGTTTGGTGGAGAAATCGGATTACAAAAATTACAAAGCCAACTACATGATAATTACATAGCCACTTAGTTTATCAATCACTAAAATCAAAGCTGCGATTCCGGAGTACTCACCTACCATAGCTCATAACGCGTAACCCATAAAAACCATTGTCGTACCGCGTACGTTAGATTGATAACGTTATTTCGTCGTTCGGAAAAGTGCAGTGCCTTCCGACATATTTTTACCAGCACCATCTTCAAGAATTAGCAAGCAGGTTGGGTAGAGCATAGCGAAACCCAGCATTTTAGTACCGGAGAATGGTGGTTAACCGCTTACGTTGGATTAATTTTATTATTATGTAGATCGGAAAAGCGCAGTGCCTCCCGACATGGTGGTGTAATAAATTTAACAATGTTCACATCTAACCTATCGGCACCGCAACAGATTATTAATATTTTAAGCAACAGGTGTCTCACCAATTGTGCGGATATTTTAGGAAAGTATCAGGCGTTTGATCACACCCAGCGCCGCGCAATCAAATAATCTCCAAGCAACAAACTCTAAATAAGCGGGCAACAATGTGTCCGCCTTAACTATTTGTTGAGCTTTACAGTGATAGCATCTTCACTAGGCAATGCCGTTAAAAATGCCTTACTCGATCGGTCGTCACAGTTTAATTTTGAAGCCATTAACATAAGAGCGCGCCCATGCTGCCAAAATGCAAAAATGCCCTGCCCCGCACACTGAATATGTGCCTTACGTCTCTATTCTGCTTGGCATTACTCGGTTGCGGTGGAGCTGGTGGAGAGAGCTCAAGCTCGTCAAGCAGCAGCTCTAATAGCAGCTCAAGTTCGTCAAGTTCAAACTCGTCAAGTTCTTCAACCTCTAGCTCTTCGAGTTCTTCAAGCTCATCCAGCAGCTCAAGCTCTTCCAGTAGTTCCAGCTCCTCTGGTAACTCGCCTGTCGCTATTGCACCGAATAATCCATTAATACGCTACAACGGCCGAGTGGCCTTAAGTGCTACGGCGGCAGATTATGATTGGGCCAATACACAAATTGAATTTAACCTAAATGCGCGCCAGCTTGAGCTGTTAATTGCTGATGGCAAAAATGATTACAACCTATTTATTGATAGCAAATTAGAAAAAATAATTTCAACCACCAATAACCAGTCCTATGCGGTTTCATTATCCCAGGGCCCGCACCATATTCTATTAACCAAACGTACAGGTCCTAATTTTGGCGCCGGGCAATTTAAGGGGATTCGCCTACCCCAAGGCGGTGAACTGCTCGCCTTGCCTGCCGCACCTATTCGTAAAATTGAATTTATTGGTGATTCCCATACCGTGGGTTATGGCAATGAAGGCCCAGCGCTTGATTGCAAAGGTGTATATAGACCCTATGAAAATAGTTATTTGTCTTTTGCGACCATTACAGCTCGCGCATTAGCAGCCGATAGTCGCTCAATTGCTATTTCAGGTTTTGGCGCAGTGCGCAATTACGGCGATACCAATACCACAAGCGCTATGTCCATGCCTTATTACTACAACCGAACGCTTATGAACCGCGCTGATATGACCTGGAATTTCAAATCTTGGGTTCCTGACGCGGTAGTAATTAAATTGGGCACTAATGATTATTCCACTCAGCCATACCCCTCCGCACAGGTATTTATTCAGGGCATTCATGATTTGATTAATCAAGTGCGCAACGGGTACGGCAACCAAATTCGAATATTTTTAGTGGCCGATAATAGTATCAGCCAACCAGTTGCCAATATGCAGACGGCGGTTCAGCAACAGCGCTCCATGGGTTTTGACCGCGTGCATTTTGTGCAACTTAACTTTCCGCCACAAAATCAATTAGGCTGTGATTGGCATCCATTAGTTGTTGGCGCCGAAGCCATGGCCAGTCAATTGGCCGCAGCGATAAAACCCATTATGGGCTGGAGTGATGCTGGCAATTAGGCTGGCTCGCTGACACAGTTTATGCGAATCCAGGTGAGGCTGTTGGGTACGACTAATTAAAAAAAGGGGTTCGCGAACCCTCTATGGCTCTTGCTCAGAGAATAATTATTTAGAGCGGTATCATTGGTGGCAAATAGTGTATTAGCGCTGCTTCTAATTCACTTTGCGACTTTTTAATGATCTGCGTTACATGCTCATAAACAGGATTTTTGATTAACGCAAATTCCAAACCTAGATCTTGAAATCCTGAGCGGGCAAAATTACAACGGGTAATCTGTACCTGGCAAAATTCGTATAATTACCGCGTACGTTAGATTTATTTAATTGTTAAACAGGTCGGAAAAGCACGGTGCTTTCCGACATGAACACCCTCCGTATCGCCGCGATTAAATCGAAACCCATGGTGGTGAATAGATGTATCAAGGCGCTGCGCTTTCCGACCTGCGAGCACTCGGGCTATTAAATATCCGTTAAATACGCCGCCCCTCTTCCTCTAAAAATTAGATAACCATTTATTTGCCTGGCAAGTGCTACCGTGGTATGCGAGTAAATTATACGTGACGCGGCTCACACATCCTGCTAAATACGTAATTTTACGTATATAACCCACCACAGGCATTTGCCATTCTCGCAAGGTGCACAGACTCAATTGTGTGACGCAACCTAATAATACAAGCGAAGAGGCATAATAATGAAACTTATAACCTGTGTTTTTATAACAGTATTAACAGGAATGTTATACGGCTGCTGTGGTGCGATTTTTTATCCATCTCTATCGGTAGCGGTGTATGACGAATCTACCGGCGCGCGCATATGTGGATTTAAAGTCAATGCAGCAGATGATATGCAAGTATTTAAAGGTGAGAGTATTCAAACGGAACAATGTGAGGATAAAGATACTAATGTTGCGCTTAGTTATACGGGCACATTCAAAGTCACTGTAGAAAAGCCCGGCTATAACCTTTGGACAAAAGAGGTAAGCGTAACCCAAGCTTCCGAACAGTGCAGTGGCCACGTCGAATATATTAAAGTGAATTTAAAGAAGAGCTAAAAACAACTTCAAAGCCACTCGCTTTTTGTAGCCAGCATAATAAGGGATTCTACATGGATGTAGATCAAAGCCAGGCAATAGTAAAAATTAGGCTGCTGATAAAAAATTAAAATCTGAGCATTAAATAAGTATTCCAGGCAATACAAATAACGCGAGTAAAAACTTAATTTTTGCGCACCTGGTAAATAATTCGAATGTCTAGGCATCTGGCAATCAGCAACTATTAGTAAAATAGTTATCCGCTTATTGTTATGTGTTTGAGCCCAGAATATTTTATGTAGGCCGACGCAGGTCGCGCCAAGCCGAAACACACGTCGATTTAATGCCACACAGCCGATTTAACCGTCCGCAGATTTCCGCCGCAAAATTCTTCAAGCCTTCCAACGAGCCAGATTTTAAACATCGTCTGGCGTCATGGCCTTCCCGATACTGAAGAGAATCCGCGAAGACACCCCGCAAAACTTGCCGCGAAAATTAGCATTTTGTCCACCAAAGGCTATTACAGGCTGCTAATATGCCGCCAGAAATTGCACTTCAGTAGAACGAGGACACTCCCAATGACACAGCTGCCCGTTGGTGAACTCAAATGCCCCGTTGGCGAACCTCAGTGCCCCGTCATGCAACGATTAATCGCGCTGGAAGCGCATGTCCAAGAACTTACGGCACAAACGCGTACCGATAATTTAACGCAGCTTTTTAACCAGCGTCACTTGATGATCTGCCTGCATCAGGAAATCGAACGCACACAGCGTACACAGCTGCCGACCAGCCTCTTTATTCTCGATATAGACCACTTTAAACAGATCAACGACAGTTATGGTCATGCTATTGGCGACCAAGCGTTAATCCACCTGGCCAAACTATTAAAAAACGCCGTGCGTAAATTGGATATTCCCTGTCGCCAAGGTGGCGAGGAATTCGCTGTCATTTTACCTTCAACCCCCATTTTAGTGGCCAAACAAATAGCCGAGCGCGTGCGCCAAGCGCTGGTGGAAAACCCTCTACAACTTGCCAGCGGGCAGATAGATGTACGCGCAAGTTTTGGCGTCTCTTCATTTTTACCTAACAGCACCAAATCCCTCGCTCAATGGATAGAAGAAACCGACGCGCTCTTATATGAAGCTAAACGGGTCGGTCGCAATTGCGTTAAAAGTGCCGTGCTGCCTGCGAGCAACCCCAGTGTGGTAAGCCTGGAAGAAAAAGCATTACTGGCAGACAGCCCCGCCGCGCCGCCGCCAAATCGGGTAGAATAGCCGCCCTCTCAATCCTGCGTAGTTGTATGTCCCAGAAATCGTGCAAAGTAATCGTTGGCATGTCCGGCGGTGTTGACTCTTCTGTCTCGGCTTATTTGCTAAAACAGCAAGGCTACACGGTGGAAGGGCTGTTTATGAAAAACTGGGATGAAGATGACGGTACCGAATATTGCAGTGCAAAGGCCGATTTAGCCGACGCCCAAATGGTCTGCGATACGCTGGGAATTAAGCTGCATACCGCTAATTTCGCCGCCGATTATTGGGATAACGTATTTGAGCATTTCCTCGCCGAATACCGTGCCGGCCGCACACCTAATCCCGATATTCTCTGCAATCGCGAAATAAAATTTAAAGTATTTTTAGACTACGCCCGCATTCTAGGCGCCGATAAAATCGCTACCGGTCATTACGCACGCACCGCTCAACACAATGGCCAGACTCATTTATTAAAGGGACTCGACGCTAATAAAGACCAAAGTTATTTTTTACATGCTGTTGGCGAAACTGAATTTGCGCAGACGTTATTTCCTATTGGTGATATAGCAAAACCTTCTGTACGTAAAATTGCTGAAGAACAAAATCTTGTCACGCACAATAAAAAAGACAGCACCGGTATTTGTTTTATTGGCGAGCGGCGCTTTAAAGATTTTTTACAGCAGTATTTGCCCGCACAGCCAGGCACAATTCAAGACGAAAAAGGCACTATTTTAGGTGAGCATTTAGGCTTGATGTACCACACGATTGGCCAGCGGCAAGGTTTGGGTATTGGAGGAGTTGCAGGTGCTGGTGAGGCCCCTTGGTATGTGGCGGAAAAAGATCTTACACAGAATGTTTTACGCGTCGTACAAGGGCAGGATCATCCTTTATTATTTGCCGATGGTTTAAATGCCTCACAAATACACTGGATAAACGCTGAATTTGGCGCATCGATCAAACCAAATAATGAATTTACTTGCACGGCAAAAACACGTTATCGCCAAGCCGATCAAGAATGTACGGTTGCGCTTGATAATGACAACAGCTTAAAAATTATATTTAACCAACCACAACGTGCGATAACTCCCGGTCAGTCAGTTGTATTTTATATGGGTGCACGCTGTTTAGGCGGTGCGGTAATTGACAACGCATTTAACTGTAGATAAGAGGTATTCGGTGCAATTAAATCGCTGGCAGGAAATGGCCTTAAGCCTCTCAGGAGTAATTAACGCTGTAGTTCTCGTGGATAAAATCGCTAAACACGGCTCTATTACTAATGCAGAATTGGAGCCCTGCATTCAAACATTATTTAAACGTCAGCCTAAGGATACGCTTGATGTATACGGGCAATTAAGCACACTTTTAACCAGTATGGAAATTTTGCACAGCCTGTTAAGCCAACAACGCAACCCCGCGCACGCCAATTTATTGCGCTACTGTATGGGTGTGTTACATCTGCAAAAAAAATTGAGCAAAAAGCCAAAAATGCTTGCCGATATAGGAGCCAAACTTGATAAAGCAGCGCAGCAAGTGGAAATGTTCGGATTATGCTCAGAAAACCTTATGGCTAATTTAGCGGAAACCTATACCAACAGCATAAGCACGTTTAACTTTAGAATTCAGGTGGTAGGTGAAGCAAGCCATTTACAGCAGCCTCGGTTAGCCAATCAAATTAGAAGCCTATTATTAGCAAGTATTCGTTCCGCCATGTTGTGGCATCAAGTCGGCGGCAAACGCTGGCATTTTATTATTTATCGCAAACAACTTACCCTAGCTCTGGAGGATTTAATTAAAGCCGCCAAGAGTGAAATAGTTAACTATTAATTAAACAGTGAATTTTATGCCAACTAGCCCCCTTCCCTTATCTTCATTAACAGCTGTCTCCCCACTGGATGGTCGCTACAGCAGCCGCACCGCATCCCTGCGCGCTATTTTTAGCGAATTCGGCCTTATACGCGCGCGCGTAGAAGTTGAAATTCGCTGGCTGTGCCAGTTAGCCGCGAACCCGGCAATTGCTGAGGTGCCAGCGTTTTCAGCTGCAACCAATGGGTTTTTGGAAAGTCTAGTTGAGCAATTTAGCCTTAAAGATGCAGAGGCAATTAAACAAATTGAGGCTACGACAAACCACGATGTAAAAGCGGTAGAATATTTTATTAAAGAAGCTTTTAAAGGCAACAGCGAATTAGAAAAAATTAATGAGTTTGTGCATTTTGCCTGCACTAGCGAAGATATTAATAATTTAAGCCATGCTCTGATGTTAAAAGCAGGCCGCGACCAGGTATTGGTCCCTGCCATGCAGCAAATAACCGATTCGATTGCCGCTATGGCCCAGGATTACGCAGCAGTGCCGATGTTATCGCGCACCCATGGCCAAACCGCCTCGCCGACAACAATTGGTAAAGAAATGGCCAACGTCGCGTATCGCTTAGGGCGACAAATTCAACAAATCAAACAGATTAAAATGCTCGGAAAAATTAATGGCGCGGTGGGAAATTATAATGCGCACCTCTGCGCCTACCCTGCAATTAACTGGCAAGAACAAGCCTGTCAATTTATTGAGTCACTAGGGTTAACTTTTAATCCATACACCACACAAATAGAACCACACGATTATATCGCTGAATTATTTGATGCCGTTTGTCGCTTTAATACAATTCTAATTGACTTTAATCGCGATATTTGGGGTTATATCTCGTTAGGCTATTTTAAGCAAAAAACCATTGCAGGCGAAGTCGGCTCATCGACGATGCCGCATAAAGTAAATCCTATTGATTTTGAAAATTCCGAAGGCAATCTCGGCCTTGCCAACGCCGTTATGCAACATATGGCGGCAAAATTACCCATATCGCGCTGGCAACGTGACCTTACCGATTCCACCGTACTGCGCAATATGGGAGTAGGTTTTGGTTATTGTGAAATAGCTTACGCCTCTACGTTGAAGGGAATTCGAAAATTGGAAATTAATACCCCTGCGATCGCCGCCGATTTAGATTCAGCTTGGGAGGTCATGGCCGAGCCGGTTCAAACAGTGATGCGCCGTTATGGTATTGCAGAGCCCTACGAAAAATTAAAAGCACTCACGCGCGGGCAAAAGATTACCGCAGAAATAATGCAAACTTTTGTCGAGCAGCTTGAAATTCCAGCAGAAGCTAAAACGCAATTGCGCGCTTTAACACCTAACACATACATTGGCAACGCCGAACAACAAGCTTTGGAGCTGCTCAGCCAGTTACAGAAAATCAGTGCTTAAAATAAATCACATGCTCTGCGTTACGACGAGCATGTGATGCCCCGCCCCTTCACACTTGAGCCTTTTGCTAGTGTTCTAGTGTGAATTGTTGATAGAATTACTTTATGTTCCCGTAGTTTAATGGATAAAACGAGGCCCTCCTAAGGCTTAGATATAGGTTCGATTCCTATCGGGAACGCCATCTTTTGTTAGCTCGATCTCCACCCATCATTTCTTACCTGCATTATTAGGGTTTCCTACATTTAATAAAATTTTAATTACCTATGAATATTCTGCTATTAAATGAGCACCAGTTTCTCTCGCCTAATCGAGCCATAATCAAAGGTCGGCAACTGGCTCATTTGCAAGAGGTACTAAAAGTTTCGCCAGGCAAAATAATTAATATTGGCATTAAAAATTCCTTTCTCAGCCAAGCAATAATCGAATCCATAACAAAAGAATATGCAGAGTTACAGCTTTTAGAATCATGGTTGGAACCGCCCCCTACCCTACCCTGCACGCTTATTTTGGGCTTACCACGGCCACGCATGCTACAGCGCAGCCTACAGACTATCGCGACAATGGGTGTTCAACATTTAATATTAATTGCCAGCGAGCGCGTTGAAAAAAGTTTTTGGCAAACTCCATTACTCAAACCCGACGCCATTAACGAACAATTAGAATTGGGTCTTGAACAAGCCAAAGCCACGCAAATTCCACTCGTAAGCCTCTGCCCTAATTGGCGAGAATTCTCCCAAACTTTATTACCGACGCTTTGCAAAAACCATGTAAACAAAGTTTTTGCCCATCCAGGCTGCGCGTTACAAGCAGCCTCCCTGCCGCCCGGAGAATCTTTAGTCGCTGTGGGGCCTGAAGGGGGATTTGTACATGATGAAATCGCTGCATTTTTACAAAATGGATTTTCTCAAGTACATCTAGGTGAGCGGATATTAAGAGTTGAAACAGCTATTCCAGTTTTATTGGCTAAATTATTTTAAGTTATCTACTAGCTTTCTTAACAAGCGACAAAAAATGATTCAAATGCCGAAAAGGCGTAATGGTTTATTGGGATCAACAAATACAACTATCCATTAGGCAGCTTTAGTTGTCAGTTATGTACACAGGTGCAAATCCACCGCCCTCTGTACGAAAATTAGTAGTTTGCCCTTGATATAATCGTGCGGCCAGTAACTGAATATCACCTTCGTAGACGTATGCGCGAATATCCATTTTTAACGCTATATGCTCGGTATCGCCGACGAGCACGGCTCGTTCGCTAGGAATTATTAATGCCTGCGCAACATACTGGCCCTGCTGAATATTTTCCCAGACACCCTTAGTTAACTTATCCCCACGATAGGCGGCGCGGCTGCCAAATCCAGCGGCAGGCTTGAAAAAAAGATGTTTTCGATTTTGCCATAATTCCTGCGCATTTACGGCGGTCACTTTTTCGGTTTTAGGAATACCTCGTGTCAAAATATCAATTTGTTGTTGTTTAGCACCCAGCTGCTTAAGCGCCACCTCGTCGCTTAGTATCGTAAGGTTGCGCTTATCCGCGTACAGCGCGTAATGACGGGGGCTTGGAGTTAGTACGACAGCACCTGCATGGTATGCATCGAATAAATGTTGGTGGGATAGCTCGGTTAACAGAAAATCTGTCAAGCGGTTGTAGACTAGATCAATAACAATATTTTTATAAAACAATTGGCCCTCTTTATAGGTCAGCTCCTCTGGAGCTGCAATAATTGTCTCTATGCCGTGCTGTACAAACAAACGCTGCGCCATCTTAAATTCGGGGTATAAAAATTGTTGCTGCGGAGCCTTATCAACAATTGCTATTCGGTGCAGTCTCTGCGATTTACGCTGCAAACTCCATTCGTGCAGAAACATAGCAATAATGCGCTCATCGATATTTCCTGGTGCGAAGGACAAACTATCGTCTGCCGCACAACAAGCCGTTTGCGCTTTTATTAACGTCGAATTTAAAAATGCTCCACCGGCGTTTGTATTTATCTCGATAATTTTTGGACCTTCACTGCTTACATGAAAATCATACCCCATGAAAACACCCGACGTGCCGGGGTCATACAAAGCGTTTACGCAGCTCTGCGTTGATACATGGTGCCGATACGACGGCAGTGCAACAACCTCTTCCACTGCAGTAATAAGCTTACGCATAAAATCCAATTGATCCGGCGAAATAAATACAGCGGTATTAGAAAAGAGCTGAGGATGAGTAAGCAGCAAATCCTGATTCAGCTCATCACTATTTAATATTGCGGTAAATTTTTCGCGATCAAACGTCTTACAAAAACAATCACGATTTAACCTGTCTGCGTTTACATTCGTTTCGTTATTAGTCTCTGAGGCCGTGCAATATGACTGACAGTGTTCTTCATTTAATGTGGCTGTCTTAGCTTTAATGATCCCCGGTTGATTAACCATTTGATAGCTCCAATATAGTTTGCCACCTACTTAAGTTACTTTGGATTCGCTGTATCCGTGTGCGTGCGATTTTGCCAAAGAATGCGCCCATAAAAAAAGGCGGCCACTTGGCCGCCTTAGGTATTACCAATCAACAATTATTGATTTTGTTGACTTTCAATTTGAGCCTTAATTAAATCACCGATGGTAGCAGGAGCTACTTGCTCGGTTTGTTTTAGCTATTTAATTGAACTCTTCTCGTCATCTACATCTTTTGCTTTTACAGAAAGCAGAATAGTGCGGTTTTTGCGATCGACGTTCGTGATTTTAGCTTCAATCACTTCACCTTCTTTCAACACATTACGTGCATCTTCAACTTTCTCACGGCTTAAGTCAGAAGCTTTTAACGTAGCTTCAACATCATCCGCTAATACAATGATCGCGCCCTTGGCATCAACTTCTTTAACTGTACCCTTAACAATGCTGCCTTTGTCGTAAGTTCCGACGTAAACAGTAAAAGGATCTTGCTCAAGTTGTTTAATACCTAAAGAGATACGCTCACGCTCAGGGTCAATGGCAAGTACCACTGTTTCCAGCTCGTCGCCTTTCTTGAATTTACGCACGGCTTCTTCACCGGTTTCATTCCAAGAAATATCAGACAGGTGAACAAGGCCGTCGATACCACCATCCAAGCCGATGAAAATACCGAAATCAGTGATAGATTTGATTTTGCCGGAGATTTTATCGCCTTTAGCAAACTGTTTAGAGAAAGCATCCCATGGGTTTTCTTGGCATTGTTTAATGCCTAAAGAAATACGACGACGTTCTTCATCAATATCCAAAATCATCACTTCAACTTCGTCGCCTAATTGCACAACTTTGCTTGGGTGAATGTTTTTGTTGGTCCAATCCATTTCAGAAACGTGTACCAAGCCTTCGACACCAGTTTCGATTTCAGCGAAACAGCCGTAGTCAGTCAGGTTCGTAATGCGCGCTTTAACTTTGGCGCCTTCAGGGTAACGCTGAGTGATCGCAGCCCATGGATCATCGCCCAATTGTTTAAGGCCAAGGGATACGCGGTTGCGCTCACGATCGAACTTCAATACTTTAACTTCGATTTCATCGCCAACAGTTACGATCTCACTTGGATGCTTAATACGCTTCCAAGCCATATCGGTAATGTGCAACAAACCATCTACACCGCCCAAGTCAACGAAGGCACCGTAATCGGTAAGGTTTTTAACCACACCCTTAACAGCCATACCTTCTTGCAGTGTAGCGAGCAATTCATCACGCTCGTCGGAGTTGGCTTGCTCCATAACAGCACGGCGAGAAACTACTACGTTATTGCGTTTTTGATCGAGCTTGATCACTTTAAATTCAAGCTCTTTGCCCTCTAAATGGGTCGTCTCACGTACTGGACGAACATCCACTAAAGAGCCAGGTAAGAAGGCGCGAATACCGGCCACATCCACAGTGAAGCCGCCTTTAACCTTACCGTTAATAATACCCTTAACCACTTCTTCAGCGGCGTGGGCGGATTCGAGTACTTTCCAAGATTCTGCACGCTTGGCTTTTTCACGCGAAAGACGCGTCTCACCAAAACCATCTTCGACAGTTTCCAAAGCCACTTGGACTTCGTCACCAATGCTTAGGTTTAGGTTGCCGTTTTCATCGTAAAACTGTTCCGCAGGAATAACACCTTCGGATTTTAAGCCCGCATGTACCGTTACCCATTCTTTATCTATATCGATGACTACACCGGTCACAATGCTACCGGGCACCATATCAACGGTTTTTAGACTCTCTTCAAATAACTCTGCAAAACTCTCGCTCATTGCGATACCTATGTTTATTCAGCTGATGGCGGATGCGAACATCTGCCTGCCGCTTTACCAGTAAGCGGGCCGGTTAATAAATGAAGAACTCCGCATGTAACTGGTAAGGCGGCGCTCAAGAATTGCCCCTTTGCGCAGGGCAAAAAAGGCGCGGGGAAACTACCAAACTATAGAGGGGATATCAATGAGTATTTAATAAACTGGAAAAATACTTGCTGAAAGATGAGATTCTGGAGCGCTGCGCAGTAGTGCAGCGTTATCGGAATTAAATCGCGGGAGGGGTATCACGAACGTGGTTTAACTGCTTGAGCAGTTTACGCACCTTGCGCTGCAACAACCATAATCGAGGCAACAACAATACAACGCCTAAAAGAGTGCCAAAGCCCAATGAAACCATAAAAATAAACCCCGCACTAGCCTGATAGGCTTTGCCGAGCAAATACAGAGAAATAGGCTGTGGATTATCTGCAGTTATCGCGGCGCTAATAAATACCAGCACCAGCAACCACACCAAAACAAAAAGGCGTTTAAACCAGACAGCAACGCGCAGCATCATAGTTGTACCTCACGCCAGTAACCCAGAATAGTGTTTAAAACGGTTTCAATACTCATGTTGGTGCTGTCGAGAAGTTTGGCATCAGCAGCAGGGCGTAATGGAGCAATCGTTCGTTGGGCATCTTGCAAATCGCGTTTTTCAATATCCGCGGTAATTTGAGCTAGGTCAGCCTCAAGCCCCTGCTGTTGTAACTGTAAGCAACGGCGCTTAGCTCTGACTTCAGCGCTAGCAGTTAAAAAGATTTTTAACGGTGCGTTCGGAAATACTACTGTACCCATATCGCGACCATCGGCAACCAAACCTGGAGGTTGCTGAAAGTCTCTTTGGCGCGCTAATAGAGCATCGCGTACTTCGGGCACTGCAGCGACTATAGACGCCCCCATACCCACGTCCTCGGTGCGAATTGCCCGGCTTACATCTACTCCTGCAAGCAACATAGAAACTTGCCCATCAAGCAGATGAAACTGTATGTCGAGCGCGCGCGCTAAGGTTGCGAGTCCCTGACGATCTGCAAACTCTACTCCCTGGTTTTTAGCGGCAAGAGCTGTTAGGCGATATAAGGCCCCACTGTCTAACATCGAAAAGCCTAAAGCTTCGGCCAGTAAACGACTTAAGGTTCCCTTACCTGCTCCGCTGGGTCCATCGATCGTAATTACAGGAACCATAAATTAACCTTTAATTTTTGATAAAAATGAGCAGCATTTTTATATGCATGCGTTAACCAGGCAGATTTAATGATTGGTAGATTTCGTAACAGCGCTCAGCCGGATCAATTGCACCTGTAATCGGCCGCCCCATTACCAAATAATCGCTACCAGCCGCGATAGCGGCTTGCGGCGTTACAACTCGGGATTGATCCTGACTTTCGCTGCCCATCGGGCGAATTCCCGGCGTTACCGTTAAAAAATTCACCCCTCTCTGTTGTTTAATGGCCGTAACTTCCAGGGCAGAACATACCACACCATCCAACCCAGCTTCAGCGCTTAGACCCGCTAAAAATTCCGCCCGATCAGCAATAGTTCCGGCAAATCCCGTCTGGCTAAATACCTCTTGAGACATGCTGGTCAATACCGTTACAGCTATTAATAAAGGCGGATTGGAAACCTGGCACAACACGTCGCGGGCCGCTTGCATCATAGGCATTCCGCCACTGGCGTGTACGTTGACCATCCAAACACCCAACTGCGCAGCGGCCGCAACCGCCTTGGCAACGGTGGCGGGAATATCGTGAAATTTCAGGTCGAGAAAGCATTCAAAACCCTTGTTGTGTAATGTCTCGACAACCTTTGGCCCCGCTGCTGTGAATAGCTCTTTACCGACTTTCAGTCGGCAATAACGAGAATCTAATCGATCTGCCAGTGCATAAGCCGATTGAGCATCGGAAAAATCAAGAGCAACAACTAAAGGGGATAGGACCGACATAACCAAAAAACTCCAGGAGCCAAAATAAAAAAGCCCAACCCAGAAATCATGAGTTGGGCTTGGTACGCTTTAAACGTAACAATTACATTTTCACTTTTGCTGCCGAATAGTGTGAGGATTCAAATGCAGCTAAATCCTCGCTACTTTTTTGCTGCATAACCTGACTCTTAATCCCAGCCAATTGCTGAGGATCTAAATCGCTTACCGTGCCATTGGCAGCCTCAATTAGGCTTATCACTACCTGACCGCCTGTGCGCGTTGCAAAGCTCTCTATTTGAGGCTGAGCGGCAGGCCGCACCATACCAAAAGCAAACTGAAGAATTTCTCGATCGGCGGTAGATTTAAAGCGATCTTGTTTATCAAATTGGGCAAAGGTGTAACCCAGTTCTTTAGCGGCAGCTTCAGGTTTTACACCTGCCTGCAGCTTATCGGTGAGAATCTTAGCCAGCGCCTGTAGTTGTGCAGCAGTTTTCTGCTGCGTCAGTGTATCCACTACTAAAGTGCGCACTTCAGTTAAGGGCTTAACACGGCTAGGTTGGTGTTCTTTCAAACGCACGACCACTGCTCGCTCTTGAGGTAACTCTAAAACTTTGCTGATCTGCCCCTGCTCAAGGACATCTTTAGCAAATGCTGCCTCCAAAACTAAAGGCTCTGAAGCGAGGCCAGGAGCACCTGATTTAGAAAATAGCTCAGTTTCTTGAACTTTTAACGACAGTGCAGTAGCGGCCATAGTCAAATCACTTTTGCCAAATGTAGCTTCTTCCAATGCCTTGATTTGATCGGTGAACTTCTCCGATGCTTTGTCATTAGCCAGCTGCTGAGCTATGGCAGCTTTACGCGCTTCGAATGCGGGAGGCACTGGCTGTGTTTTCTTCACCAATTTTACAAAGTGAGTTCCGGCCGTACTTTTTAGTGGCTCAGATACCTCGCCTTCTTTTAAAGCCGCTACAGCAGTTTTAAATTGCTCGGGAAACGCATCGCCGGTCATAACACCCAAATCACCGCCGAGTTCTTTTGAACCTAAGTCGTCAGAAAAACTTTTTGCCAGTGAATCGAAGCTCTCGCCAGCTTTAATTTTTGCTTGTACCTGAGCGATTTTAGCGTCGCTTTCAGCAGTGTTAGCCGATGGTGAAATCAGGATATGTGCAATGCTCAATTCCGGTTCGGATTTAAATTCAGCCAATTCTTTATCAAAAGCGTCTTTAACTTCTTGATCGCTCACCGTTTGTAGTTTGGCAAGCTTCTCCACCGAAACTTCAAGATACTGCAAGGAAACTTTCTCAGCCTCATTAAATGAGTTTTGATTATCTTGGTAATACTGAGCAATCTCTTCCTCAGAAGGGACAACCTTCGTGGCTTTTTCTTTAGGAATTGTAATTGCGCTAAACGTGCGCTTTTGGCCGACGATGCCTGCTAACAACTCAACATCCTTTTGTGTGATAAAGCTACTATCGCTCAGCCCGCTATACAACTGGCGGACTAGAAAACTCTCAGATTCGCGCTGCAACAGTGTGGCTTGCGTATAGCCGAAATTCGCCAAATAACTGTTAAATCCTTGTGCGTTAAATTGTTGATCCTGCGTGAACGCCTGTTTAATTTGATCTTTAATAACAACTTCAGAAACGCCCATGCCTGCGCGTTGAGCGGCTTGAATAATCGCGCGCTGGCGCATTAACGAGGCAAGAGCAGGTTGCTTTAAATTTTCGTCTTTTAGCTGCTCGGCGTCATCGGGCAAACCAAATTGATTTTTAAGGCGTATTTTCTCTTGCGTCATAGCTCGACTCAGATCCTTCGCTGATATGTCGTCGCCGTTTACGCTGGCAACGGTATCTGACAGGGACGTTTTAGATACCTGCTCCCCGGTCATAACCATAGCAACTAAAACCACCGCGCCTACAACTACGGCCACGGTGCCTTTTAAATTTTCACGAAGATCTTGGATCATAGATGGAATTTCCAACTGGACATATTCGAATTACCGACAATAAAAAGGCGCATCAATGCGCCCTTTTGACACCCATCACCGCCTTGCGACGGCTAATGAATTTAGTTGACCGCGTCTTTTAAAGCCTTACCTGGTTTGAAGGAAGGAATTTTAGCAGCAGCAATATCGATAGGAGCTCCAGTTTGAGGATTGCGGCCCGTACGAGCGGCACGTTCTTTAACTGCAAAGGTTCCAAAGCCCACTAAAGCAACTTGATCACCTTTTTTTAATGCGCCCATGATGGACTCGGTTACAGCGTCCAGAGCGCGGCTAGCAGCGGCCTTAGAAATATCTGCAGAAGCAGCAATGGCATCGATTAATTCGGACTTATTCACGTAACAACCCCTCTTTATTATTAGGTACGTAATGGTTAAAAATTCTTCAGTCTTGCAACTCAACAATGAATATGTACAACAACCCCGAGCCTTAGTTAGATCCAAGGAGGTTGCGATTTATACCAACAGCCGCCAGACCGGTCAAGAAAACTCTCAAGGAAATCCGAAACGGCGCCTCATTTAGCCGGTTAGTGGGTGCTAACAACGGAGGTACTCTTGGGTAAATCGAAAGCTTTGGTCTCTAAATCCGCAAATTCGTCGTCGCTAAAGGCCGCAGGTGCGTGAGTTAGAGCTACTGCTAAAACCTCCTCAATTTGACGAACGGGTTTGATAATCAGGTCAGCTTTGATATTGTCGGGAATCTCCCGCAAATCCGCCTCGTTATCCCAAGGAATTAGAATTGTGCGGATACCGCCGCGATGAGCAGCCAGTAGTTTTTCCTTTAGGCCACCGATTTTAAGCACCTGTCCGCGCAGAGTAATTTCTCCCGTCATAGCCACATCGGCGCGCACAGGTATGCGGGTTAACGCGGAAACTAGCGCTGTACACATGGCTATGCCCGCAGAAGGTCCATCTTTGGGTGTAGCACCTTCAGGCACGTGAATATGAATATCGTGTTTCTCCGTAGCATCCGGCGCGATACCCAACAGCTTCGCTCGCGATCTCACTACAGTAAACGCCGCTTGAATGGATTCTTGCATTACATCCCCTAGCGAGCCGGTTTTGACCAGTCGGCCCTTACCGCGAACTGAGGCAATTTCAATCGTGAGCAATTCGCCACCTACTTGAGTCCAGGCTAAGCCTGTTACTTGGCCGATGCGATCTTCAGTATCAGCGCGACCATAATCGGTTTTCTTAACTCCGAGGTATTGCTCAAGCTGTTCGGCAGCCACAACACGCGAGATGTTGCTTTTCGACTTGACGTTCTCAGTCACAACCTTGCGGCAGAGTTTGGCAATTTCGCGATCCAAATTGCGCACGCCTGCTTCGCGGGTGTAAAAGCGAATAATATCGCGCAGAGCGCTTTCCTCAACGATTAGTTCGTCATCTGCCAAGCCGCTATTTTTGCGCTGTTTTGGTAGCAAATAGCGTGTGGCAATATTAAGCTTTTCGCTCTCCGTATACCCAGGTATACGGATTACTTCCATTCGATCAAGCAGTGGCCCTGGAATATTCATTGTGTTTGACGTGCACACGAACATCACATCTGACAGGTCGTAATCGACCTCAAGATAATGATCGTTAAATTTATTATTTTGCTCAGGATCTAAAACCTCCAGCAAAGCTGAGGCTGGATCACCGCGATGATCCATACCCATTTTGTCGATTTCATCGAATAGAAAGAGCGGGTTTTTTACGCCTACTTTGGCTATTTTCTGCAACAGCTTGCCCGGTAGAGAGCCTATATAGGTGCGCCGGTGACCACGAATTTCCGCCTCATCACGCACGCCACCAAGAGCCATACGGACAAATTTACGGTTCGTTGCGCGTGCAATAGATTCACCCAGCGATGTTTTCCCGACCCCTGGAGGACCAACTAAACAAATCACTGGCCCTTTGATTTTTTTAACGCGCTTTTGTACAGCCAAATACTCCAAGATACGCTCTTTAACTTCAGTAAGACCGTAATGATCCTCCTCTAAGACTTTTTCAGCGTGCTCCAAATCCATATTAATTTTGCTGCGTTTAGTCCAAGGAACGTTGAGCATCCAATCAACATATGAGCGAATAACTGATGCCTCCGCCGACATGGGCGACATCATTTTTAATTTATTCACTTCAGCGCGGGTTTTATCTTCGGCAGATTTAGGCATTTTCGCCTCAACAATACGGCGCTCGAATTCATCGCCCTCGCCTGCGTCTTCGCCCAGCTCGCCTAATTCTTTTTGAATCGCTTTTAGCTGTTCATTGAGGTAATACTCACGCTGGCTTTTTTCCATTTGTTTTTTAACGCGGCCACGTATTTTCTTTTCCACTTGATATAAATCCGCCTCAGCGTCCATTAAACCAATTAAGTGTTCAAGACGTTCGCCAACTTTAAAAAGCTCTAATACGCGTTGTTTTTGGCCGAGATCCAGCGTCATATGAGCCGCAATTGTGTCGACCAAACGGCCTGGCTCATCGATTCCATTGAGAGAATTGAGCACTTCAACCGGCACTTTTTTACTGAAATTAACGTAATTTTCAAAACGCTTTAACAGGCCGCGCGCCATAGTTTCTTCTTCGCGCGTATAGACCTTATCTGCCGGAACTGTTACACAATGAGCTTTAAAACAGCGTTCACTTTCATCGACAGACTCAATTTGTGCACGGCAACGCCCCTCGACTAAAACCTTTACGGTGCCATCGGGCAACTTAAGCAGCTGCAAAATTTGCGCAACTGTACCTACGTTATAAAGATCATCGAATTTAGGTTCGTCCACTGATGGATGCTTTTGTGCTACCAACAGTACTTGCTTGTCGTCGGCCATGGCTCGCTCTAAAGCCGCAATAGATTTTTGTCTCCCCACAAACAAAGGAATAACCATATGGGGATAAACCACTACGTCTCGAAGAGGCAACAATGGAATTGAAGTGACACTGGTGGAATCGAAGTCGTGCGTATCCATGTGAAACCCTCTGAAGGCTGTAATTCGGCCAAAAGGCACAAAATGGGGGATTGGGGTGTGGATTGCAAGGTGCCGCAGGAACTTTCCGCAGCCTGAAACGAGATTAGTAAGGCGAAATCAAAAAATGACCCGATCAATCCCTATTTAAGCGACTATCTGGGGGTTGATAAAGAATCTTACGATTGACAATCTGAGCATAGCCCAACACCCAGGTGCCGTCCTTGCACTTATAGACCAATAATGTCTATGACTAGCATGGTGATGATTAGAACAGTACTTAATTAGAGAACAGTTTTGCGGCAGAACAGCGAACCTGCGAGTTTAGAAAAGCAGTGGTTCAAAAAAGTGGTTCAAAAAGTACCCAACACCCGGGAAGCTCTCAGCAAGCTTCCCGGGCCCTGTCCTTATAATAGTTCAATAGCCATGGCCACCGCTTCGCCACCGCCGATACATAGGCTAGCGATACCGCGTTTTTTACCACGTGCTTCAAGCGCAGCTATAAGTGTTACCAAAACCCGTGCGCCGGATGCGCCTAATGGATGACCCAGCGCGCAAGCGCCGCCGTTTACGTTAACTTTGTCATGGGGAATAGCAAGATCAGCCATGGCCGCAAGCGTCACAACAGCAAACGCCTCGTTAATTTCAAACAGATCAACTTCCTCCACGGACCAGTTAGCCAACTCCAGTACCCGCTTCATAGCGCCGACGGGAGCTGTGGTAAACCATTCAGGCTCTTGAGCAAACTCAGCTTGGGCGACAATTTTTGCCAACGGCTTAAGGCCTTTTTCTTGTGCGTAGGATTGGGTGGAAAGAACTAGAGCGGCTGCCCCGTCTGATATTGAACTTGCGTTAGCGGCAGTAACTGTGCCGTCTTTTTTAAAAGCCGGTTTCAAAGCTGGAATTTTATCTGGACGAGCATTACCTGGCTGCTCATCTGTATCAATAACTTGATCGCCTTTTTTGGTCTTAAGCGTAACCGGTACAATTTCTCGTTTAAAAGCGCCGCTTTGGATGGCTGCATTGGCGCGCTTGAGTGATTCGATGGCAAACGCATCCTGGGCTTCGCGGCTTAGTTGATATTTTTCCGCCGTTAATTCAGCGAAGTTGCCCATCAACCCGCCTTGATAAGCATCCTGCAGACCGTCTAAAAACATATGGTCCAGCAATTCACCATGGCCTAGCCGATAGCCGCTGCGGGCTTTAGTAAGTAGGTGAGGCGCAAGTGTCATATTCTCCATTCCGCCTGCCACTATCACTTGATTGCTACCGACTAACAAAGAGTCGCGCGCAATCATGACGGTTTTCATGCCGGAGCCACAGACCTTATTTACAGTACTCGTTGGTACAGACTTGGCAATCCCCGCCGCAAGGCTCGCCTGCCGCGCTGGAGCTTGCCCCACCCCGGCAGGTAACACACAGCCCATTAACACCTCGGTTACAGCGGCTGGCGATAATTTTGCGTCTTCAAGGGCGCCTTTTATTGCGGCTCCTCCCAATTGGGGGGCGGGCAGATCAGCAAATACACCTTGCATTCCTCCCATGGCGGTTCTTGCGATACCGAGAATGACAACTGATTCAGTCATGGATACTAATCCTCTTCATTTGGACGTCAGGGTTTATTCAAAAGATGGGAGCGGCGCTATAAAATTGCAACTCTGCGATAGGCGCCAACCAATTTAAAGCTTTTGGTGCGCAATCCCTCGAGATTTAAAGAGCTAACCATTGCTGCGGTCCCCGCATTTAGATTTCGCTGTTAACTACCGCACATGTTCGTAGGTAAAGCGTTATATGGCAAGCGGTAGTTTGCTGGTCTATTTCGCCGAGGTGATATAAGCCAACTGAATCAGGTAGGCGTCACTTGAAGCCCGATGCCGTTGCTCATTATGTTTGCGGCGGAGTCGGCTGAGCGTCTCATCCCAACACTCGTGTTGCAGTGGTGTTTGAATACCTTCAATAGGTGAAAGTGTAAAACTCGGCCACAACCCAACTGACTGAAATAAGGTATTTAACCAGAGCTGATCAGCAACCCACCCATCGGAAAAAACTCGTTTACCGTTTAATAGGTTATTAAGTTCCTGCGCGACCACAACTGCGGGCTTGCCATGGGATTCGAGGTAAGCACGGCTTATACCGTGAACTTCAAAAGCAGTGGCGTCCCACGAAGTCCATTGTAACAAGGGTTTAATTAGGCTGCAGTAGCGCTGCCCATGCTCATCAATAACACCTATCTCAATCGGATAACTTCCGCTGCCAAACCCGGAAGCTTCTATGTCAATAACAATGGGTATCACAAAATCAACGCTGCCATAAGTCGTCCTAGAGTCCGCGCGTCACGCTTTTAATGCCTGGTGTATGTGTCACTGTGGAAACTGTCTATTTCACGACGCGCAAACTAGGACGTTTTTCTGGCGCAGTGCCGGATTGTTTGGGAGGGATTGGATCTGATGGCGGTGGTTCTGCTTCGCGCTCAAACATCATTCCCTTGCCGTTTTCCCGCGCGTAAATACCTAAGACTGCAAAACAGGGGACAAAAATATCAGTTGATACGCCGCCAAATCGCGCCGAAAACACAATCGCTTCATTGGATAAATTGATGGAATCTACTGCTCTAGGCGCTATGTTTAAAATGATTTGGCCGTCTTTATTCACGTATTGCTGTGGTACTTGCACGCTCGGGCTTAAGGCATCGACGGCTAAATAGGGGGTAAGGTTGTTATCCAAAATCCATTCGTACAGCGCCCGGATCAAGTAAGGCTTACTAGAGGTCATGGACATAGACGTCAACACCTGCATCAAATAAATAGTAAAGAACGGAACAGCATGATTGCCAAACAGCAATAGGATAAACGATATAACCGAGGCTACAAATATTATTATTATTTAAAATCTTTGCTCTAAGAGCGCATCTTACACCTGACATGGGCTCTGACAGTTCAATAATCAACTGAAGCTTTCGAGATATTCACAAGACACTGGAGAATGGCACTAAGATACTGGAGAAAAGTGGCTGAAAATCCATCAACGCCCGTTAAAGCATCGTTGCTAGCCTTTATAGGGTCAAGCAAAAGGGGCCCACAATGTGCGCCCCCATTAACATAGCTATCAGTGCACGTCTTTCCAGTATTCGCGGTTGAGTAATAACACGCAGACAAACAATATGGACAAGAAGCCAAGAACGTACCATCCGATTTGCTGGCGACGTGCTGCCCCAGGCTCGGCCAAATAAGCCATGAAGTTCACCACATCTGCAACTACTTCTGAAAACTCAGCAGGTGTCATCGAGCCTTTAACTTTGCCTACTTCTAAACGACCACACTCGATCATCTTAGGCTCACCGAGTTTATCGCGCTCAGTTTTTCCTTGTATGTCCGTGTGCGGGCCGGTTGTACATTCTGGTAAGCCTTGTAACTCAAGCAACACATGAGGCATACCCACGTTAGGAAAAACCTTATTGTTTACGCCAGTCGGGCGGGTATCGTCCTTGTAAAAACTGCGCAAATAGGTGTAAACCCACTCCGCGCTACGTGCACGGGTTTCTAAACTTAAGTCCGGAGGAGTGGCACCAAACCAAACTTTGGATTTTTTAGGGGCCATAGCGATCCCCATAGTCTCCCCAATTTTTTGGTCGCCGAAAATTAAGTTTTCCGATACCAGTTTTTCCGGAATATCCAAATCCTCAGCTACACGAGCGAACCGGGAAAAATTTGCAGAGTGGCATCCCATACAATAGTTAACAAAATATTTTGCTCCCCGCTGCAAAGAGGCTTTATCAGAAAAATCCGGCTCAAAATGATCACAGGCAACAGTGCCGCAATGACCTAACTCTTCATTCGCCACCGCCGTAATAGGTGCAAGCACCAAGAAAATAAACAGCAATAGACCGCCAAACACCCAGTGTTTGGCAAGCCCTTTTAGCTGAACGCGATCGGGCACGGGAAGAGTTTTTTCCCGCTTCGTCCAAAAGGGCATACCAATAAAATACAGGAAATAAACAACGGTGCAGATTTGCGCCAAAACCGTTCTGGATTCGTTAGCCGGTTCAACACCTAAGTAACCCAAAATAACAAAGGAGGCAGCAAATACAATCAACGCAATACGGCTAAATAAGCCTTTAAAGCGAATCGATTTCACCGGGCTTTTATCCAACCAGGGCAGCACAAATAAAATAGCAATGGCAGCTGCCATTACAACAAAGCCTAAAAATTTAGAATTTAATGGGCCTATTTCTATAGTTACTGCACGTAACATCGCGTAAAACGGCGTGAAATACCATACAGGCGCAATATGTTCAGGAGTTTTTAATCCATTGGCAGGTTCGAAGTTGGCGTGCTCCAAGAAAAAGCCGCCCATTTCCGGCATAAAGAAAATAATGCCGCAAAAAGCGAAAAGAAAAACTGTGACACCAACTAAATCATGCACTGTGTAGTAAGGATGAAACGGCACACCATCAAGTGGAATACCGTTCGCATCCTTTTTCTTTTTAATTTCAATGCCATCCGGATTATTCGAACCGACTTCATGCAACGCCAAAATATGCATAACTACCAGAGCCAATAAAACAATCGGCAAGGCTACAACGTGTAGAGCAAAAAAGCGGTTTAGCGTAGCACCGGAAATTAAGTAATCGCCGCGAATCCATTGAACTAGATCTTCACCAACAATGGGTATTGCACCGAAAAGGTTAACAATAACCTGGGCTCCCCAATAAGACATTTGTCCCCAAGGCAAAACATAGCCCATAAAGGCTTCTGCCATTAAAAGTACATAAATGAACATCCCAAAAATCCACACAAGCTCACGAGGCGCTTTATAGGATCCATACATCATGCCGCGAAACATATGCAGATAAACGACAATAAAAAATGCCGACGCACCGGTTGAATGCATATATCGCAACACGTCCCCGTACGGCACATCGCGCATGATGTACTCAACAGAGGCAAAGGCCCCTTGCGCCGTTGGTTCATAGCTCATCGTGAGCCAAATACCGGTTAGCAACTGATTTACCAGCACTAATAACGACAACACACCAAAAAAATACCAAAAATTAAAATTCTTCGGTGCGTAATATTTACCCATATGGGTATCCCACGCCCGCTGAACGGGCAGACGCTTATCCACCCACTGCCATAATCCCGTTAGCCAATTCATCATTATTAGGCCCCTTGATCTTCGCCGATAAGAATGACCGAATCACTAAGATATTTGTGAGCGGGCACTTCTAAATTTAATGGAGCTGGTACGCCCTGAAAAACACGTCCAGCCAAGTCATACTTCGAACCGTGGCATTTGCAAAAAAAGCCGCCTTGCCAAGTACTGCCACCGCTCAGATCAATAGCCCCTACTTTAGGCTCAAAGCCGGGCGCGCAACCTAAGTGCGTACACACGCCTAAAAGCACGGCTATTTCTTCTTTGCCTGAGATTGCGCGGCTTTCTGATTGCGCATAGGTAGGCTGAACCGATTGTTTTGAAGATGGATCTCGCAATTGAGCTTCATTGATTTTCAGCCCGGCAAGAGCTTCCTTAGTACGACGAAGTACATAAACTGGCTTTCCGCGCCACTCAACCGTCACCATTTGGCCCGGTTCAATTTTACTAATGTTGATTTCGACTGGCGCGCCAGCTGCCTTAGCTTTAGCGCTCGGGGACCAGGAGCCGACAAACGGGACGGCCGCACCGACCACGCCCACAGCACCCACGGCAGACGTCACTGCCGTTAAAACACGGCGACGCCCGCGGTTTATTTCGTCATTACTCATGACGTATATCTCCTGTGGCAAAAGGAAAAAATAGGGAAATTAGGACAAAATAAAAACTTCGAATGTAGTGCAAGGGTAATTACCATCGATCACAAAACCACAATTTTACCCCTTGGGATGAGCCGGCAACTGATATTTATCAATGAAACATTCAACAATCGGCATCGCGAAAAAGCGCGCAATGGTAATGAAAATCCCCAGTGCTTACAAGGTAACAAGGGCTGTGACCAAAAACTGCGCTCAAAAAAAAACCCGAACGAGGTTCGGGCTTTTGCCACACAATAACGATTAACGTTTTGAGTATTGTGGACGCTTACGAGCTTTGCGAAGACCAACTTTCTTACGTTCAACTTCACGCGCATCACGCGTTACGTAACCGGCTGCGCGCAAGGCTGGACGTAGAGTTTCATCATAGGCCATTAATGCACGGGTTAAACCGTGGCGAATGGCTCCTGCTTGACCGAAGCTACCACCACCTTTAACGGTGATAGTGATGTCAAAACGATCAACAGCGCCGACCAATTCTAACGGCTGACGTACGATCATACGGGCCACTTCACGGCCAAAATAGTTTTCAATGGTGCGATCATTAATGCTGATTGCACCGCTGCCTAATGAGATAAATACTCGAGCGGTAGAGGTTTTGCGACGACCAGTACCGTAATATTGTTCACCTGCCATTTGCAGCCTCCGTTATAGGTTAAGTTCTTTGGGCTGTTGCGCAGTGTGCGGATGAGACGCACCGGCATAGACCTTTAATTTTTTGAATACTGCACGACCCAGTGGGCCTTTTGGCAGCATCCCCTTAACAGCGCTTTGAATTGTGCGCTCAGGGGCTTTGTCGATGAGCTTTTCAAAGCTGATCGTGCGCAAGCCGCCTGGGTAACCGGTGTTGTGGTGATACATCTTGTCTTTCGCTTTTTTACCCGTCACACAGACTTTCTCTGCGTTGATGACAACGATGTAATCACCGGTATCAACGTGCGGGGTAAATTCAGGCTTGTGCTTACCGCGTAAACGGCTTGCAATCTCAGTGGCGATACGGCCTAGAGTTTTGCCTGAAGCGTCGAGGATGTACCATTCACGTTGTACTGTTTGAGCATTGGCGCTAATTGTCTTCATGTTGTTGGCCTTTAACGTAGGTACTAATACCCCCAAAACTACCTTTGGGGAGGTGGAACCGGGGCGGCAAATCGCCACCCCAAAAAAAGAGCGCGCATACTATAGAAGAAACGCCGGTTATTCAAGCGCAACTTAGTATCAGGACCATCAGGAAAGGCTACGGCTTGTGCGGACTAGCAAGATAAGCTTCGCTTTGCATTTCAAGCAGTCGGCTTTGCGTGCGGGCGAATTCAAAGGTCAGTTTGCCGCCACTATAAATAGAAGCAATAGAATTTTCTGCTGAAATGATTAGCTTTACGCCCCTGTCGTAGAACTCATCGACCAGATAGACAAAACGACGGGCCGCATCATCATTGGCTGCACCCAGCCTTGGGACATTGGAAACTAATACGGTGTGATATTCCTTAGCCAGCACAATATAGTCTTGTTGGGAGCGAGGGCCTTCACATAGAGATTTAAAATCAAACCAAACAATATCCTCCCACTCACCAAGCGCCGGAACCTGGCGTCCCTCAATCGTTAATTGCACCGGGTCTGCCACCGCCCTCCCCGTTAAGCGTTCGAAATGTTTACACATCTCGAATTGAGCGGTTTCATTCAACGGATAAAAATATAAGGCCGCTTGCTGTAGCGTGCGCAAACGGTAATCAACTCCGCCATCTACATTTATCACAAGGGTAAAACGGTTTAACAAAGCAATTGCCGGTAGAAATTTCTCCCGCTGTAACCCGTTGGGGTATAAGCCGTCCGGTACGATATTAGACGTAGCAACTAAACAGACTCCTCGTTCAAACAATGCCGTTAATAAGCCTGTCAATAACATCGCATCGGTGATGTCGGTGACAAAAAATTCATCAAAACAAATTACACAGGCTTCATCGGCCAAACGCTTAGCGACCAGTTGTAAGGGATTTTTCTGCCCTTTAAGAAGAGTCAGCTCGGCATGTACGCGGCGCATAAAGCGATGAAAATGCGTACGCATTTTGCGCTCAAACGGTAAGGCATCAAAAAATACATCCATTAAATAGGTCTTGCCTCGCCCTACTCCCCCCCAAAAATAAAGACCTATCGGCGGCTCATTGCGAGCTTTAAAAAGGTGAGAAGTCCGCTGCCAAAACGTTGGCTTTGAATTGTGAGTGGCGAGCAATCGTAAGTACAAATCCTCCAGTGCCTCTACCGCTAACGCCTGCGACGCATCCGCTACAAATCCTGCACGCTTTGAATCTTCAAGGTATTGGGCTTGCGGACTTAAGCGCGACACAAGAGGAGCGCGGTTATGGTTGTGAGCAATTGGATGAGCAGGAGCTGGGTCGGAGGGAATTCGAGACATAAAATTTACTTGGAAAACCGCCAACTTTACAAAGCCTTATCCATTGACGCAATTGATATTGGCCACCTGCGCACGCAAATACAGTATCATGCGAGGCCTTATCTCTTTGTTTTAGGAGCCTTTTGTGTACTCCCTTGAACTTGTTTTGATCATTGCAGTGGTGTCCCTTTTAGTTGGACTTGGGCTGGGCGCTTTATTAGGACGCGTCCGGTTAGGGCAAGGCGCTTCCAGTCAGTTGGCCAATCGATTACAACAAACAGAAGCCGAACTGGAAAACTATCAACATCAGGTAGCAAAACATTTTGTTGATACATCTCAGCGAATCAGTGATTTAACGCAGAGTTATCGAGATCTGCACCAGCATTTAGCCGATGGCGCAGCCCGTTTGGCAAGCCCCGATATAAGCCGCAAACTGTTAGAAGCGGCTGAAGTAAAACAGGCGGTGGGCGACGTGATTGACCTTACTGAGACCAGCCTTGAACCGCCAAAAGACTGGGCGCCGAAAATACCAGGGCAAAAAGGTGGCTTAAGCGATGAATACGAAGATGAAGAAAAGCAGCCACCTCCGGTATTCGTTTCCCCTAATTTCAAACCCTAAGGCAAAAAACGCCTGTGCGACGAGCCCTTGAGTATTTAGTTTGGCCATTGGCTACTGGCGTTTTAGTGGCTGGCGCTGCCCTGGTGTTATTTCCGCAATTGCGCTCTGCTACACCTGTCATCGAACAGGCGATCGCGCCTCAATCGAATTATTCCAGCTTTAATGGCCCTGTTTCCTACGCAGAGGCAGTCAAACGCGCCTCACCCGCTGTTGTAAATATTTATACCCGCACAAAAATTCAAGAGCGCAGGCGGCGCCTAATAGAAGACCCTCTATTTCGGCATTTTTTTAATGCCGCCGATATCCCTCGCCAAGAACGCATGCAGTCCGCGCTTGGCAGCGGTGTTATTGTCAGTGAAAGCGGATATTTACTGACAAATATCCATGTTATACGCGGCGCCGATGAAGTAATTGTACAACTGCAAGACAGCCGAGAAATTCAGGCGACACTTGTAGGTGTCGACGAAGAAAATGATTTAGCGGTTTTGCATATTAAAGCCGATAAGCTCACGGCCATTCGCATAGGTGCTCCGCGCAATGCTCAGGTGGGCGACGTAGTATTGGCCATTGGCAACCCATTTGGTATGGGCCAAACCGTTACGCAAGGAATTATCTCGGCAACCGGCCGCCATGGTCTAGGCATTAGTACGCTGGAAAATTTTATTCAAACAGATGCAGCCATTAACCCCGGCAACTCAGGCGGTGCATTAATTGATGCGCAAGGTAATTTGCTCGGCATTAATACGGCGATTTTAGATCGCTTAGGCAATTCGAGCTTGGATGGCGTAGGCCTCGCCGTGCCTGCGGATACTGCTTTGTTATCGCTTAAAGATATAGTGGAAATGGGCAAAGTAATACGCGGCTGGCTTGGGGTAGAAGCCCAGCCAGTAACTCAATTAATTGCTCAACAACTTAATTTGCAAGGAGTAAACGGAGTTGTAGTGACTGCAATCTTTAATAATGGACCGGCTCATAAAGCGGGGCTTACTCCCGGCGATATCATTTTAAAAATCAATGGGCAGACGGTGGGCAATGGAACCTTAGGAATGCAGGAAATTCTTAAAGCTCGGCCCGGCCAGGCCATGGCTATAGAAATTTGGCGCAAGGGTGAAATTAAAACGTTGAACGCAGTTTTAGGCAGCAAGCCCGATAACAAAGAACCGGAAGGCAATGCCTTAAATACATCTAACGAATAAAAACACTGCCAATTACTTTTTAAAATGACGGACTAATAATTCCGAGGCGATCTATTGCTTACAATAACCACGCTAACGTTAATTTTTAGCGGTTTTATCTAGCCGATTTGCTTCCAGGCCGATTGCAATTCGCCCAGCAGCGTTGCAGCTTCATCCAATAATTTAATATCGTTTTTGCTGTGTGCATTAGTGAGTATTTTTTGGATATACAAATAAAGGTTATCCAAATTATGCGCTAAGTCGCCGCCGGATTCCGTATTTAAACTCTCCCGTAATCCTCCTACGACACTAATTGCGCTACTAATTTTTTGCCCCTTTAAGGCAATATCACCAAATTGCAACGCGCCTTTTGCCTGCGCAATTCGCTCAATAGCGCCGTCAAATAACATATCCACTAATTTGTGCGGCGAGGCCACATCAACATTTGAGCGGTACTGTACTTTGGCGTAGGACTTTAGTGCAGCTTGTGTATTCACAATTGGCTCCTCAAACACGATGTGTACTCCTGTTATCGGCCCATTGGGCACAAACTTTAGCTGGAATCAAAGTTAAATTAGGGCACGGAAGTATCTTGCCAAAATAACATGCGGTCGTTTCCCCGGTAATTACCAAACGTATAACGGGCACTTGGTAATGAGGTGTCGTTGCTATAATTGGCATCATTATTCCAATCAAAACGCAGCCACGCATAACTCGTCAAATCAACATCAACCAAAAAAGACCCGGTTTTACCATTACCTGGCGGGGAAAAATAATGCCCTGCATCACCGGATGAAAAATTTACGGTGGCTCCTGGAACAGGTACGTAGTTGCCGATTGTAGTGCCCGCTCCTACGGTAACGGTGCGATTAGCCACAACATTAATTGCACCGGAAGGATAACTAATCGCGGAAGTTGCGATAGTGGTACAGCTGTCTGCTCGATTACGGGTCCAAATAGAACCCGTCCAATAATCCGTTTGAAAGCTTACGTTTAAATTAGCTGTTTCTGGGCCATGAGCATCATCCAAACGCAAACGGCCATAATAAAAAGCAGTTTGGCCAAATAGTAGCGCATCGTTACTGCCATTGGCATCGGAATCAAATGTAATATCGCTGCTGCGCAGGCTGACTGAATCCGTATCGCTAATCGTTACTCCGACTCGAGTCGTCGTGTAGGGGCCGTCCGGCGTACTATTACGAGCAAGGTTAATACTGGCGCTTGCTGCAACCTGCCCACTTACCCAGCTGCCGGTTAAACCGGATAATTGCATACGGCTCGTTAAAGTTGTTGATGAGGTCGTGTCACGCGCTTTAAATGTGTACCCAGCTGAGGTTAATTTTGCGAAAACCCCCGCATAGTTTTGTGTAGTACCTGCCTGTTGATTCTGTGCCGTAATGGTTAACCCTGCAGGAAAATCTTTTGATAAATAATTAAACGCCGTCGACACACTACAAAAAGGCGTCATGCTCACCGAAGAAGCTGCAAATTGATAAGGTTTAAATCGGCCCACATAGCCGGAGCGACTGACCATATTAGTAGTAGGAGTCGTGCCCGCACCCAAATAGTCGCCATCCGTAATGCTCGCAGCAAGCTCGATAATACCTACTTCACCAAAATAGGCTTGAGTGGTAGAACCTACCCCGTTAGTAAAACTACTAATTACTCGACCGTCGTTTGCAGTGGCATCGCCATCGCTCAAGCCAGGATCGATCCCGCCTGATGGCAAGCGTAAAGACGAAGATAATGTCACGGTTTCCGCCGCTGGTGATTCAGCGCCAAATTTAATTAAGGTCGTGTTATCCGCGAGATTAGCATTATTAGCAGCATTCGTGTCCGCGTGATTATCTGGCACACCGTCACTATTAACATCATCCGTTGCTGAATAGGCTTTGGCCGTAACATTTACAGTGAAATTAGTTCCTGCAGTTGTAAAAACACTGCCTGTATCACTCGACGCTGCAGGATTTGACGTTACAGAAATATAAAATCCAAATGGCCTTACAACATAGGTTGAAGCACCTGATATTTCGGATGTTGAATAACTATTACTACTGTCAGCAAAATTAATAGCGTATTTGCCGACATCAGAAGTCGATAAAGTAAAGTTGGCGATTCCACCGGAAAATCCCAACGTCACATTATTACTAGCCGGTTTTGCATTAGGCAAAGCTACGGATGCGTTACTGCTATTAATTAAATTAGGTGCAGTGCCTGCAGGGTCGCCACTTGCACGTATAAGCCACGCTTTTACACCACTGACATTATAATCACTCGCTGCAGAACAACTAGTAGCCCCAGATGTATTTTGCTTCATCATAGTGACGCGCAAGCTGTGTGTTCGGCCGGCAATAATATCACCCGCCAAAGTGTCTGGAGCTGTGACGACAAAAGCATTGCGGCTAAATACTAATGCACTTGATGTACTGGTAATACCGGCAGAACTGTCATTTAAACTGATAGTTAAACTCTCAGCATGCGTATCGGTTAAATTAATAGAAATAGTACCTGCATCAGAAGTATTAAATACATAAGTTGCCGCACCAGAATCCGTAGCGCCTGCGGTTAGAGTGCCATAAGCATCTGCAGCCGTAGCGGTTTTCGCCCAATCACCATTCGCAGTTGATGTAGAAATAGTAACGGTGCCCGCATAGGTAGTTAACGCTGCATTGCTTGAATCTCGTGCGGTGATATTAATTGTCGAAGCTGCACAATTGCTTCCCGTACCGCCACCTACGTCAATTAAAAAATTATTAATGCTAGCCGCTACTGTACAACTGCCGCCAAAATCAGTGGTGGAAACGGCCGTAGCGCTGTAGTTTACGGTGGCATTATGCATAACAATATTGCCTTCGCTGGAGAGCGCTCCGGTTAATGTGGAGTTGTCATGAAGAATCACACCCCCTTTAGAGTAAATAACCGCTTTTACTGCCGAGTAGGTTTGTACAGTCGTGGTACCGCGCACATAAAAATAAATAAACCGCGTGGTGCCGCCACCTGTCCCGACATTCACCTGAGAGTAAGAGTTGAGAGTTAGATTGCCTTGCACAAAAATGCGTACGGTACCGGTAGCACTCACGTTTATCTTCGGTGCAGTTGCTATCGCTGTATCACCCAGTAACGTTACATCACCTGTAACAGTATAATCACCGGGCGCGATATTCAGCGTGGAATTCTGGGCGATACTCACGCTGGAATAATTAGCGGAGCTGGAAACTGTCAGCGAGCCCCCCCAAGAAGTGCTCAATGCAGAACCGCCGGGAAAGGTAGTGTAGTTTGTGGCAGTTGAGGATGTGGTGTTGCTAGCAGTGCACGGCACCGCTCCGCAAACATTGGCACCCGAAGTCAAGTTGGTGTAATTTTTAGTAGTGATTTGATTGCTAGGAGAATTATTAATACGCGCAGTAGCAGAGTCAATTGTCACTGTGCCGGTATTGCTGGTACTGGCAATACCGGTGGGAAATACAGAGGAACAAGTCGCAGCCAAAAGATTGGGGCCGTAAGCGGATAAAATCCAGAAAAAAAATAATTTTAATAAAATACAGTTTGGGATTTTAATACGGCCTCCGGCAGAATGGGATTGTCCGCTATAAGAATATAAACCAGCACAGGTTGAACCCTTACTAAGGCCAGGCCAAAACACCCAAAAAACAACCATCCATATTCGATAAATCACTGCATAATCGCTTTAACATTAAGCACACGGCTGGTAGCTAAATCGCTACTTCCGCAACTTGCTGTAGCTGTAATTAAATAAAAACTGCGTGTATTACCTGTATCTGTAGTGGTTGCACAATCAAAAACTACTGTGCAGGCTTTAAGCCCAACCGAAGTAAATGTCCGAGAAGCCACATCCAAAGTTGAACAATTCGTATTGGCTAGTGCGCGAGTTGTCGCGCCGTTATATAAATTATATAACGCTAATTGAACTCCCGATTCAGCAGCAAAAAATGCTTGTGCGCTTAAGGCTTCGCGCAATGCCATACTGTTTGCTGAACCTGCCATACGCGCTATCGATATGGCTAAAGCTCCCAAACCCACAACAATAAAAAGTGCAGTTGGAACTAAAAATCCACGCTCTAAGTTAATCTTAATTATGAAATTATTATGGGACATTGCGCACCAACACTTTGTGGCGCATTACCACAGTTTCTGTACCCGCTGATAGCGATAGCGTAATACCAACTGAGGTATTTCGCTGCTCGCTACCTGTTGAGAGCGAAAAATTTGTTGCAGCTTGGTTCAGCTGATTAAGCATTAAATCAGCACTTCCACCAGGGCTTGTATCATCCAGTGCAGAGGTTAAAAAACCATAACCACTATATCTATATAAACTACCGCTCACAAAACAAAAACGTTTGGGATTTGCGGCCAGATAATAGCGATGCTGGGTGGAATTACGGGTAAATAACTTTGCTCCAGAGAGCGTAATACTACTGGCACCCACTGCGCTTACACCGGCCCGAGCAGAAGCACTTGCTGCAGTATAAATATCACTTGTCGATAAAGGCGCAACAATAAATTGCGTAGCAGAGCCAGAATAACTCAAGGGTGCGATTACTACTGAGCTTGATGCCGTGCCGCCGTTTTCACTGTCGGGCAATTGGTTAATGTAATATCCTCCGGCCACCACCGGTACAAATTCTACACATTTTCCCGTGCTGCTAATGCGCACAGAGTTCGGCACTGCACTGCGGAAATAGCGGCTCATTTGCTCTATAGCAACGCGGCCTTTTTGCATTAATTTTACTCGGTTAGTTGTGCGCTGATACATATCCATTGTGTCCACCAAAAAACTACTGCCAATGGCGCCCACTAATCCTAATACTACTAACACAAAAATTAATTCAACTAACGTAAAGCCCAGTTGCGCATGCTTTTTTTTTGCGCATGGGCGTAAATCACTGCGATGTGATTTTATTAGGCCGGTAAAATTAGTAGTTAAGTTTATAAGCACTTAACATCACCTTTGAGCCATCACTAGTAGTTGTGGTAATGGTGATACGGCGAGCATCTGTATTGGTTACGCCCACTTCAGTGCCCGCATTTACTACCATAACGGAAATACTGACACCCGTATCAGTTACGTCGCTATAACCATTGTAATCACCCACATCGTCATAACCGCTATCAACCCCGATGCCTACACAAAGGTCGGCTCCAGCGGAATTGCACGCAGGATAGCCACCGGTTGGTGTATTCTCATCAAACTTACGCGAGAGAATTTCATCCATTAATGCTTGGGTTTTCTCTACCGCTTTCACACGCAATACCGGATCTACTGAATGCAAAACTGCGTCATTAAAAACTTTTAATAGCCCACCTAAGCCAATAGCCACTACCACTAAAAAAAACATCAGCTCGACCAGCGTAAAACCGCTAGCACCAGTGCGTGAAGTGATATTAATTGAGAGCTCACTACCCATAGTATTGCCAAAAATACGCTTGATTTATCAAATGACTACTGGCCGCTACAAAGTATATTGTTTAAAATTTGCCTATAACTGCAGATTTAATGCACGATGCTTAGTGCCAACTGCATGAATAAGCGCAGCTCTAAAATACCTTGCTGAATGTATAAAAATAGAACGATAAATAGACATAGCCATTTAAGTGTAGCAAGCAATCGGCGTTTTATAGCAAATGGGTAAGAAGAAAATATAAAGGATAGTTTTTGGGTCTAAAGGCCTTCAAAAACGACAATTTTAACGGGTAAAGCCAGTAGCACTAACGGAAATATTCAACATGCGCGCCTGCTGAGTCAGCGTAATAGTCGTTGCCGTAGTCTCGCCAAGACGATTAAAATTTAACGTGCTAGCGGAGATGCTAACGCCTTGAGTAAGGCTGGTAGGATAGGTTACCGCTCCTAAGACCACGCTTTCACCACTGGCAAATACACCGTCATTATTTGCATCCTTGCGTACATCTAAAGTTGTGCCACTTAAAATTACGCGCACAGCGCTCAGTTGCGACATGGCTAATTGCTGGGCGCCCTGAATGCACAACAGTGTTCGATCGCGCGCTGCCTGCAGCGCGTAAACATCCGGAGACATAAAACGCCCCGCCACCGCAACGGATACCACACCTAAAATTACCAATACGGCAATTAACTCAATAAGAGTAAATCCCTGCCTGTATTGGTAACTCGGTTTCATCGCCTGCGTGCCCCACAGCCCTTTTAATCAATGTAGCCCACAAAAAAAGGCCTGGAGATAATTCCAAGCCTTTTTTACCAAACTAATTGCTATCTTCTGCGGGACTATAGCGCAACTACAAAGAAGAGATCACCCGTTTAAGAGCCGATTACAGCCCACCCGCCGCACCAATGATTGTGAATACAGCAGTTTTATTACTCGGTCCGGTTAACGTACAGTTACCCGTTGCACCATCCGCTACTGCGGCAGAAGCAATACTATAACCCGTAGGCAATGCACCATTCTGTAATAGCTTGCCGCCATCGCTGCAATTGGCTACGTTATAAAACGGATCATTAGTAGTATCAGTGAGCCCTGCAGCAACTGCCACATCAACTGCATGATTAAGAGCTGATGCGCTTTCAATGCTTCCTGCTACACCTCGGGTCGCCGCTACAGCTGATTCATCCTGTAAATTAACAAAGCGCGGCACCGCAGTGGCTGCCAAAATACCTAGAATAACGATAACAGCTATCAGCTCAATCAACGTAAAGCCGGATTGTTGTTTGCCCATTGTGTGAATCTCCACCTCTAAAAATTTAATATGGCCACTCCTAACCCCTGCATGTATTCCATTACTATCGAAAAACCGCTTTTCGCAAGGTACGTAGCTCCCAAAATGAGACTAGACGAAGCAAGCCTCACGTTTATTTAAATATAGCTGCAACGATCATTTGTTGGGGCCAAGATAATATGAAATCTTGCTCTATCTGATAGACGATTCGATATATATAATTATATTGATCGCCAAAATTACGGCGTTTACCTGACGCACATTGAGATCTATTTTTTAGTGCCAGGTAAATGGCATTTTTTTGGAAAAAGCCGCGTATAAAAGTGCTTGCGGAATAAATCGCTATTAAAATAGCTGTTTCTGATAACCACCGATGAAATTTATTTACCACATCAATCAGCACAATTAAAAAATAAAAAATATTGTATACACGCAATATTAACCGGCATCCAAAACGGTTAAAGCACGAGAGTTCTGTACGCGTCGATCCTGCTCATAGGCAATAAATAAATCTAATTTCCGCTGATCGCTTTCACTCATAGCCATAAATTGCACTCTAAACTGTGTGTGCTGACAAGGCCTGCGATAATAACTTATTGATTTAATTGCACACTTAACATCGATACAGCAACTATCCGTTAATTGTAACTTCATGCCCACCAGTGCTTTTGGCGAAACTATCGTGTCATGCTTGCCAAAAATATTTACTAACGCACCACCAGAAGAAAGATTTATGATCCGTGCGCGCAATTGCTCAGCCATAGGGATTTGCATACACATTAACGGCCATTCACCGCGTGCAAACGTTATGCGCTCACCTGCGCGCCGATCGTAGTGAAAATCTCGCTCTATTATTTGTACTAAAAGCGCTGTTCGCCCTTCAAATATTAAGCGTTGCTCAACTCGCACCTGCAGCTGCAACAACTGTTGGTGTTTACTAAAAGAAATTTTGCAGACCGCCCCAGGTAACAACAAATCAACTGGCGGAGATGGGAATGGAACATCAATAAGAAGTTGGTTTTCAAGAATATCCACGCCCAGTAGTGCTGCGTGAAATAAACCTGAACGCCCCGCAAGCTCTATGCGCCCTAACCCACGCTGAGCCTCATTCCATAAAATCAACTCGGATTCCTCATGCGTCCATGGCAAAGCGCAAAGCTGCTGAGTTTTTTCTTCTAACTTACGGCCTGAAAACCAACTACTTAAACGCTTTAACACTGTGGATACTCCCGAAGGGTCAAAAACCTTAATTGCACTTTTGCCCCTAAGAAATATTTGCAGGGCTGTATGACACCTGTCGCAAGCCTTGTGCCAAATCAAGCGGCTAATTTTATCGCCCCACAGGCCGCATTTTTAGGGCTCAGACGTTATTTTTTAGTGCTTTGAGCGGCAGGGCTTTGCCGCACAAGCGGCAAGCCCTTACAATTGCCGCTTTTTGCGGTATAGGTCGTCCCATGCTTGAATCGGTGCTCGCGCGCAAATCCCAATATGAAAACAACAAGCTGCAAAAACGCTTGCGGCGCCTGGTGGGTTCAGCGATCGCCGACTACAACATGATCGAAGCTGGTGACAAGGTGATGGTGTGCCTATCCGGTGGCAAGGACTCCTATGCAATGCTGGATATTTTATTGTCATTGCAACGCGCCGCTCCTATCGCATTTGAAATAGTGGCGGTAAATATGGATCAAAAACAACCGGGGTTTCCTGAGCAGGTATTACCTGATTATTTAACTGCCCTGGGTGTGCCATTTTATATTGTGGAAAAAGATACCTATTCAGTGGTGAAGTCGATAATCCCCGAAGGCAAAACCACTTGTGGTTTATGCTCGCGTCTGCGCCGCGGCACTTTGTATGGATTTGCTGAATCCATAGGCGCGACAAAAATTGCGTTGGGTCATCATAAAGACGATATTGTAGAAACTTTATTTTTAAATTTATTTTTCGGTGGGCGTTTAAAAGCCATGCCACCGAAATTACTCGCTGATGACGGAAGAAATATTGTTATCAGACCCATGGCCTATTGTCGCGAAGAGGATTTAATTGAATACGCAGCGGTCAAGGAATTTCCGATAATTCCGTGTAATCTTTGCGGCTCTCAGGAAAATCTGCAGCGTCAATCAATAAAAGCCATGTTAACCAGCTGGGAAAAACAATACCCAGGCCGTATCGATACAATATTCGGCGCCTTGCAAAAAGTTTCACCTTCTCAATTGGCCGATAACGAATTGTTTGATTTTATTAATTTAACACTTAGCCGCCAAGGCGAGGCCAATCCGGTTGAAGATGATGCTTGTGGCGTTACCTCAAACATTGTCAATTCACCAAACCCAGCCCATAACTCTACTGCAGAAGACGTTCAATACGTCCGCGCTTTCGATCTTGAATAATTACCTATTAGAATTTACCCATGAATAAAAAAATTATCATACCTTTAGCTGCTGTACTTATTATTGCAGCAGGCGGCCTTACACTTGCAATAAAACCCTGTTTAATTCCAAGCCCAATTTGCCAAGCTCACCTTGAAAAAGCGGGTGCCATTAAAGACGCAGAAAACCCTTATTTTTTGTCTTTTAGCACGCCCTGGTTGGCGCGCAAAGCTACGATACTCTACCCAGCCTACGCAATGAACAGTGGATTAACGGGTGTTGCTAAATTGGAATTGCGTATAGACGCTGACGGCAAATTATTGGAGAAAAATATCAGCGAATCATCCGGGCACGCAATTCTCGACAATGCTGCCCTAGCCGCAGCGGATACATTTGTATTTAACGTGGCAGGTTTTGGCAATGTGTTATTTCCTTATTCAAAAGAGCTAAAAATTCGCTTCGAGCTGAATGAGGCTGATAATCACAAAGGGAGTTAGAAACAAGTACTGCGGGGCAATTAAAGGTTTAGAGAAATGCAGAGCATTTATTAGCAGAATCGAAAACACCATTTGGCGAGAATTATTATTATGACTCGTTTCAAATGGTACTTCTAAGCGACAAAAAAATAGTTAATAGGTGATTAGCGCCATTTTTGAAAATGGCACCCCATTATGCAGCAACCTTATAACGGCTTAAAATATCGATAAAATCAGGGTTTTGATTGACCACATAATCGATAAACTCATTTACACCGCGTTCCGCCTCAGCCCTCGTATCAAAAGGCCCTATATCAATGCCTTCACGGGTACGATAATACCAATAATCATATTGTTGAAAAAAACGGTTGTGCCTATTTGGCACTGAACCTGATTCGCCGGAACGATTCATAATGAATACCCTTTTTGAGTCCAAATTCAACATACCTGCTCGTGGCAACTCTTCATTCCTTTACTACTGCAATTTACTGCCCTCACATCCAACGCAGTTAGATGTATTTGAAAACAACCCATCTCAGCACTTACCTGATTATCCATATAAAGTCGCTAGCATATTAACTAACATTGTCTCAGCCGTAGTGGCTGACCAATGATTTTTAGTGTAGTCGCTGATCATTCCTTGTGTTGCAAAAAGTTAGCTTATGTAATTATTACCGGAGCATTTGGTTATAGCGAACTAGCAGGCGCAAGTCGTTCCTGACAAACAAGCTAAATTCCAGGTAACATTCCCGATGCTTAAACACGGCTTCAACAACTACGCCCTACTCGAATTACCTCGCCCATGAAATTCACTTTATTTTTGCTGCTCGCACTTCAGATTAGCACTGCATTTGCCTCAGACTTAGAAGGCTCCTGCCACGGGCAAACTCCTTTAGAGCTGAATTATTGTAAGTTGCTTACTCTAGGTGCGACCGGACTGCCGCCACTATTTGAATTCCGCAAAAATACGCCCGCAACGCAATATTTATTACTCAAACGCCCTGCCGCACGCTTAGGCATTGCGCTTGCGCAACCTTCTAAACCCAAGGTTCAATCGGCATCGAAAGGTCCAACCGACTCAGCCGAACCTGTGCCCAGCGCTAGCACTAGGTTAACGACAGAATTGAAATCGTCGCCACGCGCGAAATTGCCCGCCAGTCAAAATACTCCTGGCTGCGAGCTTGCTAATGAGATGATTATTTGTGGCAGCCTGCGCTACCAACTGCAGTGGAATAAACCGAAAAATGCGCTTGCAGCAGAGGCTTTATTGGCCAGCAATCAATTAATATTTCCGCCTCTGCCCCCGGCTCAATCAGCAATTGATGACTATCTTCTACATTGTTATGCGCTGTACATTCAAAAAATGTTACTGCTAGGGCTGGGCAATACTACGCTTAGCTTCGGCAAATTCGACGCTATTTTTACCGAAGCGAAAAATCAGCATTTCGATTTTTCTGCGCGTTTTACGCGTATGTATCATTTTTTAAAAGAAGAGCGAAAAACCCTACAACCGCCGAAGGGATTTGGTCACGCCAAACCACAACACATAGAGGATTGTGTACGCATTAGCGAGCAATTCTGGAGCTGCCAAACTGCTGAACAGCATTGGGTCTACGCAAAGATCTGAGTTGCGAGTCCTTCATATTCAGCAGGTTTAATCTCGGGAAATTGGCGCCCGATGTCCCGCGAGTTTAGGTAAAATGCCCGCCCTTTATACTCAACTGGTGAACTTGCCATGCTCGCGCCTGAAATACTCAAACAACGTGTCGCCGCCGCCGCTTTGGATTATCTGCTACCGCGGTTAAGCCCTGACAGTATTATCGGTATAGGCACAGGCTCCACGGCCAACTGCTTTATCGACCAACTCGCTGCGCATAAACATCTTTTCGCCGCTACTGTTGCCAGTTCTGAAGCCAGCGCATTGCGGCTAACACAGTTGGGAATAAAAGTGTTTGAACTTAATGATGTCGATAATTTAGTGGCCTATGTCGATGGCGCAGACGAAACCAACCCCAATCTTGAATTAATCAAAGGCGGCGGCGCGGCCTTAACACGGGAAAAAATTGTCGCAGCTGCGGCGGATGAATTTGTTTGTATTGCCGATGCGTCTAAATGGGTACCGGTGCTGGGGCGCTTTCCTCTACCCGTCGAAGTTATCCCTATGGCCAGTAACTTAGTAGCCCGTCAGATTGCCAAACTCGGCGGCAAGCCCGTGCTCAGAGCCGGAGTAGTGACCGACAACGGCAACCTTATTATCGATGTCCATGATTTGCATATTCATGAACCTCGCACGCTTGAGACCCAACTCAATCAAATTCCCGGTGTTGTCACCAATGGCCTGTTTGCACTGCAAGGAGCCGATGTGCTGTTTCTTGCGGGAGCAGACGGTATTAAAACCTATCGCGCTAGCCGTTAAACCCTCGTTTGTGCTGTGATAGAATCGCCGACTTTTTTTGTTGCCTACCTATTTGGAAGTTCCCATGAGCCACCCTAAAACATCCCTCGGCAAAGACAAAATTAAATTCGTACTACTAGAAGGCGTACATCAATCCGCAGTAGATGCCCTGCACCGCGCGGGCTACAGCAATATCGACTATATAAAAACTGCACTGGCGGGCGATGAATTAGTACAGCGAATTAAAGATGCACAATTTGTCGGCCTGCGCTCACGCACGCAACTTACTTCAGAAGTTTTGGCTCAATGCCCAAAGCTGATCGCCGTCGGGTGCTTTTGTATTGGTACTAATCAAGTAGATTTACAAGCCGCTCAAGAACGCGGCGTTGTGGTATTTAATGCCCCCTATTCCAACACTCGTAGCGTGGCTGAACTTACCATTGCTCAAGCAATTCTGTTACTGCGCGATGTACCGCGCAAAAACGCCCTTTGCCACCGCGGCCAGTGGGATAAGTCGGCCACCGGTTCCTATGAAATTCGCGGTAAAACACTCGGTATTATCGGCTACGGCGCCATCGGCTCCCAAGTAAGCGTACTCGCTGAAGGCTTAGGTATGAAGGTGGTATTTTTCGATGTGATCAGCAAGTTGCCAATGGGCAATGCTTCGCAAGCTGCAAGCCTCAATGCTCTGCTCGCGCAAGCCGATATTGTCAGCCTGCACGTGCCAGAACTTGACAGCACGAAGGATTTAATAGGTGCGGCACAAATCGCCCAAATGAAACCTGGTGCCATTTTACTCAATGCTAGCCGAGGCACAGTTGTCGATATAGATGCTCTAGCCCAAGCCCTTGCAAGCAAACATTTAAGTGGCGCCGCTATTGATGTGTTCCCAGTGGAACCAAAAGGCAACAACGAAGAGTTTATAAGTCCATTACGCGTATTCGATAACGTTATATTAACGCCACACATCGGTGGCTCCACGATGGAAGCGCAGGAAAATATTGGCCTTGAAGTCGCCGATAAACTCATTAAATACAGTGATAACGGAACCACCACAAGCTCGGTTAACTTCCCTGAAGTAGCTCTTCCCCAACAAGCCCATGTACATAGGCTTTTACATGTACATCAAAACGTACCTGGGGTTTTAACAGCTATTAACCAAGTATTTTCGCAATACAATATCAATATCGTCGGGCAGTATTTGCAAACCAAAGAACGCATGGGCTATGTCGTTATGGACATAAATACCAGTTATAGTGAAGAAGCTTTGGAGCAATTGCGCAACGTACCCGGCACTGTACGCGTGCGGGTATTATTTTAATAATTATCCCGCCGGAAGCTGAATATGGACTACGCCTTTCAATTGAATTTTAAAGTACGGGATTACGAGTGCGATTTGCAAGGCGTGGTGAATAACAGTGTGTATCAAAACTATTTAGAACATACCCGTCACGAGTTTTTGCTTAGCCGTGGGATTCAATTCGCAGAATTAGCTAAACACGGAATCAATTTAGTTGTGGTGCGCGCGGAGTTGGATTACAAACGCTCGTTAAAAAGTGGCGATGAATTTTGGGTAGGCTTAACGCTGCAAAAAATATCTAAAATTCGCGGCGCCTTCAAACAAGATATATTCCACTCTCGCGATAACACTTTAGTGCTCAGCGCTAAAATCGAATGGACAGCATTAAACGCGAATGGCAAACCATTTTATTATGCTCCACTGGATGAACTGTATATTTAGCGGAATTTATTAAGAAGGTCGCCGACCAAAAAAATTCTATGCAGATTTTTTTGGCGGCGCAATATTGGAAAATTCATACCTACTGAGAAAGAGTTTTTAATACATTCAAGCGCAAATGTATTTACAGATAAAAACTTAATCCCTTCTGTTGCAAATCTCGATACACAGCCTCGTCAAAGCGATACAGTGCAGCAGCTCGATGAGCTACCGAGACCTGTTTTTCATTACATGGAATCAGCAGATTCATATGCATCATTTTGCGACGAAAATTGGGCTTATCCAACTTAATACCCAATACCGCTTCGTACAATTCTTGCAATTGCAATAGCGTGAATTTTTGCGGTAATAAATTAAAACCAATAGGCTCATAACGCAACTTATGCCGCAACGAGTGTAGACCTTCAGCAAAAATTTCACTGTGGTCAAGGGCGAGTTCCGGGCAATCGTCTACCGGACACCAGTGCACAGCACTGGCGGCTGCACCGGCTATTAATACGTAATATTCCTGGCGTACCAGCGCAGTAAAGGCAACGGTGATAACCCTGCTACCTGGATAGCGGTTTACGCTGCCAAAAGCGCGCAGTTGCTCAAGATAGATATTCGTAACGCCGGTTAAACTTCTGAGCACACGCATAGCGGCTACGTCCAAGCTTTCGTGCTCTAAAATCCAATCGCCGGGTAATCCCCAGCCTCCGGCGCGAAATCCTTCAGCGTATTTAACCAACAATACATTTAATCGCCCTTGGTGAAATCCAAAGACGACACAGTCAATTGATACAGTGGGAACAGCACCGGCAGCAATATCCGGTTCGACAGGCGTGGGCATAAGGCTAGTGTGTGTCAAAGGGGGGCGTCTCCTGGGAACAGGGAATTCAGCCCCTATCTTAGAAGAAAATCCCAGTTAAATCTGATAATAGTACAACATTTATAAGCATTGGATGGATTATAGCCGTACTAAAGGGTTAGCCCAAGCTTCTCTTTCATATTCCACTTATATGTAGAAATTTGACTACAAATCAATTTGAAATCCGCCGTTAAAGCGGCGTGTTCCAGCGCGCTTCCTAAAAATATTTGATTTACCGAAACCATTAGAAATCAATCGCAAAAGATAATGAATATCATTTACAAGCTTAGCGTATATCCGTAGTATTGCTCAACTACCACTGTTTATATGTTCTCGCTCGAAATGAGGTTGTTGTGACTGCAACTTTTATACTTCCAACCCAGGCTTTACCTCATTTTGAGTTTGTACATGAGCAACTGGTAGAACCCTCGACCATCCCCGCAGGCTCCGCGCGCTTGAGACGGTCGCGCTGGTATCAAAAAGCGTTTGTATTTTTTTTGATACTCGGCATTAAGGGCGGATTGCTAGCTGCGTTAATGCTTTTTTTGCAAAAGCCTGAAACGGTGTTAGTAATTAAACCGATTTTAATTAAAAGCCTCAGCGAACAGGCAACCCCGCCTGAACCGATAGCGGCTCCAATCGTATCTATAGTTACGCCGCAAATTACATTGCCAGAAGTGCCGCAGCTTAACGTGGCCGTGACGCCACCTAATGCTATAACCGTTCCCCCGGCCAATGCTGCACCCAGCCCTCCCGCACCAGCCCAAGACTCAGCGCTCGTAAGCGAAGAGGAATCTCTTTATTACCGGCGTATACAGCAGCTGCTAAACCAAACCAACATATATCCGCGCGCGGCTAAGCTGGCAAAACAACAAGGTGTTGTTGAGGTGGCATTTGTTATCGCTCGCGACGGCACGTTGTTGTCCTGTCAGGTGACACGCAGTAGCGGATATCCCGCGTTAGATGCGGCAGCGCTCACCGCTCTTCGTAGAATAAGTCCTTTCCCACCGATACCTGCTTCATTAACTGCCCAACAGGTAGCCTTGAGCTTGCCGATTGAGTACTCGTTGACGATGTAATTTCAGGTTGGTCCTTCGGAATTCTAAGCAGCCATACTGCCTCAGTCCTTGCTAGGTTTGAACAATAAATCCCAATTGCACCGCATTAATCTTATCGAAGTAAAAATATTCTCAATTAGGAATTATTATTATTTACATGGCGATTGCAAATGATTACTATTTGATAAGATTTAACATTTATCAAGGCGTCAATGCATGAGCAAGCTCTATATTCGGTCCAAACCTTTAACCTGCCCTCGCCTGCTTACCCCGGGCAGTCTCTCCTCAGCCTTAGTGTTAGCTAGCAGCATGGCTTTTGCCCAGGAACCAGCTGCGTTAAAAGACAAAAAATTGGACGCGGTCAAGGTACAAGATACTGCTGCGGAACCGTCTTATAAGGCAGATAAAGTGAGTTCCCCCAAATTTACCCAGCCGTTGATTGATACACCGCAGACGATCGTCGTCGTAAAAAAAGAGCTGTTTGAACAGCAAGCTGCTACTACTTTGAGCGAAACCCTGCGCAATACTCCGGGCATTACCATGCTTATGGGGGAAAACGGCAACACTGCCACTGGCGATTCTATTTTTATGCGTGGCTTTGATACACAAGGCAGTATTTTTGTTGACGGTATACGCGATCTGGGCAGCATTACCCGCGACGTGTTTAATACCGAGCAAGTGGAAATCGCTAAGGGCCCAGCGGGCGTGGACAATGGTCGCGGTGCGGCGTCGGGCTATGTGAATCTCAGCAGTAAACGTGCAAATTTAGAGGATGCTAAAAACGGCAATATCACTCTTGGCACTGCAAGCTACAAACGCGGGACAATCGATATAAACCAAAGCTTCGGTAAAGATTCAGCCGGCCGTGTGAACTTGGTGAAGCAGGACTCAGGTATTGATGAGCGAGATGAAGTCGAATACAACCTGCAGGGTGTAGCCACTTCCGTCGGCTTCGGTTTGAGTGGGAAGACCCGCACATTTATAAATTTATTCGCCCTACAGCAATCGGGCATACCGGACGGTGGTGTGACCACGCTGGGATTAGACGGCTATTACAACGCTATTTTTGACGCGCGACCCAGCGGTGGCACTGCCGCTACGCCTACGGCTCCAGCGGTTCCGCCCGCCCCCGGTGTTTTAGCGGGCACTCGCCCCCAAGCAGTGGATAGCAGTAATTTTTACGGCAGTCGCTCAGATAAAAACGATGTCAACGCCAACATGCTCACAGTGATTATTGAGCACGATCTGGACGAACACACCACACTGCGCAACAGCTCACGCTATGGCCGCACCGAGCAAGACCAGGTATTAACCGGGGTAAACGCTCTTACGTTCCCTACAGCAACAGTTACCAATCCGGATACCTGGACTGTAGCGCGTAGCCGCCAGGGTAAGGATCAGGTAAATGAAATTCTCACGAACCAAACCAACTTAAAAACTGCATTTGATACCTGGGGCCTCGGCCATGAATTGGCAACAGGTATTGAATTTGTTTACGAAAGCCAAGACAGTTGGACGCTGGGCACGCCTTGGCCTTCCGCTACGGCCACGGCACGGGTCGCGCAAGTTAACGCGAATGTGTACAACCCAAGCCAGGCTGATGAATTTCAACCTGTGGTACGCGACGGCACCAAGATCTACGGACAAACTACTACCCAGGCTTTTTATGGTCTGGATACGTTGACGCTGAATCCACAGTGGGAGCTGAGCGCAGGTTTGCGCTTGGAGCACTTTAATACCACTACCGACCGTGTAATACGCCAGAGCACTGCTATTTCGACCACCTCCACTCCGCCTCAGTTGATTCCCCCCGGCACTATGTTGGGCCAGACCGCAGAAGCCAGTGACGACTTGGTAAGCTGGAAGCTAGGTGCTGTATTTAAGCCGGTAGAAATAGCCTCTGTATACCTGTCGTACGCCACCTCACAATTGCCACCAGGTAGCACCAATTTCCAGCTTATTACTGATCCTACCGCCGCTATTAATGCCAACTCACCGAATATAGATCCACAGAAGGGTACGAATTTAGAGTTGGGCACGAAGTGGAATTTGCTCGATGAAAAGCTCTCATTGAGTGCTGCGGTATTCAAAAGCACCAATGAAAACGAGATCGCCACGCAGCCTGACGGCACTAGCCAAGCGGTAGGTGAGCGTGAAGTTAATGGGGTTGAGTTTGGCTTAAACGGGATTATTACCCAGGGCTGGCAGATCAACGTGGGCCTTGCGCTAATGGATCCTGAAATCACCAGAGGCAACCGTGCCAGTACTGGCACTGCACAAACCGACGGCGGTAGCATTCAATGGTCGCCTGAAAAAACCTTTACCCTGTGGACCAGTTATGCCTTTGACTTTGGCTTAACCCTGGCCGGCGGTGTGCGCTACGTTGACTCTATGCTTAGCTCAAGCCTTACCAATGCAGAGGCGCAATCTCATCGCTCAATGCTGGAAATACCGGATTACACGATATTTGATGCGGCTGCCAGTTATAAGCTCACGCCCAACTTAAGCCTGCAACTGAACCTGCTAAACATTACCGACGAAGACTATATCGCTACGGTGAACAATGCAGGCTCGCGTTATTACCCGGGTGCACCGCAGAGCGCGAAGCTCGGCCTGAACTTCACTTACTAAGCCTGCGCACTCGCTTATGTTGTTGCATATCCCCCAAGTCATTGATGCGCAAACGCTCGCCGATTGTCGTGCAGCGCTGGTATCTGCCGCTTGGGTGGATGGCAAAGCCAGCGCTGGATCTCAAGGGGCCAAGGTGAAAACCAATCGTCAACTGGCAGTGGATGACCCAGTGGCCCGCCAATTGGGCGAGCGCATTTTGCACGCGTTATACAGCCACCCCATGTACGTTGCCGCCGCGTTGCCGTTGCGCATAGTGCCGCCTATGTTTAACTGCTATAGCGGGGGTGGGCAATACGGCAACCATGTGGATGGTGCGGTTCGCCTCGTACCCGGTATGAATTTGAGTTTGCGCACCGATGTGTCATCGACGTTATTTTTAACTGAGCCGGACGAGTACGAGGGTGGTGAGTTGGAAATTACCGACACCTACGGCATCCACAGTGTGAAGCTGCCAGCGGGGGATTTGGTGATTTATCCCTCAAGCAGCGTGCATCAGGTGCTGCCGGTAACCCGAGGCGAGCGTATCTGCAGTTTTTTTTGGGCACAAAGCATGGTGCGCAGCGACGCTCAACGCAGCCTGCTGTATCAAATGGATTGCGATATCCAAAGCTTACGCCGGAAACACGGCGACAGCCCGGAGCTGGTAAGCCTCACCGGGGCTTACCACAATTTGCTGCGACAGTGGGCCGAGGTTTAAGTGAGCGAAACTTTAGCTTTGCTCAGCCGCAAGTTGAAAACCCTGCCTTTAGGTTCGGTACGCCAGTGGCATTGGATGAGTTCCGCCGTCTGCTTAATAGGGCTGCTGGCATTTAGCATCACCGGCATAACGCTTAACCACGCCGCGCAAATTCCTGCGAACTTACAACTTGAGCGGCGTTCAGGCCAGCTGCCCGAGATGCAATTAAAAGCACTCAACGAACAACTC
>DATDJI010000059.1:0-78690 GCA_036520615.1 Cellvibrionaceae bacterium | reverse complement strand
AACCTTTGAACATTGCCTGCGTGTTTTCGCCGCCCGCTGAGGGCAACAAAGATGTGCAGCAATTACAGGAAGATTTGCAACAAGAAAAGGAAGATAACAAACAATCACCCGACGAAAAGAAGAAAGCGTTGGCAACCATTCTTGCTGACTACAACACCAAATACAGCACCAACCACAGTATTAATGAATTTGATTTGTATTATCAGGATGTGCAGCAGCGCGTTAAGGACCAAAAATATTCCAATCAGGATTATCCGCGCAAAAATAAAATCGACATCATTATTGTGGTGGATATGCTGCTCACTGGATTCGATTCTAAATATTTAAACACCTTGTATGTGGATAAAAACCTCAAATATCACGGTTTAATTCAAGCATTTTCACGTACCAATCGCGTGCTTAACGACACCAAACCATGGGGCAATATTCTGGATTTTCGCGGCCAAGAAGATGCTGTGAATGAAGCCATTCAATTGTTTTCTGGCAAGGAAAAAAACCGCGCTAAAGAAATCTGGCTAGTAGACCCGGCACCTGTAGTGGTCGATAAACTCAAAGAAGCAGTAACTAAGCTAGATACCTTCATGAAATCACAAGGCCTAGCGTGCGCACCTGAGCAAGTTGTCAATCTCAAAGGTGATAATGCAAAAGCTGAATTTATCAATCAGTTTAAAGAAGTGCAGCGCCTCAAAACTCAAATCGACCAATACACGGATTTAAGTGAAAGCAGTAAAGAAAGTGTTGAGCAATTATTACCACTTGATACATTGCGCGCCTTTAAAGGTATGTATCTTGAAACTGCTCAGGAACTAAAGCGTAAGCAAGATAAAAATAATAATGCAGATGCGAATGTGCAGCAGCTGGATTTTGAATTTGTGTTATTTGCATCGGCAGTAATTGATTACGACTACATAATCGGGCTTATTGCTAAATCCACACAGAAATCTAGCAAGCAAAAAATGACTCGCCAGCAGTTGATTGACTTGATCAGCTCTAACTCCAATTTAATGGAAGAGCGCGATGAGATCATCGCCTACATAGGCAGTCTGAAAACGGGTGAAAGCTTAAACGTAAAAGAAATTCATACGGGCTACCAAGCCTTTAAATCGGCTAAAACTGCAACAGATTTAGCGACATTGGCAGAAAAACACGGCTTAGAACCTCATGCACTGCAAATCTTTGTGGATGGAATTATGAGCCGCATGATATTTGACGGTGAGCAATTAAGTGATTTGCTTGCACCTTTAGATTTGGGCTGGAAAGCTCGCACACACAAAGAATTGGTCTTGATGGATGACTTGGTGCCCATGTTGAAAAAATTAGCCCAAGGGCGTGAAATTTCCGGGATAGGGGCGTATGAGTAAGAAATCGAAAAAAGCATTGGTGCCGGAGCTGCGCTTTCCTGAATTTCAGGAAGCTGAGAAATGGCAGAAAATTAGACTTATCGATACTGCCGATAAAAAAATTAAGTGGAGTTTTATTGGTGGGCCATTTGGCTCAAATCTTAAGTCCTCCGACTATGTTGCCGACGGCGTTCGAATAATTCAGCTTCAAAATATTGGTGATGCTGAGTTTTTTGATGATTACAAAATATTTACGTCAGAAGAAAAAGCTGATGAACTGTTAGCCAATAATATTTACCCAGGTGAAATTTTATTATCTAAAATGGGTGATCCCGTGGGGCGCGCATGTTTGATACCGACTACACATCCTCGATACGTAATGTGTTCTGACGGCATACGACTAGTCGTTGATGAAAAAATATTTAGTAAATATTTCATATATACACTTATTAACTCAGTTCAGTTTCGTCCTCTTGTAGACAAGACTGCAACAGGTTCTACCAGAAAAAGGATTGGCCTAGATGATTTAAAAAATCTGCCGATGGTGGTGCCAAAAAAAGAAGAGCAGGAAAAAATTGCCAATTGCCTCTCCTCCATCGACGATCTAATCATCGCCCACGTCCAAAACCTTGACGTTATAAAATCTCATAAAAAGGGCTTGATCCAGCAGCTATTTCCTGCCGGGGGTGAAGCTGTTCCAAAACTGCGCTTTCCTGGATTTCGTAAAGATGGGAAGTGGACGGAGTACCAGTTGGGGCAATGTCTTTCAAGGCACCCTGAATATGGGATAAATGCACCAGCCGTTCCTTATTCAGATAATTTGCCAACATATCTTCGAATAACGGATATTTCTGAGGATGGGCTGATTCGTCAAGATCAAAAGGTTTCTGTTGCCAAGGAAGTAACCGATGAAAATTATTTAGATGAAGGGGATATTGTGCTTGCTAGAACAGGTGCAAGTGTCGGTAAAACCTACAAGTATAGAGCTAAAGATGGAAGACTAGTTTTTGCTGGTTTTTTAATTCGCGTAAAGCCTGATGCTAAAAAATTGAATTCTGAGTTACTTTTCCAATTCTTCTCCACTGAACAATATTGGCATTGGGTTAACTTAACTTCGGCTCGCAGTGGCCAACCCGGAATAAATGGCAATGAATACTCTTTGCTGCCTATACCATTACCACCGACGCTAAAAGAACAACAAAAAATAGCCGATTTCCTTTTATCCATCGATGAATTTATCTCCGTACATAAACAAAAAATCGACGCCCTTAAGGCTCATAAAAAAGGTTTGATGCAGCAGCTTTTTCCTGTAATGGATGAGGTTAACGAATGAGTACAATAGACTTCGCCAGCTTGAATGAAGTGGCTACACACCTACGAGAAAAGCTAGAAGAAAAAAAGTATGTACTGCTATTTGCGTATAATGGCACTGGCAAAACACGGGTATCGATGGCCTTTAAAGATATAGGTAAAATTGGAGGTGACCGCGACACACTTTATTTTAATGCTTTTACCGAAGACTTATTTATTTGGGATAACGATTTAGATAATGATGCCCAACGGGTACTACGTATTAATAGAAGTTCTCATTTTTTTGATGGTTTGCAAGAGCTGGAGATGGAAAACCGAATTCGCCCGCTTTTGCAACGCTACGCGGATTTTGATTTTTTAATTGATTACAATGAATCGACGGTTAATTTTATTCGCGAATATAAAGAGGGTGGCAGCGCTCAAGTTGTTGAGCACATTAAAGTATCGCGCGGAGAAGAAAATATCTTTGTGTGGTGCTTTTTTCTCGCCGTGGCTCAGCTCGCTATTGATGAGCAAGAAGCTTATGCGTGGGTTAAATATCTTTATATTGATGACCCAATTTCATCTTTAGATGATAATAATGCAATAGCTGTTGCTTCACATTTGGCGCAATTGTTAAAAAATCAAAATGGAAAAATTAAAACAGTTATCTCTTCACACCATGCATTATTTTTTAACGTAATGTGGAATGAGCTAAATGAACGGGGACGTCACTTACAACCGTATTTTTTAAGCGCTGATAAAGGCACAAATAGCTACATGTTGCGCTACACGTCGGACACGCCTTTCTTTCATCATGTAGCTCTAATAAAGCAGTTACATGAGGCAGCACAGTCAGATCAGCTTTTTACTTACCATTTCACTATATTGCGGAGCATTTTAGAGAAAACAGCAACCTTTCATGGGTTTAAAAATTTTTCCGCGTGCATTAAACAAGATGCAGATGACTCGGATGGGATAGTCCATGCGCGAATTATTAACGTTTTAAGCCACGGCAACTATTCGTTATTTGAGCCCCAAGAAATGTTGGAAGAAAATAAGGGCTACTTTAAAAAAATTCTGGGTGATTTTATGAATAATTATCGCTTTAACCCTGAGCTATTTCCAGAACCAGCTGTAGAGACAAATTAAAATGACAGAACAAGAACTCAATAAATTAGGCAGCACGCTCTGGGGCATTGCCGATGACCTACGTGGGTCTATGAATGCCGATGACTTTCGTGATTACATGCTGTCATTTCTATTCTTGCGATATTTGTCCGATAACTACGAAACTGCTGCAAAAAAGGAATTAGGTAAAGACTACCCCAAAATCGAAACCAATGATAAGCGTTCGCCATTATCAGTGTGGTATGAAGAAAATCCAAAATATTCCGCTGACTTTGAAAAGCAAATGCGTCGCAAAGTGCACTACGTAATTGAGCCGCAACACCTGTGGAACAGCATTGCAGAGCTAGCAAGGACTCAAAACAGCGACTTGCTTGACACCTTACAGAATAGTTTTAAATATATTGAAAACCATTCTTTTGAAAGTACCTTTCAAGGATTGTTCTCAGAAATAAATCTCAGCTCAGACAAGCTCGGTAAAACGTATGCTGACCGAAACGCTAAGCTGTGCACTATTATCTCCAAAATAGCTGAAGGTATTTCTAGGTTTTCAACTGATAGTGACATTTTGGGTGATGCATACGAATATTTAATTGGGCAATTTGCTGCGGGTTCGGGCAAAAAAGCTGGTGAGTTTTATACTCCGCAACAAATCTCATTGATTCTTTCCGAAATCGTTACCTTAGATAGCCAAGATCCGGCTACCGGGAAAAAGAAAAAACTCGATAAAGTTTTGGACTTCGCTTGTGGTTCTGGATCTTTATTGTTAAATGTGCGGAAGCAACTTGGCTCAAATGGTGTGGGTAAAATTTACGGGCAAGAATCTAATATTACCACCTACAACTTGGCACGTATGAATATGCTGCTACACGGTGTCAAAGATTCTGAGTTTGAAATTCACCACGGCGATTCATTGCAAAATGACTGGGACATGCTCATCGAAATGAATCCCGCCAAAAAACTTCAATGCGATGCTGTAGTTGCCAACCCACCGTTCAGTTACCGTTGGGAACCAACAGACGCTTTAGGTGAAGATTTCCGTTTTAAAAGCTACGGTTTGGCCCCTAAATCTGCAGCAGACTTTGCCTTCCTTCTGCACGGCTTTCACTTTTTAAGTGACCAAGGCACCATGGCCATTATTCTGCCGCACGGTGTGTTATTCCGTGGCGGCGCAGAAGAGCGTATTCGCACAAAGCTCTTAAAAGATGGCCATATTGATACAGTCATTGGCTTGCCCGCAAACCTATTTTTCTCCACGGGTATTCCCGTGTGTATTCTGGTGCTGAAGAAGTGCAAAAAATTTGATGACGTGCTGTTTATTAATGCCAGCGAACACTTTGAAAAAGGTAAGCGTCAAAACCGTTTACTGCCAGAACATATTGAAAAAATAATTTCGACCTACCAATACCGCACTGAAGAGGCTCGGTACTCCCAGCGTATATCAATGGAGAGGATTGAAAAAGAGGGCTACAACCTTAACATTTCTCGATATATCAGCACTGCTACTGCCGATGAAAAAATTGATTTAAAAGCTGTAAATAAAGAACTGAAAAAGCTGGAGAAAGCTGCAATTAAAGCTACAGAAAAACACAATGAATTTCTTGCTGAACTGGGGTTACCGCTCTTGCCTTAAAAATAGCTTTAGGGCGATCTTCGGCTGCCGTGAACTCAAAAGGGCAATTATATTGCAAAGAAAAAGGTACCAGCTTTGTTGACGAGCTCATTCGCAATGATGCGAATGAGTTCAACCGAAAAGTACATAGTTAGTTAAATTGTCATCCAAATGCTATTAAAGCTACAAGTTCCAAATGAGTGATAAAATATAAACATTGATTTTTCTGGGTTTATCCAACACCTAAGTCGGCTCTTAGATCGATCGGCTCCAATTTCAACTTAACCAATCAAGGGGTTAGAGTACTTGAAATTTTAACTATTGGTGTTTTCCTAGTGAGGCGTGATGGATAAGTACGGGCCGACATTTTAATTCTTTTAACAGCCTTTAAAATTTGCACATACTTGCCGCAGCGGGCAGAACCCTTTTTTTGGCCGAGTGGAGACCTAAATGTGCTCGATTTCATTCCAGATGAAATTCTACCTCCCCCATCCATGGGTCGTCCTGCGTTTAGGCATGCGCGCCTTCTTGGCGCTTAGGTGACTTTGAGGGGGCAATTGGGCGGGAGCCGCATGGATGCGGCGAATTAGAGCAACGCAGGAGCAGTTGCCGGGAGGCGACATAAATGCCCGGAATCACTGCAATAAAAAATAGAAGGATGGTTGCAAAGTCGTTAGCCCAAATGGTGGAATGTCGCTGCGCCCCGAATCAACCCCACCCACGCAAAATCACAGTTAAATCGCCCAATAAAACGCTACAAATACATTTTCAAAACAGCCTTATTAATTGAGCGAATAAATAGGCTGGGCATTGCTGTCCAGCCTACAAATCAATTAAATCCAATTTGCGCATTAACACTTTAAATATACGGCCACCACATCATTAAAATCGTACCCACAATACCCACCGCCATAAGCGCAGTCATCAGCAATATAACCAAGCTACTGAAGTGTACAAACCTAGGTGAAAGACTTTTTTGCGCGGCAAAATAAAGCTCTAAACAAGCCAGCGGGATAAGGTAGCTGCCAAACCCTATGGCGATATCCGCAGGCCCTGAGAGGGTATTGTTCATGCCGCGCGGCGCTTGGTTGATGATGATCCAAGCCATTATGCCCACGCGAAAAAACCATACGCCACTCACCACTAAAAACGCCCGCAGCGCCCAGCGCCTGTGCAAAACGAATTGTCGCTGCCGCGCATAAAAAAGTGCCATGGCACAAAACAGCAGGATTAAGCTGGCCCCCAGTAAACCGAACAGGGTCGAGACGGTGGATAAGCTTGCGCCTCTTACCAGGATCATCCAGAGCCCACCGAGGGCCATAAAAATCGCCAGAATAATAAAAGCTCGCCCATTTCAGTGGTGCAGCCTGGGGATTTTTTGGCGAATGCTGGGTAGCAGCTGCAGAAGGCCCGCGAGGGTAATAACACCGCCGAGCAATACATGCAGGGCAAACAGGCTATTGCCCAGCCGGTCGCCTGGCACATAGCCAGTTATCACCGGTTTGTCGTTCCAGGCGGCAAAGTTGCCCTGCAGAGTGCGGCTACCGTAATAGGCAACTATAAAAAAGACGAAAGCCAACTGGCCTGTGGCGGCAACCAGAAACCAGAGTTTGGCGCTGAGGCTGAGGAGTTTTTGCGGCATAGCAGATTCCTATAGAATGGGTTTGCCCCATCTTCTGGCCCCGGCAGAGCAAAGTCTTGGCGATTTGGAAATCGGCCAGCAATTTCTCCGCAATTTTTAAATGCTCACCCCCTAAAGATCGCCACTTACCCAGGATCAGCCCCTTGTGAACGTCGATTTCTCTAAACATAATCCACTGCTGGTGCCGCTATTGCGTATTAGGGGCTTGCCGCCGGAGCCCCTGCAACCGATACACCGCTATGGGTTGCTGTTTGCGATTTCGATACTGGCATTTACCCTCAAGTATTTTGTGCCTCAGTCCGCCCACACATTGGTTCTGGTTTTGTCCATCGCCAGTTGTGTGGGTTGTGGGTTGGCCTGGCTGCTCACCCGGGAGTTGTTCAACCAATCTGCGCCGCGCCCAGCCTGGCCACCCCTATTGGTTGGCGTTTTATTTGTCATCACAGCTCTACTGATTTTGCTGGAGACTTGGCTGCCCGAGGCACATGCCAGCAACCTGGTGGGCCTGATCCGCAAGTTCGTCACCCTGTTAAGCTCGACGGTGTTATTGCTGCCGCTGGTTGAGGCTACGGAAGGTTTGGGCTCAGTGCAGGATGGCAGGGAGAAGCGCTTTCGCTGGGTGTTTGCTGGCGGCTATGGCCTGTTACTTGTTATGTCTTTAAGCACTTCATTACCAGCACTGGCAGCTTGGCAGGGGGAGATAAAAATTTTTCTGGCGGCTTTTTGTTCTATCGGCGCCATCCAAGCGGTGCAATTTAGGTCTCGCCATCCCCTCGCCGTTGTTAACCCCAGCAAACCGCGTAAAAAAACGCTTTGCCTAGAGAGCGACCCAGCAATTACCGCAAAGATTAAAGAACAGCTTGAACAGCAACAGGTGTTTTTGGATGCCGAGATTAAAGTGGCAGACCTGGCACAATTAATAGACGAGCAAGAATATAAAGTGACCCAGGCGATTACCGGTGATTTGCAGTTTCGCAATTTCAATCAAATGATCAACAGCTACCGGATTGAGCACGCCAAAAAATTATTGAGTGATCCGAATAATGCCCGCTCGTCTATTTTAACGATTGCAATGGATAGCGGCTTTAACTCCGTCGGGCCTTTTAATCGAGCCTTTAGGGCCTTAGTCGGCCAAACGCCGAGCGAATATCGCAACGCGTAAGGCAGATCCGCGCAGCATCCTCTCACTACGAGTTTAATTAGGAATTTAAGGATAAATCGTGCTGCTGAGGTTTTTAACACCCCAAGCTCGCGCCGCCGTCGATCGTCAGGCGCGCAAGGGTGATGTGATTGGCTGCAGTACTGGCTAAAAACGCGCAGGCCTTGGCAATATCCTCTGGGCTTGCCAGCCGCCCTAAAGGAATACCGGCGCGAAACTGATCTAGCTGCCCGCGAATGATCACTGCTGCGTCGGGCATGTCTGCTTGCATGGCCGTACTCGTAGAGCCGGGGGCGAGTTGGTTGCAGCGAATGCCGCGCGGGGCAAGTTCAAGGCCTAGGCAGTTCAGATATTGAGCGATACAGGCTTTGCTTGCTGCGTAGGCGGCCATATTGTGTCTGGCGATGTAGGCCGCGTTAGAGCCAATCTGCGTGATACTCCCCCCAGAGGTGAGTAAGGGAATGACGGCTTGGCAGCAGAGCATACTGGCGGTGGCGTTGTGGGTGATGCAGCGGTTCCAGTCGTCCAGGTGTAATTCTTCTGCGGCCCCCAGGCTCAGTACGCCTTGAGCCAAAATCAGCCCTGTTAATGGAGCCCGCCCGTGGCATTTGTCGGCGTTTAAGCGCAGCGCATTGGGGTCGGTTAAATCCGTTTGCCACGCCTGTTGGCTGAGATGTTGGCCCAGCTCATACACTGCGGCGGTTTTATCCCACAGGCTGAGCGTTGCTCCAAGTTCGCTAAATAAACTACTGATTGCGCGGCCCATGCCGCCTGCTGCGCCGGTGATAATGAAATGCTGGCCGGTAAAATCGATCATAAGAATTCCTTAAGGAGCTGTGTGCCAGTGAGCGGGTGGAATTTTGTCGAGAATGCGGTGCCGCTGTTCGTGAAAGTGCTCTTCTGTTTGCCTCTCGCGCCAGTAGGGCAACGCATAGAGGTTTTTAAGAGGCAGCCTGCGCGTGAGCGTCCAATGCTGATATAGGGCTTGCCATTGCTGGTGTTCACAGGCGAGCACCACCCAGCTTTGGGCGAGATTTATATCGCTTAGTTGTTCGGCCTGATCGAGCAGGCACAGGCTGCTGGCCGCATCACCGTTGCGGATACACCAGTGCACATGAGGGCTGGCTTTCGATAGTGTTTGGCTGTGCTGGGGCAGCGTTTGGCTTTGCTGGGGTAGCTCCACGAAGGCTTGAGCATGCACATTGGGCGGCTTAAGTTGCAGTAACGAGCGCACCAGCGGCAGGCCGGTGAGATCGGCAAACAACCACCAGTGCTGCGCGGCGAGGTTGGCTATGACTGGTCCGCCAGGGCCTGCTAGCCCTACTGCGGTGTGCAACGGTGCGAAGCGCGCAAATTCGCCTGCCGGGCCGAGTTTGCTGTGTACGGCTATATCTATTGCTACTTGGAGCTTGGTTGCGTCCCAATCGGCAAGCGTCAGTGTGCGGCTGATCGGGCGCAGATCTGCATCGGGCCAGCGCGCGCCATCGGCGCTCCAGTGCGGCAGCACCAAGCGCGCTTGCTCGGGCCGTTTGAGTAGCAATTTAATGTGGCAGCCAAGCGCCTGTGCGGGAAAGTCGGCCAGGCTGTCTTGCGCATTCGGCAATTCAGGTGAAGTACCTGCGAGCCAAATTCGTATTAGCTGCGGGCTCAGCCATTGGCGCTCTGCGAGGTATACCTGGCGCGGGCTGGTGCGTTCAAAAGGCGCAGGCGGATAGGGTTGCCAAGCAATTGGGCTGGCGATCTGGTTGGTAATCGCGGCGTCGATTTCAGCTAACACAGCTAACCCCTTCTTCGTGGAGGTGTGTTTTTGGCAGCGGCGCAAGGCTTTGCAGGAGTGCGGCGATTGCAGGTACGTGCGCAGGTTCCAGCAGGCTTAAGTGAGTTGCCTGCAGGCTGTGCCAATGGATAAGCCCGAGGGCACAGCCCTCTAAAGCGCGGCTGTGCGGCACCGGGCCGGTACTTAAGGCTGCGGCTAGATAGTGCACCGGGCCGCAGTAGGGTTGAAGGTGCCAGGTGCGGAACGCGCGCATTTGCGCAAGCGTTGCGTCAATCAGGTTATTAATTTGCGCTCTACTAAGGCTTGCATAATCGCCTTGGGGGCGTTGAAGCCAGGCGATTAATGCCGCATCGCTGAGTGCTTGCGGGTCAAAGCCTTCCGGCACGTCTATCAAATTAAGAAGCGCTTCACGGCGGCTCGGTTCTGGGTGCTGCTGCCAACAGGCGGGTGGGTAGGCATCCAACAACACCACGGCTTGCGGCGGTCGCCCGGCTTGTGTAAGTGCCTGCGCTAGGGCCAGAGCTAAGCTGCCGCCGCTGGACCAACCGAGCAGAATCTGCGGGCCAGGGCGGGTTAGCAGCCACTGTTTTTGCTCGGCTACCCAGCGGTCAAACGGGTTGATATTCGGATTGTTGCTATGCGGACTGGCGATATCTGCATTAACCGTATCTAGGAATCCATGAGCTGGCAGCCCCCAGAGGCTCAGCCCAGTTGCCAGGCCCAGTGGCCGGTAGACATCTACAAATCCATCGATAGGGGCGCAGGCATAAATACTGGCGGTATTGGTATTGGTATTGGTATCGGCATTGTACAAACAGTGAGGGTTTAACCCGCCAGCCGCTGGCAGTTGGTGTGCCGGCATGTTTATGTGCCGTTGAATGCGCGCGCACAGCTGCTCAAATCGGGGGGTTTCATAGATCCAATAAGCCGGCACGGGCGCGCCTATGATTGTGCCAATACCCTGGGCCATTACCAGCGCGCTGAGCGAGCGGCCGCCTGCCTGCCAAAAATCTGCATCTGGGCGAGGCGGTTGCCCTAGGCATTCGCTCCAGAGTTGTTTGAGCTGCTGCAACAGGCTGGCGTCAGGCGCGGCTGAAGGTTGTTCGGTGGCGGCACGTTTGGCGAGCGCCGCCCAATCGGTTTTGCCGCGGTTATTCAATGGCAACTCTTCAAGCACCAGATAGCGGGCTGGCAGTGCGGCGACCGGCCATTGTGTGGCGAGTTGTTGGCGCAGCGTCTGGGCGTTAAGGCGCGCGCCTTGCTCAAGTACCAGGGCGGCGAGCACTTGCGGTGGCGCATTCGAGCGATCCAGCCAAAGGGCGGCTTCGGCTACCTGTGGCTGATTGAGGTGGGCTTGCGTGAGCGCCTGCAGGTCGATGCGCTGTCCATCAAGTTTAATTTCGTCGTCATTGCGGCCTAAGAACTCAAGCTCCCCATTGTGACTTACGCGCGCAACATCGCCAGTGGCGTAGAGCAAACCGGGCAGGTTAAGCGCTGGCGCAGGTGTGAAAAAGCGCGTGCGGGTCTGCGCCGGATTGAGGTAACCAAGAGCCAGCTGAGCGCCAAACAGAAACAACTCACCACTCTGGCCGGGGGCGACGGGTTGACGTTGAGCATCCAAAATTAACACCCCCATACCCGCCAACGGGCGCCCGAGATGGGGGCTTTGCTCGGCTGATAGCTCCTGTGCGCAGGCGACGATGCAGGTTTCTGTCGGGCCATAGCTGTTGATCAGCCGCTCTCGACCCGCTTGCTGTTGCCAGCGCGCCAAGCGCACTGGGCATAGCGCTTCGCCGCCGAGGATAGTAAGGGCGAGGCTCACGCGCGCGGGCGGGTTGCTCGCTACCCATTGGTGCCAGTAGGCAGTGGGCAGATCCAGCACATTAATGCTGTGCTGCTCGATAAATTCATTGAGGACACTGAAATCACAAGGGTCCGGGCGTTGATACAGGCAGCCGCCATGGCTTAAACACAGGCCAATTTCCTCAAGGCTGGCGTCAAAACTTAAAGCGGCAAACTGCAGCCAGCGGGCGCCGGGTGGAGTTTGATACGCCTGTTGAGCGGCGGCTAAAAACTGCCCATAGGCGCCCCAGGACATACACACGCCCTTAGGTTCACCGCTGCTGCCGGAAGTAAATAATACATAGGCTTCGCGCGCAGGCTCCCACGCAGGCGGCGCGCTTAATGGGGCTTGCGGGCCTGCTAATAAGGCGCTTAGATTGAGTATTTCAACTGTGTGGTCTGCTCGGCCAAGGTGTTTATCGCTCAGCCATTCATCTAACTTGGTTGTGGCCGTGGCGTTTGCGAGCAGATAGCGCGCTTGAGCTGTATTGAGTTGCGCGCGTAGGCGCTCGGGGCTCGTTTTCGGGTCCAGCGGCAAGTAACTCGCCCGACAAAAAGCAATGGCCAAAAAGGCAATTAAGCTTTCCACACCCGCCTCTGCCCAGAGGGCAATACGCATACCCGGCTGCACGCCCGCCAAGCGAAGTGCGTGGCTGAGGCTTACGGCCTGCAGGTAGAGCTGTTGGTAACTGATGATTGCGCCTGTTTGTGCGCGGTATGCAGGGGCCTCAGGGGTTGTGGCTTGTTGGCGCCAGAGGCTGTCCAGCAAATCAATAGGTGGCGGTGCTTCGGCTGCGTGCACAAGGTTAGGTGTTGTGAACTCTGGTTTTGCCTGGGGGTGAATCAGCACGTCAGCGAGATAGTCGAGCAACAGCGACGTACCGAATGTATCCCAGCTTTGCGGTACAGCGGCTGCGACTCTAAGCTCGCAGCCTTCCAGGTTGAGGTTGAGATTAAGCTGTTGCACGGGCCCTTGGGCAAGCGTTGTTGCGGCGAGCCTAGGGCTCTGGCCAGTTAAGTTCAGGGGCTGGGGGAATAACAGCAAATTAACGTAGGCGCCCAAGTGGTGGCTAAAGCCCGCAGGGCTAAGCTCCTCCCAACGTACATCAGGCGCACTTTGCCAGGCTTTTAATTCGGTTATGAAGCCTGCGATAAACGTTTCAATCGTCTGCGCGCTTGGTGTCATAAGCGGTTGCACGCCCATACACATCAGCGGCACCCGCGCTTGCGGGCCGCGCCTGGCCATGTTCACTAATCCCATCGGCTTATCGTGCGTCCAGCCTAGTTGGTACAACGCCCATGCACAGGCCGTCGCAATCCACTGCGGCCAACTTAAGCTCACACTGTTGGCGGCGAGTTTCACTGCATCAAGTTGCAGGAGGCGAGGCGTTATATGCTTTGGCAGGCTTAAGCCTGCCAGCGGGCTTTGTGCATGCCAGGGTTCTGGCGGTGGCAGGCGCCCAGCGATGGTCGCCACCTGCTGCTGATACTGCGGGCTTTGGCGCAGCGCCTGATCCGCTTGCACAATCTGTTTGATATCCCAGTCGGGCAGGGGGTTCTCGGGCCGGTTAAGGCGCGTGCAGAGTGCTTGCCAAAATAATGCGTAGCTATAGCCGTCAAAGGCTAGGTGATGAACTTGCAGATACACCCACGTGGCCTGCGGCAGTAGCAGCAGTTGGCATTGATATAACGGGCTTTGCCCTAGCGTAAAGGGTTGCGCCAGCAGGTTGTTGCAGCGCTCTAGCGCAGCAATCTCGGGTGCAACTGCTGTGCGCAAATCGAGTGTATTGATAACCGCTGAGCTGGCACTGCGCTGTTGCATCCAGCTGCCAGCGCCGCTATCGCCGCTATCAATAGTAGAGCCGAGTATTGGTTGGTACTGCAGCGAGTCACAGGCTTCGAGTAAATCGCTCAAAGCGGCGGTAAGCACACTGGCTGAGCGGCCCGACATACCTATCGGCTCATGAAATGGCTCATCGAGCACCAGGTATTGGGCCGTCCAATAAAGTGTACTGGGGCCGAGCGTTTGCTGGGCGTTTACCAGGGCCGTTTGCGCGGCGGTGAGCGGCAACGTCTGTGTCATACGGCCATGGCCACGCGGGTGGTGGAATACTCCTCACTAGGAGCTAGCAATCGCCACCAGCTGTTTAAACAGGGGTCGGCCATGAAATCGGCAAGATTTACCACTGTTCCTGCCCGCTGCCAATTCTCCAGCAACGCGACCAGACGCATGGAATCGAGCCCTGATAGGAATAAATCCTGCCGTCCATCTAAGTGTTCAGGTGCAATTTCCATCGCAGCGGCGAGCTGTTGGTGCAGCTGAGCGTAGCTGGTCGGGCGGATTTGGCTGGCCAAGCTGGCAATCAACGCATCGGTCGTGAGCACATTGGCGCAACAGCGGCGGGCGTAGTCCAGTGCCATTAAGTGGTCGTGTTGGGAAAAGTCTGCCAGGGCATCGGCCACCAACACAGGTTCAATGTCGGCCATAAAGGCAGACCCGGCGGTCATCAAGCAGCCTATGTGGGCATAGAGCCCGCAGATAATCAGTTGGTCGCGCCCTTGGGCCTTGAGCTGGTCATGCAGCGAGCTGCGATGAAAAGCGCTGTAGCGCCATTTAGTAATCACCTGGTCGCGGCCGACCGGTTGCAAGCTCGCTACAAAACTCGCCCGCTGCGGGCTTTGCGTCAGCCCCGGCCCCCACCAGCGTTGCAATAAGCCGCGTTCGGCAAGGCTCTGCTCGGCAGGCTGAGCACTGTAATAAACCGGGATACCCAAGCTGCGGCAGGCGTCTGCCAAGCGGGCAATATTGCGCTCAAGGCTTGGGATGGGTTCGGCCGTGCGATCATAAAAGTCGAAAAAATAATCTTGGCAGTCGTGTATCAACAGGGCGCTGCGGTCAGAAGCCAGCTGCCATTGGCTGCGCGCAGGCTCAATACTGTTGCCGTCGGGCATCGGGTAACTGGCAATTCTAGGGATAGTCATAGGGATGTTCCGTTAAATGTACGCCGTGGTACTGGCGGTTAAGGTGGGAGGAAGCTCGCGGCGCAAGGCGTTTTTGTCTACCTTGCCCACGGCGGTAAGCGGTAAGCGCTCGAAGCTGAGCCAGCGAGCGGGAATTTTGTAATGCGCAAGGCCTAAGCTAACTAAGTAATCGACGAGGCTTGTCAGTGGTGAGAGCGGTTCTTTAAGGCTAATGCAGGCACAGGCCACCTCGCCCAAATAGGGGTCGGCAAGCCCCACCAAAGCGGCATCCAATACGGCCGGATGACTGCGCAATAAACCCTCGACTTCGCTGCAGTCGATCTTTTCGCCACCGCGATTAATCTGGTCTTTTAAGCGGCCCAACACTTGGATATGCCCACTGGGAAGCTGGCGCACCCAATCTCCGCTGCGATACCAGCCATCGGCGGTAAAACTCGACCGGGCACGTAAATCAGCAGCTGGATTGTGTCGGTTCGGGTAATAAGCCCGCAGCGTGTAGGGCCCTTGTGTACACAGCTCGCCAGCTTCACCCGGTGCTACTTCACATCCATCCAGGCCTAACAGGCGGATTTCATCAGCGGCGCAAAGTGGGCGCCCTTGGGTACTGGTGCGCAGTTCAAGGCTGTCGTCGGGATCGGTGTAGTGCAGTAAGCCTTCGGCCATGCCAAACACCTGTTGTAGTTGAACGCCTAACTGCTCTTCGATGGCCTGGGCGGTAAACGCATCCAGCGGTGCGCCGCCTATTTGCAGCTTTAGGCCATGCACCTTCGCTTTTAACTGCGGTGCCCGAGCTACCGACGCCAGCCAACGCAGTACCTGGGCCGGCACCAAAGCGCTGTGAGTAATGCCGTAGTGTTGAATCTGCGCTAACTGGTCTGTTGGCATCAGCGCTTGGCTTAGTACGACGCAGGCGCCTGCGTGCCAAAACCCTAAAATCCCCGGCGATGAAAGTGCAAAGTTATGCCCGGCCGGTAGCAAGCAGAGGTAGCGGTGCGCGGATTGAATAGCGCAACGCTCGCTGCTCAAACGTACGCAGCAGAGATAATCGTTGTGGCTGCGGGGGATGAGTTTGGGTGTGCCGGTCGAGCCACCGCTGACCAATAACAGCGCGAGCGCATCCGGGTCTTGTGGTTCAGGTTCCTGCATCGGCGCCGCAGTTAGGTTAAGGAGCGGGCAGTGTTCATTCCCCAATAACAAGCCATCGGCAGGTAATGAAATGGCAGGCGCGAGCCCATCGCCCCAATACACGCGCGCACCGGTTTGCCCAATCCAGCTGTTCATCTCAAGGCTACCTTGCCCCGGCAGCGCTAGTAGCGGCACCAAACCTGCCCATAGGCAGGCCATTAGCCCCAGCGGTAGGCCTCGATGATTGCCCTGTTGCAGCACTACAATTTCGCCCGGTTGAATGCCCAGCAGGCGCAGCTTCGCCGCAAGCAGCTGCACCTTAAGCAGCGCCTCACCGTAGGTCATTGCGCCCTGTTCGTCGATAAGCGCATAAGCGTCGCAGTGGTTGGCACAACACTGGCTAAACCAGTGCGGCAGTGTTACATCCAGCCAATAGCCTTCAGCGCGATAGCGTTTGGCGAGCGCTGGGGGCCAGGGTTGTATAGGGGCAAAAAACGACGGCAGTTTTGGTGCGAGAGAATTCACAGAATGGCCTCCGCACAGGCGGCTTCGAGTTCCGCCACGTCTAGGCTCACACCCATGGCATCGAGTAGCGTGGCAAGCTTCGCGCAGGTTTCCGCTAATTCTGCCTCTGGGTTGGAACCGGGCACGAGGCCTGCGCCCGCGTAGAGAGTCACCGCATCTTTTTGCACCCATGCGCAGCGGATGGCCAACGCCCATTCACCATCTGACAGTGCCTCGCTGTGCGGGCTTAGCCCCGCAGTGGGGTTGCCGCAGTAACCCAACAGACCGCCGTAATAAGCGCGGTCAAAGCCTTCGTGTTGATGAATAAATCGCAGCGCCTGCGCACGTGGGAAGCCGCAAATAGCAGGAGTAGGGTGCAAAGCTAGCGCGAGTTCCAAGCTGCTGGTAGAGGGGTGTTTAAGCCGACCGCGCACCTCAGTACCCAGATGCCAAAGAGTGCTTGTGTTCACCAAGCTCGGGTTTGTCGGTACGTCCAAATGACTGCAATAGGGCGCCAGGCTGTCGGCGACTGCCTCAACCACTAACGCATGTTCCCGGCGCTCTTTGGCGCCCTGCAGCAACGCTGCGGCGCGGCGCTGGTCTTCCTGGCGATCCACACTGCGCGGCACGGACCCGGCGAGCGGATGGCTCGTGACCCGGTTGCCGGTTTTGCGCAGTAATAACTCCGGGCTAGCACCGACCAGAGCACCGCTTTCGTTCGGCGGATTCATAATAAAGCTGTATCCCAGTGCATTGCGGCTGAGCGCCGCACACAGCAGAGTTTTTAAATCCACGCGCCGCTGTAACCGCAGACTGCGCGCTAATACCACCTTGTCGAACTGGCCGCTCGCCATCACCTGCACGGCGCGCAAAACACTCGCACGGTAAGCCTCCGGGCCCGGCTGTAAATGGGCCAAATCTGGTGCAACTGCACTTGCAGTGGCAGGTGCAGAGCTTGGCCATGAGCCATCACTACCCGAACCCGAGCTGAGCTGTTGCGGCACCCATAACTGGTACAGGTCCGCATCAAAGCCAATCAGCCCTAGCAGTAACGGCGGTAATCCCTGTTGACAGGCCAGACGCAGCAGTCGCTCTTGAGCACGCGGCGCCGCCTCGTTCAGGGCTTGGCGGGCTAAGCAGCCTTGGCCCAACAGCGAAATATTGGGGGAGATATACAGGCTATCGCCGCGCTGCCACTGCGAACACAGCTGATGTACGGAAGAGGCCTGTAAAGAAATTCTGGGCGCTTGATCGTGAGTAGAGAAGGGGGCGTTCATTAAACACCTCGCTAGGCGCCAATCGGCGCTGGGTTAAAGGAAATTTGTGGACAGACTGGGCTTAAAAATATACCGAAGTGCCCTCTTGCTTTTAAACGCTAAACTAAATGATAATGATTATCAATAAGATTCAATAAATATTCATAAGTTAAGTGAGTGCCATGAACCCAAAGGTTTTAATTGATCCTGCCGCGCAGCCGCGTTATGTCAGTTGGTATTGCGGCGTGCAGGCGTTCCTAGCGCTGGATTTTGTCCTGCTGCTGCCGCTGGGGCCGGATGTGGCCCATAGCATGGGCTTTGCTGCCGGGCACTTGGGTTGGTTAAGCGGTGCATATAGCTTCGGCGCTTTTGTCGGCGGGCTTGCCTGTGTGGCGCGGTTGGATCAATGGCCACGCAAACATGCGCTGATGGCAGCCCTGCTACTGCTCTCGGTTTTGGCTTTGTTGCAAGGGATCGTCACGCACTTGGGCCAACTGGTGGGCGTGCGTTTTGTACAGGGTTTGGTGTCCGCTCCGGCGGCTGCGTTACTGCTAGCTGCAATCATCGACCAAACTGCGCCGTCCCACCGTGGGCGCGTCATAGGCACGGTAATGCTGGGGTTTACCCTTGCAATGGTGTTGGGAATTCCCCTTGGACTCTGGGGCGCGCAGCTCATAGGTTGGCGCTACTTCATCGTGAGTTTGGCGCTCGCGCAGGGGGTTTGGTGTGGTTTAGGGTATTGGCTGATAGCGATCTCACCTGCGGCACCTCATGCCGCGAGCAGCGGCGCCAAACTAGTGCCCCAGCTGATTGCCTTGTGCCAGCAGCCGCTTTTGCGCAGAGCACTGCTCGCTCAGGGCAGTAATACATTGGCCTGTTTTTTAATCGTGCCGAGTTTTAGTGCTTTTTTCCTGAGCAATTTAGCTTGGCATCGAGACCATCTAGCCCCGCTTTATCTGCTAGGCGGCTTGGCCACGTTTTTTGCACTGAAGGGCTGGGGGCGCTGGTGCGACGCAAAATCCCCGCACATCGCCTTCAACGGCGCATTGGTTTTAAGCCTATGTGGCCTGTTGCCGTTGATGATGCCTGGCGCAGGCCTGGGGCCGCTACCGTCCCCGGCACTACTGGCGCTGTGTTTTTGTGCCTTCATGGCGGCCAATGCCTGTCGTCAGCTGAGCTTAACTGCGTACACCTCAGAGCTGCCGCAGCCCTACCAGCGCGGCGCTTATTTAAGCCTGGAACACGCCGTTCAAGACGGCGCGGCTGCGGCGGGGGCGATCATCGCCTCTGCAGTGTTTTGGCTTTTGCCCCCCAGTGCGCAAACTCAAGCGGCCAGGCTCGATTTTGAGCCTTGGGCCATGGTTTGGCTGGTGTGTTTATCTCTTACCGCTATGGTCGCGGCCCTGTATTTTCAGCGCCCTTTGCAAAACTCCCACGAACCCCGCTTTCTTCAACCTTAGTTAATTAGGGAATTACCATGTTGTACCGTCGTGTTATTGCCACAGGCTTATGTGGTGTTATTACCGCAGGCTTATTTGCTCCTGCCTTTGCCCAGGCTCAATCACCTGTTCAGCCTGCCTCAGAGCAGCAGATCGAAACCGTTACCGTTTGGGCGACGCAAGTTACCAGTACGGCAATGCCGGTAAGTGATACAGCGCTTAGCTTGCGCCAGGCGGACCATGTCAGCGATCTGCTGCGCGACTTACCCGGTGTCGATGTAGGCGGCGCCCATAGTCTCAACCAACGCATTACCATTCGCGGTATGGATGACAAAGACCTGCGCGTAACCATTGATGGGGCCGTGCAAAATACCTATATGTTCCACCACATGGGCAACTTGCAAATTCACGCCGATATTCTCAAAAGTGCTGATCTTGCTGTAGGCAGCAATTCGGTGTTGGACGGCGGCTTAGGCGGCGCGGCGCGGTTTTACACTAAAGATGCCCGCGAACTGTTAAAACCAGGTCAGCAGTGGGGCGGCATGTTGCAAGCTGCCTACGCCCAAAATCGCCAAGATAGCCTAGCGGCCACGACCTATGGCCAATTTGGTCAAAGCTTTGATTTATTGCTCTATGCCAACGGCGTAAAACGAGGCAACTTTGACGTGGGTGGCGGCAGGTTATTAGATGAAAATAACCAGGCGGTGCCCGAGACCCAAGGCAGGGTAGAGGGCATCGACGGCGATCTTACCGATGTGCTGGGCAAACTTGGCTGGCAAATTAGCCCTAATCAACGCCTTAAAATTGGCCATGAGCGTTACGAAGATAGGGGCGACTATGCCTCGCGCCCGGACATGGGACTTGCGACCGGCCGTAAAATCCAACAAAACCTAGGCATACCCTTGGTGTTTCCCACCGAATTCAATCGCGCCACGACGACACTTAACTACAACTGGGAACCAGGCAGCTGGCTAGATTTACAGATCAACCTGTTCGACAACCAAAGTGAATTCTGGCGCGATGAGCGCGGCTTGGCCGTTTGGCGGCCCGCAGCGGCCAGCGTAAATACGGGGCACGCCGATAACCGGGGATTGAATCTGTTAGCCAAAAGCGAAGCGAGCGACATGCATCTGCTCACCTACGGCTTGGAACAGGTGCAATACACCACTCAATTTCTCCGCGATGGCAGTGAAGAGGGAGGCGAGCGCAGCCGTACGCATTCACTTTACGCTCAGGACGAAATCAGTTTTAGCACGCAGTGGCGGCTTATCCCCGGTCTGCGTTACGACAGAGCCAAACTTGACAGTGCTGTTACCGATAGCGCGTTCGATGCCCTAAGCCCGGCCCTGGCAGTGGAATATTCCCCCACCCAGCACCTCACCACGCGCGTCAGTAGTACCGGCATTTTCAAGGCGCCAGAATTGAGCGAGGTATTTATAGGTGCTGGTAGTGAGGATGAAGCTAACCCTACTATCGAGGCGGAGAGCGGACATAACACACAGTGGAGCATTGCTTATCAATCTGCGTTGTTTGGCATAGAGCAAGTCAGTGGGGGCTTCACCGTGTTCCGCAGTGACATCGACCACTACATTTACGATTACGCCGAAACCGCTACCTTCTACGGCAAGGACAATATAGGCAGCATGGCAAGCCAGGGTTATGAAGCTTACGCGGGATTGAACCAGGGCCCGCTTAAAGTGCTGCTTACATACAGCCATGCGAAAAGCCAGCTAGCCGCCGAAGCCCCCTATGAGAATTTAGATCGTGCCCGTTTGGATCGTGAGCAAGGTGATTCCTTGAGTCTCAACCTCGACTATCGGCTTGAAGTCTATCGACTGGATCTCAACTGGAACTGGCAGTGGGTCGACAGTCTTGCAGCCGGAAAAGCCCTCGATGCCCCCGAGCACAATCGCAAGCCCGGCTACCGTCTGCACAGCCTAGCCGCGAATTGGCAGGCAACTGAAGCATTCAATCTGAGCCTTGCCGTGGAGAATTTGTTCGATGCGTATTACGCGTCGCAAAGCTCGCAAAACGGCACCAGTATTCACCCGCGCTTTGGCGAGTTGTACCTGATGGACTACGAACCGGGCCGCAACATTAAGCTGCGCTTGGCGTACCGACTATAAGCGCTAGCTCATACGTCCCGCCCACCTTTTGTCTGTCCTCTTTGCGTATAGGTGGCAAAGGTATTGAGTGCGGCGAGAGCCTGCGCTGGCAAAACTAAGTCTCTAAATAGATGATTCGTCAGGTATTAGCATTCGCCAGCGCCAGCATAGTTACGTCGTGACAATGTGTTCACCCGCTGGGCCGTGTCCGACACACTCCAGCTTAGCCTTAACATCAACAATCGGAGCAATAAAAAGTACCTCACCAGCCTGTACGAAGTTGGCTACTATGCCGCCGGGGCGTACCGCAGGCTTCAGCTTGATATGAGTTATTAGCCTGTGCCCAGCTCGTCAATTTCAGCTTAAGGTTTAAAAATGTCTCGCCCAATACTAGCTTTAGCCCACCGTTACCTGGGCTTAACCCTGGCCCTATTTCTCACGATCTCCGGCCTAACCGGAGCATTAATTAGTTGGGATCATGAGCTTGACGAGTGGCTCAATCCCGAGCTCTTCGCCGCCACCGCCCCCGGCGTGTCCCAAGACAGCCTGGCGCTCGCCGAAGCATTAGAGCGACAGCGCCCAGAATTAATTGTTACGTTTTTTCCTCTCGTTATAGAGCCAGGCCATAACTGGGTGGGCAGTGTTGTTGCGCGCACTGCCGACACCCAACTGGGCTACAACCAAGTCGCGCTGGATCCGGTAACCGCTGAAATAAAAGGCCAGCGGCAATGGGGCCAAATATCGCTGGCGCGGCCCAACTTAATCTCGTTCCTCTACAAATTGCACTACAGCATGCATATACCTGAAGCCTGGGGTGTGCAATTAGGCGTTATCTTCATGGGTATACTGGCGATCGTTTGGTGCATTGACAGTTTTATTGCCCTGTGGATTTCCTTTCCGAGTTGGCAGCAATGGCGTAAATCTTTTCGTTTCCGTCTCAACCAGGGCTCGCACAAATGCACGTTCGATCTACATCGCTCCGGCGGTATATGGATTTGGCCGCTATTGCTGATCCTGGCCGTAACCTCTGTATCAATGAATTTAAGCAGTGAGATCATGCGGCCGCTCGTGAGTGTATTTTCCACCCTCACGCCCACCCCATTTGAAACCACCAAGCCCAGCCCAACCCCCCAGATGCCCAATATATCGAGGGAAAATATCGTGCAACTGGCGCAAACCCAAGCTTTGCAACAGGGTATCAGCCGTCCTCTAGGCGCTATTTTTTATTCACCGCCTTTTGGTATTTACGGCGTTGGATTTTTTGCCCCTGGCATGGGTCACGGCGACGGCGGCTTGGGCAACCCATGGATATATTTCGACGGCGCCACCGGCGCTTACCTTGGAAAACAAATCCCAGGTGAAGGCAGCGCAGGCGACATCTTCATGCAGGCGCAATTTCCGCTTCATTCCGGGCGTATTTTGGGCTTCACAGGGCGCGTCATGGTTTCGGTGTTGGGGCTGTTGGTAGCTGTAATGTCGCTAACCGGTGTGATTATTTGGGCGCGTAAGCGCAAGGCGCGACTGAGTAAGTATTATCCGGCCCGTTTATTGGCAAGTTAACAAGCGCGAATCCTACGTTAGCAACGAAAGCACATTAAGGCTGCTTAACCGACAGTTATCGACATATGTATCAGTTACGATTTTAGGTGCTGGGAGAGCGTGCACACACTCAATGCGGACGTACACAATCTGTTGAATAAAAATATTGGGCTGGAAGGATTGGTTATCGGAAAATATAGGTTCGGCGCGTGCTATTTCTTTGGGGTTAAATAAGGTGTTTTAGTCATTAATAGTTGGCCATTTTTATTCTAAATACGAAAATTTATCTTCTCTCCAAACATATAAGTTCTCATATTTTTCAAGAATGTTTGAAAGGGTAATGCGACTAGATAATTAAGGCCTGATGAGCCAATTATTGTAAAAATCGCGCCGCCTGTCCCAACCTTAGCTAATTGCAATTACCTCTAAGTTGCAACTGTAAAGGCGTTGGAATCAGCCATTAAATAAAGCTTGCAACCAAAAAATAAGCATAATCAAGTGTTAAGCAGTTGTATTATCGTAACGGCGAGGCTTTTAACCGTATGGAATAGCTTAGCAAGATGATCTAGGTAAACTCTTAGCACTTTGCTTTGGCTGTTATAAGACGCTACATTGTCGCACCTCCTACCAAGCCCCAAATGCTAACTCCCCATGCAAACACCCCCCGTTTCGCTTGAACTAGAACCCTATATTCCCACTAGCTGGCGCCAGCTGCAGCGCCAAATCGAAAATCTGGCTCAATTTGGTGGCGCAGTACAGGTAATTACTGGTGCGGAAGGGGCAGGGAAAAGTACATTTTTAGAGGATTTGCTCAAACAGGCGAGTACTCAGCAAGGCTGGGAGATTTGGCAAGTAGCGGACGAAGCCTGGCCGGGGCATGCTCTGCAAAAATTGTTAGAGGCACTGGGTTTGCCGGTGGGATTAGAGCAGTCCGTCGGTGAATCCATGGTAGCGCTGCGCAAATACAATCAAAATCTTCAGCGCCAAAAGCGGCGTGTCGTGGTGGCTGTTGATAATGCCGACTTACTCAGCGACGCCACGTTATCCGGCATTGTGAGTGTTTTACAAGGAGGCGCGGAAGAAGGCTTTGGTTTGCATTTAGTGTTATTCGCCCGCGATAGCCTGGCTGACCGATTAGATGCTTTGCAGCTTATTGATGTCAGTGTGTACGATTTTGTACTGCCCTGTTTGAGCCTGCAGGAGCTTACCGAGTTGCTCAACGGTGAATATGAAGACTTATTAACGCGCGAACCGGTGCAGGCATTATCGGCCGATACACTGCAAGAAATTTGGTTAGAGAGCCAGGGTTTGCCTGGTGTGGCACTAAGCTTGGCAAGAGAGGCATGGGCTTTATCTATGGGTGATGAAAAACGATTTTCTGTACGCGGATTACCCCTTGTACATATTTTATTGGTGCTGGCTCTGATTAGCCTGCTGGTATGGGCAATTTGGATGCGTGAAAAACCCACGGAATCCTCATCCACTATCACGCAAGAAACTTCATTGCAGTCTATTAACAGCAAACCGCTGACAATTGAAATGAAACAGGTTACACCCGGTGAATCTAGTGAACCGGTAAAAATGCCTACTGGTGCAGAACCTGCTAATTCGCCACAGCAAACGCTGGCCAACTACACAGCGCAAGCCAACCCGGGCGAAACAACCCCAGTGCCCCAGCCCGCACGCAGTAATGAACCGGCGGCAACTGAAGTTAAAAATGCTGAAGTTAACAATGACGTAGCGGTAAATCCAAACTCTGCTCAAAGTCCAAATGCACCTGCTAAAGCAGAGCCTACTAAAGAGAGTAAGCCTGCCGAGATGAAACATACGGAGGCCAAACCTGCTGAAGCTAAACCGGCTGAAACTAAGCCTGCGGTAACTAAACCTGCAGAACCCAAAGCGCCGCAAGAATCAGCTAAATCAGAGAGCACGTCTGACTTAATGAAGGCCTCTACAGCGAAGGCGGTCAAACCCACTGAGGAGGTGAAACCTGTCGAGACCAAGGCCGTTGTTAAGCCTGAGGACAAAGCCAAACTCATTAAGGCAGATGTTCCGACCAGTATCGCCTCAAGCAGCAAAAAATTAAGTAAGCTGGATGAGAATGCTTATGTGCTGCAAATAATGGTGACTAACTCGGCTAAGAAAATTGAAGACATGCTGGCCGGAGCGCCGAATAAAAAGGATCTGGCCGCTTATAAAACCATCCGCGATGGCAAAGAAGTGTATATCTTAGTGGAGGGAGAATATCCTTCGGCCAACGAGGCCGCAGCCGCAGCTAAGAATTTGCCCAGCATGCAACAAAGCGCCAAACCCTGGCCAAAAAAAGTCGGCCTAATTCATGCTGAGATAAAGTCGCCATAATGCAAAAACCTGTCGGCACGTTGCGGGTTTAGACGCCAAAGGCCAACTTGCCAATAACGGACCGAGCAGTTAACATTCTGCGCCCATTTATTAGGCAAGCCCCTTTCAAAGGGGCTTTTTTGTCTGTCTGCCGATCATGTTCTGAATAACCTTTTGAATTTTAAAAGGTTTTATGTGGTGCTGATCGAGCAGCACTAACCCTATTTCGCGAAGTGAAACAGCCTATGAGTACTGGTCTTTACCGGTTAGATGAGTTTAAAGACAACTGTGGTTTTGGTTTGATTGCCCACTTAAAGGGCAAGCCCAGTCATAAACTCCTAGCTACGGGCATTGAAGCCCTAACCTGCATGACCCACCGGGGTGGGATTGCCGCAGACGGTAAGACTGGGGATGGCTGCGGCCTTTTGATTCAGAAACCCGATAGTTTTCTGCGGGCTGTAGCACAGGAGCAAAATTTTGCTCTGGCAGATCTCTATGCTGTGGGCTCAATAATGTTGAGCCGTGACCCCGTGCTTACAGCGGCGGCCCAAGCTGTCGTGAGTGAAGAATTGGCTGCACTTGGGCTGTCTGAACTTACCTGGCGCAAACTGCCTACTGATCCGAGTTGCTTAGGGCCTATCGCGCTTGAGAGCTTGCCGGATTTTTACCATTTATTAGTAAATGCCCAGGGCGAACCTGAGGCCAACTTTGAATCCAAATTGTTTCTTGCGCGCCGCAAAATAGAAAAACGTCTAGCGACTGACAGTGCTTTTTATGTGGCAAGCCTAAGCAGTCGAGTCCTTTCTTATAAGGGCTTAATGATGCCCGTGGATCTGCCACAGTTCTTTTCGGATCTGGCCGATCCGCGTTTGCAGACTGCCATCTGTGTATTTCACCAGCGCTTTTCCACCAATACATTACCGCGTTGGCCGCTGGCACAGCCGTTTCGCTTGTTGGCTCACAATGGTGAGATCAACACAATTGTCGGTAACCGCAACTGGTCTCAAGCGCGCACTAATAAATTCCAAAGTGAATTATTGCCACATCTTGATCAATTATCTCCGTTGGTGAACCGTACCGGTTCGGATTCTTCCAGCCTCGATAATATGCTGGAAGTTTTGTTAACGGGCGGCATGGAATTGCATCGTGCCATCCGCATGCTCGTGCCGCCTGCATGGCAAAACATGGAAACGATGGACCAGGATTTAAAAGCGTTTTATGAATTTAATTCAATGCACATCGAACCCTGGGACGGCCCGGCCGGTTTAGTAATTACCGACGGCCGCTACGCCGTATGCACGCTGGATCGCAATGGCCTGCGCCCTTCGCGTTGGGTGATCACTAACGACGATATTATTACCGTCGCTTCGGAAGTCGGCGTGTACAGCTACGCCCCTGAAGATGTTGTGGCGAAAGGACGGTTAGGGCCTGGGCAAATCATGTCCGTGGACACACAGACCGGCCAGTTGATGCACACTGAAGATATCGACAACCAACTGAAGTCAACGCAGCCTTATTTAAAATGGCTCAAAGAGCGTGCCCTGCGTATCGAATCGAGCCTGGAAGTTGATTTGCCAGAAACGGCGCTCTCGGCTGAAGAAATCAAAACCTATATGAAAATGCATCTGGTCTCCTTTGAAGAGTGCGACCAGGTTATCCGGCCTATGGCTGAAAGCGGGCAGGAGTCTGTAGGCTCAATGGGGGATGACACCCCTATGGCTGTGCTATCGCAAAAGGTGCGGCCTTTTTACGACTTTTTCCGCCAGCAATTTGCTCAGGTAACCAACCCACCGATTGACCCGCTGCGTGAAGCCATAGTGATGTCGTTGGAAACCTGCTTGGGGCGTGAGCTTTCCGTGTTCGCCGAAACTGCCGAACACGCGGAGCGGGTTATTTTAAGTAGCCCAGTATTATCGCCAGCCAAGTTCCGCGCACTGATGGCGGTTGATCCCAAACGCATCAACCCGAAGATCTTCGACTTGCATTACGATCCTCAGCAAAAGTCGCTAAAACAGGCCGTTAACGACATAGTCGAACAAGCGGTTGTGGCGGTAAAAGAGGGTTTTGTAACGCTTGTATTGAGCGACTTCGGCATGCAAAAAGGGCTTTTACCTATTCATGCTTTATTGGCAACGGGCGCTGTGCATCAACGCCTGACCCAAGATAGCCTGCGCTGCGATGCTAATTTGGTTGTCGAAACTGCCACTGCTCGCGACCCTCACCATGTGGCGGCGCTGATTGGTTTTGGTGCTACTGCGGTTTATCCGTACTTAAGTTACTACGTGATTAATCATCTGGTTGAGACCGGTGATGTGCTCGTGGATATCAGTACGGCGTACAAAAATTATCACAAGAGCATCGACAAGGGGTTGCTAAAAATCATGTCGAAAATGGGTATTTCAACAGTGGCGTCCTATCGCGGTGCGCAATTGTTCGAAGCCATCGGACTTGATGAAGAAGTGGTCGGAACCTGTTTTGCAGGTACTCCTAGCCGCATTAAGGGCGCAGGTTTTAGCGATCTTGAAGAGGATCAAAAAGCGCTGGCGGCAGATGCATTTAAAGCGCGCAAGCCGATCACTCCCGGCGGTTTGCTCAAATATGTACACGGTCAGGAATACCATGCCTATAACCCTGATGTTGTGCAGACGTTGCATCGTGCCGTGCAAACTAGCGACTACGCCGCTTGGCGTGATTACGCAGCGCTGGTAAATAACCGTCCAGTTGCAACCTTGCGCGATATGTTCAAGTTAAAAGAGGGCATCAAACCGATTCCTCTTGCTGAAGTAGAACCAGTAGAAAATCTATTTAAAAGTTTTGACTCTGCGGGCATGTCCTTAGGTGCGCTTTCACCTGAGGCTCATGAAGCCTTGGCTGAAGCCATGAACCGCTTAGGCGGGCGCTCGAATTCCGGCGAAGGTGGGGAAGATCCTGCTCGCTACGGCACAATCAAAAGCTCGAAAATTAAACAAGTAGCTTCAGGCCGCTTCGGTGTTACACCTGCCTATTTGGTTAACGCCGAAGTGCTGCAAATTAAAGTTGCTCAGGGCGCCAAACCCGGTGAGGGCGGCCAATTGCCCGGCGGCAAGGTAAACGAACTCATCGCACGGCTGCGTTATTCCGTGCCGGGCGTAACCCTTATTTCGCCTCCTCCGCATCATGATATTTACTCGATTGAGGATTTAGCGCAGCTAATTTTTGACTTAAAACAGGTTAATCCGCAGGCGTTGATTTCAGTAAAACTAGTATCGCGCCCAGGCGTAGGTACTATCGCCGCTGGGGTTGCCAAGGCTTACGCCGATTTAATTACTATTTCCGGTTATGACGGCGGTACTGCGGCAAGCCCGTTAACCTCCATTAAATATGCAGGTTCGCCCTGGGAATTGGGTTTGTCTGAAACACATCAAACCCTCTGCGCTAACGATTTGCGCGGCAAGGTGCGCGTGCAAACCGACGGCGGGTTAAAAACCGGTCTGGATGTTGTGAAAGCCGCTATTTTAGGGGCGGAAAGCTTCGGTTTCGGCACTGCGCCTATGGTGGCCTTAGGCTGTAAATACCTGCGTATCTGCCACTTAAATAACTGTGCAACCGGCGTTGCTACACAGCAGGATAAACTGCGCAAAGACCATTACATCGGCACGGTCGAAATGGTGATGAATTTCTTCCGCTTTGCGGCTGAAGAGACTCGTGAATGGATGGCGCGGTTGGGTGTGCGCAGCCTTAAAGAGCTAATCGGTCGAGTGGACTTGTTAGAAGTAATTGAAGGGCAGACATTGCGCCAAAGTAAATTGGATATGTCGCCAATTCTCTACTCTGATGATCTGATCAAAAGCAAACCCCAGTATTGTCAGGTTCAACGCAACGAACCCTTCGATCAAGGCTTGTTAGCGGAGCGAATCGTTGCCGATGTAACCGCTGCGATAGATGCCAAATCAGGCGGCAATTGGGATTACACAATTACCAACTGCGATCGCTCCATCGGTGCGCGTGTCAGCGGTGAAATTGCCAAACGTCACGGCAACTTGGGTATGGATAAAGCCCCAATACGGTTGAACTTCATCGGTGTTGCAGGCCAGAGCTTCGGTGTATGGAACGCAGGTGGCCTAGAGATGTATTTAGAAGGCGATGCCAACGACTACGTCGGCAAAGGCATGGCAGGCGGTAAGCTGGTTATTCGAGCACCGCGCAATTCAAGCTTTGTGGCCCATGAAACCTCGATTATTGGCAACACTTGTCTGTACGGTGCTACCGGCGGCAAGTTATTCGCAGCTGGGGGTGCGGGTGAGCGCTTTGCCGTGCGTAACTCCGGAGCTCATGCTGTTGTAGAAGGCGCAGGGGATCATTGCTGTGAATATATGACCGGCGGTGTCGTCACAATCTTGGGCCACACGGGGGTGAATTTCGGCGCGGGTATGACAGGTGGTTTTGCCTATGTTCTCGACGAAGAAAACACCTTTGTGGATCGCTATAACCACGAATTAGTGGACATTATACGAGTGAATACTGAGCAGCTCGAAGCGCACCGCAACCACTTGCGCGGTGTCATTAAAGAGTTTGCTGCCGAGACGCAAAGCCCTTGGGCTGTGCATATCCTCGATAATTTTGATCAATACATCAGCAAGTTTTGGCTGGTCAAACCCAAGGCGGCGAGCATCGCCAGTTTATTAACGAGCTTCCGCAAGCGCGGCGAATAGTGCATTGGCGCTGGGTAAATAACGAGATTTTGTAATTATGGCTGAGCGTTTGAGTAACGATTTTCAATTTCTAGATGTGGGCCGCCAAGATCCTAATAAAAAGGATATGGGCGTGCGCAAAACTGAGTTTGTGGAGATATACCAACCCTTCACAGAACCCCAGGTGCAAGGCCAAGCACACCGCTGTTTGGCCTGTGGCAATCCATACTGTGAGTGGAAGTGCCCGGTTCATAACTATATTCCCAACTGGTTGAAATTGGTGGCTGAAGGCAACTTGTTTGAGGCGGCGGATCTGGCACATCAGACTAACTCTCTGCCTGAAGTATGCGGTCGCGTTTGCCCACAGGATCGCCTCTGTGAAGGCGCCTGTACGCTCAATGACGGCTTCGGAGCAGTAACCATTGGCAACGCGGAGAAGTACATTACCGATACTGCATTTGCCATGGGCTGGAAGCCGGACATGTCAAAAGTGGTGTGGACGGATAAAAAAGTCGCCATTATTGGCGCAGGCCCCGCAGGCCTTGGCTGTGCCGACGTATTGGTGCGTAATGGTGTGAAGCCCGTAGTTTTTGATCGCTATCCTGAAATCGGTGGCTTGTTAACCTTTGGTATTCCCGAATTCAAATTGGAAAAATCCGTCATGAGCCGCCGTCGCGAGCTGTTCACGGAAATGGGCATGGAGTTTCGCCTGAATACTGAAATAGGCAAAGACGTCACGATGGACGAATTGCTGCGCGACTATGACGCGGTATTTATGGGAATGGGCACGTACACCTATATGAAGGGTGAATTTCCTGGAGAAGACTTGCCAGGCGTTTACGATGCATTGCCGTTTTTAGTCTCGAACGTCAACCGCAACTTGGGTTTTGAAAAGGATCCAGCCGATTTTATAAGCGTGAAGGGCAAGCGCGTGGTGATATTAGGTGGCGGTGATACTGCTATGGACTGCAACCGCACATCTATCCGGCAGGGCGCAACCAGCGTGACCTGTGCCTATCGTCGCGACGAGGAAAACATGCCTGGCTCGCGCCGTGAGGTGCAAAATGCTCGCGAAGAAGGAGTGGCATTCCTGTTCAACCGTCAACCTGTTGCCATAGTGGGCGAAGGTAAAGTTGAAGGCGTTAAGGTTGTGACTACGACGTTGGGAGCTCCTGATGAGCGCGGTCGTCGTAGGCCGGAAGTTATTCCAGGCAGTGAGGAGATTTTACCTGCTGATCTTGTGTTAGTAGCTTTTGGTTTTAAGCCTAACCCGGCTCCCTGGTTTGCCGATCACGACATCAAAATTAATACCTGGGGTGGCGTTGAAGCTCCTGAAGAGCAGCCGTATAAATTCCAAACCTCCAATCCAAAGGTGTTTGCTGGCGGCGATATGGTGCGCGGCTCGGACTTGGTTGTTACGGCTATTTGGGAAGGGCGCGAAGCGGCAAGCGGCATTTTAGATTTCTTGGATGTGTAAGCGACAGCGCATTACATATTGAAATCTCGCTAACACAGTCGGCCCCTAATGTGCGCCCAAGTTCCAGACAGTTTAATTATTCCATGTTAGTGTGCGTTTCCAAATTAGCGGAGGCGCGGCTTAGCAGGGTTCACCACCTATAATAATCTGGCTTTCGTCATTACAGAGCCGGTTTCAGTTTCACCTGCAACAATAATAAAAATTCATCATTGGTGCTCTAGGATCTTGTTTATCAAACCCTATGCACCAGCGTTATTTGGGTACAGAGAGAAAACATGACTTCATTGCAAAACGATCGTTTTTTGCGGGCCCTGTTGCGCGAGCCTGTGGATCGCACCCCCGTATGGATGATGCGGCAGGCTGGCCGCTATTTACCTGAATACCGCGCTACCCGGACAAAAGCGGGCGACTTTATGGCCCTTTGCAGCAATCCAGAGCTTGCCTGCGAAGTTACGTTACAGCCGCTTGAGCGTTATGCTCTTGATGCCGCCATTTTGTTTTCCGATATTCTCACTATCCCCGATGCCATGGGCCTTGGCTTGTACTTTGGTGAGGGGGAAGGGCCTAAATTTCGCAAAGCTGTCGTAAACGCAGCGGATATCGAGGCTTTGCCGGTGGTAAATACCGCGCAAGATCTACCCTATGTTTTAGATGCCGTGCGATTGATTCGTCGAGAACTTAATGGCCGGGTACCCTTAATCGGTTTTTCCGGCAGCCCATGGACGCTTGCGACTTACATGCTTGAAGGTGGGTCGAGTAAGGATTTTCGCCGCTCGAAAACCTTGATGTATAACCAGCCTGAATTGATGCATCTGCTGCTGGATAAATTAGTCGCCTCGGTAATTGATTACTTGAACGCGCAAATACTGGCTGGTGCTCAGGCTGTGCAAATTTTTGATACTTGGGGCGGGGCGCTTTCAGCTCGAGCTTATCAAGAGTTTTCCCTTGATCCTATGCAAAAAATTATCGACGGACTGATCAAAGAACATCAGGGCCGTCCGGTTCCGGTTATCGTGTTCACTAAAGGTGGCGGGCTCTGGCTTGAGTCGATGGCAGATACCGGCGCTACTGCGTTAGGTTTAGATTGGACGTGCGATATCGGGCAAGCTAGAGCGAGAGTTGGGCGGCGAGTGGCTCTGCAGGGCAATATGGACCCTGGCATTCTTTATGCTTCTCCACAACGCATACGTCAAGAAGTAGCAGACATTCTTCAGTCTTTTGGGCACGGCAGCGGCCACGTATTTAATCTTGGCCATGGCATTACCCCTGAGGTTGATCCGGCCCATGCTGGAGCTTTTATATCGGCAGTCAACGAGTTGTCTTCCGAGTATCATCAGTTAGTATAAAAATGCGGATCTATAGAGATAGGTTGCGGTCGACTTAAGGCGTTTTTCCAGTCTTGGGTAAGGAGCGCGCCGTTTAGCAAAAATAGTTTGGGACAGTTCCCAAATATCGAATCCTTCCATTCTGGCTGCATTTTATTCGGATTGGTTGGTTTATAATCAGTTTTTGCGGTCTTTAGTACTGTGTGTAGGAGGGGATTAACTTGGGTATTAAGCAAATTAAAATCGACGTTAATGAACTTACCCTTGGGATGTTTGTGTCTGGCCTTGATAGACCATGGACGCAAACCCCGTTTCCCTTGCAAGGGTTTTACATCAACACGCTTGACGAAATCCAGTTGCTAAAAGTGCACTGTCATCACGCATTTATTGATATAGCCAAGGGCCCTGGGCCAGTCAGAACCAATTTGCGCACGATGAGCGGCCCAGGTAGTTCAGGTGGCGCCACTAAGTCGTCAGTCAAAAACAAAGTGACTGACGTTGCCCCTATCAAAATCCAGCATAACCAATACCCGGTAGTTGAGTCCTTGGGTCGTGAGATGACGCGGGCGCGGGAATTACACCAGCAGGTCTACACCGCCATCGGCGAGGTCATGCGTCAAGTAGGTTCGGGTAATCATGACTTGCCCATTCAGGAAACCAAGCGCACGGCCAGTGCAATGGTCGATAGCGTATTGCGCAGCCCAGATGCATTTACTTGGTTAAGCCGTGTTAAAGAAAAAGACGAATACACATACAGTCATGCCGTGCGCTGCGCAGTGTGGGGAATTTTGTTTGGTCGGCACATCGGCCTTCCGAAAGTGGATCTTGATGTATTAGCCCTCGGCCTTTTATTAAAAGATCTTGGTAAGACGCGGCTGCCACTGGAAATTTTAGAGAAACAAAATCGTACTGCCGCTGAGCAATCAGCCTATGAAAAATTTGTTGATTTTGGCGTGGAGATTCTTCGCGAGCTGCCGGATATTAAACCTAGAATTACCTCTGTAGTTAAAACCCACTGTGAGCGTTTAAACGGCAGTGGATATCCTGAGCAATTGCGCGGCGATAAAATACCTTTACTGGGGAAAATTGCCGGGATCGTAACTTTTTACGACGAAACAACTACACCTAGAGGCGAGAATCGTAGTTATTCGCCATCTAAAGCGGTAGCGCGCCTTTATGAAGTGCGGGATGAGTTGTTTCAATCAGACTTGGTAGTTGAATTTATTCGCGCCATCGGGCTTTACCCTACAGGTACATTGGTTGAGCTTAATACGGGCGAAGTAGCCGTTGTAGTTGAGCAAAATTTTGAGCGGCGTTTAAAACCAAAAATCATGATCGTGTTGGATACGCTGAAAAAACCGCTTGTTGAACCGATGTTTTTAGATCTAGCCTTGGATGAAAAAAGTAAACAAGCAAAGCTTGATGCAGGCAAACTAACGCACGCAGAAATAGATCGAATAGAAATTGCTCAGGACTTAGATCCAAACAGTTACGAGCTTGATGTAAATCTCATCCGCGATATTTACTTGAGCCGTCAGTCTTCTCCGAATAAAGGCTTTTTATCATTTTTGAAAAGTAACCGCGCTTTGGCAGGTATATTTGGCGGACGCGAATAGTTCTGTTATGTATTTAATACAGATAAACCAAGCTCGCTTTCTGCGCATTAACGCTTAAGAAGCGAGCCTCGCTTCTTTCGTCAGCTTAAAACGTCTACTCATAGCCATTGGGATTTTGATGTTGCCAACGCCAGGCGTCTATAACCATCCGATTGAGATCATATTCAGCACCCCAGCCTAGCTCGCTTGCGGCAAGGCTGGGGTCGGCGTAGCACTCAGCGATATCGCCCGGACGGCGAGGTACAAATTCAAAGGGAATGGTTCGACCGCTGGCCTTTGCAAAGGCATTAACCACTTCAAGTACGCTAAAACCTCGTCCGGTGCCTAAATTCCACACATATGCACCTGGTGCGTTCTGCGTTAAGCGATTAAGCGCAGCCAAATGTCCACGAGCGAGGTCCACCACATGAATATAATCTCGCACGCCCGTCCCATCGATTGTCGCATAATCGTTGCCAAATACCCGCAGTTGAGGCAGCTTCCCTACAGCTACTTGCGCCACATAAGGGAGCAGATTATTTGGGATGCCATTTGGGTCTTCACCAATCGTGCCGCTTTCGTGGGCGCCGATGGGGTTAAAATAGCGCAGTAACGCAATTTTTAGCCTATTGCCCGTACGTTTTGCTAAATCTTGAAATATTTCTTCCACCATTAACTTACTGCGGCCGTACGGATTGGTCGCACCAGTTGGAAAATTTTCGCGGATTGGAACTGAGTGCGGGTCGCCATAGACGGTTGCCGAAGAGCTGAATGCCAGCAGTTGCACTCCATGGGCCTCCATTACATCCGCAAGGACCAGCGAGCCGTACACATTGACACGATAATAATCGCTCGGCTTTTCGCAAGACTCGCCCACAGCTTTTAAGCCGGCAAAATGGATAACGGCGTCGATCGGGCCTTCCTGTTTAAATACAGCATCAAGGGCGGCGCGATCGGTGACATCGACTGCATAAAATGGAATCTGTGTACCGGTAATTACCTCTACGCGAGCTAGGGCTTCCTGTTTAGCATTGACAAGATTATCAACCACGACCAGCTGGTGGCCTGCGTGAATTAGCTCGATACACGTATGTGAGCCTATATAACCTGCTCCGCCTGTTACTAATACCTTCATTGGATGCTCATATTTTTCATGTGTGATGTATGAATTATTTCACGGATGTATCAATATAACAAAACGATTACTTTTGAGGTGGGCAGTTATATAAGTCCCTCTTATTGTTTGTGCAAATTCAAAGCCGTGCGTGGCTTAATTTTTGAATGGCTCGAATTGTTTTATGAGTAAAGGCCTTGCCTTAAACGGATTTTGCGTAAGGTGGCTGACATATTCTTGGCGAAATTGCCGAGGCCTCTCAAGGCAGTATTTTTTTGACGGTTTTAAGTATCTTTTGGGGAATTTTGTCTGCTGATTTATTTCCAACGTCTATGCTTGGAATAGGATTCGCACCGTCCCTCGCCATTTAGTCATAACTGAGGAGCTCTCTATGACCATATTTAGTCATTATCGTGAACGTTATGCTTCAACGCAAAAAGAAGAATTAAGTATTCAAGAATACCTAGAGCTCTGTAAATCAGATCCCTCTGTCTATGCCTCCGCCGCTGAACGTATGTTATTGGCTATTGGCGAACCTGAACTTGTGGACACGTCCAGGCACCCACGCTTAAGCCGGATATTTTCCAATAAAATCATTAAACGCTATCAGGCGTTTGAAGATTTTTATGGCATGGATGAGGCAATCGAACAAATAGTGTCGTTTTTCAAACATGCGGCGCAGGGGTTAGAAGAGAAAAAGCAAATTCTTTATTTGCTCGGCCCAGTAGGTGGTGGAAAATCTTCTCTAGCCGAGAAGCTAAAAGCTTTGATGGAAAAACAACCTATTTATTGCTTAAAAGGCTCACCTGTATTTGAGTCGCCGTTAGGTTTATTTGATCCTAATGAAGATGGTGTAATTTTGCGGGAAGATTACGGTATTCCGCTGCGCTATCTGAAAACTATTATGTCGCCTTGGGCGGTAAAACGGTTACATGAATTTGGCGGCGATATTAGCCAGTTCAAAGTGGTTAAAATGCACCCTTCTATTTTGGATCAAATAGCTATTTCCAAAACAGAGCCGGGTGATGAAAATAACCAAGATATATCCAGCCTTGTAGGTAAGGTCGATATTCGTAAATTAGAAGAATTTCCGCAAAACGACCCAGATGCTTATAGTTTTTCTGGTGGTCTGTGTCGTGCGAATCAGGGCGTCATGGAATTTGTCGAGATGTTTAAAGCACCGATTAAAGTGCTGCATCCACTTTTAACTGCCACTCAAGAAGGTAATTATAATTCCACTGAAGGGCTCGGAGCTATTCCGTTTGACGGCATGATTTTAGCTCACTCGAATGAATCAGAATGGCAAACCTTTCGCAATAATAAAAACAACGAAGCTTTCATTGATCGTGTCTATATCGTAAAAGTGCCTTATTGCCTGCGAGTTTCCGAAGAAATACATATTTATGAAAAGCTATTGCAAAATAGTTCGTTACGTTTTGCACCCTGCGCCCCTGACACATTAAAAATGCTAGCGCAATTTGCAGTTTTATCCCGCTTAAAAGCGCCGGAGAACTCCAATTTGCTGTCTAAAATGCGCGTTTATGATGGTGAAAATCTTAAAGATACCGACCCTAAAGCCAAATCTCAGCAGGAGTATAAGGACGCTGCTGGAGTAGACGAAGGTATGAATGGGTTATCCACTCGGTTTGCATTTAAAATTCTCTCCAAAGTATTTAACTTTGATCCAACTGAAGTTGCTGCAAATCCTGTGCACTTACTTTATGTGTTGGAGCAACAAATTGAACAAGAGCAGTTTCCAGAGGAGCGCGCTGGAAGATATTTAGGCTTTCTAAAAGAATATTTGGCGCCGCGTTATGTGGAGTTTATCGGTAAAGAAATTCAAACGGCTTATTTGGAATCTTATGCCGAATATGGGCAGAATATTTTTGATCGATATGTTGTGTATGCGGACTTCTGGATTCAAGACCAAGAGTATCGCGATCCGGAAACGGGTGAGATATTAAATCGAGCAGCCATTAATGAAGAGCTTGAGAAAATAGAAAAACCAGCAGGAATTAGCAACCCGAAAGATTTCCGTAATGAAATAGTTAATTTTGTACTGCGTGCGCGCGCTAATAATAATGGCAAAAATCCTGTGTGGAATAGCTATGAAAAACTGCGCGTGGTAATTGAGAAAAAAATGTTCTCCAATACGGAAGAGCTGTTACCGGTTATTTCATTTAATACAAAATCTACGAAGGAAGATCAGAAAAAACATCAAGATTTTGTCGCGCGTATGGTTGAGCGTGGTTATACCGAGAAACAAGTGCGCTTGTTGTCCGAATGGTATTTACGTGTACGTAAATCACAATAGTGCGTTTAAAAACATCACAGAACAACGGGCATTAGTGGAGATTACAAATTTTCTTTGGGCTGCGCGAAGGAGCGCGCAGATTGGATGCTCAGTGGCCACGGCAAGACCAAAATGATAGGCGGGTTCAGTCTCTCGTCCGGGCATAAACAAATTTAATTAGGAGAGCCGCGTGAGCTACGTCGTAGATCGCAGGTTGAATGCCAAAAACAAAAGCACAGTTAATAGACAGCGTTTTTTGGATCGTTATCGCGATCACATAAAAAAGGCGGTACAGCAGGCTGTTGATAAACGTTCGATAAAAGACATTGATTCGGGCGAGCAAATTAGTATTCCTTCTCGAGATATAAGCGAGCCGAATTTTCACCATGGTCAAGGCGGGGTACGCAATCGAGTATTACCTGGTAATAAAGAATTTGTATCTGGAGATAAAATTCAGCGCCCCGAGGGTGGCGGAGGCTCTGGCAGCGGCAAGGGCGATGCCTCCGACTCGGGCGAGGGAGAGGATGAGTTTGTCTTTCAAATTACTCAGGAGGAGTTTTTAAATTATATGTTTGAAGATTTGGAGTTGCCAAATCTGGTCAAGAGGCAATTAACCGGTGGTGAAGAATTTAAATACCACCGTGCAGGCATTGCCAATGAGGGCAATCCAGGCAAAGTTAATATCGTGCGTTCATTGCGAGCGGCCAATGCTCGGCGCATGGCGTTAACCGGCCAAAAGCGCAAGCAGTTGCGCGCCTTTGAGGAGGAATTGGCTGCATTAGTTGAGAGTTCAGAAGATGAGGCTTTAGTTACGGTGCGCCGCCGCGAATTAGAGCAGCTAATTGCTGGCCTTAAATCGCGGATTAAACGCGTTCCCTGGTTGGATGATTTTGACCTTAAATATAATTTGCAGGTCAAGCATCCAGTACCCAGCTCTAAGGCGGTTATGTTTTGCGTTATGGATGTTTCAGGGTCAATGGATCAGGCTACTAAAGACGTAGCGAAACGTTTTTTCTTGTTGCTATATCTTTTTTTACAGCGCAGTTATGGCCACACCGAAGTAGTATTTATTCGCCACCACACGAGCGCTAAAGAAGTGGATGAGCAGGAGTTTTTTTATAGCCGCGAAACAGGTGGAACAATTGTATCCAGTGCTTTGCGGCTAATGGATGAGATAATTGACGCGCGCTTTCCCACTTCAGAGTGGAATATTTATTGTGCACAGGCGTCTGACGGAGATAATTGGAATGATGATTCTTCCGTCTGTTATAAAATGTTGGTCGAGCAAATAATGCAAAAAGTGCAATATTTTTCTTACATTGAAATCACCCCGCGCGATCACCAAGCTCTTTGGCGCTCTTACGAACAAGTAGAAGATAGCTTCCCCAATAGTTTTGCTATGCGTCAGATACAATCTTTAGCGGATATTTATCCTGTCTTTCGCGATTTATTTCACAAGAAGGCGGCTTAGTCATGGAAAAAAATCCCATTTCTACCGGTTCGGAATGGAGTTTTGAATTAATTGAAGCCTACGACAAGGCTATCGCGGCAGTGGCGAAAGAATTTCGCTTAGACACCTATCCGAATCAGATAGAAATTATTAGTTCCGAGCAAATGATGGATGCTTATGCGTCTGTCGGTATGCCTTTGGGGTATAGCCATTGGTCCTATGGCAAACAATTTTTAAATGTAGAGAAATCCTATAGACGCGGACAAATGGGGCTTGCTTATGAGATTGTAATTAATTCAAATCCCTGTATTGCCTATCTTATGGAAGAAAATACCATGATGATGCAGGCGTTGGTAATCGCCCATGCCTGTTACGGCCATAACTCATTTTTTAAGGGGAATTATCTATTCCGCGCCTGGACAGATGCGTCATCGATTATTGACTATTTAGTGTTTGCGAAAAACTATATTTCCCAGTGTGAGGAGAAACATGGTGTGGCGGCGGTGGAGGCGATATTAGATTCCTGCCATGCAATTATGAGTTATGGAGTGGATCGTTACCAGCGTCCATATCCTTTGTCAGCGCATAAAGAACAGGCGCGGCAAAAGGAGCGAGAAGAATATTTGCAGCGCCAAGTGAATGATTTGTGGCGGACAATTCCTGCAGATGAGCAGAAAAAAAATCAGCAGAAAAAAATTCGTTTCCCTGAAGAGCCACAGGAAAATTTGCTGTATTTTTTTGAAAAACATGCTCCGTTATTGGAGCCTTGGCAGCGCGAAGTCGTGCGTATCGTGCGCAAAATAGCTCAGTATTTTTATCCTCAGCGTCAAACTCAGGTGATGAACGAGGGTTGGGCAACATTCTGGCATTACACATTAATCAATACTTTATATGACCGCGGATTGGTAACGGATGGCTTTATTTTGGAATTTATGCAATCTCACACTAGCGTTATTTATCAGCCGCCCTATAACGCAAAATATTACAACGGTATTAATCCATATGCGTTGGGGTTCGCGATGATGCAAGATATTCGGCGCATTTGTGAAAATCCTACTGAGGAAGATCGGCATTGGTTTCCAGATATTGCCGGTAGTGATTGGATTGCTACATTAGATTTTGCGATGCGTAATTTTAAAGATGAAAGTTTTATTTTGCAGTTTTTATCACCTAAAATTATGCGCGATTTAAAGCTGTTCTGTATCTTGGATGATGATCGTAATGGTTCTATCGATATTACGGCCATTCACAATGAATCCGGATATAAGGCTGTACGAGAAGCGCTTTCCGCGCAATATAATTTAGGCAACCGGGAGCCTAATATTCAGGTATTTAGTGTGGATGTGCGCGGTGATCGCTCGTTAACATTGCAGCATATTCAACACAATCGCCAGCCTTTAGATGCCTCCGCTCAAGAGGTGCTAAAACACATCCACCGCCTTTGGGGTTTTGACGTAAAGTTGGATTCAATTTGTGATGGAGAGGTTGCGCAGAGTTTTCAATGTACTACCGCTGCAGTAGCTTGATGTATATTTAACGAATCCTCCACGCTACGCTGTTAGCTGCCGATAGATTCACCTAGTCAGAGTCAGCTGGCTAGGTTTTCAGAGCTTCTGTTTAAATCAATTAATTAATTTGCAGATTGTTGATCACTATAATTCTGCAATACGCCACGATTTTTAGTTATTTCAGGCTTTGCCGTTGCGTGGATAAATTCCGCTGATTTTCTTGTGCGTTACGATGCAATAAAATGCTCTCGGTAATATTTTAACTCCGCGACTGAATCAAGAATGTCATCCATAGCCAAATGACTGCCTTTTTTTGTTAAGCCTTTAGCTATTTCTGGCTTCCAGCGGCGGGCAAGTTCTTTTAACGTGGACACATCTAAATTGCGGTAGGAAAAGAATTGTTCCAGCTGCGGCATATAATGGGCTAAAAAGCGCCGATCCTGGCAGATTGAATTGCCGCACATAGGGCTTTTTCCGGGCACAACCCACTGGTTTAAAAACGCAAGCGTGCTAATTTCCGCTTCGCGGGTATTAATGGTGCTTTCTAATACACGTTTTACCAGCCCGGAGCCGCCGTGTTGTTGGGTATTCCAATCATCCATGGCTGCGAGCGTGCTGGGATGTTGGTTAATGGCATAGACAGGTCCTTCAGCGAGAATATTTAGGTCTTTATCGGTGACTAGTGTGGCGATCTCGATAATGACGTCGCGCTCTGGATTTAAGCCAGTCATTTCTAAATCGATCCAAATTAAATGACTGTCACTGGGTAGTTGGGCGGACATAAGGGTACTCCTGATTAAATTTTTCTCTACAATGGCGCCAAGTTTAGCGCCTCCGTTTAACTGACGCCCCCTTTTTACCTAATTTGGTACTCCATGACTAAACGCCGCCTCAGTTTGCAACAGACCCGCCGTATCGCCCACCAAAACACCCAGGAGCTTGCGGGGGATTGCAATGGCAGTGAGGGATTAGTTATTTCGCCTTTGCGCCAGCAGGCGGAGGTTCAAGATTGCGCCACAGGGGAGCGCCACCGCTGCCACCTTAGGGCCAATCTGCCGCCGTTAACCGTTGGCGACAGAGTAATTTGGCAGCCTGGCGAACCCACCGGCGTCGTCGTCGCACTAAAGCCGCGCCGCAATTGTATTCAGCGACCGGATAGTTTTGGTAATTTGAAACTGGTAGCCGCGAATGTGGACTGCGCGCTGATTGTGCTCGCCCCTGAGCCGGTGGCCCACGCCAATTTAATTGACCGATATCTGGTGGCTTTGCATGCGCTGGATATTCGCCCGGTGTTGGTGTTAAACAAAAGTGATCTGTTAAAGCCTGACCATCCGATGCTCGCTCTGGCAGCGAGTTATCAAACCCTCGGTTACACCTGTTTGACGGTTTCCGCGCAAGATTCGCAAAGCCTTGCGCCCCTTCAAGCCGTTTTGGCCACTGGCACCAGCATTCTGGTGGGGCAGTCTGGAGTAGGGAAATCCTCTCTACTACAAGCGTTATTGCCGGAGCAGTCGATAAAAATTGGCGAGCTGTCAGAAGGCGTGGCTAAGGGGCGCCATACAACGACCCATGCGCGTCTTTATCACTTTGCCAGCGGCGGGCAGTGTATTGATTCCCCGGGAATCCGCGAGTTTGGTTTAGGGCATTTAAGCCCGGAGCAGGTTGCCCAGGGGTTCATAGAATTCGAAGACTTTTTAGGGCGCTGTAAATTTCGCAATTGTTTACATCAGCATGACCCGGGCTGTGCGCTCAATCAGGCGCGGGATGAGGGGGCGATTAGCCTTGATCGATTCACCAGTTACCAGCAAATTCTGGCCAGCCAGAGTTTGACGACACCCAAAAGCTCTTTGACATGACCTCCGTAACCTCCACCTTTGCCCCATGGGTACTCGAAGCGGAACAAGCGGCAGTATTACCCGCCAGCACATTAATTCTTGATTGCTCAAGCCAGGCGCAATATGAGGCTGGCCATTGGCCGGGAGCGCTCTGGCTGCCGGCGCAATTTTTACTTTGTGGAACAGCTCCTGTGCCGGGCAAGCCGCCGCATTTAAGCGAATTAAACCGCTTGTTCGATTGCCTTGGGTTGTACCCGCAGCGGCCGGTGTTAGTTATGGATGACGAGGGCGGCGGTTGGGCGGGGCGCTTGTTATGGACATTGGATCTGCTTGGCCACGCACCTGTGTATTACCTTAACGGCGGTCTGCGCGCGTGTTTGAGTACAGGTGTGCCGCTTGAGCAAGTGATTAATCAGCCGCAAGCGATCTCCCCTCAGCATCGCCAATTGCATCCGCAATGCCGGATAGAGATGCCGCAGTTGTTGCGTGAATTCGCCGATATCCAGATTTGGGATGCCCGCAGCCGAGCAGAATATCAAGGCAGCGTCCGCGCATCCTTGTACGCAGGGCATATACCTGGCGCAAGGCACTTGGAATGGTCGGATGTGTACGATCCTGCACGCGGATATCGCATTCGCAGCAATGCTCTCGCACGTATTATCGAGGCTGGGCTTGACCCTGCGCGGCCGATTGTCACTCATTGCCAGTCCCACCATCGCTCAGGTTTTAGCTATTTAGTGGGTAAAGCCCTGGGCCTTAATATCGCCGCATACGATGGCGGTTGGGCAGAATGGGGTAATCAGCCGGATACACCCAAATCCACAGGCGCAGATTCGTAAGACGAGTTTGGCCCGTGCACATCAATTTTAACCCCCTATTAGGATCCATCTCATGCATCCCTACGTGTTTATTGCGCTGCAATATCTTGTTCCCCAGGCTTTGTTATCCCGCCTTATTGGCGCGGTGGCGCGCTGTCAATGGGGATTTGTAAAGAACCTTTTTATCGAAAAATTTATAGCCCGCTATAACGTGGATATGAGCCAAGCGCAGGAAGAAAATCCGCGCACTTATGCGCACTTTAATGCTTTTTTTACGCGCGCTTTGAAGCCGGGTATGCGCCCTATATGCTCAGGCTTAGGCGAAGTAGCGTGTCCAGCTGATGGGGCTATTAGCCAGCTAGGTGAGATAAAAAACGGCCGGGTGTTCCAAGCTAAAGGGCAAGATTTCAGCCTGCTGGAATTATTAGGTGGCCAAGAGGATTTAGCCGCAGTATTTGCTGACGGCTTGTTTGCAACCGTGTACTTGTCGCCTAAGGACTACCACCGAGTGCATATGCCCTTAGCCGGGCAGCTGGTGCGCATGGTGCACATTCCCGGTGATTTATTCTCCGTCAATACGATGACTGCAGGCCTGGTACCGCGCTTGTTTGCGCGGAACGAGCGCGTTGTCTGCCACTTTGCAACTGACTATGGCCCTATGGCCGTGGTTTTAGTGGGCGCAATGATTGTGGCTAGTATTGAAACTCCTTGGGCTGGAGTGGTTGCGCCAACGCGTAATGTCATTCGCAGTACGCATTTTGGTACAGCGCCAACAGTGAATCTGGCCAAGGGAGATGAAATGGGCCGCTTTTTGCTGGGTTCTACCGCAATTGTGTTGTTGCCTAAAGGGAATGGGCGTTGGCGGGAAGATCTTAAAGCCGGTTCTGTGGTGGTTATGGGTGAGGCAATAGGGCAGCTCGTTAGTTAATTGAGTGGAAAAGTCTAAACATCCTCTATATGGCGCCGAGGTAGTTGAGTTTTTAGGAACGCTCCGCTTACGTGTGGATCCGGCGAGTGCGACAACGCATGAATATCTAATGTAGTCGTCGCCGGCTGTTCGGCCCTGCAATAGTTCCTAAAAATGCTTCTCCAGACTTAAGGTTTGTTAATCGATTGCCTTGTTATGCTGTTGAATTACTTTCGCACTCTTACTAATGGCAAGCTAATTCTCTGGTGTTATCTGCTTTGGTACTGCGTAATCGTGGCTTTTTATTTTGATTTCAGCCCGCGTCTATGGCTGAATTCTGTTGGCATTAGCCTGGTCATCGGCATTGCTTTGCAATTGAGCGTGCGTCGCGTCGCCTCTGATCCTTGGCAAACCCGGCGGCTATTTATTATGCCGTTTTGTGTATCGAGCTTTTCCTCGCTGATTAAAAACCAAGGCTTTTGGCTGATTTTGCCACCTAAGTTCTGGCAGCTTGCCTGTGCAATGACTGTGTGCGTAAGTTTTATTGTGTGGGTTAAATACGTGCAAAAAGGCGTGCGCGACGCCGAACGTTATGGGCCGATTATCTGATATTAAATTCTGGTAGCTGAGGTTAAGGGTAAAAAATCACAATTCTAGCTGTGAATTTTTCACTGTTTGTAATAACCCTGACCTTTAAGCTTGTGACCATCCTAAGGAAATAATTGGAGCAGTGTCATGAGTCAACTTGATATTTACCGTCTGCAATTTGGTTTAACCGGCAACAAAATTAAGCTGGAAACCATCGAAGAATTGCGCGCGCCAATCCCCAAAGGGGTTGCGCACCCTGCAGAGCCTGTGGCTACGGGGATTATTGGTTTTTGGGTGGATGTGCAAGATGCGCGTCAGCAGACAATTTACCGGCTCTTTATCAATAAAGGCCTGCCGATCAATGCTGATTTTACCTGCCGCGACTGGAGCCAATTGCGCCGTAAGAAATTCCGCGTAGAGGTGCAAATTCCAGTTTTATACAATGCCCATTCAGTTGTGTTATTTGAACAGTATTTAGCGCGTCCTGAAGATAGAAACCTGCAAAGGCGTAAACATTTAACCGCTTTTTTACCGCAGAAAGGAATGTCTTGCTGTGCGGTTTAATTAATCTTTGCAGGTGTTTTACCAGCCCTTGGGAAAAGATTTTTTAATTTCAATATGCCGTTGATGCAATTCGATATAGCCGCCAAGGACGAGTTCTTTCATGATACGGCTGACCATTTCCCGCGAGGCGCCCACCATGTTAGCGATATCCTGGTGGGTTAATTTAGGGATGGTAACGCGATTGTTATCGCCGGTTAAACGCTCAAGCGTGTGGGCAACGCGGCCGTAAACATCAAGCAGTGCCATATCTTTAACGTTTTCGGTTAATTGACGAACTTTGCCTGCTAGCTCGCAAATAAGTGCGTCATATAAATCAGGGTTGTCGCGCAAAAAAGCTTTAAAAGCTTCGCGCGTAATAGAGCAGATTTTGCTGTCTGCAAGCGTCATAACGGAGGCTGAGCGCGGCTTATTATCCAGTAGCGATAATTCACCAAAACAATCGCCATCGGATAAAAAATTTAAAATTAATTGTTTGCCATCTGCGCCATCGGTGTACACGCTTACCATGCCAGATTCGATAATATACAGCTGGCCCGCTGTGTCGCCTTCCATAAACAGAATGGTATTTTTCGGATAGGTGCGATGGTTAAATTGTTGCTCTAAGGGAGCTAAGCGCTCGGCGGGAATCGACGAAAACAGCGCGATGGTATTTAGCATGGCGGATACCGAAATAAGTGGGGGAAGGGCTGGCCGGTTCTGGTATCGTTCCCTGTTTCACTCATGATGCGTGTGAGCCATGCAAGTAGGCCGTAACTCCTGGCAGTGTAACCGTAAAATGCACATGCTCCTAGCCCTGGGCGCCCTTATGGCCTGCTTGGTTTTACCGCGCGTGTTGGTATTGGCAGAACAGTTAGCAGGGCAGGTGTTTTTCGCGTGGCGCGGGACGATTGCGCCGCCTGCGGAAATAGCCTTGGTGAGTTTGAATCAACAAGCGGCTGAAGCTTTGGGCCAGCCTAGGCGCTATTTTTCCCGCATATTACATGCGCAACTGATTAATCAACTGACAGAAGCTGGTGCACGATTAATAGTATTTGACGTGGCTTTTAAAGATGCTCGTACGGAAGAAGAGGACGCAAGCTTGGAAGCTGCAATTAAAGCCTCCAATCGCGTAGTGTTATTCGATTATTTAAAGCGCTATCAATTGGACGCAGGCGTGCAAGGTCGTGCGGATGTGGAGGAAATTATTCCGCCATTGCAGCGGTTTAAAAGCGCTTCTCGCGGTTCAGGACATTTTGTGTTACCCAAATCAGCAGGCTTAGTGGACCACTTTTATCCCGTAATGGAATTACAGGGCGAGCCTAAATTAAGCCAACCCTTAACAGCTTTTAGCCTTGCCGATCCTGTAGGTTGGCAAGCGTTTTTGCAGCGGCTTAATAGCGCAGCACCTGAATTCAATGGCGGCAATACTATTTGGCAGCACATTAAACACTTTTCGTCACAGCAACAGCGAGCATTTTTGCACACCTGCAGTGATGCCTTGTGCTTATCTCTTTGGCACAGTTTTACTCACACCCAGGGTGTTTTTATAAATTTGTATGGCCCGCCTGGTCATTTGCCGCAGTGGCAAATTGATGATGTGTTGGCGATGGCTTTAGATAAACGCCAGGAAATTTTTCGAGAAAAAATAGTTTATGTAGGTTTAGTGGAAAACCAACAAACAGAACAGCTAGACGCATATAGAACGGTGTATTCAAAAGACGATGGATTAGATTTAAGTGGTGTAGAAATATCTGCCAGTGCGCTGGGTAACCTGTTACATCGGCAAATGCTGACTCACGTCAATTATTCTTATCAGAGCGTGTTGTTAGGCTTGTGGCTATTTGCGCTCTGGTTGATTTCGCAGAAATTATCACCTCGAATTGCCTGGATGTTCGGCGCTGCCTGGCACCTAGGTTACTTCACAGCGGCCTACTGGATGTTTGCGCAGCATTACTATCGTTTACCCTTAGCATGCCCTTTAGTGCTAAGCCTTATGTTTTATAGCTTTGATGTGGGCCTGCGGCTGCGCGCCAATAAATTGCGCTATCAAAATTTAATTGCGGATTTAACCAATTACATGCCTGCGCAGGCGGCGAAGGCACTGACCGATGAGATTACGCATTTTGCACAACACAATCAGGTAGTCAGCGGCGTGTGCCTGTTAACGGATATTCAAGGCTACACTCGTTTAGCCGAAGAATTGCCTCCGGCTGAATTACATGAACTGATGAACCTTTATTACACGGAATTAATCGACGAAGTAAAAGCCAATGGCGGCATAGTGGCGAATATTGTTGGTGATGCACTGTTAGCGCTCTGGCTGGATACGCATATCAGTGTTGATGCCTGTCTGCGCGCCAGCCGGACTGCATGCGCCATTCAAAAACGATTACAGGTGCAACCGGATTTACACCGACTACCCACCAGCTGTGCGATGCACGGGGGTGAATTTTCTTTGGGGCATTTGGGGGCTAGAGGGCATTTTGAATATTCGCCCGTCGGGGATATGGTTAATACGGTATCGCGGATGGAGCCGTTTAACCGTTCATTGGGTACGCGCATTATTTGTTCGGATGTGGTGGCGGCAGTATTAATAGAAATTCCCTGTGAATTTGCAGTGCGTGATTTAGGTGCGTTTAACCTGCGCAACAAGTTGCACGAGGTGCATTTCTACCAACTCTATGAACCGGGTATTAACCCTGCTCAGAACCAGTTAGAATTCCAATTTAAACAAGCGCTTGCTGCCTATAAACGCGCACCCGAAGAAGCTTTGACGTTGTTACAAGCGTTAACCGAGCAATTTCCGCAGGACGGCCCCAGCCGTTATTACCTGCAGCAATGTAAGCGCGCGCTTGAGCCTAACGCTAATTAATTAGCGGCAGCGGCGACTTTTTTACTGTAAAAAATACGCTCAAAATAAAACTAAAAGCGTTAAATTTAAGCTCAGCTGAGTACTGCAAATTAACTCGACAATGGAAAAGTCGAGCCTATATCGCGATTCTTATTTCTGCAGCTTGCGCTGTGGTGTTAACTATTTCAGGTAATTAGTTATGTCTTTGCACTTTTGCTTATCTCGTAAACTCCTGCAAACACCGCGAAATACGCTGCAGGTTAGCAGTATCTCGCAAGCGGCCTGGCTTGCATTAGGCATGTTATGGATTGCGCAGGCGGCTGGCGCTGCTGAGACTGCGCGCTGCGAGAATTTCGCAGCGCGGTTAGATAGCCTGGAGGGGCGCGTGCAGTGGCAAGCCACTGGAGATAACCAATGGCATGAAGCCAGTCTCAATCAAACGTTTTGTTACGGCGATACGCTAATTGTGCAAGAAAAGCGCGCTGCATTGCGTTTGAGCAATAATACGCTGGTACGGTTAAACGAGCACAGCAGTTTAAAATTAATTCCACCGGATAAAGGTTTTTGGGTGGAACTAAGCGAGGGCGCGGCACATTTTTTAACTCGCACGCCAAAAAGCTTCACAGTTAAAGCTCCCTATGTAAACGCAGCTGTTGAAGGCACGGAATTTTTAGTAACCGCCGAAAATGGCAGCAATCAAGTTGGAGTAATTGAAGGCGTCGTACGCAGCGGCAACCCGGCGGGCAGTGTGTTGCTCATGCAAGGGCAGAGCACTCGAACCAGCAGCAGTCAGCAGTCTCCGGGCGCTCCAGTGGTGTTAAAGCTTAACGATTTTGTTAGCTGGGCCATGTATTTCCCGCCGCTGCCGAACCGTCTTAACTTGCCGGAAGATGTGAAAGCTCAGTTGGCAAAAGGCGAGGACGGACAAGTTATTCAACGCATCAGCCAGGATCAGCAAGCCAGCGCTGAGATTTTATCCCTCGGCGCCGCTCTAGCATTAAATCGGGGCCAATTGCCTCAGGCCCAGCAACTTGTGCAGCGGGCGTTAACGCTAAACCCGAAACACCCTGATGCTCAAGCGATTGCGGCTTTAATTGATTTGGGTAGCGGCAATGTTGAGCGCGGTCAGCAGCGCGCAGCGCAAAACGTATTGGATAATCCCTTTAATCCCACAGCATTAATTGCCCATTCTTATAGTCAGCAAGGTCAAGGCCGTCTCGAAGGCGCGTTGGATTCAGCCCTAGAGGCGCAGCGCATCGCCCCAACCGACAGCCAAATTATCGCCCGGGTAGCCGAACTTAATTTAGCCCTTGGTAGAAAAGCGCAAGCGCGCACGGCTCTAGACAAGGCATTGGCACTTGCTCCCAACCACAGCCGCCTGCTGACATTTAAAGGCTTTAGCTTATTAGCCCAGCGCAAGGGCCGCGCTGCGCAAAGTTATTTCTCCAAAGCTAGCAGCATAGATTCGGGTGATCCTTACACGCATTTGGGGTGGGGCATGGCACTGATTCAACAGGGGCATTTAGAGCAAGGTCGTGAGCATTTGGAGTTGGCGGTGGTATTAGATCCAGCTAACAGCCTGCTGCGCTCTTATTTGGGTAAGGGCTACTTTGAGGAAAACCGTTTAAAACTTGCCGAAACTCAATTAAATCTCGCTCAAACCCTCGACCCTAACGACCCTACGCCTTGGTATTACTTAAGCCAGGTTAAACACGACCAAAACCACTATGGCGAAGCACTACAACTGATTGAAACTGCCATAGATAAAAATGCCAACCGCGCGGTTTACCGCCAAGACGGCGCTCTTGATTCCGATGAGTCCACGCGCTTGGCGGATAAAGCTCGTATTTACCAAGCCATGGGGGCGGAGCAACTGGCTATTAATGCCGCTGCCGATGCTGTCAGAGCTGCGCCGAATGATTATGCAGGTCACCGCGCCATGGCCATAGCCCTTACCGGCAAAGAAGGTGCCCAAACCGCTCGCGCCAATGAGGCGCTACAGGCCAGCTTGCTTGCACCCATAGGAGCTACACCTCTAGCACCGGGCTTTGCTGAAACTGCGATGCAAGTGTTACCCGGCGCAGGCCCTCACGAAATAGGTATTAACGAATACAACGCAGCGTTTACGCCTAATGGAATTAACGGCTTTGTTGCAGCGTTAGGTGCAGGAAACAATACCCGTGCTACGGAAGGGCAGGTGCAATTAGTGGGAGAAAAAACTGATTTGAGTTTGGGGCAGTATCATTATTCGAGCGATGGGTTTAAAGAGAATAATGATCGGGATTATTTGGTAAATGAGGCAAAGCTTAAGTATCAGGTGACAGATAATTTTCTGGCGCAAGTTACAGCTGGCGAGCGAGAAGATGATTTGGGGGATATATCTGAATCAATTGCGAGGGATGTGCTTTCATCCAATGTTAGGAGTAAATCGAAAAAAGAAGCTTATTCAGCAGGCTTTGTGTATTCCCCCGCCGAAAAAGTAAAGGTGCTGGGAGTTAAAACTCGCAAGCATGAGAATTTCGATTCGCATTTTGAAAATTCGTTTCCGGGGTTTTTGATAAAAAATGATGAACAGTCAATTGTTCGGTCAGATATCACACAAATAACAGGCAACATTGCATCTGTCGTTGGTCAGTTTTTTACCGGTTACGAGGAATATACTATTCATCGTGCAGGAGATTTCTATTCGGCTTTTGAAGTTGATGGAATCTCTTTAGGTGAACCTGAAGTTCTATACGATGCCGCTACTGAAAAAATGAAAAGTTATTATTTGGAATATATTTATGAAAATGACTGGCTTTTTGGTGGAGTAGGTGTAGAGCGTCAGAACATTAAGGATTTTTACAGTTCTTGGGATGAAAGTCTGATCAAAGGAGAGTTAGGCCTAAATTGCCCATTTGATATCTTTTGTAAAGCGACTCACGATGAGTTTGTGTCGCTTCCGATTCAAGGTAGAGAAAGCTTTCATTATCGTCTTCGCGGGACTTATGCTGGAAGAACTGACTACGCACCATATTCTCAAATAAAAATAGACGCTCTTTCTTTTGTAAAAGAAGGCCAGGGTTGGGGAGGGATTGTTTCGTATCAAGACGCGGATATAAGACATGCACCAGAGTATGATAATGAGTTAAAGCCAATGACCGCACCGGATTTTCATGAGCAAGAATATTCCGCGCAAGTTGCGACAGCATTTGGAGGGCTTGATGCCTTAACTTTTACCTATGCCCACAATAAAAGTAAAACTCTTTATCGTGAAGGCATAGTGGTGAGGGGTAGTATTCCTCACAAAGCTAATACTGAAATGATTGGATTGATGCTGGAAAAAGCTGTACTTGATAATGTCATTATAACGGCTAATTTAAAATCGATAGATCAGAAGTATTTATTTCCTCTTCAAAACAATATACTCGATTTTCCAACAAGGGTGCGGTTTATTAACTTAGATTTAAATTTAAGGTATGAGCCGACCCACTGGTTGCAAACGCGTATCTCAGTGCTAAATGCCCTGGAGAATAAAAAGCCCTATGTGGACGATGCTCCTGCCAATATGAATGCTCAGCGTGAGGCTACGCTAGACAGTTTTATTGCTGAAAGAGTTGTAGCTCTTTCAGCAAAAATTAATTTTTAGGCTAGTTTGATTAACGATTTAGTGCTGCGCAATCTGGGACGCTTGGGTCATAAAAGCATTTTTGTGGAAAACCGCTAGGACGTTGTATGCAATAAAGCAGACACATAGGACTTCCTGTGTGTACGATCTCAGTAATTACTGTGGTTTCGAGTTTGTTAATTATCACAGGCTTGTTGTTAATCTCACAAGTACCTCTGCTATTGGTGCTGCAGGGAACAAATTCTTTTCCATATTTGTTTACAGGAATAAAAGAGCCATTTTTATCTGTTTTAAATGCAGTAGCAGGTATAGCGGTTTGGTGTCCGCCAGTTGCGGCCGTTGCGGGTTCACCTTGGATATTTGGTGCTGAGGTGGTCGGCTCAGTAGAATTAGGATTGGTTGGAGAGGATGTGCTGGGGATTGTGGCTGAAGGCCTTGTCGGTTCAGAAGCACAGCTAATATTTGTTATGGCGAGCAGCGTCGCAAACGTCGCTATTTTTGTTAAATGTAATAATTTCATGTTGACTCCTAGGTGGCTTTTTTTGTTAGGGATACGCTGAGCGCAACGCTATATTAACTAAACCCGCTACGGTTGCAAGTTTTTCGCCTGCTTATTGATGGGATTGGTTGTAAATAAAAATGCGGTTAATTTTCTCGAATGACGAGTTATTCTACTGTTGCTGCTAAAAGCCATATTCTTTGGAGTGAAACTTGTCGGTATTTGTGAAGTGCGTTTTCGAAAAATGTATTTTGAAAAATTATTTTATTTCTTCAAATCTGAAATATATCCAATTTGGTGTCGGGCTGGGTCTGAACTTTGTTTGTAGATTCAAATGTCTCTATAGTGTAGTGGAGTTTTGCTGTACTACAGTTGGCGTAATTCCACTGGCCAAGAGCAAGAAAGCGCGAAGAATGCGTTTTTTTTGATAAAATTATTTTTGCCGATTCGGACGGCTAAAATGCTATACATCAAACGATAAAAATCATTATCTATCGCAATGGTTCCGCTGTGCATGAGCGGGCGAAAAAATTCCTTTTTTATATATTTAGCTCGAATGCCCGACCGCAAGAAAATGCGGATGAATCGGTACGGCTAAAAAGTCGACTTTGCTCGCTTTAAAAAATGAGAAAGTCCATCGGCATGTAACCGGCTTTCCATTTTTTCGGTTGGGAATAAAGCCAGCTTGCTACAACAGCTTTGTTTTATGTGCGAGACTGGTTCATTGGAAAAATTGGTAAATGTATGCGGTGCATAAACACGTCACATGCGTGCCCGTATAAAAATTCGTTGGGTAATTCTGCGAGGCGATGATTGTGGAGCGCGATATATTGGTCAGGTTTTTAATTTGGTTACCTGTAGCGCCATGATCAACTTGGAAATCCACGATGAATTGTTTGGTTTCGTACGCTCGGAAATCGTGATGTAGAGTGCAATGCAAGTTGCAAGGCGCCTGCGATAGTTCGTTAATCAAGCGCCTGCTGTATATCTATGGTTAATCCTGCTCGGGACTTGCCGTAATGATATCTCGCAAAAATGTAAATAATTTACGCGTAAATGTTGGTGGTTTTGGCCGACCAAATTCTGATTTGGCGCCTTTAATTAATTGGCGCAGTTGCTGGCGGTCGCAATTGGGGAAAGTGTCAATAAATGTTTCGGCCACAGTCGCATCTCCCGCTATTAAATTATCTCTCCAGCGCTCTATGGTTTTGAGCATACGTGCTTCGCGGTTTTGTTTTTCAGCGATACTGTTAAAAGCTTTCTCAATAGCGGCGGTATCTTCGTGGCGCATCAACTTGCCGATAAATTGTTTTTGCCTGCGCACGGCTTCGTTGTGGTTTAGCCTATGTAACAATTCTATGGCATCGCGCAGTTCGTCGCTGATGGGCATCGTGGCGAGTTTTTGCGGTTTAAGTAAAGTCAGCTCCATGCCCAAATCCTGCAATTTTTGGCTTTCTTTTTTCATGCTCGTTTTACTGAGCATTTCGGTTTCGTCTGGATCGTTATAGTTTTCGTCGTTCATCGTGGATTTCATTTAAATGAGAAAAATGCTGGCTAAGGATAAAAATGCAAAATAGCCGATGGAGTCGGTAAATGTGGTAAGAGTGACAGCGCCAGCCAGAGCTGGGTCAATTTTCAATGATTTTAAAAATACCGGCAGCATTGCGCCGAACACCGCAGCAGTAAATAAATTAAAAATAAGTGCTAAGCCCAAAATTGCCCCAAGCTTGCTATCGTGAAACCACCAAGTGGCGCCAAGCCCTAATAGCAGCGCAAGTAAAAAACCATTAGCAAGGCCTACGCGAATCTCTCGCGATAATAACCAGTTGAGGTTGTGTTGGCCAATTTGCCCCAGTGCCATACCGCGAATTACCACGGTGAGTGTTTGTGAGCCGGCGACGCCGCCCATACTTGCGACAATAGGGCCGAGTACTGCGAGCACGACAACTTTTTCGATCGTGTCTTTAAATAGATTAATGACGGTGGAAGAGATAAGTGCTGTGGCGAGATTTACCGTAAGCCAAATAAAGCGGCGGCCAATAGTGTGGCGTGCTTTGGCGAATGTATCTTCTTCTTCGCCAAGGCCTGCCATACCCATTAATGAGTGGTCCGCGTTTTGGCGGATAACATCCACTACGTCGTCAATTGTGATACGGCCGAGCAGTTTGCCCTGTTCGTCTACGACCGGGGCGGAAACCCAGTCGTGTTGTTCAAATAGAGCGGCTACTTCTTTTTCTGGTAGTCGCGCCGGAATGGGGTCTCGATCAGTCTCCATTACCTCACGTACGGTAATGGCCGGGTCGTTTGTCAGCAGCACGGACAGCGGCAGCAGCCCGAGGTATTCATCTTTTTTGTTAACAACGATCAATGCATCGGTAGAGGGCGGCAAATCCTCGTGGCGGCGTAAGTAGCGCAGTACGACATCGAGTGTAAAGCGTGGCCGTACGGTAATCGTATCTGTATTGGTAAGCCCTCCTGCGGTGTCTTCATCGTAGGAGAGAATAATGCTGACCCGCTCGCGATCTTGCGCGCTCATGGCGGCGAGCACTTCTTGCGTCACTTGATCCGGCAGGTTTTGCAGAATGTCGACTATATCGTCCGGGTCCAGTCCTTCGGTCATAGCCACCAAGTCCTTGGTGTTCATCTGGCTTAAAAATTCGCTTTGAATATCGGCCGGTAATTCTTCGAGAACTTCCCCTGCGTCGTCTTTATCCACAAAACCCCAGATTAACGGGCGGCTGGGTGCTGGTGAGGAGCTAATTAGACGGGCAATTTCGACCGGGGAGAGGGCTTTGAGTATTCTGCGCACCTGTTGGAACGTGCCGTTTTCCATCAGCGCACGGATGCGGCCCAGGTGTTCCTGGGTGGCATTTTGACGCTCTTCTGGATTGGTTGGGTGCATGGCGGACCTTAAAGATGCAGTAGGGAGCAGTATCTGGTCCCGGATTAAAGCCGATAATCTAGAAGCCTTGAGTCGTAAGATTCAGTCAATTCCCACTGCTGACATCGGATGGTTGCTTCCGTACGGCCGCAGCGGACACCACCTACTGGTGGCGTAAGTTCAGATTCGAATCACTCGCCTTCGTCAAATTTATTGGCAATTAATTCCAGTAGTGCTTCAAGTGCTTCAGTGGCGTCCTTACCGGTGGTGGAGAGGCTAATGGCCGTGCCTTGGCTCGCGGCTAGCAGCATCAGCGACATAATACTTTTGCCGTTAATGGTTTTTTCTCCACAGGAGACTTCAATAGTGCTGCTAAAACGGTTAGCCGTGTTGGCAAACTTCGCAGCCGCGCGGGCGTGAAGGCCTAGTTTGTTAATGATGCAGGTGTCTTGGGTAGGCATGGCATGTATTAAATTTTGGGCCGATCGCCTAATTGGCGATGGCGGGTTTGTACATTGGCGTAGTCGGCACTAAAACGCTCGGCCAGACGTTCGCACAGATAAACCGAGCGGTGCATACCGCCGGTGCAGCCGATGGCAATGGTCAAATAGCTACGGTTATTGGCCTCGAAGCTTGGCACCCATTTGCGCAGATAAGTTTCTATATCCGTCAGCATCGCTTCGACTTCTTCCTGGCCGCGCAAAAATTTTATTACCCCTTCTTCAAGGCCTGTTTGCAGGCGTAGCTCCGGGTTCCAAAACGGATTCGGCAAACAGCGCACATCAAAAACAAAATCTGCGTAGGTGGGCAGGCCATATTTAAAGCCGAAGGATTCAAACAACAATGCCGTGCCTTCGGTTTCGCCGCCGACCATTTTTTTGATAGCGCTGCGCAACTCGTGCAGTGTTAGATTGCTGGTATCGAGGGTGAAATCTGCCACTTCTGCGATAGGCTGCAAAATATTTTGTTCGGCGATAATTGCTTCTTGCAGGCTGCGGGTTTTACTGGTCAGCGGGTGTTTGCGGCGGGTTTCGCTAAAACGCTTTAAAAGAATTTGATTAGCTGCATCCAGAAAAACTACCGTGCAGGGTGTGCCCAGATTCTGGCTATTGGCAATGATTTTTTGGAAGCGGCTTAAGTCGCCGTCGATATTGCGCGCGTCTATACCGATGGCGAATTTAAAGTCTTTGTTCGATGCCGCCTGGTTGACCAGTGCAGGTAGTAGGCTCACCGGTAAATTATCAATACAAGTAAAACCTACGTCTTCCAATAACTGGAGAGCGGTGGTTTTGCCTGAGCCTGAACGGCCGCTGATAACAACGATACGCATACTGCTTCGCTCCTAAGGTTAGGTGGCGGTAGCGGCCAAAAACAGGCCGGTATCATCTGTGGATGTGCGCAGACTATTAACGTAACTTGCCGACTGTAGCGATTCTGCAAGGCTTGCCAGGGTTAATAGATGCTGCTCGTTGGCATTCGTGGGCACCAACATCGCAAAAATAATATCCACGGGCAGACTGTCGACCGAGTCAAAGTCGATGGGTTCAGCCAGAGTAATAAGCGCGCCTATAGTCGCGCCGCCGGTTTCAAAGCGGCAGTGGGGCACAGCGATGCCTTCTCCAATCCCGGTCGAGCCCAGGCGTTCGCGGTTAATCAAATGACTGAACAACACCTCGGCGGAGATCCCCGGAGTGTGCTGCGCAATCAACTCAGCCATTTTTTCCAGCGCGCGTTTTTTGCTGTTACAGGGCATTTTGGCGCGGCAGCGTTCTGGAATTAATAGGTTACTAATATGCATAGGTCACCTGCTAAACCAGCCGTTTACGCTCATTGGATGGCGCGATATTGAGCGATTCACGGTATTTGGCAATCGTGCGCCGCGCCACTTGAATGCCCTGAGCTTCCAGCAGTTCTGTAATTTTGCTGTCACTTAAGGGCTTGCGCGGGTTTTCCGCGGCAATCAATTTTTTAATGATGGCGCGAATTGCCGTGGATGAACATTCTCCGCCGCTATCGGTGTTTACGTGGCTGGAGAAAAAGTACTTCAGCTCGAAAATGCCTTGGGGGGTGTGCATAAATTTTTGCGTTGTAACACGCGAGATCGTCGATTCGTGCATCTCAACCATTTCAGCAACATCGTGCAGCACCATGGGCTTCATAGCTTCCGGACCGTGCTCTAAAAAACCCTGTTGCCGCTCGACAATACAGGTTGAAACTTTTAACAGGGTTTCATTGCGGCTTTGCAGGCTTTTTAAAAACCAGCGCGCCTCCTGCAGGTTATCGCGCAAAAATGTGTTATCGCTGCTGCTATCGGCGCGTTTTACCAGGCTTGCGTAGTCTGAATTGATGCGCAACTTCGGGGCTATTTCCGGGTTCAGGTGCACTTGCCAGCGGTTGTTCTCTTTCGTCACAAATACGTCAGGCACTACATATTCAGTAGTGTCATCGCCGATTGATTCACCCGGGCGAGGGTTGAGACTTTGGATCAGAGCGATAGCTACCTGCAGCTCCTCTTCCTTAACTTTCAGCTTGCGCATCAGCAATTTAAAATCCCGCTGGCCCAGTGCATCAAGATACTCATCGGCTATGTCATAAGCGGTTTCCCAGCCAGGCGTGCCTTCTGGTAATTGACGCAGTTGAATAATCAGCGATTCACTGAGGTTCTGCGCGGCCACGCCTACAGGGTCGAATTGTTGCACGCGATGGAGCACGGCGATGACTTCATCGCGCTCAAGCTCTGGGTATTCTCTCTGCAAACCTTCAAAAATGTCATCGACGCTTTGGCATAACATGCCGGTGGGATCCACGGCATCGATAATGGCTTCGGCTACGGCAAAATCCGTCGGCGACATCGGGGTTAAATTAAGCTGCCAGTACAGGTGATCTTGTAAGGTCTCAGTGGAACCACGGCGGGATTCGAAATCCATGTCGTCGTTTTCAGGCTTGGCGAGGCCAGTACCTGTCGGGCCTGATTGATAGATATCGTCCCAACTGGTATCAACGGCAAGGTCCGTGGGGATGGTGTCGTTCCAGTCGCTAAGATTGGTGGTGGAGCTATCAAAGGTATCCGCGCCTGCGTCCGAGCCAACCTCGTTACTACCGTCAGCATCGCTGCTGGAGGGTGCTGCTTCGGCGTGATTATAAATTTCGCTGGAGAAATCCACGTTGATATCATCCGGTAGATCCACTGGGCCGCCATCTTCGGAAACTTCAAGCATCGGATTGTTATCAAGAACTTCTTGAATTTCGGCCTGTAAATCGAGGGTGGACAACTGCAGCAAGCGGATGGCTTGTTGCAACTGAGGCGTCATTGTCAATGACTGGCCAAGTCTAAGTTGTAAGGATTGCTTCATAGAACGAAAGCTCGCGAGGCTAGAACAGGGGGGCTAAACCAACACTTCGTTGGTGTGCGCATTTTTCAATTCTAGTCAGGAGCTACCGTACAAGCAACGCTTTTAAACATCGAAAAAAGCAAACTTTAGGCCAATTGATGTTTTCAGATTGTCAAGAGCAGTGACAATAAATATATAGGCTCATATTTAAGGGAAATTGTGGGGCTAAGGCGCTCTTGGCGAGCGAGGTAAGGACGTAAGTGCAGATCAGTGGTTGGCAGAGCTTTACCGCAAGAAATAGCAAGCACGACTTGTATATCGCTAATTTCTTTCCGGACTAAATGGATACCGGCATCCATGCCGTGAATATGAGAGCGCTGTTAGTGTTTAACCAGCATTAAAAAGCTGGACATTTAATGTCAGCGTTGGCGGCCTCATCTGGCTCCATAACTACATTCGCCAAGCGTATTTGCAGCTTGCCATTTGTGACAAGACCAAAGCCCTGGTTCAACTCGGCAAAATCAATTTTATGCTTGGCAAAACACGCCATATCCACCCGGTAACGTCTCCAGCTATTGAGCTCGGCTGCATTAAGCTGGCTCGTGAAATCCTCGCGGTGCGCGATGGATTTAGGCGCATAGCTCATTTCAAACTCTACCTTCGCTGTAGGCTTTTGTAGCACCATTAAATCAAATGCCACTACGCCTTTGCGCGCTAATAAATCAGTAGTATTTTGGCTGGCTTTAGGTGTTTGCAGCGCAAGTAGGCCGTTACCTGAACCATTCCATTGGGCGTCTACGGCATCGCCCTGCGTGTGCTGATCCGCTTCTGTAAGGGTGATGACTTTGCCAGTTAAAGTGCTTGATTGATATGGCTGTACCTCGTCGGCCGACTGAGTATTGAGCACCCAAGGCGCTTTGGCGCGACCGTTGAACATAGGCGTATTGCCGTTAATAAGATCCGCTGCAGCGCCGACATCGGTGCTTAGTACGCCTAAGTCAACCTGCTCCGACGTATAGGAGAGACCAAAGCCATAGGGAAATAAGGGGGCGCTGCCGTCGCCTTCATTGGCGGTCTGATCGGGCTTGGCGGGCCAGGAAAACGACAGCTTGCCTTTAAAGTCGTAGGCGATTTTGCCGTCTTTGCTGCGCAAGAGTACGTCGGCAATACCAGCTCCTTCAGTGCCTGGCAGCCATGCCGCTACAAACGCATCACTGGCGTTTAGCTCTCGGTTTACCCACATGGGGCGACCGGATAAAAATACCGCTATGGTTTTTATGCCCTGAGCTTTGAGTGATTCGAGCAATTTGGCGTCTCTATTAACGCGAGGTTGATAGGCGAGGGTCTTAACATCGCCCTGCCATTCGGCATAGGGCTTCTCGCCGAATACCACTATGGCCACAGCCGGTTTTTGTTTAAATGTACCCTCTTTGCTGATCAGCGCCTTGCCGCCTGCGGCTTGAATCTGCTGTTTTAAGCCCGTGGCAATACTCGTGGCGTTGGGGAAATCCTTATTATCAAGGCCTGTCCCCTGCCATGAAATCGTCCAGCCGCCGCACGCTTGCGGAATACTGTCGGCACCTTCACCAGCAATCAAAATTGTTTGCCGCGGATTAAGTGGCAATACCTGCTGATTGTTCTTTAGCAACACTAAAGACTCTCGCACAGCTTGGCGGGCGAGGGCGTGATGCGCTGGGTTAGTGAACTGTGCGGTATCGTTGCTGTAAGGGCGGTGGATCGGATCGCCAGATTCCATTAAGCCTGCGCGAATCTTACTGCGCAGGATGCGGCTTACGGCATCGTCGATACGCGCTTGGCTAATACGGCCATCTTTAACATGGGCCAGCGTGCTTTGAATAAATTCCCTCCAGTGCTCAGGGGCCATAATCATGTCTACGCCGGCATTTACGGTTTCGGCGCAATCGCTATTTGTGCAGCCGGGGATCAACCCATGGCTGTTCCAATCGCCGACAACAAAACCATCGAATCCCATATGCTCTTTTAAAATTGTTGTCAGCAAATAACGGTGCCCGTGCAGGCGCGTGCCCTGCCAAGAGTTGTGGCTGGCCATTACCGACAGTACACCGGCCTCCAGAGTAGAGACGTAACCTGGGCTGTGGATGCGTATAAGGTCCTCTTCGGTGGCGAGGTTATTGGCGCGATCAACGCCGTCTTCCGTACCGCCGTCGCCAATAAAGTGTTTAGCTGTTGCCATTAAACGATTCGGCTGCATAAATGTTGAACCTACTTCGCCCTGCAAGCCCAATACAGCTTGGCGGCCAAGCTCTGCAACCAAGGTTGGGTTCTCCGAATAACTCTCATAACTGCGCCCCCAGCGATCATCGCGTACAACCGAGACAACCGGTGCATAGGTCCAGTTTTTACCGGCAATTAGGGTTTCAAGCGCAGTCACTTCGCCAATACGGCGTACCAAGTCGCCATTGCGTGTGGCGCCTAAGCCGATGTTATGGGGAAAAATAGTGGCCCCGAAGGCTTTGTTGTGGCCGTGCAGTGCGTCTGTACCCCAGAGAATCGGAATTCCCGCGCGTCCTCCGCTTTTATCTACAGATGCCAAGTAAAAGCGCTCTGTTTGCAAAACCCAATCGGAAATATGTGCCTGTTTGTTCTTCCCTAAATAGGCGCCGCCCGCTTCAAGTACCGCGCCGACGCTATATTCGCGGGCTTGCTCTGGGGTGATGAAGCCCATTTCCGCCACAACCATTTGGCCTACTTTTTCTTCAAGGCTCATGCCTGCCAGCAGTTTGGCAACGCGGGAATTAACGGCGGCCGTTTCAGCTGGGCTGAACGGAGATTTCGGTTGTGGCCACAACGCGCGTTTATCCTGTTGAACAGGAGCGGGACTGGCAGAAGAAGTTGGCTGTGTGCTGTGCTGGCTGCAGGCGAATATCGCAAGCGCCAGGCAGGAAATTCCCAGGGGGCGGAACATGGAGATCCTCGGTAAATTTTGTTGTTATCGTAGTGGTTGGCAGTGTATCAGGAGTTGTGCATCTGTCACGGCCTGCACAGTGTGAATCAGCTAAAAGCGCTGGAAAAAACCTGTAACTTGACGGTGGCGTTTATTTATTCTGATGCGGTGAAGTGCTATTGTGCGCCGCCAGTGTGCCCTCCTATTTTGTTGTGCTGCAAAAGGCGCGACGGCTAATAATAACAACCTTAGGTATCTTTTTATTATGCAACCCACTCGCTCGTTTGCCCATCCACTGCTGTGGGTGCCCTCAGGATATTTCACCATGGCGTTAACCTACATGGTGTTAAGTGGCGTCTCCACAGTAATGTTTAAAAATTTGGGTATGGATAACACCCAAGCTGCGCTTTATTCGAGTATGTTTATTTTGGCATATACGATTAAGCCACTGTTTGCACCTTTTATTGAAATGTATCGCACTAAGAAATTTTTTGTGGTTGCCACGCAAATTATTTTAGCCGGTGGTTTTGCCGCCGTAGCGTTGGCCATGGGAATGCCCAGTTATATAACGCTTATTATGGTGTTGTTTTGGGTGTTGTCTTTTGTAGGTGCAACGCAGGATATTGCCAGTGATGGTGTATATGTCACTACGCTGGATGGAAAGTCCCAGTCTAAATATTGCGGTGTACAAAGTCTCAGCTGGAATATCGGGCCGATTGTGGCGACGGGTATTTTGGTAAAACTCAGCGGCTATTTACACGAAAACGTGTTTCACCACGATCCGCACGTGACCGGTAATGACTGGGTGGATTCTTGGAAAATTGTTTTTTTTATCATCGCAGCTGTGACATTACTGATGTCCATTTATCACTGGAAAGTGATGCCCGATGGCGCCAAAGCTGAAAACACACCTACGTCGGTTGCTGAAGCTGGCCGTGTGTTACTGGATTCATTGGTGGATTTTTTCAAGAAAAAAGATATTTGGCTGATGATTTCATTTATCTTTTTATATCGGGTAAGCGTGGGTTTAATTGAAAAAGTCGGCCCGCTATTTATGCTTGATGGAGTGGACAAAGGCGGCATGGGCCTTACCAATGATATGCAAGGAAATGTCTACGGCATTTACGGCACCGCGACCTTCTTGGTCGGATCCTTATTAGGTGGATGGCTGGTTGCGAGAAAAGGCCTGAAAGCAAGTTTATTTACACTTTGCTGCTGCCTAAATATTCCTAATGTTACGTTTTTATTATTAGCCATTTATCAACCTTCCAACGTATGGCTGATTACTCTTGCAGTGGCAATCGAGAAATTCTTTTTTGGCGTGGGCGCTGTGGGTTTAATGATTTACATGATGCAGCAGCTGGCACCTGGCCGGTTCGTCACCGCCCACTACGCGTTCGGCACCGGTTTAATGGGCTTATGTATGATGAGTACAGGCGCGATTAGCGGTGCCTTGCAGGAGCATTTGGGGTATGTTCAATACTTTGTTTTTGTCATGATCGCCACTATCCCATCATTTGTAATAACCTGGGTTGCGCCGTTTAATCACAGCGACAAATAAGCATATCGGTACTTTAAAAAAAGCAGCTTCGGCTGCTTTTTTTATGTCCTTAATAATCATAAAAGCGATCCATAACCAAAACCGCTGTTTTACGCCGCACCTAGAAATAAACGTTCCAATTCAAAACCTGCAGCTCGGCTAAGCTCATTATGATGCGCCGGATCCGTTAGGCGTCTAACCAGGCCCGCGCTGTGGGCTGTTTATTGACGAGTGTGAGAGTGTAGGCATGCGAATTTTATTGCCATTGGTTTTATCAGGCGGGATGTTAGCACCCATGGGGGCGCTCGCTGTGGATAGTGCAGTAAGTATTTTAGGTCAAAAACAAACTGCCAAAATTCTCGAGTTTCCAGATATGTCATTAAACCAAATGGACTATCGGGCAATTAGTGTGGAATTTGCCGTAAGTGGCGAAAGCAGTATTCGCGTGATTCAACCTGTAAAAGTGCCGCAAACGTGCAACGGTGTTGCTACTAATATTACGCAGGTTGAAGTTACCTACGATTTGCCGAAAATTTTTGTGCGCGTACACGATGCGGTACACAACACGCAAAAATACAACAAAGCTCTGCCCAACGAAGGAAAAATTCTTTTAGGTGATGCTAGTTGCGGTGCAAATAACGACGCTGTGGCGCTGGAGGCGGATTTTCGCAAAAAATCAGCTGATTGGTTGAAGGGACAAACGCGCCAAGAAATGCAAGGCGCTAAGCGTCGGGTGGAAGCATTTGTACAGGAAAATACTGTTGTTTCGTACAAACCCTTAGAAGTTACTAGTTTTCAATTTCGCTCAGAAAGCGGTGAGTTTAGTAATGTCAATCAGGCCTATGATATTGCCACTAAGGCCTATGCGATGATTGAGGAAAAAGACACGCTTTCAGAGCCGGTGGAAGGTATAAAAGGCGCGATTGAATTGTGGGAAATGGCTATGGGAAATCCACAAATTAATTCACGCGCGGATGCGAAAAAAATAAAAGCAGCAATCGCATATAATTTATCCAGTGCATATTGGGTTGCGATGAATTATATGCAGGCATCGGCCTATCATAAACTTGCTCGAATGCTAAACGAACAATCCGGCGACACATTAAAGTTACCGGATTATCAAGCACGTATCGACCGACAATTGCGCAATCGCAGTCTATCTAACAATGTACCCAATACCGCCGTGGCTATGGTGACCTTAGAGCGTATGGGGTCTGAATATGTCAAACATGCTGAAGTAGTCGAGTTAACGCCGGAAAACTTTAATGCAGGCGCTCGGCAAATTAGCGCTTCAGACACTACGCTCTATCCGCTTGGAAGCGTGCAATAAAAAATCCGAAGTTTTAATTTTTAATGGCAACGGATTCTAGCGTGAGAGCAATAATGTCGTAGTTTTGAAGGTGTGGTTTTGCTGTTAAGAGTGTACTTTTGACGAAATTAATCAGTAAAGAATGGGTTTGCAGCAGGAGGGAAATTTGGAGGTAGGTAGATTGCGACGGCGCTTAAAAAACTAACTGTTATCATATATAAAAAACCTCGTTTAGGGTAAATTCCTAAACGAGGTTTTATTGTTACAAATGAACTGAAGGCTTGGTGCGATAAAACGTATGTACATCGTTTATCCAAGATGAGTCTGCCATATCAGGCCAACAATCTGGATCAAAGCCTGGAGCATCTTGTAAATATTCTTTATCCACATTCAAAATAAAACGCTTATTAACGGTATCAAGCGTTAGCGCATTCCAAGGTACTGCGAATAATTTTCCGCCCATTCCTAAAAACGTGCCGAATGACAGCACTGCGTAGCTTACGTGGCCGCTGGCTACATTCAACATAATTTCTTTAATTTCACCTAGGTCTTCATCGGCGGCATTAGCAACGGAGTTACCAATTAAAGTGTCCGCACCCATTAAACGCGGGCCAGGGCCTTCACCGTTTTTAGTAACACCGGTTAAAGTATTGCTTTTATAGATGCCGTAGGTATCGCGATTTTCGTAGTTCATAGAGTATTCCTCTGGTTTGGTTGCGGCTGACTTAAAAGTGCAGCCTCGTTTGAAGAATGTTTAGATTATTGGAGAGTGCATTGGAGGTTCTGTGCGCTGGCCAACCCTATTTTTTATTTGTAAATTTATATTGCATATAAGTTTTTTTATTTTTTAAAGTGCTCTTTTTTCTGGACTTTGAGAACTTTGAGAACTTTGAGAACTTTGAGGCTCATCACGCAGCGCGGCGAATGCCTGTTTAATTTCATATCGACTAGTCGCAAAAGCGTGGCTGCCCAGTTTTGCAAGTTTCACGGCTTTGTATACACAGATTAAAACGGCTAGCGCATAGCCGCCGAGAATAGTGACGCAGGTACCGGTGAAATAGGGCGTGTTCCAGCTAAGCGCTATCGCAAGCACACTGGACACTAATAGCAGAGCTACAGTGAAGCAGACTGCAAGTAGGCTATACGCCCAAAATCGCAGCAGCCTTTTGCGTTCGCGTTCCCAATCCATACGGATCAGATGCATATATCCGCAGAATTTATTCCAGCGGTGGGGCGACTGACTAGTCTGCCAAACAGTCAGAAGACTCAGCGCAACTAATACAAATATTCGCCGGTATTTAAATAGCCATCGCATAAATTGCAGCTCGTAAGGTGGCTTAATCGCGCTTGGTAAGGGCTATACCCACAACTAAGCCTAAACAAGCACCTATGCCAGCTAAATACCAGGGGCGATTATGGGCGAAGGCGTCAGCTGTTTTGGCGCTGGCGCAGGCGGTTTCTTGCACGCTTTCGCTCATTTCTTCAAAGCGGTTTTTCAGCATGCGCGCGCGACCACGTAAATTATTACTGGCGCTTTCAAACGCGCTTTTATCTTCGCCGTGAGCGGATTTAATTAAAGTTTCTATATCACTAATAAATTGATGTAATTCGCGAGAAACTACTGATGCCGCGGTATTAAGAATATTTGGCGTAGATCGGCTATCTGAATTGTCGTGAGCTTGCATAATAATTTCCTAAAACTAGTGGCCAAGGCGGAATGCCGTAATTGGGACTATAAAAGGCGGCAGGTTTAGAGTCTGTTCGTTAGCGAACTCATTAAGGTTTCACCGCTAAAATAGGCCGATAGACGCTGAGGGCAGCTGCACTTATTTCTGCGAAATTTGTAAATAGCCTGGTATCTCTTGGCTTAATGTTAGGTCCACCCAAAATACACAGCCATTGCCAGGATTAGAGGTTACGCCTATTTCTCCATCCATCATCTCAACTAAGTATTTGGTCATGACAAGGCCTATGCCGGTGCCTTCCTCTGCAGAATGTTCGCGCCCTAAACGATTAAAAGGCTGGAATAGCTGCGTTATTTGTTCCTGACTTAAACCCGGCCCTGAATCCGCTACGGTTATACGCAGCCGTGTTGCTGACAACAATTGGCAGGCGACAATAATTGCGCCGCCTTCGCGGTTATATTTTACTGCGTTAGATAGTAGGTTCAGCAGCACTTGCTTAACCCGTGTGCGATCGCCCTGCACACGAAATGCAAGCGTATTAGCGGGGAATTGCGTGGCGATCGAGCGTCTAGTGGCCTGCGGTTCCATCATTGCCTGGCACTCTCTCATTACTTCGGCAAGTTCAACTGCCTCCGAATTTAGCGATAAATGGCCAGATTCTATTTCGGCTAATTCTAATAATTGGTTAATAAGCTCCAATAAATACCAACCTGCTTGAACGATTTGTTCGAGGCTGTGTTTTTGGCGAGCGCTAGGCGGAGGTGTGCCGGTTTGGATTAATTGTGCAAAGCCTAGGATGGAGCTCAAAGGAGTATGTAATTCATGGCTCATACTGGATAAAAAACGCGATTTCGCCTGCGCGGCTTTTTCGGCTAGGGCGAGAGCATGGTTGCGTTCGGCTTCAGCTGCGGCGCGCAATGAATTATCAGTGCCAATTAGCAGATAACCCAAAATAATACCCTGTTCATCGCGTAAAGCGGTGATCGACATTAGACATGGAAAGCGCGAGCCGTCCTTGCGAATTTGTGTGAGTTCGTAAATATCGGCGATGCCACGCGAAGCTTTGAATGCGAGTGCTTCGAAGCCCGGTGCAATCTTGGTATTCAATTCGGTACTCAATGCCTGGGCACGCGCTTCAACTTCAGCCAAATCGTGCATAGCGCTAGGGCTGAGTTGATTAATAACCTCTGTGGCGGAATAACCGAGCATTCGCTCTGCACCGACGTTAAATAATTGAATTATGCCATTCTCATCGGTGGCAATAATCGAGAAGCTCGCGCTATCAAGAATGGCGCGTTCTAACGGAGTAGTTTTACCGGCGGAAGAGGGCAGAGTACGCTCGTTCACTGTAAACCTCTGAAAACACCATCGATTGCGGGGGTGCTAGTCGGAATTAAACCCAAGTGAATTAGGGTGTGGCCAGGTGCAAGCCTGGAGTGAAAGTCTGTTGCGCACCACCGCCAGCTGCGCATCAGATCTAATGATTAATTAACGCAATTAATAACAATTAATAAAAGGGCGCGCTCCCACCTTTTTAAATCACATATTTTTAATGTGAAATTTTTACATACGTGTTAACTGGCCCTGCTCCAAACGAATGCGATCGCCAATGCGCAAATCACCTATAGATTCATATTGATAATCAGCCTGATGGCCATCGTCAAACTCTACGGTGATTCGGTAGGTGCCACTGCCCGCAGCGGAATTTTTTTCCAGTTGATTACCGGCTACAGCTCCGCCTATGGCACCCACGCCAGTTGCGGCAGTGCGTCCACGCCCGTCTCCCACCTGATGGCCTAATACTCCGCCTACAACGGCACCTAATAGAGCGCCTCCACCGGAGGTCTGCGGCCGCAAATGTTCAATACCAACAACTCTACCCTCGCGGCTGCGCGATTCTGCATGCTGATAATTAGATCTGGGTTCATCCACGTAGCGGTCATTGGAATGATTGCTATAAGGGGCACAGGCACACAAGGGCGCCATCAGAGCGACACAGCTTACAAGGAGTAAAGTACGCATAGTATGGACTTCAGTGGCTGATAACGTAAAAACAGTCTGCGCGCAGGGCCTGTGTAGATCTGTTCGTTATGCCACTTATAAAAATTGTGTGCAAAATCTGTTTTTTTGAAAAAATTTTGCATTCAGTAATTTTGTAAACAGGTTTAGGGAGAGCCCAATTTTTGATTTACCAATAACTTTTTACCAATAAACAAAGCCTATTTGGATGTCTCGGCTAAGGCAGCTTATAACGTCTATGTGCGTAAGTCGTGGCTGCGCAATCTGAGTTAATAAAATTAAATGCGCTCATGTATTAATTAGGATTGCAGCGGGCGAAGTAATTTATTAATTGGTTAACCCGTGTTTAATGCAGCAATAGCTAGCAAACCCTTTTGATCTCTATGTAAGCGCTCAATGACGTACGTGCGGCACCGTACCGAAGATTTGGTGGGGCAATGGCATTCTGAACTCGCTCCACAACTTCCTAGCGCCAGGTAATGCACCCGGTGGATGGAGTCCTCTCTATTTTAATTATTAGAAGGTGCTTATGAATACTCCACAAGATCCATTCGATCCAATCGTTAGCCCAATTCAAGCTGGTAATGCAGACAAAAGCGGTTCGGCCAAACAAAGCGATGATAAGAGCCGCACCTCTCAACAGCCAAGCCAGCAACAACCAAGTCAGCAATCCGGCCAAAAGTCTGGCCAGCAGCAGGCAGAGCATTCGCAGAAAAAACCACAAACTGCCAGTTCAGCTCATTCGGATTCTAAGCAGCAAGCGACCAAGTCACCGCAACAGCAATCATCTGCTACTGCCGACCGTTTAAGCGGCAAATGGGACCAGTTTGTCGGTTCGGCCAAAACCACTTGGGGGAAATTAACTGACGATGAGATTTTACAATCAGAAGGTAATGCCCAGAAGTTAGCAGGTTTAGTGGAAGAGCGTTACGCGCTTTCACGTGATCTGGCTGAAACTCAAGTGAAGAAATTCTTAGATAATTGCCGCACTAAATAATGCTGCGTTAAGGATTATTACTGGCGCACGGCAGCGCCATTTTTATTAATTTAAGCCGCCAATTCAGGTAAGGCTTTTTCTTTCTATATTTTTGATTGTCATCTTCGGAACATACTATGCGTTTATTTAATCGCCACAATTTTCTTGCTCCGGTCCTTATTTTGGGCCTTTTGGGTTCTGCCAACCCCGCTTTAGCTGACGCTGCTGGGGATTTGGTTAATGCCCGCCAAGAAACGCAAATCTGGACCACATATGCACTAAGCCCATATTTGCGCGCGAATGATCTTCACGTAACTGTGAATAACGGAAAAGCCACATTGACTGGCACAGTGGCAGAAGATGTCAATAAAGATCTCGCTAAGCAAATTGCTTTAGGGGTCAGCGGAGTTAAAGAAGTGGATAATCAAATTAAGGTCGATGCGGATTTTCATCCTAAAAAGCCGGTAAACGATTATGGCCAAGCCATTGATGACGCTTCAATAACATCGGCAATTAAATCTAAATTGCTTTGGAGCAAATCCACAGATGGCCGCTCCATCGACGTAGAAACAAAAAACGGCCGCGTTAAATTAACCGGTAATGCCAGCACCAAACAAATGCGCGACAGTGCAGGGCGTTTGGCTAGCGGAACCCGTGGCGTAACTTCAGTAAATAACCAAATAGCGGTTGATTCGGCTACGCCCAGCACTGGCGACAAAGCCAAAAGCGAAGCGAAAGAAATCAAACAAGATATCTCTGATGCTTGGATTTCCACGAAAGTTGCTTCCACCTTTATGTATTCGAGCAACGTTGCAGGCTCTGATATTGATGTGACGACCGACAAGGGCGTAGTAACCCTTAAAGGCAAAGTAGATTCAGGGGCTGAACGTGCCCTTGCTATCGAACTTGCTGAGAACGTACGCGGCGTAAAAACAGTTGTCGCGAAAGATTTGACGTTCTAGGCAAGCCGCCGGGGCATTTCGCTCCGGCGTACTTATCACTCCAGTTTCGACTGGGTCTATAGCTAATTTATCGTTCGAAAGAGTATTGCTCATGAAAACACTTACACCTTCCGTAATGAATACACCCGCACGGCTGCTAGCTGCGGGACTGATCTGTATTGGTTTAACGGCGTGTGTTACAGCGGCGCCGGCGACTCAACCGTCGATTCAGGCTGCAGAACAAGCCATTCAGGCTGCAGAAACCGCTCGCGTGCTGGATGCTGCGTCCCCTGAGCTGACCCTTGCGCGCTCAAAAATACAGGCTGCACAAAAAGCCGAGGCAGAAAAACACCCGCTTGAAGCCAAGCGCTTAGCTGATGAGGCGCGTGTGCAAGCAGAGTTAAGTGTGGCCCGCGCTGCCGCTGCTAAGGCTCGCGCTGTCAATGAGGACTTAAAAACCTCCAACAGCACGTTAAAAACTGAATTGCAACGCAACACAGGAAATCAACCATGAACATTCGCTTTATATTTGTCTTAGCATCTCTCCTTTCGTTTGTTGCTTGTTCAACGTCGCCGACGCGTCCACCCGGTGCCGCCGAAGTGCGCGCAAAATTAACCGCTTTGCAATCCAATCCTCACTACGCAGGCCGTGCACCTGTTGCTGTAAATGAAGCTGTAGCTGCGGTGCAAGCTGCTGAACAGCCCCGTAAAAAGAGTGAAGCCGCTCTGAGCGCACATTTAGTGGAAATCGCTAATGGGCGTGTGGACCTTGCCGAAGCGCAAGCGCAAACCCTTTATCTGGAGGACGAGCGCAACAATATCAAGCAAGACGCCGATCGTGCACGTTTAGCTGCGCGCACCCAGGAAGCAGACGATTTAGCCCGACAACTGGCTGATCTCAATGCTAAAACCACTGAGCGCGGTTTAGTGCTGACGTTAGGTGATGTGTTGTTTACCAGCGGCCAGGCAACTCTGCTTCCTGCGGCCCATGTGAATCTGGCTAAGCTTGCAGCTTTTTTGAATTTGCATCCGACTCGTACGGTTAGTATTGAAGGTCATACCGACAACGTTGGCGCTGAGGATTATAACCAGCGTCTATCACAACGCCGTGCTGATGCCGTGCGGGATTTTCTGATGCGCAATCAAATTTCGTCTGGTCGCTTAACTAGTATTGGCCTGGGCGAAACGGCACCTGTAGGCGATAACAGCACCGCCACCGGACGTCAAAGCAATCGCCGCGTTGAAGTGGTGATTGCCAATCCGCCGGGCTCCTCGTAAGTCTCGGTTAGTGCTGAATGATTAATAACTTTTTACCTATAACCCTTTCGCACCTACCAATTAACCTGTCGACCGTACTGCGGTCAGGAGCTTGTCATGAGCCTTATTAACATCATCCTTGTTGTATTAATTCTTATTTTCTTAGGCGTACTGCCTACGTGGCCGCACAGTAGCGCTTGGGGCTATTACCCTAGCGGCGGTTTAGGATTAATTATTCTCATTTTGATTGTTCTAATTGTAACCGGGCGCGTCTAACGCGTTTAACACTCTAAAAAACGCATCGAGACTGCATAACAAGAGAAAAACAATAATTGTTTAAATCTGTTGTTAAATTTCACGGTCTCGGGCGTTTTTAGAGCTCACCATACACTGAGCTTTAACGGGCCTTTAGTCTTACGAACAACTAGTCTTAGGAACATTGCCCGTACCGACCCGAGAATCCTTATGCTACTCACCCCGCACACTCCGGCCCAAATTCGTCGTTTAGCCACGCTTTTAGCCCACATTCCCGTTGCTATGCTTACCAATCACGATGCAGATGGCGCGTTGCACAGTCGCCCTATGTGGTTATTGGAAATAGACGCAACCGGGTGTTTGTGGTTTTTCACATCAATTAAGTCCAATAAATTGGGCTTTTTAGATAAAGTAAATTTAAGCTTTAATAATTATTCACGCGCGATTTATGTCTCGCTCAGCGGCCATTGCGAAATAGATACTGATGTTGCAAAGCGTGTTCGCCTGTGGACGCCACTTGCGAAAGCCTGGTTTCCTGAGGGACCGGAGTCACCCAATCTCGCCCTATTAAAGTTTATTCCAGCCCGGGCTGAATATTGGAATAGCCCACACTGCAAACTCGTGCGCGTGTTAACCGGTGCTAAACCCGCTGCAGAAGGCCGCCACCTTAAGAGCGTAAGTGAGCCCAAAATGCGCGAAAGTCTCGCTGTGGTAAATGAATAAACAGCGTTCATCAATACATATCTAAAGCTGCCAGGTTAGTTTTTATACTGCTATGGCAGCTTTAAAAATTTTTATCGGTTACTTGTTTACACTGCAATTACCGTATCAGGTTTAAAGGCTTGGCTTGAATTAAAAAGGCGCATAAAACATGCGTATAACGTGATAGACGCAGCAATTTGTCGCCGGCGATCTCACCAAAAGTTTATTAAGGCGTAGCATATTCCTATTACAAATACGCCTATGTTGTAAGCCCCCCTTGCCGGAGAACTGTTGTGCCGAGAATTGTTCTGAGAATTGTGCCGAGAATTTTATCTGTACTTATGTGCGTGCTATCAATAGCAGCCTGTAGTTCGAAGGATTCAACGGAGCTCAGTACTCAAGGCCTGTCATCTGGCAGTTCATCAAGCTCAAGCAGCTCTTCTAGTTCCTCAAGTTCAAGCGCTTCATCAAGTACTAGCAACTCCTCCAGCAGCTCCAGTTCCTCATCGGGGCTAGTTTCAACAAGCTCATCATCTAGCAGCTCTTCATCATCCAGTAGTTCAGGCGCATCCTCATCTGTACACTTTGATGACGCCGCTTTAGAGGAGGCGGTGCGCTCTGCGTTGGGCTTTACTGCAGATCAAGTGATCTCTCCTACAGCTATGTCTCAGTTGACTGATCTGCGCGTATTTGAAGCGGGTGTCAAAAGCCTGGTCGGGTTGGAGAAGGCAATTAACCTGCGCAGTTTGGATGTAACCGGCAATAATCTAAGTGATTTATCCGCGCTCAGCGGTTTGCGCAAATTAACCACGCTTAATCTCACCCGCACGCAGGTTACAAATCTCGCGGCGCTGCGCGATGTGCCTCTGCGCACGCTAAACCTTACCGCTACATCGGTTACTGATTTAATTGATGTGTCGAATTTTAAAAGCTTGTCCAGGTTATCCATCGGCGGCACTCGAGTGATCGACTTAGAACCTCTACGTCGATCAAGCTTAGGCTCAGGAGACACGTTGGAAATAGGCCCAAGCTCGGATAGTTGCTTGTACACGGCGGGTTATTCACGGCCATTAACGGATATTAGTTATTTGCGTAACTTGGGTGTGCGTGTCGCATTTATCGATGAAAAAATGCGTAATACCGGTTGCCCGAATTCCATGGCCAACACCGGCATTAACCTCACTTCAGAGTTAACTTCACCGATTGAATTTACAGCCGCTTGGTCGCTTTCCAGTTCTGACACTGGAGCATGGCGCTGTGAATTCCACCCGGATCTGACGTTCCAGCAACCTGCGGAACCACTTGCGCGCATTGCTGATTGTCCCCGCGATTCCAGCATTTCGATGGATATTAATAATAGTCAAACTCCCAAGACCTTTGTTGTGGACGATGGCTTGGGTGGGCGCTTAACGCGCACGTTAATCCCCACACGAGGTGCTAATGCCGGGCCTGTGGGAAGTATCTATGTAGCGGGCTTCGACTTTGGTCAAAGCGTTATTAAATCCAACCCCCGATTGGTGGCAAACCGCGATGCGCTGGTGCGCGTACATGTGCTGGCCGATCAATCCCAAGCCGCTCCAGCTGGCACGCTTACGTTAACGCTTGGTGAGCAGAGCCAAGTGATCAACCTTACAACGCCCACCAGCCTGCCAACAGTGCTGCAGCTGACTAATCTTATTCGCAGCTATACCGCTGTTATTCCCGCCAGTTGGGTGCAGTCAGGCCTTGCGCTGCAGGTGCAATTGGCCAATGGTTTAAGCAAAACCCTGGTACCCGTTGTCGGTAGTTCAACAGTGTTGTATCTCACGCTCGTGCCTATTACTACAGGGGGCAGCGATCCACAATTACCTACTGCAGCAGCAGTCGAGCGCAATTTAAAAACTATCTGGCCTTTAGCTCAGGTCGTGGTACGCACCCATGAGCCAGTGGATTTAACCTTTTCTGCTCCAGATGACGCTCTGGCTCAATTGGCTGATATACAGGCGCGCGAAGCGGATACAAGTTATGTATTTGGTCTAGTAAGCCCGCGCGCATCCAATTTCAATGTGGGTGGATTGGCTTATGTGGGGGGTAAGGTAGGGCTGGGTTTAGATGCTAGCCACGACCCATCAGGGCTTACGATGGCTCATGAAATTGGCCATATGTTTGGATTGTTCCATGTCAATTGCGGCAGTCCGTCCGGTATTCAATTCGACTATCCCTATTCCACAACAGATATAGGCAGTATCGGGATTAACTTCGCGCTAAACAGATTAATATTGCCCATCAACGCCTCCGATATCATGAGTTACTGCCAGCCTCAGCACGTATCAGATTTCTCTTACCAGCGCTCACAAACATATCTAGAAGCTAACCCCCCTGTACCCTTTGCCACTACAGCATTGGCTCGCGCCGCAGCCGCCCCGCGGCCAGAAAGTTTTGTTGTGCGCGGGCATTTAAGCGCCAATGGAGGCTGGGTAATTCGTCAAGCGCTGCCCTCGATGCTGCCCATCGACGAGGTTGCAGAGGGGGAATACAGCGCCGAGATAATTGATGCGCTGGGGGCAAGTCAATCAGCACCTTTACGTTTCTGGCGAATTGACCACAACGAGCAGGTTAGCAACCGGCACTTTTCCGTAAGCGTGACGATTATTGATGGCCAGCTGATAAAAATACGTCGCAATGGGCAAATTGTGTTTGAAGCGGCTTTGCATTAGTAGCAGCTACCATCGAACATCTCTTTTGCGAAACCCATTTGGCGAGTTTTAGACGTTCTGCACGGGTCTTGGTGGAAAAACCAAAGACAACCCACAGCTCCTTTCAACCCTCTTCTCGCTTACTAAGGTGCGTTTTTACGCGATTGAAATGTTACAGGGAAGCTTAGAGCTAGTCCTTAGCCCAATTATCACCATACGCTCAGCACGAGTATGCGTTAGACGACAATTACTGAAGCCCAAGGAGTAATTCAAGTTGTACTTATATATGGATATGCGTATATTTTTATATTGAATGTTCGGCTCAAATAATTGCGCATAAAGATTTATAAAACTCTGGAGTAGCGGTGGCTATTACACCTGATCAGTTTAGTAAATACCTCGCCGACGAAACCCGTGCCCGGATCGCATTGTTGGTGATGGCCGAACAAGAGCTTTGTGTGTGTGAGCTCACCTGTGCCTTAGACGAAATTCAACCCAAAATTTCCCGCCATTTAGCGCTTCTACGTACGGGTAGAATTTTGGCCGATCGGCGCCAAGGTCAGTGGGTGTATTACCGTTTGCATCCAGATTTACCATCTTGGGCATTGAGTAGTCTGAAATTAATGTATGAGGCGAATACAGATTGGCTTGCACTTAATACGAGCCGTTTAAAGAAGATGGTCGATCGCCCTCAGCGCTGCTGTTGAGTGGAAAATACGTAGTTGGAAATTACTGATATCAACTTTATAAACCCGGCTGATTGTTGGCTGGCAAGTTAGCGCGAACAATTAGTGAGAAATTAACATGTAGCGTTTTGAAATATATTAAGGAGTACCTGTTTAAAAATATTTTTAAAAATGTATGGGTTTATCCTTTTATCTGCATCGCAAGCTTTCTACTCACGCTGTATGGCAAATACCCATTAATTAGCCCGCGAAGAATGTTATGAAGCATCCGTTTGATTTTTTGCCGTTAGAAAACGGCGCTAATTTAATTCTTACTCCCTGCCCGGGTACTAAAGGTGTGAATCTGTACGAATCATTGCAGCAACTAGTAGCTGCTGGTGCAACTGCAATTCTCACTCTGATGCCCAAAGATGAAATGCAGCGCAATGAGGTAAATAATCTTCCTAAGCTTAGCGCCCAATTGGGATTGCAGTGGTTTCACTTACCGATTGAGGACGATCACGCGCCCGGTCCTTTATTTGAAGACCCTTGGCGTTTAGACAAAACTGATATTGATGCTTTGTTGGATGCAGGCAAAACAATTGCTATCCATTGTAAAGGTGGCACTGGCCGCACCGGGCTGGTGGCGGTGCGAATTTTATTGGAGCGTGGAGTGAAGCTTGATGATGCGATAACACGAGTGCGCGCCATTCGCAGTAATGCATTACGAATTCCTATTCAGCTGGATTATATAGCGAGCGTTGCGCTGCAGGTTTCTTAAAGAATACGCTGATTAAGTATTTCCAAAATTGTTGCGGGCAGAAATCTTGTGCCAAATTTTATGGGCCTCGTACGTTTAGAAAGTATTGATCCTCTAAGTGAACGTTCTAATTAATCTGTATGGTGATTCGCATGAAAAAAATTAAGGTCGGCATTAATGGATTTGGCCGTATCGGTCGTTTGGCATTGCGCGCTTGCTGGCATTGGCCGGAATTTGAATTCGTACAAATTAATGACCCTGCAGCAGATGCTCAAACCTATGCGCATTTACTAAAATTTGATTCGGTACAAGGTACCTGGCCACAGGATGTCAGCGCGCAGAACGATGCGCTGGTTATAAATGGAACTTCAATTCGCGTTACCACCAATGCAGCAATTAGCGATACGGATTGGTCCGCTTGTGATGTGGTTATTGAGGCGAGCGGTAAAATGAAAACTGTAGCCATTTTACAAGCATATCTTGAGCAAGGCGTTAAGCGCGTCGTTGTGAGTGCGCCGGTAAAAGAAGCAGGCGCATTAAATATTGTTATGGGCGTTAATCAGCATCTGTTTAATCCTGCACAACACCGCATTGTTACCGCTGCATCTTGTACCACAAATTGTTTAGCGCCTATTGTAAAAGTAATTCACGAAAATATCGGTATTCGCCACGGCTCTATTACCACAATCCATAATCTTACTAATACCCAATCTATCCTTGATCAACCCCATAAAGATTTGCGCCGTGCGCGCGCCTCAGGCGCAAATTTAATTCCTACCACAACTGGCTCAGCCAGTGCGATTGCGGAAATATTCCCCGAATTACGCGGCCGCCTAAATGGTCATGCGGTGCGCGTACCACTGGCTAACGCCTCGCTAACCGATTGCGTATTTGAGGTGGAGCGCGCTACGACCGTTAAAGAGGTAAATGAATTATTAAAAGCGGCTAGCGAAAATGAATTGCTTGATATTTTAGGTTACGAAGAGCGCCCGCTGGTTTCTACCGATTACTGTGGCGATGCGCGTTCATCAATTGTAGATGCGTTATCCACGATGGTAATTAATAGTACTCAAGTGAAAATTTATGCTTGGTATGACAATGAATGGGGTTACGCCAATCGCACGGTTGAATTGGCGAAATTAGTTGGTTGTACGTCGGGCTGAGCGAATATGACAGGTGCAGTTAAGAGGTTAAGTGCGGAGGTAAAACAATACCTCGTTGTCACCGGCAATTATTGGGTATTTACGCTTACCGATGGCGCGTTGCGCATGTTAGTGGTGCTGCACTTTCATCAGCTGGATTTTAGCCCATTGCAAATTGCCGCACTATTTTTGTTTTATGAAATTTTTGGCGTGGTGACAAATCTGCTAGGCGGCTATCTCGGCGCGCGTATTGGCCTTAATCGCACGATGAATATAGGCCTTGCGCTGCAAGTAATTGCGCTGTTGATGCTAGCTGTGCCGAGCACTATGCTCAGCCCGCTTTGGGTAATGTGCGCCCAAGCGCTGTCAGGAATTGCTAAAGACTTAAATAAAATGAGCGCCAAAAGCTCAATTAAGTTATTGGTGCCAGAGGATCAGCAGGGGCAATTATTTAAATGGGTTGCGCTGCTGACAGGCTCTAAAAACGCTTTGAAAGGAGTTGGCTTTTTTCTCGGTGGGGCATTGTTGGCGCTGCTGGGATTTACTCAAGCCGTCATCGCCATGGCTGCTGTGTTGGGGGTGATTTGGCTTGCAAGCTTGATGCTTTTGAAAAGAGATTTAGGTAAAGCCAAAAACAAGCCTAAATTTAGCCAACTGTTTTCCAAAAGTCGTGCAATTAATGTTTTGTCGGCAGCGCGTTTATTTTTATTTGGTGCACGAGATGTTTGGTTTGTTGTAGCTCTGCCGGTATTTTTAACTAGTCAATTGGGTTGGGATTTTTGGTGGGTAGGCGGATTTTTAGCGGCCTGGGTAATTGCTTACGGCATTGTGCAATCTATCGCACCTTATATCACTGGTAAAACTCGCGGCACAGCCCCGGTGGGCGGCCATGCATTTATCTGGGCGTTCATGCTCACCAGCATTCCAGCAGGTATTGCTCTGGGTTTAGGTTTTACCGGGTTGCCTGTATCGCAGGTGTTAATCGGTGGATTGCTAATATTTGGTGCCGTGTTTGCAGTTAACTCATCGCTACACAGTTATTTAATTGTGCATTACGCTAAATCCGACGGCGTTTCACTGGATGTAGGTTTTTATTATATGGCCAATGCATTGGGCCGATTGATAGGAACCCTATTATCCGGTTGGGTTTATCAATCCTCGGGATTAGAAGCCTGTTTGTGGGTGTCCACCGCGTTTATTGGTGTTGCCGCACTAATTTCACTGGCATTGCCAAAATAACTGCAAGCAACCATTTGAAAAATTTAACGACATTTGAGCTACCAACGTAGTTTTCAGCCGTTACTTAGTGGCGAGGCCAGCAAACTGATTAGAGCTCATCTCAAAAATGCCTAAATAATATTTTAATAAATCCCAGCTGCACAAAGCCGAGAAAATTTCTGAGCTTATATTCATAGCGAACCGTTATGCGGCGGTAGTTTTGCAGCCATGCGAATACGCGTTCTAT
>DATDJI010000058.1:0-2043 GCA_036520615.1 Cellvibrionaceae bacterium | reverse complement strand
TGAACCCTGGGTGCAGTATTTAGGGAGCACTGTAAACTCCGCTAATGCGCGTTACCTGCACGGCAATCACCAGGGCAGCATTGTTGCCGTCAGCGACAGCAACGGTGCCACGCTCAGCCAAAACAGCTATGATGCCTTTGGCAACACCGGGCCGAATAATACGGGGTTGTTTGGCTATACTGGCCAGGTGTGGTTAAAGGAATTGGGGCTTTTTTATTATAAAGCCCGTATGTATGATCCAACCGGTGGGCGGTTTTTGCAGATGGATCCTATTGGGTACAAAGATGATATGAATCTTTATGCTTATGTGGGGAATGATCCGGTTAATAAGTTTGATACGACTGGAAAATATGCGGTTATCACGCACAAAAAGGATGGATCATTAAGCATTAATGTGCCTGTTAAATTCTCTGGCCCGGGGGCTACTGAAGCAAATATTTCAGCAATTAAGTCGGATGTTGCATCCAGGTGGAGCAGTTCTTACAACCTGAATGGCGTTCAAACGAAGGTGGATGTGTCTGTTACAGATGCTGGCCCGAAAGATAAAAAAGCCAACAATATTACATTAACAACCGGCCCCACCAGTCATGCGGCGTCCCAAGGGGCTTCGTTTGTGAGTGGTGGGAATTCGGGAGAGTGGAATACCAATTCTAAAGGGGTGGCGTCAGGCGAAATGGCACATGAGGCGGGGCATTTAATGGGAGCTGATGATCACTACTCAGAGGGGACAGGTTCAAATGGTGAAAGAATATCAACACCAGCTCAGGGCTGGGAAGGTAATTTGATGGGCGAACTTCCTGGAACTACGAATGATAAAAATATGCAGGAGATTATTGATGACAAAAAGAATAAAAATATTAATGAGAAATAAAGTATTATTCAGCTTAATGCTCTATGTATTTTGTTCTCTATTGCTCGCGCGACAGGTTTATGGAGTTGAAAATAACAGCTATCGCGTCTATATGAATGAATATTGCAATTTTTTTATTACTGATCTGTGTGTCGGGCTTAATGGTGGAGACGAGCTTAAGATTAGTATCCCTATTGATTATTCAATATACGATCTAAAATTTAAAACAGGAGTAAAGGTTAGAATTTACGTTGGATTTAACCCGAAGGTTGAGGATTACATTAAAGGAAAGCATGAAAAATGTGATGGGGACGAGTGCTATTTGCATTTCAATATCGATGCGGGTCAAGGGTTTGTTTTATACAAAGAATCTAAGTCAAAATATCCGAATTATGTCCATTTTATCTTTGATGGATTGACAAAAGAAAACTTTGTAGATGTTGAAAAATTCTTAATTGACACGAAAAAGTGCACGTTTGGAAAGGTTTTTAAATGTACAAGGGACTCTCCATTTGAAAGCGCGATCGCAAGCTATACACGTAAGACTTATTAAGCTAGCGATCAAGGGGGCAGAGACCTTGAAAAGTCAGCTTGAACTCCTTCCAACCCCAGTTACTTAGCTGGGGTTTTTATTTTTCTTTAGCCGCTATTTTCAATTGCCACTGCCGCGCTATCCTGCCAAGACCTTGGGGCTTTGCCCCAAACCTCATTCCTCGCCGCCGGAAGGGCTCGGGGGTTGATGGTATCAACCCCCCATCAAGCGTGTGTTTTAAATTAAGCGTGTCAAGGGCAAGTCGCTGCGCGATGGCTGCGCCACACCTTGACACGCCTAATTTAAAACGCAATTACCGCCTTCTTTTTTAGCTGCTGCTTTTTTATTTTATTTTTAGCTGCTATTTTTTAGCGGCGCAGTTTTTGGCTTTCGCCCATTAGCCGCCCGGTGTTGCGCGAGCGACCAAACTATCCAGCAAAATAATCAGCGCCTGCTGTTCTTTGTCGGGGAGCTGGTTCACTTTTAAATAAAGCTCACGCAATTTGATGTTATGAATCGACGGGCCATCGTCTTTATCGGATCGGCCTGCCAGCGTATCCAGGCTGACGTCGAGAATATCGGCAATCTTCACTACAGTGTCAAAATGCGGTGTAGCTACACCGTTCTCACAGCGGTTGTACATCCGAGGGCTCACACCAAT
>DATDJI010000057.1:0-32112 GCA_036520615.1 Cellvibrionaceae bacterium | reverse complement strand
GTTTACCGCTTCATTTAAAATTAATAACGATGTATTCAAGCGCCACGTATGGCAGCCCACGCTTGAATATTTTTTACCGATGCAAATGTGCCATATGCGCGTAAATGAAAAATACCGCGTATGGCATGGCCTGGATCATCTCGATGATGCCATTATGGCACCGATTAATTACAACCATTACGACGGCTATATTTCCGGCGCTTCTACGCTAACCAAATTTAAGCCTGGCGAGCGCGTACCTAATTTAAATGCGGGCGGTTGGCACGACGCGGGAGATTTTGATTTGCGTGTGGAATCGCAAATGGGCACGGTCTGGTTGCTGGCGGAAATGGTCGAAGAGTTTGGTTTAAATTACGACGCCACAACTATTGATCAAAAAAATAAATTGGTGGAGATACATCAGCCCGACGAAAAAAACGATGCACTACAACAAATAGAGCATGGTGTATTAAGTGTGCTGGGCGGCTACAAAGCTATGGGGCGTTTATATCGCGGTATTATTGATCGAGATTTGCGCCAGTATGTATTGCTTGGGGATGGCTCATTGCAGACTGATAATCTTCCCTTTAACGCGAAATTAAAAAAAGGTGAAATTAAAAAAGATGCCTCGGGCACTCTGGACGATCGCTGGGTATTTACCGAGGATAACCCTAATCGAGAAATTGATGTGGCGGCAGGCCTTGCCACCGCCGCGCGGGCGCTAAAAAATTACAATCCAACGATGGCGCAGGAGGCGCAAGCGGCAGCTATTGATATTTATCAAAAGAGTTTTTCCCGTGCGACTAAAATTGATAAAAAAGCCTTTGCTGCGGCAGAGCTATATTTAAGTACACGCGATAAAAAATACCTTGCCGATATTGTGCCGTTAAAAGATCAGATAGTGGCGAATATTGCTGAAGCCGGTTGGCCATTGGGGCGAGTATTAAATGATATCGACGATAAATCTTTTGTCGCGGCAGTCAATGCCGCAGTGGAGCAATACCAAATAAATGTGCGTGCGCGGGCGGATAAAGAGTCGCCTTATGGTGTGCCTTACACACCGAATATTTGGGGTGCAGGCTGGACGATTCAAGAATTTGGCGTAAAACAATATTTCTTTCACAAAAGCTGGCCACAATATACAACTCAAGATGCTTATTTAAGTGCACTGAATTTTGTTTTAGGTGTTCATCCTGGCAGTAATACGCAGTCGTTTGCATCAGGCGTTGGTGCCAACTCCGCAACTGTAGCATATGGAAATAATCGTGCAGACTGGTCTTATATCCCCGGTGGAGTCATATCTGGAACTGCATTAATTCGGCCGGATTTGCCGGAATTGAAAATATGGCCATTCTTTTGGCAGCAAACTGAATATGTAATGGGTGGCGGTGAAACTAATTACATGTTTTTGGTATTGGCTGTAGATGCGGCGACTAAAAAGCGCTAGCGAAAATCAATATGTAAGCTTTTGTTGTGATTTATGTTATAAATAGCCGGTTCATGAGCTTGATAAAATCCGTTGCGAAGGCGCTTTAGTCTATCGTGCCTTTTTTTGCCTAAAGCGCAGGCGGCTGCGTTAAGTGTTTGCCGGTTAGCGGTACTTGGATTTTACTGAGCTCTTACATTTCTCAAACATGTAGGCTGGCTATGAAAAATACCAAATTAACTGTAATTAATATTTTTACTGCGTGTTTATGCCTATTGCCGTTGGCTGCTTGCGATGGAAACAATTCAGTCGCAAGCAGTTCCTCTTCCAGCGGCGGCTCTTCAACATCAAGTACATCAAGCAGTTCAACGAGTTCAAGCAGCTCAAGCGGTATAGTAGCTGTAGTTGTGCCTGACATTGATATTTACAGTCATATTGCCACACTGGAAATGGCTCCAGTTGCACTAGCGGCGGATCATCTGTATCCGGGCAAGCTTACGATGCGCGCTGGCGGTATTCCGGATTTATTTAATAATTCTAAAGCCTTAGTAGCAACCAATGCTGATACAGTGGCATTGCGTTATTCATTGGATAATCCCAATTTACGAATTGTATTTACCGTCTGTGAAAGTTATTACCGCTTAGTGGCAAAACGCTCAGCCGGGATAAATCAATTAGCGGATCTTGCGGGCAAAAATGTACAGGTAATCCCGCAAACATCTGCCGCTTATTTTTTGCATCAGATGTTAGCAACCGTTGGTTTGAACGAAAATAATATTCAGCTCTCCAGTGGCCAGGGTAATAATTGGGTAAAAAATGCCAATATTCATGCACTTTCTGCCTGGGAGCCAGATCCGCAAGGCGCTATAGACGCACTAGGTAGCGATGCAATTGTTTTTCGCAACCGTGATGCATACCGCGAAATAGTTAACCTTAATACCACGGCCGAAAATCTTGCCGACCCGAAAAAGCGTGCGGCAATTGTGGGCTTGGTGCGCACATTAATCGCCGCTGCGGATCAAGTAACTCGTACACCTGAAACGGTATGGCCAATTATGGAAAAGGTTATGGGATTTAAACAAAAAGTCATTTCTGATTCCTGGTTTATCCAAGAGTATAAAGGCACGCTTGCGGCGGATTTATTGGATGTTATGGAAAAAGAAGAGGTGTGGCTCGCCAATCAACAAAACCGCAAACCCCGTACACGTGAAGAATTGGCACCGCTGATTGATACCAGTATTTTGGAAGAAGCATTGCAGGTACGTTAAAATATAGGCGCTCTGAATTGGTTGGCCCGCTGGTTGTTTCTGTAGATTTGGCCGGGTATAAAAATAATATAACACTCACCAAGTAATTAGTGGGTGTTATTAAGAGCTAATATATTTTCCTATAAAGTGACCGTCCTTCCAGATATTAATTAATAACCCGTTGCGACACCAGATCAATTATGGCGAGCGGTTTAAAACTAAGATAGCTGCGGGACCAAGCTAGAAAGGCGAACTTGATCACATTCGATTAAAAATACGTATTTTTACGTATGGTTGCGGCTATGTCTTAGGAATAGTCTTCTGGTGCGTTTTTATAAACCACTAGGAGTTTAATATGAAAATTATCTATTCGGCCATTCTAACCGCGATGGCGTCAGTTTTATTTGGATGTGGCGGTGCATCAACCACAGGTTCAAGTTCCGGCAGCATAAGTACAGGGTCTTCAAACCCGGGGTCATCAAATCCAATTTCATCGTCTAGCCCCAAAACTAATAAATATCCTCATTTGGAGAATGTCAGTAGCTCTACTAGCAGCAGTACAAGTTCATCAAGCAGCGGTTTGGCTGTGTCCTCCAGCAGTTCAGGCGCTCTTACTGGAGACCAATTTATCGCTACACAGGTAAATCCATTTGTTGCCACTCGGCATGATCCATTTTCCACTTTTGCTATAGATGTTGATACGGCCAGCTACGACGTATTTTATCGCGGCGCTAATGACAGCGGCAGTTTGCCAGTGCCTGATAGCGTGCGTATTGAGGAATATGTAAATTACTTTAAATACAATTATCCAGCACCTGCGCTGGATGCTGTAAAACCTTTTTCAGTCACTATGACAATGGTGCCGAATATTTTAGATCGCGCAACCCATATTGTGCGTGTTGGCCTTAAAGCAGCTGCGCCACCAAAACAGAAAAAACCGGTAAATTTGGTATTTTTAGTAGATGTGTCCGGCAGTATGAATGGTTCGGATCGTTTACCCTTGGTGAAGTTATTAATTAAAGATACTTTGCCGCTGTTAGAGCCTGATGATCACATATCAATCGTCAGTTATTCTTCTGACATAAAGTTGGTTTTACCTAGCACTGCAGTTGTAGATAAAAATTCTATATTAACTGCGGTCGACTCATTAGTGTCTTATGGTAGTACCAATGGCGGCGCCGGAATTCAATTAGCCTATAAACAAACGCAGACGGGCTATATTAACGGCGGCATTAATCATATTGTTTTGTGTACCGATGGTGATTTTAATGTCGGAACTACCACTGACGATGAGCTGGTAAAATTAATTGAAACTGAGCGAAAAACCGGCGTTACTTTAACTTCTTTGGGTTTTGGTACGGGTAATTTAAACGACGCTATGATGGAAAAAACCAGCAATGCTGGCAACGGAATTTATAGTGTTATTACCTCTGAGCAACATGTGCATCGCTACGCGGAGGATCGTTTGCTGTCCAATTTGCAGTACGTAGCCAAGGACGTCAAAATTCAAATGGAATTTAACCCCGATTTAATCGGTAGTTACCGCTTATTAGGCTATGAAGATCGAGATATTGCCGACAAAGATTTTCGCAATGACAAGGTCGATGCCGGCGAAATTGGTGCGGGGCACACGGTTACCGCATTATATGAAGTCGTCTTGCGCAGCAATCCGCAGCCCACAATTAACAACGCACCCAAACTTAAAGACGGCGCTAAATTTTTCAACAGCTTGGAAGGTGCCTATGATGACCTGGTTATGGCGAAAGTTCGCTATAAAGATGTCGACGCGAGTGCAACCACGCAAGCCAAGGAATTTTCGATAAGTATAAAAAATGTCGAGGAAAATATTACCAAGGCTGACGCCGATTTACGTTGGGCACTTGCCATAGCCTCCTATGCTGAAATTTTAAGGCACAGCCCTTTTGCTGATAAAAAGGCGATTTCTCAGTTGGAGAGTATATTTAAGGAGCAAAGCACTTTAGATAATGATCGCAAGGAGTTTTACCAGTTGTATTTGAAGACCAAGCCTGTATTAACGGCAGCAGCGGTTAATTAAATTTTAGGCACAGAACTGTAGCCTGGATGGAGCACAGCGAAATCCAGGTTCGCCAGCGCCAGCTGACCAATCATTTTAATTTAATTTATTGTAATGCCCAATGTAATTTTCCGGATTGTGCTGCGCTCCATCCGAGCTAGGGTTAAAGTTTTCCACTCGTCCGCTTTGCACATTTTTAAGGGCCTAGTATAAAGCTCCACCCTTGCCATTTATCAGCTCCTAGCGTTAAATTGCCCCTCTCAGTCGCCCACAACTTGGTCTGGTCTGCACTGCGCTTAGCAAAGCGTTTGCGCATTCCAGTAAATGCTTACGAATTAATCCCTCCAGCGTTTGATATCTGTGGTCTCATAATTATTTTTTGCAATGGATTAAAAATGCAGAAACGCTTGACCAGTTTGTTTAATGTGCACAATTGGACTCTGTTTGAATTAGTCTGGCTTGCGCTGTTTGTATGTGCTGGCACAGTTGTGACAGTTTTTACCAAGGATTCGCTATTTAATTACGCTATTCTTTTAACCGGTATTTTTTGTGTAGTGCTCGCCGCTAAGGGCAATATTTGGACTTACGCGTTCGGGTTGTTTAATAGCCTAGGGTATGCATATGTCGCCTTCACCAATGGGCTCTACGGTGATATGGGGCTTAATATTCTCTTCTTCGTGCCGACTAACATTATTGGCTTTGTGCTCTGGAGGCGCCACCAGGCAATTAATGCTGTTGCAATGAGAGGGCTTAATATTATTCAACTAGGCTTTATTCTAATTGCCTGCGCAACATTAATTGGTATTTTAGGTTTTGCGCTTTCGAATATTAAAACACAAAATACTCCGTATATTGACGCAACCTCAACGATTCTTTCCATCGCTGCGACACTGCTAATGATACTGCGCTACAAAGAGCAATGGGTTCTTTATATCGTATTGAATATAGTGACTATTGTGATGTGGCTTATACGGCATTTATCGGGTAGTGCGGACGGCGCAATTATGATGCTAATGTGGAGCGCATTTTTAATTAATTCCATATACGGTTATTTTGTTTGGCGAAAAGGCGCAATGCTTGCCTCTAAAGTGGAGCCAATAGTGTGAAGACCTGTGGGCTTACGCTGGGTAAATTTGCTCCTTTTCATAAGGGGCATCAATTTGTTTTCGATACAGCATTATCTGAAGTGGATGAGTTGGTAGTTTTAATTTACGACACCGAGGTAACGCAAATCCCCCTTTGTGTACGCAGCCAATGGATTCGACAACTGTATCCAAATGTTTGTGTAATTGAATGCTGGGACGGACCGAGAGGATATTCCACCGAAAGAGCTTATGAAATTGCTGAAGAAAATTACATTATTAAAATGCTCGCTGGGCGAAAAATAACGCAATTTTATTCCAGTGAGTTTTACGGCGGTCACGTAAGTCGAGCCTTGGGCGCGATTGACCGGCGCGTTGATGCAGACCGAGTAAATGTACCCATTTCTGCCACGCAAATTAGAAATACCCCTTATGCCATGCGCACGCAGGTTGATCCAATTGTGTATTTTGACATGCTGGTAAAAGTTGTTTTTGTCGGCGCTATGTCCACAGGGAAATCAACTATTGTTGAGGCATTAGCTAAGCGTTATCAAACGAGTTTTGCCGCTGAATATGGCAGGGAATATTGGCATGAACATCAGGTAAACCGCAGAATTGATTTGGATGAATTTGACATTATTGCCAAGGGCCATATGGCCTGCGAGCTGTTAGCAGCCAAAGACGCTAATAAGTTTTTATTTGTCGATACCAATGCGGTAACCACCTATATGTATTGCATGGATTACCACGGCAAGGTTACTCCATACCTTGAGCGCCTGGCCCTTGAAAATCAGCAACGTTATGATATTTGGTTTTTGTGTGAAGATGATATTCCTTACGACGACACCTGGGACAGAAGCGGTGCGCAAAAAAGATCTGTATTTCAAAAACAAATTGTTGCTGATTTATTAAAGCGTAAAATTGTGTTTGTTAGGCTTGCGGGTTCTTTGGATGAGCGGATTGCGACGGTGGACAGCGTGCTTTTAAAGTTTAGTAAGTACAGCAGTTACTTTTGCGAGTAGGAATAGTTCTAATTGGGGGAAAACGATTATTGTACTGCGCGACGATATTTTTCTAAGGTTCAGTAGCCTGGATGCAGCGCAGCGCAATTCAGGGGATACTTAACGGCAACCCGTACAAAACCTGTATTACGCTTCGCTACATCCGGGCTACCGCTGTGGAAATTTAGACGTCCGAAAAATCCAACACAAACGCGCTTGTTTTTATTGCTTCCATAATTGATTTGGTCGGCAATTTATAAAGCCCAGCGAAATTTAATACTGCGTTTGCAACCATTGGCATGATCCGCAGGGCAGGGGGCAAATTGCCAGGTTTCGCTAATATGTTTTTGTGCCGCTTTATCCAAATCTAAGTTCCCGCAGGATTTTGTCACCTTTGGGTCTAGCACTTTGCCCGTAGCATCCAACGTAAAATCCATCTGCACATAAGCGACTTGACTCATCTGCGCCGCCAATTCAGGCGCTTTGCGCAATTGCGAGCACTTAGGTAATTCTTCAGTCACCGCAGGCGCATTGTCTTGCAGTTTTACACACTGAGTTTCGGGCAGGGCGATATAAAAGGTGGTGGGCGTTAAATTTGGGTCGGTGTAAATGGAGGCAAAAACCACCGTGGGTGTGTTATTGGGCTTTGGGTGTATGGTAGAAAAGCCGTAAATTACTACCGCGTGGAAGAGGACGATAGCGGATAAAATGATAATAAACCGTTTGATGTTTTTGGGGCGTTTGATTCTCATGGGCTAATCTTTTGTGGGGGCCGGTGGGCTATGTTTATTACTATTTTTTGTCGAAAACTCTATTTTTGGATTTTCGAGCAGTTGTAGGGTGTGCAAGCTTGCTTGCCCACCATTTCAGTTCAGCTTGGATTATTACGATATTTTTCAAAATGCTCAAAAGTGGTGGGCAACAAGTTGCCCACCCTACGCGCTGAATTATTTTAAGCTCCTTTTGTTGATGTGTTCGATCGAGCAAGTAGCCTGGATACAGCGTAGCGCAATCCGGAGATGTTTTAAACGATAGCACCTACAGAGCCCGGAATATGCTGCGCTGTATTCTGGCTAATTGATCTTGCGAGCTAACTTTGAAGTGAAAAGCTTTAGCGCAATTAAACCTAGGCCTAGCGCAATATAATTTGGCCAGCCCTCATGCAGATATAATTTAATTATGCCGATGACTAATAGCGTGATACCCAAAGAAAAGATCAATCTACCGACAGTTTTTACTGCATTGTTGAAAATGTTGGAGCTAAGCGCGTTCATAGGTTAAAAATCCGCATATAAATTCCGTTGGAATCTTGATATACAACGTACTTAAATTGTTTGTCGCTATAAGTTGTGGTGAGAGTCTCTGTTTCAGTTTTTTGCCAGGACGCTGTGTCAATTGTTTTACTAAGGCGTTTTGTTTGCGTAGTGCCATCTAGCCCATCTGGGTAATAGGGCGCTGTGTACATTACTCGTTTTTCGCCGCTTGTTGCTTCAAAGTGGAAGGCTAATTCCCCAACTAAATTAGTTGCTAAATTTTCACCTGACGGGCTTAACCACAGGCTGTCAATTTCTGCCCAAATATTAATAGGGCTATAAGTTGCAAAGAGTTTGAAAAAAATTATCCAACCTGTAGCTAATAGGCCGTGAGTCAAAATACACTTTGCGCAACCGATGATGTTCATTTGGAAGCCTTAGGGTAAATTTTATAGAGGCTAATATTGGCGGGGTATTCGTAGTTGCCGCCAGTACGTTTGTCTTTGCGCCCGCGTACGTATTCGGACAATGCATCATCAAGGGCTTGTGAGGTGGAAAATATTACTTTGCCGGATATCAGTGATGTGGCTGGCCCTTGGTCAATCAGCATAAATTCTGATTTTTTATCGCTGGTTAAGCGATAGGTGAGCAGCATGGAATGGTAGCCATCCAATGCACTTACACCAAAAATAGAGACTCCACTACCGCTATAATATTTTTTTACGTAATCCCCAACACTTTCTTTGAGTTTATTAGCCGTTGCATTGCCGGTAGCATTTTTTCCTTCTGCCGTTAGAAACGAGATTATTTTCAAGTCGCCCGCAAGGCCTTGGTTTTTTAAAATGGTATGGGTTGCGGTGCTGGCGCCGACAATCCTATCCCCCAACTTCATTTTTTCGTCTTTGTAGAGCGTTTTTATAATCGAGTTGTGCAGCTCGATACAGTCTTTGCCGAATTTTATTGAGTCAAAGGGTAGTAGGGTTGAAAGCGTGCGGGTTGGTGCATTGTAGGCAATTGAATCGGTGATTTGTTTTATAACTGCATCTGGCCATTCTTTAGTTGTGGTCATTTTTATCTCCATTTTTTGGTGGATTTTGCTAATCGCGACTCGATTCTTACGTACGTTATGCGGTTTGCATTTGGCTGCGTAGGGCGCACCTTGGTGCGCCGCTCCGGGACTACGGTTTTAATTTAATCCCGGTTACGCGTTACGGATCTAAAATTAAACAGGGTTAGGCGGTACATGTGCAATTGTTAAGCCTGTGAAGACTTCTTTTTTAGGTGCCATTCATTTGGTCTCCTCGTGGTATGTCGGATTTAATGAGTTTCTAATATTCATCCGTGTTACGCGTTGGAGTGCTCCCGTACAAGTTTAAGGAGGTCTGTGTTGGCTCCGAATGCATCTTCATGATAGTTTTTGGCTGACTCTAGGAATTTAGAAGCTAGGTGGTTTTTATTCTTTGCGATGGTTGTGGAAATACTTGAAGTTGGGTCTTCTGGTGCCTTTAAGAGGTCTTTTATCCGCTCTGTTGAAACTCGCTGTAGTAATTTTGTTTCGGCTATGTTTTGGTATGCCGTTCTAAAGAAATCGTCATTACGATGTTTCTCTGTGATAATTATGATTATAAGGATATTGTTTGTATATGCTTTTGCAAAGAGTTGGTGGAGTAGTATTGTGGCGTGGGGTTGATTTCTAACTGAGTTAAAATTGCCGTGTCTATTTGTCTCGCCAATAAGGTTTAGTATATGAAATATATTTAGTATTTCTATTGTTATGTATTCTGATCTGGTCAGTGTGTTTGTTGGGTTTTCTATTAAATCGTCGAATTGGCTTTTAAATGTTTCCCTGTTGTCGCCTTCGGTGGTGTATTGTGATAACCAGTGGGGTAAGAAATTTTCTAGGGTTTTTTCGGCTAGGAGCAGCGATTCGGTAATTAGGGTTTGTGATTGCTCCCTTTTTAATATATCCACCTCTTCATTCTGTTTTTCGTATGTTTTTTTGATATAAAACAAAGCTATGAGGGATGCAACTAGGCCCATGAAAGAAATTAATGGGTTTAGTGTTCCGCCCATAAAATCGCCATAAGTACCAAGGCTTGATAGGATTTCTCTGTTGGTTTGACTAAAGTCGCCTGATGTAACTATTGTGGACGCCTGCACCGCTCGATCTGTTGATAGTTTCGCATAAAAACAAGATCCAATAATGATCGCTGCTAGTAGAGAAAAGGTAAGCGTTATCAGGGCCAGCCTTAGCAGGAAGGGCGTCGAAAAAAAGTGATCTATTTGTTTTAGCATTGTCTTCTCCTAGGAATATTTATAGTTATTTCTGATGTAAACGAGAGGGAGGGAGGTTGATTGACTACCTTATGTGATCATTAAATCCCTCAGCTCGTAGGTTAGGCAGTAATGCCCAACACAATAAATTATTCGCGAGCACGGATGCATTTTAAAAATCTACATCGCGACAGTTTTCTATCGAAGACATCGCAGTGTTGGGCATTACTGCCCAACCTACTTCTTTTTCAAAATTAAATAAGCGCACGCTGCTCGAGGCGATATGTTTTTGCGTATTTCCGCCAAAATAACGGGCGACGCGCTTTTCTGTGTTGGTAGTAATCTTGAGTGCAGACAACGTCATTTAATCTGTGCCTTGCAAATTAGATCAGCTGGCTTTTTCATTTCAGTGCTTTTAAGTTTTGCGCCATTTTTTAGATCTATCTCGCTAACAGTAACCTTCTTTTTATTCTTAGTTGCAATGCGCAATTTGCCGTTGCAAATCTCTGGTTTGGGTACGGTGCTGTACGGTAGTGTCCAGCCTGCATTGAGCGCATAACATTCTGCTTGAACGGCGTTGGCCTTTGCAGGTGATGGTTCGGTGCATGCGATGATGTCATCTGCTGCAAGTAAAACCCTTGATCTGGGTTTGAGTTTTATATCAGTTAATATCCAGTCTGATTGACTAAGCCGATAAACCCGCCCTTCAAAGTCATTTACCATCAAATTCTCTTGCCTAGTAAACAGCGTTTTTAAGTCGTTGGGGAATAGCCATGTTAAGGTTGTTAGGCCTGTTTGTTGAATGGCCGGATAATTAATACCATCTGTGCCAATTAGGTAACCTCCTTGAATATCAGTTCGATTGGGTAATTTAAGATAAGCGCTGTCGAGCTTTTTTAGATTTGCAATGGGTTGTAGTTGGTGTTTATCCGGACTTGGTAGCGAATAATCGGCTCCATATAGTTTTGCAGTAAACAATAAAGCTATCGACAAAATGGCAGGATTAATAAGGGTGGAGGGGATGCGCAAGGCTTGGGCGAGGGCGTTTACGCTTAGCTCTAGGGGGATTAAATATTCCTCCCGCAGAATTTCGCCTGGGTGGATGGGGCGCATTTTGTTGGCTGCCATAAAAATCCTTGATATTAAGTTGGTGCTGCGTTAAAAATTTTTATCAGTGATTTATATGTTCGACTTTTTAGTGTAAGGATGCCAGCTTTTCATTTGGCATAGACATTATGCTCAATAAAACCCCACCCCATCCCTCCCCTTGGAAAGGGGAGGGGGCGTAAGCTGAATATTTTTGTGAGCTATAAAAAAGCCGCGTTAAACGCGGCTTCAAAAAAACTAATTTATTTCGTCGGCGCCAGCCACTCAAAGTGGTTTTCTAACTTACCTTTCACCGCATCAAAATACAGCGCCTGTAAACGTGTAGTAACCGGCCCACGTTTACCTTCACCAATAATGCGCCCATCCAACTCGCGAATCGGTAACACTTCCGCCGCGGTACCGGTAAAAAACGCTTCATCGGCAATATAAACTTCATCGCGGGTAATACGTTTTTCTTTAATGGTGTAACCGCATTCCGCCGCCAAATGGAAAATAGTATTGCGCGTAATGCCGTCTAAACAGCTGGTAAGTTCAGGGGTGTAGATGATGCCGTCGCGGATTAAAAAGAAATTCTCACCTGAGCCTTCGGCTACATAGCCTTCAGGATCCAGAAGGAGGGCTTCTTCGCAGCCGCAGTCCAGAGCTTCGCGCAGGGCCAGCATGGAGTTGATGTAGTTGCCGTTGGCTTTGGCTTTACACATGGAAATGTTCACGTGGTGGCGGGTGTAGCTGCTGGTGCGTACTTTAATGCCCGCTTCTTTGGCTTCTGGGCTCATATAAGAAGGCCAGTTCCAGGCTGCGACGATAATGTGGGCTTTGAGGTTATCCGCGCGCAGGCCCATGCCTTCAGACCCGTAAAATACCATCGGGCGAAGGTAGGCTTCGGTGAGGTTGTTTTCGCGGATGACTTGTTTGTGCGCTTCGTTCACTTGTTCTTTTGTATAGGGCATGGCCATACGCATGATGTGTGCGGAGCGGAACAGGCGGTCGGTGTGTTCTTTTAAACGGAAAACAGCGGTGCCGTGTTGCTCGGTAGCGTAGGCGCGTACGCCTTCAAATACACCCATGCCGTAGTGCAATGTGTGCGTGAGGACGTGAACCTTAGCGTCGCGCCAGGGAATAAGTTCTCCATCAAACCAGATTACGCCGTCGCGGTCGGCAAATGACATAGTTAACTCCAGGAAGCCTTTGGCTTATTTGTGTCTGTTTAAAGTGCTGTGTAGGTGTGAAATCGGCTGATGCTTAGGTTCAGGCTAGGTTCTTGTATCTGGGCTTGCAAGCTCCGGGCTGTCGATATTTGGGCTTTCAATCACCTGTTGCCACAGCGCGCAAACCTGCGCTATGGGCTCGGCCAATGGGGCTCGTTGAGTGATTGTGGGTGCTTGCTGCAAAGCCAGTTTGTGGCCTAGCGTCCGGTACTCTTTGTAGGCGTTGATCAGTTGGTGGGCCTGATGGGCTTCCAACCGTCCGGTGGTTTCCAAGCTGCCTAGGATACGAATGTTGTCCGTATAGCGCACAAGGGATGAATCGGCGTGTGCCCAGGCCAGTGCTAGGTATTGAACCATAAATTCTATGTCCACGATACCGCCAGCATCCTGCTTAAGGTTGAATAATCCGGCGGCCTGGTCACTTTTCTTGCTGCCTAATTGAGTACGCATTTTCTCGCGCATGCTGCGCACTTCTTCTTTTAATTTGTGTAGGTCTCGCTCTTGGCACAGCAGATCAAGGCGCAATTGCACGAAGGCCTGGGCAAGGTTTGCGTCACCGGCTACCGGGCGGGCGCGTACCAGCGCTTGGTGCTCCCATGTCCAGGCGGATTCGCGCTGATATTTCTCAAAGGAGTTAAGGCTGGTAACTAACGGGCCTGAGTTACCGGAAGGGCGCAGGCGCACATCTACTTCATACAGCTCGCCGGAGGCAGTTTTTGTCGAGAGAATGTGGATCATCTTTTGCGCTAAGCGCGGGTAGAACACGCTGGCCTCGAGAGGTTTAGCACCGTCGGTGAGGCTGTTGGGGTCGCTTTGATGCAGGAACACCAAGTCCAAATCGGAGCCGTGGGCCAGTTCCAAACCGCCGAGTTTGCCGTAGGCCACGATGATAAATGGCAAATTTGCCGCGCCTGCTGGGCTGCCGTGTTTTGCGAGCATATCGTCTTTGGCAAGGTTAAACGCATAATCGACGATGACCTCAGCTAGGTAGGTAAGGCAGTCGCTCACACGCATTAAGGGCAGAGCGCCGGTAACTTCACAGGCGGCAATTTTTAGCGCCTGCGCCCAGCGGAAATACCGCAACGCTTCCATTTGCGCTTCTAAATCGTTTAGCTCTATGCGTAGCATGTGCTGGCGCAGTTCTTGGGCGAGTTCCACTTGTGTAGGAATTTGGTAGAGGCTGGCGGGGTTGATCAGCTCATCCAGCAGCGCAGGGTGTTTGGTAAGCCGTTCGGCAATCCAGCTGCTGGCGTCACACAATTTGACCAGCTGATCCAGCGCCTGAGGGTTTTCGATCAACAATAATAAATAGGCGCTGCGGCGGGCGACCGCCTCGATAAAGGGTATGAGCCGCGTTAATGCCTGCAGTGGATTCTGCGCGTGTTTTAACCTGCGCAACAGTTTGGGGATAAACGTATCCAAGCGCTCACGGCTTTGCGCGTGCATCGCAAGAATTCTGGGGCTCTGCTTGAGGCCGCGTAGCGCATTAAGTGCCTCCGCCTCAGGGCTGAAACCCCAGGCTGCCAGTTGATTGTGCAGGTTGTCATCATTGCTCAATAACCCAAGCCATAGGCTTTGGTAAGCAGCCAGCGGATCTCCGTGGCTATCGTCGGTCTCGTTAGGTGCGGCTACTACGGCTGCAAACTCTGTGCTTACCCATTGCCGGTATTGCTGAAGCTCGGCATGAAATGCTTCCCAACTTTCGAACCCCATAACCCAGGCCAAGCGCGCTTGTTCGCGGCTACTGCTGGGTAAGGCTTGGGTTTGGCGGTCATCCAGCGCTTGCAGGGCGTGTTCGGTGTTGCGCAAAAACCAATAAGCGCCGATGAGCTTGTCTGCAACACCTGCCGGCAAGGCGCCTTTTTCGCTGAGGTATTGAAAAACCGGAATTAAACTGCGCGCCTGCAAAGGCAGCTCTCGGCCGCCGCGCAACAGCTGAAACGCCTGGGCGATAAATTCAATTTCGCGAATGCCACCAGCACCGAGTTTTACATCGTCTTCTTTACCTTTTTTATTTACCTCGCGGCTGATCATTAACTTCAAATTGCGCAGAGCCTGAATGACGGAGAAATCCGTGTATTTGCGGTAGGTAAACCTGCGCAAAATAGCCGTTAGCTGTTCAGCTTGGGCTGCCTCACCGTTATGGGCGCAGACACGCGCTTTAATCATGGCAAAACGCTCCCACTCGCGGCCATGGTTGTGATAGTAGTCCTCCAATGCTTCAAAACTGCAGGCGAGCACGCCGCTCTGGCCGAACGGGCGCAGGCGCATATCGACGCGGAAAACAAAGCCTTCAGGCGTGTTGGCATCTAATAATTTGATTAGGCGCTGGCCGAGGTTGGCGAAAAACTCGCTGTGGCTAACGCTTTTACTGCCTTGAGTTTGACCGGCAGCAGGGTATGCAAATATTAAGTCTATATCCGAGGACAAATTCAGCTCCCGTGAACCGAGTTTACCCATGCCGATAACAAATAAGCCTTGCGCTTTACCCTGTTTATCCAGCGGCTGGCCGAAGGTTTCACACAAGAGCGGGTGGAGAAAATCCAAAGCGGCCTGAATGCAGGTATCGGCCAATTGGCTGAGTGCATAGCAGGTGGTTTGCGGGCTGACGAGGCGGTTTAAGTCCCGCCAGATAATGCCCAACATTTGCTGGTTGCGAAACTGGCGCAGGGTTTTGGCTGCGCTTACTTCCTCGTCGGCGAGTAAAAGTGGCGGCGCTTCGGCCATAGGGTCAATTAAAAGCTGCTGTAACCATTGCGGGTTCTGTTGCAATTGTTTGTGCGCGTAGTGGCTGCCGATAATCACGCGTTGTAATTGAGCCGCTTGTTCATCATTAAGGGCTGGAAGATTGAGGCTCGCTAAACTCTGTTCGTATTCACTGGTAAATTCAGCTGGCGGTGGTATGTGCATGGGTTGGCCTATTGCGGCTAAGTGTTTGGCTATAAGGTAGATACTGGCATAGCTTCAGTATTGCCAGCGCAATTTTTGTTGAACGTGTCCAGATTTGAGCGGACATAGTCTGTCGACCAAATTAGGCCATGAATTCCTATCAATATTTGTACAACGATCACAAACACCAAAATACATATGCGTATGCGCGCCTTAAAGCCGTACACATAAAGCGTAGGTGTGAAGGTTTTTTGGTTCGGTAAAGGATATTGCGCAAGTCGAAATACGCGTACATATTCTTTGCCATAAATCAGGCCTAATAAAAGGGCTGTAAAAATGGGCGCTGCGTATAGCAGGGTAAATACAAAGTAAGCGCCATTAATACCGAAATAACTTTGGCAGGGCGCAAGGTCGGAAAATTTTTTGTACGCAGGAAGAAAATAAAATTGACCAAATGCGAATAGCGGAAAAATCCATGCTGCGTGTTTTAACGCGTAGATTTGCTTTTCTTTTTTGGTGTATTCAGGTGCATTCATAGCGGCAGACAGCTTAGCTAAATTGCCGTGATGTCAGCATAAGCTGTTGCATTAATTCAGCCAGCGAATAGGACGAACCTTCTTTTAATTCCCTGCGCAGGCGATTAATTAATAGATAGTTTTGCTCGGCTACAGCGGCAGGTATTTGTTTTAGGGTTTGGTCTAAAGAGTGCGGATTTTGCGGCAGACTGGATAACAACATAAATGCGCGGTGGCTTAATACGGTTTGATCCATCGCTTCCTGGCGAATAAGGCTTTCATACTGCAGATAATCATTTTGCCCCAGCCACAGCATTGTGTAAAAACAGGCTAAATGTCGCGCGCTGTGTAAGCCGAATTCGTCCGGTTCATCTGGCCCTGCAATATCTTCTATATATAACGTGGTTTTGCGCGGAAACTGATTGTACAGCAGTACCAATATGCGGGCGGCATCGCGATAAAAATCGTCAATATGAATATCGCTCATGGCTGCCTCCTATCGTGATTCTGAAATTTTTAAGTTCATTAGACTGCTGGTTATCGCAGAAAAGGCCTTTTGGCCGTCTCCAAATAAAAACCGTCGTGGCATTTTTACAATTAAAAAAAGCAGTTCCAATTAAACAAAACAAAATTGTATGCAATTAGTTTGGCCGCCCTTAAAAACAAAAGCTGCGCAGGTGCGCAGCTTTTGTAGATAGTATTTTATTAAAGGTCTAGCGGCGTATAGGTGGCGAGGAACTCACCGAGTTTGCCGATGGCTCGATTAATTTCATCTTTAACCGGCAAAAATACAATGCGCAAATGGTCAGGCTCCGGCCAATTAAACGCTGTGCCTTGCACCAAAAGCACTTTTTGCTGAATTAAAAAATCCAATACTAATTGTTGGTCGTCCGAATACTTATAGATGGAGCGATCAATTTTCGGGAATAAATAAATTGAGCCTTTGGGTTTTACGCAGCTAATGCCCGGTATTGCGGTGAGGGAGTTATAGGCTGCGTCACGCTGCTCCAGTAAACGGCCACCGGGCAAAATTAATTCGTTAATACTTTGGTAGCCGCCGAGCGCAGTTTGTACGGCAAACATCGCCGGTACATTCGCGCATAAGCGCATCGAGGCGAGCATTTCAATGCCTTTTATATATTCGGTTGCCAGCTGCTTAGCACCACTCACTACTACCCAACCAGAGCGAAAACCCGCTAAGCGATAGGTTTTAGATAGGCCATTAAAACTTAAACACAATACATCGTGGGCTAAGCGCCCCATAGGGATAAATTGCGCATCGTCGTAGAGTATTTTGCTATAGATTTCATCGGAGAAAATCACCAAATGATTCTCGCGCGCAATTTGCACAATTTGCTCAAGTAATTCTTGGCTATAAACCGCGCCGGTGGGATTGTTCGGGTTAATTACCACAATTGCCCGAGTACGGCTGGTAATTTTTGAGCGAATATCCGCTAAATCAGGAAACCAGTCGGCGCCTTCATCACACATATAATGCACGGCTTTGCCACCGGCAAGGTTTACTGCGGCTGTCCATAATGGGTAATCAGGGGAGGGCACAAGTACTTCATCGCCCGTATTGAGCAGCGCTTGGTTGGCCATAACGATTAATTCGCTGGCACCGTTACCTAAAAAAATATCTTCAATACTAACGTTGGGAATTTCCAAGCGTTGGCATTCTTGCATAATCGCTTTGCGCGCTTGAAATAGGCCTTTGCTGTGGGTGTAACCTTGGGCGGCACGCATGTTGTGAATAACATCGGCAATAATTTCATCCGGCGCGTCAAAACCAAATGGTGCCGGGTTGCCAATATTAAGCTTTAAAATTCGGTGACCTTCTTCTTCCAAGCGGTTGGCATGGTCGAGCACAGGGCCGCGTATGTCATAACACACGCCATCTAGTTTTTTTGATTTGAGTACACGTTGCATTGCAAGCCTTTTAGCGATTTAATCCAATGACAAATATTCATAATTAACAGTGGGGCAGGGCCGGATTATGTCAGATAGCCAACTAAAAAACGATGAATACTGGAGGGAAAACCTATCCGAGGATGAGTTCCGCATTTGCCGACAAAAGGGCACTGAACGGGCCTTTACGGGCCGTTATTGGAATCATAAAGCGCAGGGTATCTACACCTGCCGCTGTTGCGGCGCGCCCTTATTTAATGCCGAAACAAAATACGATTCTGGCTCCGGTTGGCCGAGTTTTTTTGCGCCAATATCAGAGGGCGCGATTAACGAAGCACCCGACGGAAGCCTTGCTATGCGGCGAGTGGAAATTATCTGCGACCGCTGCGGTAGTCATTTGGGACATGTATTTCCCGATGGCCCTAAACCGACAGGTTTGCGTTACTGCGTAAACTCCGCGTCTTTAGGCTTTGCCCCTCAGGACGATTAATCGTACAGCTGCTTTTTCTTCCAGCTATCGTCGGGTTTAAGTTTATTCCAGTCCGCCTCAGTATCCTCAGGGGGTTTAGCTGCGGTTGCGCGCGGCTCCTCTGTCTGTAGCTTCTCTTCTAACTCCTGCAAAACCTGAGTGAGGCCAGAGATTTTTTTATCCTGTACGCCACCTTTATTTTCCTTGCTCAAAAGCTTGTGTGCCAAACCAAAATAGTGAATAGCTAAGCGCGTTTTACTCGCTTGCCGTGCGTGTTTGCCTGAAAACAAATACGCATCCACCGTTACTTGCAGCAGCAGCTGTTTAATCAAATTGCGGTAGTTGTCCGCTTGCGTACGATTCAACGCGCCTTTACCTTCCAGCTGAAAGACAAATTTATGCAGCTCGTCTAAACAGGTTTTGGCATCCTTTAATTGTTGTGGGTTATCGATCGCCGCTGGGGTGGTCGGCTTGTGTTGCCGTTGTACATCATTAAGTTGCTGAGAAATGGATTGTAAATCCTGCTTGTATTGGCTGTTATCCGGTGCCACATCCACCAGCTGCTCGTAAAGATCAATCAAGCTGCGCAACACTAAAACGGTAAGATCCTTGGGCAAAAAGCCCGGCGGAAAACCATTGAGCATATGTTTGAAGTTGCGCACCTTCGCGGAGAGCACTGTCATCAGACGCTCGCGATGCTCTTTTCTCAGCGCCAAGGTCTGTGAGACAAAAGCGTAACACGCCAGTATGGCGAGCACGATCACAATAGAGCTAATTACAAATACGGAAGACATAGCATCCAGGCAGTTGGGTATTACCCTAAGCCTAGTCGCAGGGGGGTAGCACTGCAACCGCAGCGGCATGTGCTGAGCGCGGTTAATTCAGATAGGTTAAATGCGGCAAAATTCATCAACCTGTCACAGAATTCGCCAGGTTGCCCAGTTGCTGGTCTAAGCCTTAGATTATATTGAACATTTTAAAATAAGTGGTTGACAGCCCCTAGGTGCATCCCTAGAATGCGCACCACTTCTGGCGGCAAGCACCAACGCTGATCAGAATTGACGTCCCCATCGTCTAGAGGCCTAGGACACCGCCCTTTCACGGCGGTGACAGGGGTTCGAATCCCCTTGGGGACGCCACTTGCGGGAATAGCTCAGTGGTAGAGCACAACCTTGCCAAGGTTGGGGTCGCGAGTTCGAGCCTCGTTTCCCGCTCCAAATTTAAAAAGCGCAGATTCCGGTCTGCGCTTTTTTTTTGCTATGCATTTAACACACAGCAACCGCATTTTAACGGCTACACGAGGTGGTTATGACACATCCATGGGCGCTGAGTATTCGCGATCTGAGTAAAACCTATAGCAATCAATTTGCCGCATTAAAAGGCATCAGCCTGGATGTAGCACCAGGGGATTTTTTTGCGCTGCTTGGGCCTAACGGTGCTGGCAAATCCACCACAATCAGTATTATCTCCTCGCTAGTTAAAAAAACGGCCGGCACCGTTAGTATTTTTGGCTGCGATATAGATCGGGATTTTTCCTTAGCTAAACAGCATTTAGGTGTTGTGCCGCAGGAATTTAATTTTAATTTATTTGAGAAAGTTGAAGATATTGTCGCCAATCAGGGTGGCTATTACGGGCTGCCGCGTGCACTTGCTTATGAGCGCGCACAAAAATATCTCACCCGTTTGGGCCTGTGGGATAAAAAAAACCAACAAGCACGCAATTTGTCCGGCGGCATGAAACGCAGGTTGATGATCGCCCGCGCACTTGTGCATGAACCGCGCCTATTAATTTTGGATGAACCCACGGCCGGAGTGGATATCGAGTTGCGCCGATCAATGTGGGATTTTTTAAAGGAAATTAACGACCAAGGTACAACTATTATTCTCACTACCCATTATTTAGAAGAGGCTGAAATGCTCTGCCGCAATATCGCCATTATTAATCAAGGCGATATTGTGGAAAACACTAGTATGAAAGCACTTTTAAAGCAGTTGGATAAAGAAACTTTGGTGTTTGATACGCGACAACCCTATGCACAGTTGCCGAATGTGCAAGATTATTTATTGCGTGTGGTGGATGATCACTCCTTTGAAGTCATTATTAAAAAAGGCCAATCACTCAATCCATTGTTTGCCGCCTGTACGGCACAGGGTGTCGAGGTAATTAGTATGCGTAATAAAGTAAATCGCCTAGAAGAGCTTTTTGTATCCTTAGTGCAAAACCACAACGAGGAGGGCAAGCCATGAATATACCGCAGCAGTTAATTGCCTATAAGACAATAGTGCGTAAAGAGGTGCGTCGATTCATGCGTATTTGGGTGCAAACCCTATTGCCACCTGCGATAACCATGTCGCTTTATTTTGTTATTTTCGGCCACCTTATTGGCTCGCGCATCGGCAAAATACACGGCTTTGATTATATTACGTTTGTGGTGCCGGGCCTGGTTATGATGGCAGTAATTAATAATGCCTATGCCAATGTAGTGTCCTCTTTTTATAGCGCTAAATTTACGAAAAGTATTGAAGAGTTACAGGTCAGCCCAACCCCAAACAGCATAATTTTATGGGGATATGTAACCGGTGGTGTGCTGCGCGGATTGGGCGTGGGCGTGATAGTAACTGCGCTGTCGTTGGCATTTACTCATCTGACTATGGCCCACGTCGGCGTGACCTTAATTGTCGTTGTATTAACCTCCGTATTATTTTCTATTGCCGGTTTAATTAATGCGGTGTACGCCAATTCATTTGACGATATTTCGGTTGTACCCACATTTATTCTCACGCCTTTAACTTATTTTGGCGGCGTATTTTATTCAATTGATATGCTTTCCATAGGCTGGCAATGGGTGTCGGCATTTAATCCAATTTTATATATGGTCAATGTTTTTCGCTTTGGAATTTTGGGGGTGAGCGATGTGCCTGTAGTACCCTCACTCTGTGGCATCGCATTATTTACTATAATGCTGTACGCCTATTGCTGGTATTTGTTGGAAAAAAGCGGAAAATTACGCGGGTAGCGGAACAAAGCAAATTATGGCAGACATTTTGTACGGCACTACGGTGCAGCTTGGCCAGCAGCAGGCCTACTCGGATCAATACGATGCGAATTTACTGCAGCCTATAGAGCGAAAACTCTGCAGGCAGCAGCTTTCAATCCAGCATTTTTTAGGCGTGGATATTTGGACTGGTTATGAAATTTCTTGGTTAGATATGCAGGGTAAACCCTGTGTAGACGCTTTAGAATTTATATTCCCCGCCGACTCCACACATATTATTGAGTCAAAATCCTTCAAGTATTATCTCAACTCATTTAATCAAACTCGTATTGAATCCACCCGTGCGTTAATGGACACATTAATAGCGGATCTTTCCGCCGCTGCTGGCGCAACTGTTACCGTGCAACAATACACTACATCTGCCGTTGTGGGTTTGAGCGGGCAAATAGCGCTGGATACGGAGCCTTTGATGGAGCCAAGTTATCAACCCGCGCCGCAATATCTGCGTTCAAACGAGCAGCGCGTAAATGAAATAGTCTTTAGCGATTTATTAAAAACTAATTGTCCGGTGACCGGGCAACCCGATTGGGCGAGCATCTGGATCGGCTATACGGGCGGGCAAATAGATCATGCAGGTTTATTGGCTTATATAGTGTCGTATCGCCAGCAGCAGGATTTTCATGAAAATTGTGTTGAGCAGATTTTTTGCGATCTCTGGCAGCGCTGCGCTCCTGAACACTTATGGGTGTATGCACGTTACACTCGACGCGGCGGCTTGGATATTAATCCGTTTCGCACTAGCCAGCTGATGGCGGCGCCCAGTGTGCGCGGCTTTCGCCAGTAATTAAATGTTTAATTTATATGTCTTAGCGTTAAGCCGTTCGATCGACAATTTGATCAGATGCTTTGCGTAAAATTTCAATGACTTTGTCTTTTTGATAATTCTGCAATTTATCCATATCCAAATGCAGAGAAAAGCCCTCGGATGTGTATTCCATCCAGCTATCCTGCTTGCCCAGATCTTTGCGGAAATCATCCACTTGATACACCTTAACGGGCAAGTTAAAACCTCTAATAGGTATCTCGCCCTTGTCTTGGCACATGACCATGTCTTTTACCAGCGACCAGGTATCGTGGGATATTAAAATTTGCCCGGGCTCTGCTGCAGATTCCAGCCGCGATGCCAAATTAACGTGGGTGCCGAGCACTGTATAATCCATGTAGTGGCTGGTGCCGAACGAGCCGACCGTACAATAACCGGTATTAATACCCATGCGGATTTTTAATGGATTTTTAATACCGATGGCCGACCAGCGGACTTGCAGTTCAATCATTTTTTTGCGCATTTCAATGGCCATGGAAACACAACGCAAACAATCCATTTTTAAGCCTTCGCTTTGTGCGTCACCAAATATCACCATAACGGCATCGCCCATAAACTTATCAATCGTGCCCTTATGTTTGGTGGCGATGCGGGCCATTTCCGTAAGATAAGAATTTAATAGCTCTGTCAGTGTCTCCGGCTCTAATTCTTCGGACAGTGCACTAAAACCCATAATATCTGAGAAAAATACCGTAACTCTTTTGCGATCGGTTGTAAGCGTATGTTCTTTGCCTTCATTAATGGCTTTCCATACAGTAGGTGTTAGATAGCGGGCGAGTTTATAACTGCGTAATTTATAAAGGGTGTGTTCGCTGGTAAGTTTTTTAATGTGGTTATCGAGCTTTTTCATGCGTTTGTGGGCGTACAGGCCATATGCACAAAAGTAGGTAAAAATGCCGATGAGACTGAGGCTATTAATTTCCAGCCGGTCGGTGTAAACCCATTGGGGAGCTTTTAAAAAGTAACCTATGACCATGCCGCCAATCATCGCAGCATCATCAATAGCCCATTTGCGCAATCCGCCGTTAATTAAGCTATTAAATTGCACCATCGTGACAAACAGAATCGTGGGCAATAAACGAAATTCCGTAAAGTTGAGTACGAGGCCGATCATCGCGGCATCGCCGGTCATAAAACGGTCGAATGAGCGCCCTTGATTTGAGGAATAACGTTTTAAATAGAGATAACTGATAAGCGAATAAAGGACGACAAAAATCGTTATGCCCACAAGGGACCAATTAATGTCCTGCCAATTAATATGACTAAAACTCGTGCCTGCTGCAGCGAAGCAAACAAGCGCACGAATGTGGTGTTGCCGGAAGGAAAAGTCCCCCCCTTCTGAATGAAAACTCGAATGAGACGAGGCGTCGCTCATGGTGCGCACCTTAAATATCAGTTTATTTCTTCGATTAATAGTGTGTCGGCAGTAATCTACATCGGGCGGGTAGATGCCGTTTCTTTTTTATTGGCAATCAATTGTTGCGAACTTTGTGACGCTATTATTATTCTGGGTGTGCATTAAACGCTATTTTTCTCAAGCTGTCCATTGCCGGGCGTTGATTGATCAGCCTTTAAGCTTGAGGTCTAGGAAGCGTTCTTCAAGTTCCGCGTATTTGCCTTTAATGGACGCAAGTTCTCGTCTGAGCGTGCGCGTTTCGTTATTGTCTTCGGGTGCAGCTTCACTGATGGTTTTTAATTTTTGATTAAGCCTACGATTGTCTTGTTTTAAGCTTTGAATGATGTGCTGATTAGCTTCATCTGCGGATTGGAGTTCTTTAAGGCGCGTGCGAAATTGCCCCACTTGTGCTCCGCGCACACGCAATTGCTCAATTTCTTTGTTGGAATTTCTTAACTCTTCTTCCATTAACTTAATACAGGTTTCTGACTCTTGCATATAGCGCGCTTGTTTTTGTAATTCTCCTTGCAGATCTTTTATTACATTGGCACGCTGTTCGTCAGTGGTTGCGCGTGAGAGCTTATCCTGCAACTCATTAATCGTGCGATGTTGATCGACAGTTACATTGCGCAGCCGAATTATTTCTTTGTGTGATTGCTCGTCATACTTAATCGGCGCAACTTCAATACCCGCTTCAATTTGATCGCTAAACCCAGAATAAACGGTGTTGTAGTTTTGCAATATGGGTGCAAGATCTTCTGACGGGCGCCCCTGGCTAATTAAGCTCGACATTTCATCGAAATATTCGCTGGCTTTACCTTTGCTTTCTCGCCAGTTTTTTTCCAGATCGAAATACAAACTTTTAAATTTCTCTAGGTTGGAAATGCGCTTGCGGCTGGTTTCCAGCTCCTCTTTTAATTGCTCGACATCGGCGTTGTCGTTTGAGGGGGCATTGTCATAGGCCTTGTTGTAATCTAAAAGTTGCTGATAGCGCGCCGCTAGTAAATCCCAATTGGTTTTATTGAGAATTTGCGAGTGGGATTCTTTCTCGGCGATAAGTATCGCGTGACGCAATGCCGCAGTACGGCGGGGTAGGGGAACTTCCGGGTCTAGATCCAACATAATGTCCTGGCCGCCACGAAACGAGAAGTGGTGTTTTTTAGTCTGGTCAATATGTTGGTTGATGTAATTAACGTAGGTTTCCTCGCGTGCAGGGGGTTTCTTATTAAGTTCTTCGCGAGTTTTTTTTAGGTCACCAACTAATTCGTGCATGCGCTCCTGCAGTTTATTCATCAGTGAGCGCATTTTACGGTTTTGAAACGACAGAACGACAACGGCCACCATAGCTAGGCCGAACGCTTCCCAGGCGATAATGAGAAAAAAACTAGGTGATTCCATGAGTCATTGTTTTAAGTGCGCCGAATGCAATAGTGAAGCCAGGGCCCGTGCCCAAAGTCTAATTCCTAGTATGGTATAAGAATGGCCATTTATCTAAGGGGGGATTACCTACGCGAAAAACAGCTTGAGTTCCAGCGGGCACTTGTGTACATTTGCGCTCCTTTTCGGGGGGCTCACGCCTTCCGTTGGTGAGGTGTCCGAGTGGCTGAAGGAGCACGCCTGGAAAGTGTGTATATCGCAAGGTATCGAGGGTTCGAATCCCTCCCTCACCGCCATTAATAATAAAACCCAGTCGCCTCAAAGCCGCTGGGTTTTTTTTGGCCTGCTGGTAACCTGCCCCCCCTGAGGTTAGTGCCTTATCAATCAGTTTTGCTAGAGAATAAAGCTTCACCTGCGTAGTTTTAGCATCGATATAGCTTCAAATCTCGATGAATACCAACCAGGGCGCTCTTACTTTACGTACATGACATCGCAGTTGACGGCTGTTATTGAATGCGCTCCTCATTGAAATATTTAACATGGATTTCAGGCTCGATACTGCTGTGAAACTTAGTTTTAACTAGATTTTTAATTCTGAGCCTAAGCTCGGGCAGGGTTTCGGCTTGCACGCACAGATGGTCTCCCACAGCGTAGCCGACAAACACGCCTTCAGAGACTGTGGAAACATGAAAGACCATTTTATTGGTAGCGGAGTGTGCTGCCCACTTATAGATAAATCGCCAGTGCGACATAGCGCCTAATATAACAAACACATGGAATATATCGTGGCCACCAATGTAAGAAGGCCAGATGTTGGGCCATTGTAAAAAGTCGCATAGAGCACCCACTGAATAGAATATACCGCCGAGCACTAAACCTTTCATGCTTTCGCCAGCGTACGATTTACGGAATTTATAGCCGGTCAGCGCACCCATCCAACCTAACCCCAAAAATAAACTGGTAATTAACCATTGCGGAAATGAAGTGAAATAAATGGCTTCAATAATTAGTCCTAATAAACCTATACCCCAAACGGTTGACAATATCAGCCAGCGCCACGGACCTCGAAATAATATGATGTGAATCGGTGTGAACGTGCCTGCAATTAATACCCATATCGCGGCGTGGTCTAAGCGTTGTAGTACAGCGCGGGCGTCCCCAGTATGGGCAAGTGAGTGATAGACCCCACTCATGGAAAATAAAAATATTAATGAGAACGAGTAGAGTGATAAGGCCGCAATTCTAATTGCATTTCCTTTGCCCTTTTTTAAAAGGAAAAAAGCGGCAATGGAGAATGTAATTGCAGCTAATAGGTGAGTCCAGCTGCTTACTGGATCGTTAAAGCCTAGAACAATTATGTTAGTCATGGGCATGCTCGTAGGTTGCTAAACCAACAAAAATATCCATCGAGTTTTGCTCGTATCCTGATGCAAAATTAAAACTAGTAGGGTTGTGGAAAAATGTTTGCGGAAAGTTGCGCGCTACAGTTGTAAATGAGCGCCAATAGGCTTGGTTAAAAGATAATGGAGAATATCTAATCGGGTGCGGCGACATAATTGGCGAGTTTTTGACGGTGTATCGATTGCTGTCTGTTAGTAAAGCCTGGAAAAAATTGTTTAAAAAATTCGATTGCTATATTAATGAGGTTAAATAATTAATTGAATGAAATTGCATCGGTTGCCGTTGGGCCGCTCGACGAGCCGGTGAAACTCCAACTAGCAAGATACCTCCGCACCCTTACCTAGCCCTTCGTAGGCTTTCACAATTAAGCGATCCTGCGGGTATTGAGCTTTGAGCTTAGCAGCAAGATGAGCGCTAATATTCTCAACGGTCGTATCTGCATCCATTAAATATACACAGGATTTAGGCAGCCGCAGATGAAACGCGCCTTGGCTTGCACTATAGGTAAATTCCCAATGTGTTTCGTCTTTGCCGGTTATATCTGCGCGCGTACCTATATAAATATCGCGCCATTCATTGGCGATTTGCGCCATCGTATCAAGGCAGGGCTGTTCATTGCGCCATATTTCAATGGCAGAGCGGTGCCCGTGGGCAATGCGCTGGCAATTGCCTTGATGTTTCTTCAGGCCGTGGCTGTAGTGATAAAAGGGGCCGCTTATCTGCTCTGGTGTAAATCGAAGTTCAATATTGGTGACACCGTCACCGAAATCCCCCTGCAATTGTTCGATACACCAACTGGCCACACTTTCCGGTGTAATACGGGCAATTGGAATGAGACAAAAGGCTGAATGCGGACCTGTGGTGTGCAAATTAAGATTTTCGCCGTAATTAAAATTTAGCTGGCAGCTATTGTCGTTCTGCTCAATTGCCAGCGCTGAGGACTCCCCCGGCACCAGCAGTTTGTGGTCAAGGGTATCGTCTAACCACTGCCGCAGATGTTTTTTTATTTTGCCAAAATCGCAAACCATGCCCTGAGCGTCGAGAGAACCGACAAGATGTATGCTTGCTAGCCATGTTTCTCCGAGCAGGCCGCGCTCTGGGCAAAGGTAACTAAAGTCGACATTAGTAAGCTGATCAACAAAAAGGCGCATAACATGAACAAGCAGTTGGAGGAAGGACGAGATTATAGGGTGAAATTAAGCTTCTATGTGCCGATAGATTTTGTAGAGGCGGTAAAAGCTGCAGTTTTCGCTGCGGGTGCGGGCAGCTGTGGAAATTACCAATTCTGCGCTTGGCAAACTCTTGGACAAGGGCAATTTATACCGCTACCTGGATCGCAACCGCACATTGGGCAAGTAGGTGAGCTGACATACGTGCAGGAATATAAAGTTGAATTGCTGTGCAGTGGGCACAGTGCAGCCGCTGTGGAGGCGGCTCTTTTGCAAGCGCATCCTTATGAAGCGCCTGCTTACGAATTTACCCGCATTTGGCTGCCTAGTTGAGAGCCCGCACGAGCTAGCGAATGCGATGATTGAGCCAGTGATCTTATACCGCTTTAGTAAAAGGCAAAATCGCAGCCGCGCGAGATGAATTGGGCTTTTCATCTTTAATTGCGGTTATGCCTTGTAGCGCGTTATTAAGTTGGGATACCGAGTCAAACATCATTTGGCTAAGCTCAATACATGCGCCCATCGGAGACGCATGTAATCTGCGTTTACAATCTATTTGAAATTGCAAACCGCGCAAACGGCGCTGAAGTGGCTCGGGTGCTGAAGCGATTAAGCGTTCAATTTCGCTGAGGCGAAACGCTTCAAGCTGAGCAGGGCTCTTTTGAGCAAGAGCGATAAGTTGATCAACTGCAGGCCAATCGGATTGCATCGGAGTACCTCATTTAGGCAAGCCTATCGGAAATGCAGAACGTCACCAAGGGGTAAGCGGTTCCGCTGTTTGCTTAAAATTCATACTACCAAGATTATATTCGCTATGTGAATGGCCAAACCTATATCAAATTTTTATATATGCGTCGTTAGCGGCTTTACGCTTAATACACTAACGTGCGTTTTGCGCGTAATGTGAACCTGTCGAATAAAAGATGTTTGTGCAAGGGTGAAACAAATGGCCTCAGCAGTTAAAAACCGTCAGCGTCTTGCGGCAGTAGTGTTATTGATTCGAGATAGCCACACCGTCAATCCGGAAGTGCTATTGGTGAAACGTGCCCGCCATTTAAATTCACATGCTGGCGAGGTGGGGCTGCCCGGAGGAATGGTTGAGCCGTGCGATGAAAGTTTATGGCATACCGCGTTGCGAGAAGCCGAAGAAGAAGTTGGGTTAGTACCGAACACAGTTTTATTGCAGCAGCCGCTAGTGCACGCGTTTACCCGTCAAGGCGTTGAGGTCGCGCCCTTCGTCGCCTTGTGGCAGCAAGAGCATCCGTTAAGATTGTGTAGTGAGGAAATCGAATCGGCGTTTTGGCTGCCGTTGACGTTTTTAAAGCGCGATGAGCGCCTGCGGACGGATATTTTTACTCGGCGAACGAGCGAATATTGGGCGCCGGCCTATCGCTTCGCCGGCCACATTATTTGGGGATTCACCGCGCGCCTATTGGTGGAATATATGAATACTTGCCACGAAACCTCGATCGGCCGCAATCACCAAGCGCCGGTTGCACGGTTTAAATCCGCGTGATTTAAGCACGCTGTAGAATCAACTCAAGTACAAATTTGCTGCCAAAGTACGCTAGTAGTAAAAAGGCAAAACCGGCAAACGTCCAGCGCATAGCTGCCGCTCCGCGCCAACCGCGCGCATGTCGCCCCCACAACAACAATGCATAAGTTGCCCAAGCCAGCAGCGAGAATACCGTTTTTTGTGCAAGGTGCTGAGCTAGCAGATTTTCCACAAACAGGCCGCCTGAGACTATTGCCAGCGTAAGCACAATCTCTCCCGCCCAGAGTAATTCGAATAACAGCGCTTCCATTGTTTGCAGTGGAGGCAGTAACCGCAGCCAACCACCGGGGTGTTTGCTGCGCAGTTTGTGGTTCTGATAAGCAAGAATTAATGCCTGAAATACTGCTGCGAGCATCAAGCTATAGGCCAGCAGGGATAACAAAACATGCGTTAACAATCCAGGTCCCAATGCAATGGGGGTCGCAGAGCTATTGGGCACGATAAGACTGGCAAGGCTTGCAGCAAGGCTTAATGGGAGGGTAAACAACAGCAGGCTATGCATAGGCTTTTTTAAGCTGCTGAGAAAAATCAATGCATTTGCCGACCAAAAGAACAGAGGAGCCACCTTAAAAAAGCCGAACTGATAGCCGGTCTGGACGTGTATTTGCTCGAAGATTGCCCATGCGTTAAGGCTCAATGCCAGACACACCAATGCGCTTATAGCGGCAGATGACAAGCTCAGTCGTTGCTGCAGCCTGCGAATAAGAAGTATCCAGGCACCGCCGTAGCATAAGAGGGAGAGACTGGTGGGTATCATGTTGGGCCGCGCAGCAGATGGATAAGAATAGCGCTAAAGGTTAGTGCGCCTGCGGCAGGTTTGGCAAGGCAGTTATTACTCCTGTAACAGGCTTTGGGCGTGAGAGTGGTTTTCTTAACCTAAGGCCGTATAATCGCCCCCTTTTCATTTCATCTTAATAGTGAAGCTTCTATGTTTGAGAGTTTGTCCGACCGGTTGACGCGATCCCTGCGCAAAATAACCGGCAAAGCCCGCCTCACCCACGACAACATCCAAGATACCCTGCGCGAAGTGCGTAAGGCTTTGTTAGAAGCTGATGTGGCCTTGTCGGTGGTAAAAGACTTCATTAATGAAGTGCGCAAGCGGGCTATAGGTCAGGAGGTATCGCGAGCGCTTAATCCAGGTCAGCAATTTTTAAAGATTGTTGAGCAAGAACTGACGCAAATGATGGGTGAGGCCAATGAAAAACTTAATTTGGCCATGCAGCCCCCTGCGGTAGTATTAATGGCTGGATTGCAGGGCGCCGGTAAAACTACCTCGGTGGCTAAGCTTGCGCGCTTTTTAAGAGAAAAAGAAAAGAAAAAAGTGTTGGTTGTGAGCGCGGATATTTACCGTCCGGCGGCAATTAAACAGCTGGAAACCTTAGCGGCTGAAGTTTCTGCTGAGTTTTACCCCTCCAGCAGCGATCAAAACCCGATTGAAATAGCCCGCAACGCAATTGCTCATGGTCGCAAGGTGTTTGCTGATGTTGTCATAGTCGATACCGCAGGTCGCTTGCATATTGATGAAGCTTTGATGGATGAAATCAAAGCTCTGCACGCCGCTATTAATCCTATCGAAACCCTATTTGTTATCGATGCCATGATTGGCCAGGACGCGGTTAATACTGCTAAAGCGTTCAACGACGCGCTGCCGTTGACTGGGGTGATTCTCACAAAGGCCGACGGCGATGCGCGCGGTGGAGCGGCGCTCTCTGTGCGGCACATTACCGGCAAGCCTATTAAGTTTTTAGGCGTAGGCGAGAAGGTCGATGCCTTGGAGCCTTTTTATCCGGACCGATTGGCATCACGGATTCTCGGTATGGGCGATGTTTTATCGTTGATTGAAGATGTCGAGCAAAAACTGGATAAGGCCAAAGCAGAAAAACTTATTCAGAAAGTAAAAAAAGGCAAAACTTTTGATCTAGAAGATCTGCGCGATCAGTTGCAGCAAATGCAAAATCTTGGTGGCATGGGTGCTATTTTAGGAAAACTGCCCGGCATGGGTGATATCACTGCCGCAGCTGAAAAAGCCGATGTGGGTAAACAGTTTAAGCAAATGGAAGCCATAATAGGTTCGATGACCCCCGGTGAGCGGCGCGATCCTGAAGTGATCACTAATTCCCGTAAGCGGCGCATAGCGCAGGGTTCGGGTACCGATATTCAAGACATCAACCGTTTGCTCAAGCAGCACAAGCAAATGGCAAAAATGATGAAAAAATTTAAGGGCGGCGGCATGGCCAAAATGCTGCGCGGTGTAGGCGGCATGATGGGGGGCGGTACGCCTCCCGGGCTTGGGCGTTAGTCGACACAAATATAGAAGCAGGGCTATACAGGCTGCAGCGTTTCCATTAGACTTCGCCGCCTTTCGTAAGCCTCCCCTTTTTATGTGAGGAGGCTCAGAGTTATTTTTGACTGATTTTTTGTATTCCGACAGGAAAATACCCATGGTAAGCATTCGTTTAGCCCGCGGCGGTTCTAAAAAGCGCCCTTTCTACCACGTAACTGTAACTCACAGCGAAAAAGCTCTGGGCGGTAATTTTATCGAGCGTTTAGGCTTTTTTAATCCAGTTGCGCGCGGTAAAGAAGAGCGTTTGCGTATTGATCTTGAGCGTTTACAGTTCTGGGTTCAAAACGGCGCCCAGTGTTCCGGTCGCGTAGCTAAGTTGGCAAAAGACGCAGCAGCTGCCTAATTGGCAGAACTGTTCGGTGCCAGATACCTCATCGGCGAATAGCATGAGCCCAAAAATAGTTGTGGGTCAGATCGTTGGAGTGTTCGGCGTTAAGGGTTGGATAAAAATTAAATCTTTTACCGATCCTATCGACAATGTAGTGCGTTACAAACCTTGGTACCTTGGGTTAGCTCAGGGTTTACGCGAGTATACTTTGGAAGATTTTGTCCAACGGCCGCAGGGCTTGGTGGTGAAGTTCAAAGGTATTGATGATCG
>DATDJI010000056.1:0-17527 GCA_036520615.1 Cellvibrionaceae bacterium | reverse complement strand
TAGAACGCGTATTCGCATGGCTGCAAAACTACCGCCGCATAACGGTTCGCTATGAATATAAGCTCAGAAATTTTCTCGGCTTTGTGCAGCTGGGATTTATTAAAATATTATTTAGGCATTTTTGAGATGAGCTCTAGTGAAATATCGGGATCGTGGTGTGGCTGGTGGGTTTTGATAAGTTTTTCAAGCTTGATTTGTAGTTCGCTCGCTGCCTGCTCAGATAATTCAATGCTACGCACTAAGTGTATTACTGGTGTTGGCGTGTCGGGGGTGGTCTCGGGAGTTGCTTGATGCGATATTTGCGGTTGATAAATAAATAATAATGCCAGCGCACTGATATAAATGGAAAATGCACAACCCAGAACAGTCGTAAACATTAGTGAGTTTATTAGGCCGAGATATAATCCACTAACAATTGTTAAATCCCACAACATGAGAATCCCTAATCCAAAAGACAAGTGCATTGCCCAATAATAGCTGCCGTGCCGATAATTGGTTTTAAGTTTTGCCAGCTGTTTGCGATGCTTAAAGGCGTTTGTCAAAGCGCATCCCAGGTGGCAGCCCATCTGTAAATACAACAGCACTACATATTGCCAGAAAGGGATATGGAAGAGTTGAAATACCTGGTTGGCAGTAAATAATACAAACGGAATAAAATTTAGCGTTCGGTTAAAAGTGTGTGTTTTTATTAATAATAAACGGTTAATCAAAATTGCCAGCAGCGGACCGTAAATCCAGGAAATATTTTGGCCAATCGCAACTAAAAAGCCTATAGGTTCGGCTCTTATTAAACTAAAGTAGGCATTTATCGGCGCATTCAGCAGCAGGAAAATATAAATAATTAGAGCCCCGCGTACATAGGGGTCATTTCGCCGAGTAACAATTAAATTGATGACTGTCCATAGGCCGAGGCTAAAAGAGAATATAAAGAAAAACTTGAATGCTTCGATAAATGAGCTTGCCATGACTGATCTTATTTATGTAAAAGACTTGCTGCACAGCTGCGCACGGCAAGCCTTTAAATCTAGAGGCTGAATGTTATTGAGAAGGAAAGCTATCAAATGTGCCGGAAAATTTAATTAACCCATTGGCAAAATTCTGCTCCCAAGTCCCTGAGTTGGTTGTTGTAAATGTATACACCATAGTGTACGGAAAGCTGAAAAAAGCGCTGGTTTGGATTGCTTCTTCAACACCGGTATTAGGCGAAACCTTTTTATATGTGTAGGTTCCGGTTGAGTTAATTGTGCCGGGCCCTGTGCCAGTGAATGTCATAGAGCCATCTTTCATGTAGGTCTGCACCACAAGCCCTGCGCGCGGGTAAGCTTCAGGAGGTAAATCCGAGCGGGTAGATTTGATAATAAGCGCATAGTGAAAGTCAGATTTTGCACTGGGCGCTGTATGCTCAGCATCTGATCTAACCAAACTAAATTTACCGGAAAGTACAATCCGACCGCTGTCAAAAGTCTGCTCCCATGTGCCGGTATTTTTGCTGGTGAATATTAATTGAGTCGTTCGGCGTGACGGCTGGGGTAGGCGTAACACAGCTGTTTCAATTGCTGTATCGCATGCTACAACATCATATATATAACTGCCTTCTGAATACTGTTGAGTTGGGTTGGTATTATTATTTAGTGTACTTGTGCCCTGCGCCTTAAAGCGCTTGTGTTGATATTCGCTGACAATTACACCTTTGTAAGGCGCATCGGGCAATGTAGTTGTACTGTCGAGAATTTGATAATTGATCGTATAGCCATTAAGTGTCTTGGGTGGCAATCGCTCGTCACAGTCTCGTCGCTCATGCTCCTGAGGGTGAGCTGATACCAAGCCGCAGGTTAGACTGTTTATTAAAACGAAGAATTTTAAATAGGTTGAAATACGCATACAGGCTCCAATTTGAGTTGACCAGATACGTCAATGGGTAATCCAGCTGAGTAAAACTCTGCCATTAAATTTGGGCTACCAATTGACGTTTCTGATGTGAGGGAGGTTGGAGCTTAAAAAACATAACTCATTTATATGTCATTCCCGATCCAAAATGACAGACCTTTGGCTGACCAACAGCTAACAGCTGACGTGAGATTTCGCTAGGCTTTGCCCCACCTACTTAATAAGACATACCTGCTAGAATGCCGCCCTCATTTTTACCGGCCTTAAGACTTAAGCCATGAGCAAAACATCTCTGTTTGTTGCCCCTTCACTGCCTAAAAAAACCGGCGATAAACTCACCTGGGGCAATGCCCATGGCAGCGGGCGGGCCTGGGCGATAGCGGAGGCGGCCTGTGCACAGGGCAATAGTGGGCTGGTGATTTGCAACAATATGGCCGATGCCTATCGGCTTGAGCACGAGTTGTCGCTATTCCTTAAAGACCGGCCCAATGCCCCAAAACTAAGTCATTTCGCCGATTGGGAAACTCTCGCCTACGATAATTTCTCCCCGCACCAAGATATCATTTCCACCCGGATGCGCAGCCTGTACGAACTGGCCAAAGGCGAGCGAGTATTAGTGGTGGCAAGTGTTGGCACCCTGCTGCAACGGCTAAGCCCGAAGAGCTATATCCTCGGTAACAGCCTCGTACTTAAAGTTGGTGAGAAATTACCTCTGGCTCGCTTGCGCGAACAGATGGTGCAAGCGGGCTATAACCACGTGGATACGGTTTATCAGCACGGTGAGTTTGCCATTCGCGGCGGCCTATTAGATATATTCCCGATGGGTTCGGATATCGCCTACCGCATAGAGTTGTTTGATGACGAAGTGGAAACCCTGCGCCCCTTCGACCCGGAAACTCAGCGCACGACTGGCACTATTGACTACGTGGAATTGTTGCCGGCCAAAGAATGCCCGCTGGATCGCGCCTCGGTAACACGCTTTAAAAACCGCTGGATGGAATTATTTAACAGCGATGACCCGCGCCGCTGCCCTATTTATCAGGATGTGGCATCGGGCTTGTCCCCCGCTGGTGTGGAATATTATTTACCGCTATTTTTTGAAGAAACCGCCTGTTTATTTGATTATTTACCCGCTGATACTTGCACCTATGTATTAAGCGATTTAGATCTTACGCTTGAGCATTTTTGGTTGGATGCCACTGGCCGTTATGAAAGTCGCAGGGGCGATCGTTTACGGCCATTAGTGCCGCCCAAACAATTATTTTTAACCAGTGAGGAGTTTTACGCAGGGCTTAAACCCCTAAGCCGTATTAATTTAATTGCACCATCAGCAGCGGAAAAAGCAGGCCATAACAATTTGCCGCTACAGCCGTTAAATTCTATTGCCATAGACGCCCGCGCTATTGAACCCTTAAGCGCGTTGGAATTATTTCTCGCCGAAAGCCGCCAGCGTATTGTGTTTTGCGCGGAAACCTCAGGGCGGCGTGAGGCAGTGCTGGATCAGTTAGCGAAACTTAATTTTAAACCCGAGGCGGTAGATTCTCTCTACGCGTTTAGCCGCAGCAAAATTCATTACGGCATTACGCTTGCGGATTTAACTACTGGTATAAGCCTGCCGGATATTCGCGTTATTGCTGAGGCGGAATTATTCGGCCTGCGCATACAGCAAAAACGCCGTCGCAGCAAAGCGCAAGACGATCACGACAGTATTATTAAAAATCTCACCGAGCTGAAAATGGACGCGCCGGTTGTACATATCGACCATGGTGTTGGACGTTATCGAGGTTTACAAAGTATAGAAGTGGACGGCCAGACGGCAGAATTTTTAGTTTTGGAATACGCCGAGCAGGCGAAATTATATGTACCGGTGGCGAATTTACATGTCATTAGCCGCTACTCCGGCTCTGACGATGACCATGCGCCCCTGCATCGTTTAGGCGGAGAATTATGGGCCAAAGCCAAGCGTAAAGCCGCCGAACAAATTCGCGATGTAGCCGCCGAACTCTTAGAAATTTACGCCAAACGCGAGGCGCGTAAAGGTTTTGCATTTGAAAATCCTGAAGACGCCTACCAGCAATTCTCCGCCAGCTTCCCGTTTGAAGAAACGCCGGATCAGGAAGCGGCTATTAATGCGGTGAAGCAGGATTTAATGAGTGGCAAGCCGATGGATCGCTTGGTGTGCGGCGATGTGGGTTTCGGTAAAACCGAAGTGGCCATGCGCGCAGCGTTTATTGCCGTGCAAAATTCCAAACAAGTGTTGGTGCTTGTGCCCACAACACTTTTAGCGCAACAACATCATGAAAATTTTAAAGATCGCTTCGCAGATTGGCCCGTTAATGTTGATGTAATCTCGCGATTTCGCAGCGGAAAAGAAACCGAAGAAGTGCGCGAGCGGCTGGCTAGTGGCAAGGTGGATATTTTAATTGGCACGCATAAATTACTCAGTAAAGAAGTTAAAGCACCAAATTTAGGTTTATTAGTTATCGACGAAGAGCACCGCTTTGGTGTGCGGCAAAAAGAGGCTTTAAAAGCTCTGCGCGCTGAAGTGGACATTCTGACGATGACCGCCACACCGATTCCACGCACATTGAACATGGCCATGAATGGTATTCGTGATTTATCCATTATCGCCACGCCTCCAGCCAAACGCTTATCAATTAAAACCTTTGTACGCGAAAGCGATGATCAAACCATTAAAGAAGCTGTGCTGCGGGAAATTATGCGCGGCGGCCAGGTGTATTTTTTACATAATGAAGTAAAAACCATTGAAAAAACGGCTGCTGATTTAGCCGCATTAATTCCCGAGGCGCGTATTCAAATTGGCCACGGCCAAATGCGCGAGCGGGATTTGGAAATGGTCATGTCGGATTTTTACCATAAGCGGTTTAACGTACTTTTATGTACAACGATTATTGAAACCGGTATCGATGTGCCCAACGCCAACACAATTATTATCGATCGCGCGGATAAATTTGGCCTTGCACAATTGCATCAATTACGCGGCCGCGTAGGGCGCTCACATCACCAGGCGTATGCTTATTTATTAACGCCTAATGCTAAATCCATGACCGATGACGCTCACAAGCGCTTAACCGCCATTATGGAAGCGCAGGATTTAGGAGCAGGTTTTACTTTGGCTTCGCACGATTTGGAAATTCGCGGTGCCGGGGAATTATTAGGTGAAGATCAAAGCGGGCAAATTCAAACTATTGGTTTTTCCCTGTATATGGATATGCTTGAGCGCGCGGTAAAAGCTTTGCGTGAAGGCAAGGTGATTAATTTGGATGAGCCGCCAGAATCGCCAGTGGATATCAATCTGCGCATTCCTGCTCTCTTGCCTGATGACTATTTACCGGATGTACACACGCGGCTAATTTTGTATAAACGTATGGCGGGTTTAAAAACCTCGCGTGATATTGATGATATCCAAATTGAAATGATTGATCGCTTTGGTCTGCTGCCTGAGCCTGCTAAAAATATGTTGCGCGTGGCGGCTTTAAGGCTTAAGTGCGAGCAATTGGGTATCGTAAAAATAGAGGCGAACCGCTCGTTTGGCCGCATTGAATTCGGCCCGAAAACGCAAATCGACCCTTTATTATTAGTGAAATTGGTGCAATCGCAACCGCAACATTATAAATTTGACGGCGCCACGCATTTGCGTTTTAGCTACGATATGGAGACTAGCCAAGAGCGCTTAATTACCACTGAAAATACTCTTAAAGCGCTTGGCGCCAGAGATTAACGCCATCGCGGCGGGGAATAATTGTATGAATAAAAAAGCCTTGTCTATTTTTATGTTTTTGCTCGCTGCATGCTTGGCAAGTATTGCGCAGGCGCAAAGCCTGTATCAGGTGGAGGTAATTGTATTCGAGCGCAAAGGTTTAGTGCGCACGCTCGGCGCAAGCCAAACCACCGACGGGCATAATTTAGTTTATTTAGAACCGGCACAAACGTTAAAAACCCTCGAGCCTACAGATGCTCAGGCCGCCCCAGCATTTACCCTATTGGCGGACAGCGAGCTTATGTTAAAACCCCAGGCTACAAGCCTCGAGCGCTCTAAACAAATGCACGTATTACTGCATCAAGCCTGGCTGCAACCCGTTGGCCGCCAGCCTATAGGTGTGGCCTTATCCGGTGGCGCCCATTTTGGCCCCTGGTCGGAATTAGCCGGTACGCTGCAACTGAGCCTGGATAAAACCCTAGTGCTTAATAGCAGCCTCTGGTACGCGCAATTTATGCCGGACAACGGCCACCCGATCACCAACCCTATTACAATTCCGCTGCCGCCTGATCAGGGCATTTTAAGTGAGGCAAAAACAGAAGGATTTTTCGCCACACTTGCAGTGCCGTTTAGTTTTAAACAAGCTATAAAACCGGGCGTGACAACCTACGTGGATCACCCGATTTTTGGATTAATTATTAAAGTGCAGCCGTTGTAAGTGAAAGGGCGTAGCTGCTTTAGCCGCTATGTTTTTCACACTTAATTTGCGCAAAAAAATTGATGATTTTCGTCGCGATTCTCACTGTGATTACAAATAAAAGCAATTATCGACAGATAATTAAACGATTATAAACATCATGCAAATAAGAAAAGCCACCCAAGCAGATGTGCACTCCATTGCAAATATCCACACAACCAGCTGGCAAAAAAATTATAGCCAGGTGTTAACGCCGCATTATCTCAATTCAATTGCTCCGGCCGAGCGCGAGGCCATTTGGCATGATCGGTTGTCGGCGCCTAAAACTAATCAAGAGGTTTTTGTAGCTGAAATTAATAATGTCGTTATTGGTTTTGCTTGTATCTATTTAGAGGCAAATGCGGAATTTGGATCTTACTTAGATAATTTACATGTGGTATCGGAGCATCAAGGCAAAGGTGTGGGCAAAAGTTTATTGCGAGCCGTTGCTATAGTGTGTACTGAGTTGGCGCCGGGCAGTGGCCTGTGTTTATTAGTAAATCAAACCAACACGAGGGCGCAGGACTTTTATCTAAAGTTAGGCGCACAAAATGTGCGAGAGGATTTTTGGGCTGCACCGGATGAAAGCCTCGTGCCCACTTATTGGTTTGTTTGGCGCGATCTTTATCTCTTAGTTAATTCATAGTTTTGCTTAGCAGGCGTAATTTTTTGTTAGGCATCTAATCAGAGCATACCCAAGGGTTGCATGTGCGCTGGTAGAGCGTAAAATCCGGCATTTTTTGAGGCGATATATGTCATCTATCCTTGCCATTGAAGCTAGTGCCGAGGCTTGTTCGGTAGCTTTGGCATGCGGAGGGCAGGTTTATAGCCGCAGTGTCAGCCGTGCCAAATCACACTCGCAGGTTATATTGCCGATCGTTGATGAGCTATTTACTGAAGCCGATTTTATTCCGGCCAATTTAGACGCAATTGCTTATGACTGTGGGCCAGGTGCTTTTACCGGCCTACGTATTGGGCTGAGTTTCTCGCAGGGTTTAGCGCTGGGCTGGAATAAACCTTTATTGGCAATTGGTAGCTTACATAGCTTGGCGCAGGCGACATTTAGCCTGCGGCCGGAAATTTCCTCTGTAGTGACTCTATTAGATGCGCGCATGGGCGAATTTTACGCCGCTGTATTTGAGCGTAACGGCAGCGACTTATTGGTACTCAAACAACCTTTTTTATGTGCCTATGCCCAGGTTGAGGAACAAATGGGCACATTCGCAGGCATGCACACTGCGTTAGTGGGCTTAGGAGTTCGCGAAACGTCTGCAGCATGGCAAACGCAATTTGCTTATGTTGATGAATGTCTAAATCCCGATGCTGTGGCCATGCTTGAGCTTGCGCAATCTGCCTGGCAACGAGCAGAGGCCATACCTGTTGAGCAGGCTGAATTGTTGTATTTGCGCAATTCAGTTACCTGGGATAAACATAAACCCCGTCGCAATCGCGACCTGTAAGAGGCATTTGTGGAAAATTTAATTCAAGTAATTTTACTGGGGCTCATCGAAGGCTGCACCGAATTTTTACCTATTTCCAGTACCGGGCATTTAATTATTGCTCAGCAGTTAGGCCTGGGTGAGCGCTCAGATTTGTTTAACGTAGTAATTCAGGCGGGAGCTATTTCGGCCGTTACGCTTATTTATTGGCGGCGCATTTGGGCGCTGCTGGTAGGTTTTAAAGATGCTGCCAACCGCGATTATTTATTAAAATTGGGCGCAGCTTTTTTAATTACTGCGGCATTGGGAATTTTGGTAAAAAAATTCGGTATTGAATTACCCGATTCCACACGGCCGGTTGCTATTGCGCTAATTCTCGGCGGATTTTGGATTTTATGGGCCGAATGGTACACGGCTAAAAAAGCTCCCAGTGCCGATATGAATTGGTGGGGAGCAATTATTGTAGGCTTTGCGCAAATTATTGCGGCGATATTTCCAGGCACTTCGCGCTCCGGTGCAGGCATTTTCGCCGCTATGCTCGCGGGCAATACTTCTCGCTCTGCTGCTGCGGATTTTGTATTTATGTTGGGTATTCCCACGATGTACGCAGCGAGCGCAAAAAAAATTATCGATGCTGCTCAAGATGGGTTAATTCAGCAAGAAGCCTGGGGCGATGTGGCGCTGGGTTTTATTGTGGCACTGGTGTCGGCGTTTTTCGTTGTGAAATGGTTGCTCGGTTATATTAAATCTCACCGATTTACTGGCTTTGCCATTTATAGAATTATTTTGGGTGTGGTGTTATTGGCGTTTTTCTCCCAGTATTAATAGGCTTTTTTGCAGGTTTACGCAGTGATTTAGTGTTTAAAGGTGCCTATGGCACCTTTTTCTTTTGGAGCCGTTGTTATGAATACTCTTGTTAATGGTTTGCTGGCTTTTTTACAGGCTTCCCCGTCTCCGTATCATGCTGTGGAGCAGATCAAAACTGCGTTGATCGCAGGTAATTTTATTCAATTGGATGAAAAATCTGCTTGGGATTTAAAACCGGGTGGGCGCTATTTTATTGTGCGTAGAGAGGCTTCGATACTGGCGTTTGTTTATGGCCAGCAACCCTTAACTGAAGCGGGCATTCGTATTATTGGTGCACACACCGACAGCCCCTGTTTAAAAGTAAAACCTCGGCCGGAGAAAATTAGCCAGGGCTATCAGCAAATAGGCGTGGAGATTTATGGCGGCGTGCTGTTAAACCCTTGGTTCGATCGGGATTTATCTATTGCTGGGCGCGTAGCGGCGAAGACGCTCAACGGCGATATAATTCACCCGTTAGTGGATTTTAAGCAGCCTGTGGCAGTTATTCCCAGCCTCGCCATTCACTTGGACCGCACAGCTAATGAGCAGCGTACGGTGAACCCTCAAGAGGACATGAGGCCGATTCTATTGCAGGGCAGCGCGCTTGATTTTCGGGCTGCATTGGTTGAACTGTGCCATGCGCAAGGGCATAGCAATGTGGCTGAAATTTATGAGTATGACCTGTGCCTTTACGATACTCAGTCGGCAGCACTGGTAGGGTTAAAACAGGAATTTATCGCCAGTGCGCGGTTGGATAATTTACTAAGCTGTTATCTCGGCTTGCAGGCATTGTTGGCCGCGCCGGGTGAGCAATCGGCCTTGCTGTTACTAACTGATCATGAAGAGGTGGGCAGCCAGTCGGACGTAGGCGCACGCAGTAATCTATTAAATGGATTTTTACAACGCCTATTTGGTTGTGATGAGTCACGTTTGCGAGCGCTTGCTAATTCTATGATGTTGTCGGTTGATAACGCCCATGGTATTCACCCAAACTATCCGCGTAAGCATGATGATAATCATGGCCCGCTGCTTAATGCGGGGCCGGTATTGAAAGTAGATGCTAACCAAGGCTATGCAACCAGCAGTGAGACCGCATCATTTGTGCGGCTGCTGGCCCAACAAGCTGGAGTTAGCGTGCAATCGTTTGTCACCCGTGCGGATATGCGCTGCGGCAGCACTATCGGCCCTATGACCGCTGCACTCTCAGGGGTGCGAACCGCCGACATAGGGTTGCCGACCTTTGCTATGCACTCCATTCGAGAGCTAGCTGGTGTGCAGGATCCGGAACTTATGCTGCGGCTGTTAAAGGGTTTTGTCAGCACCCGTGAGTTAACCTGATTAACAGTGAAAATGTTAACCTGAGTAGGAACTGCTTATGAATTTGCCGCTTTGGCGGCATCTTCCATACAAAAGTGCGCTTTACTAGATAAAGCCGAGGTTATTTTATGATCACAGACAATGTATTGGCTCGCTTCGAGCACTTTGACCAGCTCACACCTCATCTGCTTTTAGATGCTTTAGATGCTTTAGAATTTCTGCGCATTGATGAGGGCGGCTTCCTTTTTAAACGCGGCAAAGCCTTGCCGGAGAGTTACTTTTTATTAGACGGAACGCTCGATTTAATTGATTCAAATTTTAATACCAGTTCACTGGCAGCTAGCAGCGATCAGGCTATGTTGGCTTTAAACGGTGAGCCTGTGACCACCGTGACCGCCCGCGCTACCAGCCGAGTGTTGGCGTTTGCGATCAACCGCGAGCACCTGGCGCGCCTAGTAAGCTACAGCCAATCAAACCCCCATGCGATAGCGCGCTCATATAGCACTGAGCATCCTGAATTAGTAGAGGATGATGATTGGTTTGAGCGTCTGCTCGATTCGCATTTGTTTTCACGTATTCCCATGGCCCATGTGCAGCAGTTATTTACTCGTCTGCGCTCAATTCCCGTCAAGGCTGGCGAAAAAATAATGCGCGAGGGTGAGCGCGGCGATTATTTTTATGTGTTAGCCAGTGGCAATGCGGTCATTACCAATGCGCTGGGGACGATACGCGTGGACCTAACACCGGGTATGTCGTTTGGGGAAGAAGCTCTATTGGGCAAAACGCCGCGCAATGCTTCGGTCACTATGCTCACTGATGGCGTTATTAAACGCCTAACCGAAGAGGATTTTAACGAGCTTATTCGCCGCCCGGTTATGCAGTATATCGAGGCGTCCGAAGTTGAATCACTTTCGGAATCTTTCAGCGTACTCGATGTAAAAATGCCGATTGAATTTCGCTGTGGGCATTATCCCGGTGCGATTAATATGCCTTTGTCGCGCTTGCGCGATCAGTTAAAAGATTTATCCACGGGCAAGCTCTACCTAGTGCCGGACGATGCAGAAGGGCGGGCGGAAATTGCCGCACACATTCTCTGCCAGGCGGGTTTTAACGTGCGTATTATTAAGGATGCAGCGGCGGTTATTTATGGCGCACAAGCCAGCTGAAATTTAAGACGTAAAAATCCTGAACACCACCTGCGCAAGCAGGTAGTTTTTCAGAGTTGCCTAACCTTGTATCATGGCCGCCTTATAAAATTAGGCGGCCCTATGACAGCTACACGTATTCTCACCGGTATTAAAACCACCGGTACACCTCACCTGGGCAATTATGTCGGCGCTATCCGCCCGGCCATTGCTGCAAGCCAAACTCCCAATTCACAAGTATTTTATTTTTTAGCTGATTTACACGCATTAATTGGCTGTCACGAGCCCGCCAAAATTTTACAGTCCACAAAAGAAATCGCCGCCACCTGGCTTGCGCTCGGGCTTGATACGGACAAGGCTGTGTTCTATCGCCAGTCAGACGTGCCGGAAATTTCGGAACTATGCTGGGTGCTCAATTGTATGGCTGCCAAAGGTTTAATGAACCGCGCCCATGCATACAAAGCTGCGGTAGCGCAGAACCTAGAAGATCAACAGGATGCAGATTTTGGTGTAACTATGGGGTTGTATTCCTACCCAGTTTTAATGGCGGCAGATATTTTGATGTTTGGTGCCCACAAAGTGCCGGTGGGTCGCGATCAAATTCAACATGTGGAAATGGCTCGCGATATAGCTCAGCGTTTTAATCATCATTTTGGTGAAACCTTTGTACTGCCCGAAGCTGTAGTGGACGATAAAGTCGCCGTATTACAGGGTTTAGACGGGCGCAAAATGAGTAAAAGTTACAACAATACAATTCCGCTTTTTTTGGCGGAAAAACCTTTGCAAAAACACATTAATAAAATTGTCACCAATCTGCTGGAGCCGGGTGAGCCAAAAGATGCCGATAGCTCAGCGGTATTTCACATTTGGCAGGCGTTTGCCAGTGACGAGCAAATTGCCTATATGCGTGGACAATTCGCCGCCGGTATTGGCTGGGGCGAGGCAAAAAAACAATTGGGTGCATTAATCAATGGTGAATTAGCGCAAGCCCGCGAGCGCTACGAAACACTATTATCCAATCCACAATTAATTGAAGCCGAATTGCAAAAAGGCTCAATTAAAGCCCGAGAATATGCCGTCCCGCTGATGCAAAAAGTAAAACGCGCAATGGGCATCGCGCCCCTGTGTTAACTGGCAATATGGGCAGCTGTTATGGCCTTTGAATTTAAGCGCAGCGCCTGGGGTGAAAAAATTGCAGGCCCCAGTAGTATTGTGGATTTAATGGAGGACTTAGGCCAAGCGCTTAATAATAATCCAGATCTATTATTTTTAGGTGGTGGAAATCCCGCGCAAATTCCCGCTGTGCAAGAACTATTACAAAAACACTGGCAGCAGATCGGCGCGGATAGCGATGCAGTGAATAAAATTTGCGGTGTGTACCAATCGCCCCAGGGTGATGAGCGCTTGCTTGCACAATTAGAAACACTGTTTCAAAAACAGGGTTTAGCAATTACGCAAGATAATTTAGCCATCGTTAGCGGCAGCCAGACTGCATTATTTTTACTTTTTAATTTATTGGCCGGAAATTCGAGCGATGGACAGCTGCAAAAAATTCTATTGCCGATGGTGCCCGAGTATTTAGGCTATGCCGACCAAAGCTTGGCTGCGATGAGTTTTATAACCTGCTTGCCTAAGCTTGAGTACACCGGCCCGCATCGATTTTGTTATCAATTAGACTTTTCCGCCCTGGAGCAAATAACTGAGCCCTTAGGGGCGGTATGCGTATCTTCGCCGACTAATCCTTCTGGCAATCTCTTGAGTAATGAGCAATTAAAGCAGCTGAGCGCTTGGGCGCAAACACGTAATTTACCGCTGATTATTGATCGCGCCTATGGTTCACCCTTTCCTGCTCTGGAATATCCGCCTCAAGCACTTTTTTATCACGACAATACGGTGCAAATATGGAGCCTGTCTAAATTAGGCTTGCCAGGGCTGCGTACAGCCGTGGTGCTCGCGTCGCCAGAATTAATTCGTCTTTTAGTTAAAGCCAATACGATTTTAAATCTTGCCAATAATAATCCCGGTCCTGCACTAATGGAGCGTTTAATTAGTTCCGGGGATTTAGTGTATATGACGCAAGAATTACTGCTGAATTATTATCGCGTGCAGCGCGATCGCTTAATGCATTTATTAGATGAAGCTCTAGCTGGCTTAAATTATTTTATTTGCGAACCCAAAGGCGCATTTTTTATCTGGCTGTGGCTGCCGGATTTGCCGATTAGTAGTTTTGAGTTGTATGAACAATTAAAGCGCGAAGGATTATTAGTGATGGCCGGGGAGGGCTTCTTTTTTGAGTGGCAGCACAGCTGGCTCCATGCCCGCCAATGTTTACGGCTCTCCTATTGCCAAAGCGATGAGGTGTTAACCCGTGCAGTTGCGATTTTGGCGGCGCAGGTACGCACACTTATGCACGGTCAGCTTTCTTAGTTCTATCACGATTTATTGGCACAATTAACAAACGCCGCTTATTTAGGTTCGCTCAGGCCCAGTTTTTTCCACATGGCTTTAGTAATTTTTTGCACCTTGTCGTAGTGCTCACCGGTGTAGCCTTCCCAAGGATTGGTTTTTAATTTTTCTAAACGCGTATGAATATTGTGAATAGTCCAATAATTGGATTGTTTAATTGACTCCAATTCTTTGCGTGATATAGGCACAGATACCGTAAGGCCAGGGCGGGCACGGGCGGAATAGGCGCAGACGGTACTGGCGCCGCGAGTATTACGCAAGTAATCGGTAAAAATTTTCCCCACGCGATTTTTAGGCCCCATTTTGGCAACAAATCGTTCTGGAATTTGTTTGGTCATAAATTCTGAAATAGCTTTTGAAAACGCTTTTACATAATCCCATCCAGCATCGGGGGTTAATGGCACAATAATATGCATCCCTTTTCCACCAGTGGTTTTTAAAAAAGCCTGTAACTTCAATTCGTCTAATACGCATAGCGTTAAGCTTGTGGCTTCTACAACACTGCGCCAGGGCAATGCTGGGTCAGGGTCTAGATCCAATATAAAACGATCGGGTGCTTCAATCGCAGAGCTCTTGGCGCCCCATGTATGTAATTCAAGAGTATTTAATTGCGCGCAACCAATTAATGCTTGCACCGTATCTATTTGCATTAGAGGTGCGTGGCCGGGGTCAAGAGCAGCATCCAGTTGAGTAATATAGGGAATCGCTCTGTTTTCTGTATGTTTTTGAAAAAATTGCTCGCCGCTAATACCCTCCGGGGCCCGTAATAGAGACACCGGACGTTGCGATAGATGCGGCAGGATAACCTGCGCAACCTGCTGATAAAATGTGACCACGTCCATTTTGGTGCTGCCGCTTTCGGTATCAAGCAATCGATCCGGGTGACTAATTGCAACGCCTGCAATTTCATCCTCGCTGTTTGAGGATGCCGTGCTGGATGTTGAGTTTTGGTTTGCGCTTAGTTTTTTAGTGTTTTTTCGAGGGTTTTTTTCTGGATACTCTGTTATGCCTCGATTCGCCATGTCCTGTTTTGTTGTGAGATTTGCCGTTATGGTTTTTGGCGACACAGCTTGCTCGCGGATAATCATCCGCGCCGGTTTATCATCGCGCAGGGAAATAAACGCCGCTTGCCGAAGCACACTCTCTGCCGTCCATTCGGCAAATTCAACTTCACACACTAATATGGGTTTTACCCAGTACACATCAGCTGCGCGCATACCGATATTTTTTTTTGTTATGGGAGCAATTTTGCTTTCAAGCGCATGCATTTTGGCAAAAATATCGTTTAATTGTTTAGTGTTAAAACCTGTGCCCACTTTACCCGCATAAACGAGCTCGCCGTCCGGCTCATTTTGAATTCCCAATAAAATAGCACCAAAACCTGCGCGACTGCCCTTTGGCGCGGTGTAGCCTATGATGACAAATTCCTGTCGCAGTCGGCATTTTAATTTTATCCAATCGGTACTTCTGCGTGAACTGTAAGTACTATCGATGCGTTTACCTATTACACCCTCAAGCGATAATGCGCAGGCGCTATGCAAAATACTCTCGGCGTCGCCGTCAATTTCAGCGGAATAACGCAGCGGGCCGCTGTCGGTGGTTTTTAATTTGTTGGTTAATGCACGTTTTAAAGCCGTTTTTCGTACCTGCACGGTCTCAGCGCGCATATCCACGCCGTTTAGAAATGGCGCGTCAAATAAATAGAAAACGATGTCGTCACTTTTACTGTTGTCGAATGCATTTTGCAACGCCTGAAAACTCGGCAGACCTTTTTCATTTAATACAACTACTTCACCGTCCAGCCAGCTGTCTTTAAGCCCTAGCGCTTTAATTGCTGCAGCCTGTAAAGGTAAGCGTTGTGTCCAGTCTTTACCGGTGCGGGTAAATAAGCTTACGTCACCTTTTAAAACGCGCGCCAGTATGCGGTAGCCATCAAATTTTATCTCATAGAGCCAATTACCCTCCGGTGGCGCAGCCGCTAGCGTGGCAAGAGTAGGAGACAAGGTGGCGGGAATACTGGTTGAAGCGTCTTGACGAGATTTTTTGGCTGGCGGCTTGGGTTTGTTTTTAACAGATGTGGACTGATGTGGTGGAGTTGAATTTTTAGGTAGGGTTGATTTAATAGATTCTTTTTCTTGCGTAGATTTTAAAGCAGTTGTTGCTTTCTTTTTTGTTTGTGTATTAATTGATTGGGTTTTATCGACTGGTAACAATTCACCAGTAATAACGCTCTCCGGTCTTTGCTCAATTAAATTGAATTCTGTCTCAGGTCGGGCAACCGCATCCTGCTCTTTAATTAATAGCCATTGTTCTTTGTCGCTATTCCCGCGCAAGCGAGTTTTTACTAGTGTCCAATCACCTGTGAGTTTTTCACCCACTAAAGTAAATTTTAATTTGCCTTCTGTGTAAGCTTTACGTGGATTTGAATGCGGCTGCCAAATACCTTCGTCCCAAACAATTACATCTCCGCCACCATATTGGCCCTGTGGAATTGCACCTTCAAATTTCGCATAGCTGATTGGGTGGTCTTCAACGTGAACGGCAAGGCGCTTATTTTTAGGGTCTAAGCTTGGGCCTTTTGGTATGGCCCAGCTTTTTAACGTGCCATCAAGCTCTAGACGAAAGTCGTAATGTAAATTTCTCGCGTCGTGCTTTTGCACAACAAAACGCAGCGCCTGGGCAGTCCCGCTGCTGGGCGGGCGTTTCTCTTCGGATGGTTCAGAGGTAATATTAAAATTACGTTTTTTCGTGTAATCGCTGATTTTCTGCTTCATGGCCTATCCGCTCGATCGGTGCGCGCACGCTTATTTTTTTCCTTGGGATTTTTTCGATGTTTTTACAGCTGTAGGCGTTTTCTCGCTGTCTTTTTTGGCAGTAACTTTTTTGTCTGTTTTGGATGCATTTTTTGCTTTCTTGCGTTTATCTATAGTCGCAACAATGGCTGTACTTATAGATTTTTGGGGTTTTTTACCTGCGCCTAGGCTGCGTTTGAGTAATTCGGTAAGGTCAATAACATCGGCATTTTTACGCGGGCTGGTATCATCTGTTTCGACATTTTCAATTTTTCCTTGCGCAGCCTTTTTGTCCACAAGCGCCATAATTTTAGCTTGAAAGGTATCTTCGTAATCATCAGGCTTCCATTGCGTAGTCATATCCTCCACCAAGCGTTTTGCCATTTGTTTTTCTGTTGAGGAAAGTGTGGCGTTGGTTGCCGCTTGAGTTAATTCAAGCGTAGCTAAATCGCGCACCTCGCTAGGCCAGCGCAACAATATCAACACTAAAGCATTTTCAATAGGCATTACCGCCGCTAAATGCTGCTTCGTATGTAATATCACATAAGCAAGGCCAATTTTTTGAGTTGCGGCGAGGGTCTCGCGTAGCAGTGCATAGACTTTTTCGCCGCGTTTATCTGGGGCAAGATAATAGGGCGTTTCTATGTAGGCCAGGGGAATAGAAGTTATTTCTACAAAAGAAAAAATATCAATTGTCTGCGTGGATTTTGGATGTGCTAAGGCTATTTCGTCTTCGCTTAACACAATGTATCTGCCTTTTTCGTATTCGATACCTTTAACAATATGTTCTTTTTCAATCTCTTTACCGGTTGTTTTATTAATGCGCTTATAGCCCACCGGATCCATCGTGCGGCTATCCAGCCAGTCAAAATCAATACCCGAGGAGGATGTTGCCGATTGTAGCGAGATGGGAATATGTACGAGACCAAAACTGATTGCGCCTTTCCAAATAGAGCGTGCCATAGAATATGTCCCCAACAACTATAAATGGATAATATAGAGCATCAGTTTGTTAACTTTTCAAATATCAGTTTTTATTCTTCAAAAAATACCAGCTCGCCGGAACGAGTAATAGTTTTTATTTTTTCTAACATTTTTTCAGCATGGCTTTTAGCTGCTGATTCGGAATTAAATTCCGGCTCTAATATCAAAACGGTATGGGCGGGAGTACCCGGTTT
>DATDJI010000055.1:0-19415 GCA_036520615.1 Cellvibrionaceae bacterium | reverse complement strand
TAAAATCCTTCCTCACATAGAGGGCTATTTTTTAGAGCAAAGCCGCAAATATGGCGCATTGTCGGCTCTTGGGATAGGCAGCTTTGGCCCGTTGCAATTGGATCCGCAGGCAAAAGATTACGGCTGTATATTGGCAACGCCGAAACAGGGTTGGAGCGGTTTTAATTGGCTGCAGTATTGGCGCGTGTTGAATATTCCGGTTGCAGTGCAGACTGATGTAAATGCAGCTTTAATTGCAGAGCACACGTTAGGTGAGGCAGCAGAGTTACGGCATGTAGTCTACGTAACCGTCGGAACCGGAATTGGCGGCGGTGTAATGATCGGCGGCAAACTTTTGCAGGGTACAAGTCATCCCGAGTTAGGCCATATGTGGATTAAACGACGGGCGGATGACACATTTCCAGGTGGCTGCCCATTTCATCGTGATTGTTTAGAAGGGTTAGCGTCTGGACCAGCACTTGGTAAACGCTGGATGCAGCCTGCTCAGCAGTTGCCAGCCGATCACGCAGCCTGGGATTTACAGGCCTATTATCTGGCGCAGATGTGCGTCAATATCACTTTGTGTTACGGGCCTGAACGTATTGTTTTCGGAGGCGGTGTGTCAGCTCAGCGGCAGTTACTACCAATGATCCGCCAAGAGTTCTTGCGGCAAATAAATGGTTATTGTCACCAGCAGATCGTTCAGACCGTAGATTCTTACATCCAACGCAGTGGATTGGGCGGCAATGCAGGACAAATCGGCAGCTTGCTATTAGCGGAAGCTATTTTTAGCGAACAAGCGGAGTTAAATGCCAGCTTAAATTGAGTGGTGCTCTCATAGTAGCTATAATCCCCGGTTTTTCATTGGCGGCACTATATATGACCGAGCGAGCTGTACCCCCCCGCATTGCCAGCGTCAACCGTAACACCTTGGAGACGCAAATTCAGGTGGAACTTAACCTCGACGGTACCGGCAAAGGCGATTTTGCTACGGGCGTGCCATTTTTAGAGCATATGATGGATCAAATTAGCCGCCACGGCATGATTGATCTTAAAGTGAATTGCCAAGGCGATACGCATATTGATGATCACCACAGCGTAGAGGATATAGGTATTACGATAGGTCAGGCCATCAACCACGCAGTGGGTGATAAGCGCGGCATTCGCCGTTACGGCCATGCCTATGTTCCGCTGGACGAAGCCCTATCCCGAGTGGTTATCGATTTTTCCGGTCGCCCTGGTTTAATAATGCAAATTCCATTTACCCAAAAACGTATCGGCCAATTTGATACCGAATTATTTTGGGAATTTTTTCAAGGTTTTGTAAATCACGCAGGCGTCACGTTGCATATTGATAATCTACGTGGCCACAACGCCCACCACCAAATTGAAACTGTATTTAAAGCCTTTGGCCGCGCGCTGCGCATGGCATTAGAGCGCGATGATCGACTTGGTAACGCAATGCCCAGTACTAAAGGATCGCTTTAATGGCACAAGTAGCAATTATTGATTACGGCATGGGTAATTTGCACTCTGTAGCTAGTGCATTGCATTTAGTAAGCCCTACTAGTGAAATTGTTATCACGGCAGATCCCGCTGAAATTGCCAGAGCAGAGCGTATTATTTTCCCCGGCGTTGGCGCCATGCGCGATTGTATGGGCGAGATAACGCGTCTTAATTTAGATGCTTGTCTTAAACAGGCTATTAACAGTGCCACACCTATTTTAGCGATTTGTGTAGGTATGCAAGCACTGCTTGCTTCGTCTGAAGAAAATGGCGGGGTGTCTTGTTTAGATATATTGCCTGGCGCCGTATATGGATTTAATCAAGATATTCGTTTTAACGAAATTAACCGAACTCTGCATGGTGCCGATCGCTTAAAAGTACCTCATATGGGTTGGAATCAAGTGGCGCAAACACAGCCGCACCCGCTTTGGGAGGGTATTGCCGATAACAGCCGGTTTTATTTTGTGCACAGTTATTACGTGCATTCATCAAATGAGTCATTAATTGCGGGTACGGTTAGTCACGGTATTCCGGTAGTGGCGGCTTTAACCCAACGCAATTTATTTGCCGTGCAATTTCACCCTGAAAAAAGCCACAAAGCGGGTTTAAAACTGTTGGAAAATTTTATGCAATGGGAGCCTTAATAAAAGTATCCATTAATTAAAAGCAACGCCTGTAATTTTTATTTAATTTGAGCATCCGATGTTAATTATTCCAGCCATAGATTTAAAAGACGGCCAATGTGTGCGTTTACGCCAGGGCCTGATGGACGATTCCACTGTGTTTTCCAACGATCCGGTTGCCATGGCTGCACGCTGGGTAGAGGAGGGCGCTCGGCGGTTACATTTAGTAGATTTAAATGGTGCCTTTGAAGGAGTGCCGGTAAATGGGGAGGTGGTTACGGCAATTGCGCGGGCTTACCCTAAATTACCCATTCAAATCGGCGGCGGTATCCGCAGCTTGGCGACCATTGAGCATTATTTAAATGCCGGTGTGCAGTATGTAATTTTAGGCACAAAAGCTGTGAAGGAACCGGCGTTTGTTAAAGAAGCTTGCCTGGCTTTTCCCGGCCATATTATTGTCGGGTTAGATGCTAAAAATGGCTTGGTCGCTACCGATGGTTGGGCGGAAGTTTCCAGTATTAAAGCTACGCAATTAGCGAAGCAATTTGAAAGCGATGGTGTAAGCGCGATTGTTTATACCGATATTGATCGTGACGGCATGATGCAAGGAGTTAATATTGAAGCGACAGTGCAAATGGCCCAGGCGTCTAGTTTGCCGATTATTGCCAGTGGCGGTGTAACTAATATCCACGATATCGAAAAGCTTTTGCAGGTAGCGTCCCACGGCATTTGTGGCGCAATTACCGGCCGTGCTATTTATGAGGGCACATTAGATTTAGCTGCCGCTCAACTTTATTGCGATCAAAACGCATAACCCTTGATACAGAATTTTCCTATGGCATTGGCTAAGCGCATTATTCCTTGTTTAGACGTAGATAAAGGCCGCGTAGTAAAAGGCGTGCAATTTTTAGATATTCGCGACGCGGGCGATCCAGTTGAAATCGCCAAAAAATATAATGAGCAAGGGGCGGATGAAATAACGTTTTTAGATATTACCGCTAGCCACGAAGCCCGCGATACCACTGTACATACGGTGGAAGCCATTGCGGCGGAAGTTTTTATTCCTTTAACTGTAGGCGGCGGTATTCGCACGCTGGAGGATATTCGGCGGATGTTAAATGCCGGTGCGGATAAGGTTTCAATTAATTCCGCTGCAGTATTTAGCCCGCAATTTGTACAAGAAGCCGCTGAAAAATTTGGCTCCCAATGTATTGTTGTCGCAATTGATTGTAAAAAAGTGAGTGGACAGGGAGAGCCAAACCGTTGGGAAATTTTTACCCATGGTGGCCGCAAACCTACCGGCCTAGACGCAGTTGAATGGGCCATACGCATGACGCAATATGGGGCCGGGGAAATATTGCTGACGAGTATGGATCAGGACGGCATGAAACGCGGTTTTGATTTGGGCATTACCCGTGCTATAGCGGATTCGGTAGCTGTACCCGTCATTGCCTCTGGCGGTGTAGGTAATTTACAGCATCTGGTGGATGGTATTCTCGATGGAGGTGCGGACGCAGTACTTGCCGCCAGTATTTTTCACTTTGGTGAATATACAGTGCCACAGGCTAAAGCCTTTATGAAAGCTCAGGGTATCGAGGTGCGTGAGTAAACGATTTGCTTAAATAGATTTAAACGATAATAACCCAGCATTCGCTGGGTTATTTATTTGTGGATGCTAATAAGTCACCGCGTAATTTTTAGGGAACCCCTCACCTCCAAACGCTTTTTTTTGCGTCCAATCTTGCGCTGTAGAATTCCAGTAGGAATCATCACTGGCGAGTCCCAAGGCCAGAAAACTCTCCGATGTAATATACATACTGCCATTGTTCGAATAAAAATCGCCGAGGCTCGGTTGGTGACCTACAAAACCAATAGTTAAAAATCCCTCTTTAGTAAAATTGCTAGGGTTGCTAAAAACTGCTTGATGCACAGCAGTTATAGCCGCGCGCACTTGGCCTTCGGATAAATTGGTGGGTAATTTCTTTCTCCAGGCTAAAAGTGCTAGCGGTTGAAATACTGCCGTACGATAGGTGATTGAGCGGCCTATTGGCGGATAAGTACCTGTAGGTGAAATAAAGCGTTCTAGATATTCGCTGTAACGCTGTATGCGTAACATCCATTTAGCCAAATGATCGTTAGGGTTAAACCGCGGAAAGCTCGCTTTGGTTTTGACTAATATTTCGAGTATTTCAATCAGCATAGGGTAAATAACGTACGAATTGTAATAATCAAAATGAAATTTTGTACCGTCCGCTACCCAGCCATCGCCCACATACCATTCATCCATTTTACTAATTGCTAAATCAATGCGCACCGGGTCCCAATCTTCTCCAATTGACAATAAAAAAGCCTCGTTCATAGCGGCAAATAAAAGCCAATTGTTGTAGGGCAGAGCTATTTTACGCAGGCCTTTAATTTCAGTAATTATGCGTTGTTGCGTTATCAAATCTAACGGCGCCCATAGTTGTTTAGGTGCGCGTATTAATGCATTCGTAAAATAGGCGGAATCTACAATTGCCTGGCTTTCACCTTGCCAGAATAAATAATCCGGGCTGTTGGGATTTACTGCATGGGTAAATGAGAGAAGAGCTTGTTGGGTAAATTGCGCGCGTAATTTTCCTTCATTTGTATCATCGCTGCGTAAGCTCAACCATGGTGCGATGCCTGCCATTAGCCGGCTAAATGCTTCCATATAAGCGACATTTCTATTGCGCCCATCCCAACTGGGGCTGAGCTCCAGCAGAAAATTAGCTTTTAATTTTTCACGGGCCATATTGGATAAAACTGGTGCCGCGATTTTTTCTAACAGCTTCACCATGTAGCTGCGGTCATTGCTGTATTGGCTATCCGCGTTTTGAGCCAAAGCTGAATTGCCGGGTAAGCCTAAACTCGCTGCACCGGTCATCGTGGTGAGCATAAATCCGCGTCTGTTCATGTTTTGTCGTCATCGCCTTGGCGGTGTTATGTTAGGTTTCAAAGTTGAGCTACTAACGTATTGATTGTTAATGAGAGAATTATTAGTTTGGCCGAACTACAAGAGTTTTTAAAATGATAACTTCAAAGCTTTGATCCAATTTTGTTAAATCCACATTTAAGCGGGTCGATTGATTACAGCTAGTCTCGATGGCATCATTGATCCGATACTATGGCTGAGTGGTTAATATCAGGTGATGATGATAGTTATGGTAGGCACAAACACGTCGAGAGAATATGCGATTGTTGGTGGTGCAGGGCGCTAACACACCATCTACATCCAGTTAAGTTAGTAAAATTGATTCTCGCGGGTCTCCATCAGAAGTATTTGGACGACTTCACGTCTCAATATGATAAATAGTCTGCTCAGATTCGATTGGCTCAAATATGGGTGGTTGAAACGAATTCCTTTTATGCGAATATGTCCCAATGATCATCAAGCATGGTCGCTGCATCCAGAATAATCATACTAAAGATACCTTTGCAATTGCTGCTTGCTAAATTGACAATGAATTTTCGCTAGTAAAAATAGTGAAACCGGTCACTCAGCTCTACCATACCCTTTTTTATTTAAGTGCGGAAATAATGACAGCAAGAAAACGTTCTTCAGTTATCCGCAATGGAGTCGCTGGGAAAATAATTCACAGCACGTGCGATCACTTAGGAAATTTATTGGTCATTGATTACCGAGATTATCGCGTACTCACGTTTGATTCGGACTACACACAAAGCGGCTACTCGTTAGCAAAACCCTATGCTGTAACCCATGAATATATTCGCATTATGATGTTAGTGCTGGGGCTTACAACGCCCAGACACGTGACTCTATTAGGGCTGGGGGGCGGCAGCTTATTGCGCAGTATGCATCATCATTTGAATGTGTGTGATTTTAATGTGGTAGAGCTGCGCGCAAAGGTAATCGAAATTGCGCAAATTTACTTTGACCTACCAGAGGGGGATCGCGTTAAATACACTTGTGCAGACGCTAATCAGCACCTGGACCAAGCACCCAGTAAAAGTAGCGACATTATTTTTTCTGACCTTTTTGATGCTTATTTTATGAGTCCCGTGCAGGTCAAACCAGTTTTTGTGGAGCAATGTTACCGCGTGCTGGGTGATAGGGGTTGGTTGGTTATTAATTTCCACCATCTGCCACTTTCTCGTTCTGCATTTTTTACTGCCTTAACAGCGCATTTCCAAAAGATATTTGTGTTCTCCGGGGCGGCAGATAACCACATTGTTTTTGCCAAAAAATCAGCGGATATCGATTGGTTGGGTGCTGAACAAAAAATTAATAACATGGAGCTTGAGCTAGGCACGGCATTTATGTCGCTATTTGAGCAGCTAAAATTATCGCAGAGCTAAATAAGTTAGGTGGCGCCTAATTTTACAGATTATTTTAAAAGCTAAGATCATTATCTTCGTTATTTGTAGGTTTTTACTTATGATAAGCGTTTATAGACCGCCAAGATTGCGTCACCGCTGTAAGTGATCTAAAAGCCATTGTTATTAGTGTGGGTGCCAATTTTTGTCTGTAACATTTATCGCGCGTTGAACAGAATTAAAAGTACATTGATTGTTTAGGAGTAAGTTTATGAGTGAGGTTGGGATCCAAGTATTGGATAAGCAAAAGGAGCACAATAATACGCACATGCCCGCACTGACAGGTGTGCGATTTTTTGCGATTTTACACATCTTTTGCTTTCATTTGTGGGTAATTTACTCTATGAGTAAACCCGAGCAATTTAAAAATTTACTCAATGATATGTCTGCAGTGCCTCAAACCCTGCAAACGTTTTTAGCTAATGGCTGGATGTCTACGAGCTTCTTCTTTTTATTATCCGGTTTTATTTTGGCATTTATCTATTGGCAACCTGATGGGCAATTAGCAATGCCAAAAAAGAAGTTTTGGCTATTGCGAGCGACACGTATATACCCAATACATGTGCTGTTAGTGCTGTTAACTGTTTTGATGACAGCCGGTTATCAGCACTCACAAGGAGCTAGTATTCCTTTATTAATATCGAGTGCCATAGCAACCTTAACGCTCATGCAAGCATGGGTGCCGTCGTTTGTGCCGCTATGGAGTTGGCCCACGTGGACCATTTCGGCTTTAGTATTTTTATATGTGGTTATGCCATTTATTATGCCGATGCTTGCAAAGTTGTCACGCCGTAATATGCAAATTTTGTTAGGCGCACTACCATTTATTTCTCTTCTCCCTACGTGTATTTATGCCTTCTATTTTCCGCCCGGAGCCAAACCCGAGCAATTCTGGCAAATATTTATTGGCTCTACACCGCTCTTCTGGTTAGCGCATTTTATTGCCGGAATGCTACTGACCCGTATATTTTCCCTTTCAAAATTCAATCGCGAGACTATGGCTCTATCTGCACGAAAAGTTTCTTGGGGAGATTTGGCTCTGGTAGTTGTCATTGTGATTGCGTGCACTCCAGGAATTGAAGAGCCGTTTAAATTTTTCTTGCGGCACGGTTTAATAATGCCGCTTTATATGCTGATTATTGTGGACCTTGCTCGAGGCAATGGAATGATGGCGCGATTGCTGTCTTTTCGTTTAATGGGTTTTTTGGGCGAAACAGGTTTTTCGATTTTCATCTGGCAAAATATGGTGATGGTGGTGTGCTGGATGACTGTAATGATAAATCCTGCTTTCGGGTTGCATCAATTTAAAGCTGCGCTGGCGGGGATAGTGCTGTTGGGTATATTTAGCACCTACGTAATCGAAAAGCCATTTTCTAAATGGTTGCGGCGTAAATATATTAGTTAATTCATTTTTATAAAAAGCGGGAAGTCTTTTTCTCGTCCCAAAATTGTGAATTTGTCTAAACGACTATTTGTAGGCTGCATCTGGTATGTCGATTAACATTTTAATTGTAGTTTAATACCTCTATGGTCAGACGATTATTGTTTGCCGCAGACGTGAATTAAATTCTTATTAATGTCGATTGGCGCCGACCTTTGAAGGTTGAATGTGATGATGATAACGTTCAGCACACTAATAAATGCTTTAGCATGAGGAAATAATTATTACTTATTAATTCCTGTGCTGTGAGGGAGCTTTCCTTTGCAGTCATTATGCGGAGGCTTTCTATGCAGTGCCAACGGGGTTTGCTCAAATCAACCTTTGTTCTGCTCCTCCTAAGCGTGTTTTCCGGTTGTAGCGGGAGCGGGACAAGCTCAAGTTCATCTAGTTCTAGCTCCAGTTCAAGCGGTAAATCCTCTTCAAGTTCTAGCTCAAGCTCCAGTTCTTCCTCAGGCCTCTCAAGTTCTAGCTCTAGCAGTTCAAGTAGTTCTAGCAGTGGGAATTTGGCTTGTACTTCAACACTGTTACCTCACACACCTTTGCGCCGTTTAACTCGTTTTGAATATGAAAATACCGTTCGCGATCTTTTAAATGTCGATACGGCAACCGTGCGAGAATTACCTGCGGACGAGGCCGACGGGTTTGATAACAATGCACAGTTACAGGGTGCGCCTGATTATTTAATTGAAAAATATGTCGTTGTATCCGAGGCGCTCGCCGCTTTGGCGGTACGTAACATCACAACGCTAGTAGGCAGCTGCGCTAATGACGGGCAGCGCACCTGCGCGCAACAATTTGCACGCAAATTCGGCCGCCGCGCTTTTCGCCGCGCGCTGAGCACTGCGGACGAAACGCAATTGATGGCCGCCTTCGATGCAGGTGCAAGCGGCGGTACGTTTGCGGAGGGCATAGAAGTAATGCTGCGCATGGCGCTGCAGTCGCCTAATTTTCTCTATCGGTTGGAATTAACACCGCCTATAAATTCCAGTGAAAAACTTATTGCTCTAAGCTCGTTTGAAATGGCAACTCGGCTGTCCTATTTCCTTTGGGGCACAGGGCCTGATGATGCTTTATTAGATGTGGCTGCAGCGGGCAAACTTGCAACCAAGGCTCAAGTGGCGGCTAAAGCCCGCGAAATGCTGGCATCACCTAAGGCGCGAGTCGCACTAAATAATTTTTTAGAACAGTGGTCCGGCCTGCGTAAACTCGATACGCTTAGTAAAAATACAGCGCTATTTCCCACTTATTCCAACGCCGTGCGCGATGCGATGAAACGCGAATTACCGGCTTTTGTGGATTATTTATTTAGTAAAAATGATGTTTCACTGCGGCAATTATTTACTGCAAATGTAGCTTTTGTCAGTGGACCTTTGGCCGATATTTACGGATTAGCTCGCCCCGCTGGAAGTGAAACTACGGTTAAACAAGTTACCTTACCGGCAGAGCAGGGCCGAGCAGGTATTTTGACGCAGGCCGGTTTTCTCGCTGTGAAGGGCCATCCTGATCAAACGTCGCCTGTATTACGGGGTAAATTTGTGCGGGCTAATTTGTTGTGTAATCCGCCACCGCCACCGCCTGATGACGTAAATATTTCAGTACCCGAGCTTTCCGCAGGTGTTACTGCGCGGGACCGTGCAAGTGTGCATTTGTCGGCGGGCTCAAGTTGTTCAGGCTGCCATAAACGCATGGACCCGATAGGCCTAGCGTTTGAAAACTTCGATGCGTTGGGTCAGTTTCGCCTGACCGAAGGTGGGCAGACTATTGATGTGTCAGGCGAGGTATTACTAGCAAAAGACCCGGCGTTGGAAGGAGCTTTTGTCGGTGTGCGTCCATTGGCGGAAAAACTCGCTAACAGCACGTTGGTACAACAATGTGTAGCCACGCAAATGTTCCGCTTTGCCGCCGGTCGCTTTGAGGCCGACGACGATTCCTGCTCGTTAAATTCTTTGCAATCAGCATTTACCGCCGCCAACGGTAATTTGATCGAGCTGATGGTGGCTATGACCCAAACCGATTCTTTCCTTTATCGAACACAGGAGGCCCAGTGATGACTCGCCACATTCCAAAGACAGGCAGCTCACGGCCTTTAAGCTTTACACGACGCAACCTTATTCGTAGCAGTTTGGCTGCGACGGTATTATTTCCGCTGCTCGAAGCTGGGCGCGCGCAAGCAGCCAGTAATTTCCCTACGAGGCTATTGATAGTAACAACGCCAAATGGCACTCGCGATAAATTGTTTTGGCCTAAAGGTACGGAGTCTAATTTTCAACTTAATACGCTCACTACGCCTCTTGAACCCTTTAAAAATCGCTTAACGTTTTTAAAGGGGATTAAGCTTAATGATTCTTTGCAGAACGGAGCGCTTGGCGGCACCCTAGGCTCTGAACATGCCCGTGGTACCGGCGGCATGCTCACTGCGCGTCCTCTCAACGCGGGCACACAATTTAAAAGTTTTGGAAACACTACGTCCGGCTGGGGTAGCGGACAGTCGATCGATCAATATCTAGCGGAGCGTTTCGGCAGTCAGACAACGTTTAAAAGTTTGCAGTTGGGTGTCCATGTGCGCGATACCGAAGTGCGCGCGCGTATTTCTTATCGTGGCTCAAATCAACCCAATCCTCCGAGAGAAGATCCTGCCGATGTATTCAAAACACTTTTTGGCGCCTTAGCCACGAACCGCCTGGCGGCTCAGCGCACGAGTGTATTTGATTTAACGCGCAGTGAAATTCAGCGCGTAATGAATGCAGTAGGGACTGATGATCGCACAAAATTAGAAGCCCACTTAACATCGATGCGAGACGTAGAACAGCGTTTGACACAAGCGCAAAGTGGTGGCGGGAGTAGTTGTAAAGCGCCGACAATGCAAACGGTAGATTTAAAAGCTGACGATCAGTACTTAACTGCTGGGCGTTTGCAAACTGATCTGGCCGCTGCCGCGCTCGCATGTAATCAAACCCGAATTATTTCGCTGCAATGGTCATATTCGGAGAGCGAGCATTTATTTCAATTTTTAAATATTAACGGCAACCACCATAGTATTTCCCACGATTTTGCATCTAGTGGAGCGGGTTACGATAATTACAATAAAATCCAAACCTGGTACGCCGAGCAAGTGCGTTATCTACTTGAGCGTCTGGATTCTTACGCGGAAGGGGCCGGTACTTTATTGGATAATACTTTGGTGCTGTGGGCTACGGAAATTGGCGAATCTACGCAACACGCTTTAACCACTATGCCGTATGTATTTGCAGGTGGTGCGGGTGGAAAAATCCGGCCTGGGCGGTTTATCGATTATTCTGCGAAGCCTAAAGATAATAATCAGATGTTAGTATCTATTGCGCATGCAATGGGGGCAGAAGATTTAACCCAGTTTGGTGATCCGGCAGGTGCTACAGGGCCTTTGCCTGGTTTGACCTAATTGCACCTTAGCTTGGTGCGGGAGAACTAGAATTCCGCAATTCATGGCATGGCTGCACTGCGATTTATCGATTTTTAAAATCGAGGTTGTGGTGAGATAATTTTGATCGACGTTTATTCGTAGTAGGCGAAAGGCGACAGTGTTGATCTATATTGGCTCAGGGTTAATTCGACCGTTAGTGGTTTTTTGCTAAGGCTTTTGCGTTGAATTTAAAGGAAATTCGTCTCAATCCATTTCTCCTGTTGTGGGGGTAAAAGTATTCGGGCATAGTAAAAATGTCTCGTATGCAATATCTCGGCGTTGTGCTCTGGTTTAAGACCAACGTACTGCTTCGCACACTGCCTTGAAGAATGCCCTTGAGATCAGCGCTTAAGCTTAGGGAATATCCGCTAAATACCTCTTGATTGGTTTTGATAACGCGGTTTGCAAATCAAGCACAACATTAGTGATTTATTTTTCATTGTGAAAGCTTTTCCATCTCCAGTATTCCTGACGATATTGTGTCTTTTTTGCGTAGAGCAAACAGTTTGCTAGCTTACGTGAGTAATTTAAATTAAATGTTTTTCATCTGGGCGAATGGTGTGCGACGTTAATACAAAGTCGCCAGGCAAAAAAAAAGCCGGTGTTTCCACCGGCTTTTTGAGTTGACGATTATTAATCCGAATTGGTAGGACCTGTTTCTACCTTGGCCGGAGAAACTGGAAGTTCCGATAGTACATTGGTTTTCAAATCAACCACGTAAATCGAATCGCTTACTGAGTCTCCGATATAAAGCTTTTGGTTCGTGTTATCGATCCGCAGTTCGGAATAGTTAGCAACAGTTATATTGCCCTTGGTTTCGCCGAGATCTGAAATGTTACCGGTTTTCATATCTATAGCTTTTAATCGGCCAGCTACGAGAGAGCTTCTATTTTCAGCAAAGTAAGCAGTTCCATTGGTAGAGTTATTGTTTACCGTGATATTTGAAATATCCGTACCCACTTCTTTGGAAAACTTAAATTCAGCGTTGCCATTAGAACCCTCGGCGTATGCATTAATCACCGTTCGTTTGGCACCATTAGTTTCGCGCTCATCAGCAATTAAGAACGTTGTACCTTTGCGATAAAAGCCGAACGCCTTATAGGTTCCTTGTACAACATCCGACGGTACATCCCAGGCTAAGCTGGTTACTGCTGGTTCAGTCTGAGTATCCGCTGTTTTTGTATTGATAAAGCCCTTGGTGGGGTTATTGGCATCCGTACTAGCTTCTTTTGGCACTGCTAAGGCGTACGCAGAGTATTTGTCTGGATTAGTCGCTGTTTTTGACAATACAAGCACTCGTCTAGCGGTTCCATCATAGGTTATGTTAACCGGGCGGGTAATACTTCCAGCATAAAATACGCTTGGAAGAGCTGCGCCTATGGCTGCCGCCGCAAGCACTTTGACATCCCGGTTGCTTGTATCCAGTGTGGTATAGGCGTGTTCATAACTGGAGTTAAAATCAAACAGGATGTTAGTGCCAGCAAGTTGCTTGTCCTGTACGTAATCAGTCCACAAATTATTTTTCACGTTAATTTTGGCGATTCTGTGTGCTTCTGGGTCATAAATCATCAAATATAAACCAGGGTTAACGCCCATGACCAAAGGCTTAAGCACACCGCCTTTGTTGAGAAGTTTGAGCGATTTTTTTACTTCTTTCTTATCTACGCTAAGCGCAATAATTTCTACTGTAACGCCATCTTTAGGAACATTAACAGTTCCCTTCCAGAGCTCAGGATTAGACTGGTCCTGCGTAAACTGAGTGTTCCCGACAGATACTAACGCTCCATATAAAGGGGCATTCGATGTTTCGTCTACTAACTTGACTGTAATTTCTACATCTTTGCTCGCTCCGTTACCAACGTTCGCGTTCTCGGCAGGAGATACAAGACTAAGCGCAGGCTTAGAATTTATCGCGCCGCTGGAGCTTGAAGAAGAGCTGCTAGAACTTGAAGAAGAACTGCTAGAACTTGAAGAAGAACTGCTGGAGCTTGAAGAAGAACTGCTAGAACTAGTAGAAGAACTGCTAGAGCTCGAGGAGCTACTTGGATTTACAATGATGCCTGATGAGCTGCTGGAGCTAGATGATGAACTTGAGCTTGAAGAGGAGCTAGAACTTGAAGATGAGCTAGAGCTAGATGACGAGCTTGAACTGGAGCTTGTTGCACAGGCTAGTGGCTGGACATCACCAATAACTTCTAGAGAGTCAATATTTGGGAGGCCTGCAGCTGTTGTGGAGCGTACTTCGATGCTGTGAATTCCGTAATTCAATTTAACTGCAACATCTTCAAGTTGCCATTGGTTGGATTCGGTGCCGGGTTTGCCTTTGAACGTACCTGCTAAAACGTTATCGACATATATGCTTCCACCCAGGCTTTGTGCGCTGTTGTTGTTGTAGCGGAAACGCAAGCCGTAGTCGCCAGTTTTAACAGCGTTTAATCGGTAAGTCACCTTGCTCGTGGTACTGTTCACCAAATCCAAGTAGCCAGCATCTTTATAGCCAGCAACTGTGGTGGCAATAACGCCATCAAACGAGCACAAACCTTGTTGGTTCTCGGATATTGTAGAAGAAATGTCAGGATTAGTTGGAAAACCTGAGCTAGAAGTAGAGGAGCTAGACGAGCTTGAGGATGAGCTGGAAGAAGAACTCGGTTTGCCGCTTGAGCTAGATGAACTTGAAGACGAAGCAGTAGCAATTTTTTCGGATGGTACAAAACAACCTGTAAGCGATGCAGAGAGAACGGCAAGCGCCAAGGGTTTGATGATCAAATGGTTAACGGACATAGGTCCTCCAAGCAGTTGTTATTATCGGTACCGGATACAACCCAACACCATATTCGTAAGGTTTTTGCAACAAGCGACGGCTAACATCCGAATTAGGCCTTAAAGCAATTTTTAGAGTTTCTAGAATTACTTATGCTTTTTGCTCTTGAGCGTATTCTATCCTAAGGCGAATCTATAAAAAGAGACCTAGTTTGATAGCTGAAGGATTCTCCGGGGGTTAATCATCATTCTTCATGCGGTCCAGTTCACATTTATTGCATCTGATGGTATTTCCCCCATTTATGGGAATTCCGCAACCCCTGTGGGCTTAATCGTTGAGGTCGAATTCTGCGCTGCAATTAAATTGGGATTATGCAGAAATTAGCCCGGTACGCTCCCAGCATCTCTGAAAGTGGACGTCTTTAAGAGCGGGTAAGTTTAAATAGCGGTAAATTTTTACTGACGAAGATTAACATTTGCTAATAAAAATTTAATAGAAGCTATTCGACTGACTATTGGCAATACGTAGTTTAGAAAAGTACAAAGCCTTTGGGAAACTAGCTGTTAAAAGGAGGCAACACGGAGCGACTCGTCGGAAAGGTTTTTCTTAGCAACATTTTTTCTGTTTTTTAGTGAGACGCTACGCGCCATTAGATGCACGCCAATCCAATCGACGTTGTCCAACAGATCGGTAAAATGCCCTAGATGTGCATCAGCTAGGGATTGCTGCGGATTTTCGAGCCATTTCTTATGTTGGCTTTCGTCACTAAATAGCTGTGCGAGTAAGTGCTCAATCCGAGCATTGTCGTTGTGTGTGAAATGTCGATTAACTTCGGCTACCAGCGGTGTTTTTAGGCGATGCGGTTGGGTATGTGCCCTGACTCGAGTTACAGCAGCTTTTGCTTTTTCTAATTGTTCCAATAGGGTTTTCATTGACGGAAAATTGCCATCACGCTCGATTATTATTGTAAGACTTTGAGGCGCCAGGGAAGCCGCTTGCTCTAAAAGATCGAACACAGTAGGTGGAATGTCTTGTTGGTGATCATCCAAGAATCGCGCGTGGCGCTTTTTTTGCCAATCTGTTTCAATCCATGAGCCACCACTTAAATGAATGGTGTGTACTTGATTAAGCGGTAATTCGATTAATAGCTCGTGTGGATTTTCATTGTTATTAAGTGCATTGGCGTAGAGATTTTCCAAATCTAATAAAAAGGGTGCACAGGTAGCGGTAAGGATTTGGGTGAGCCACTGCGTTTCCGTTAATTCGCTGCCTAAAGGTGTAATTAAGCTTGCAATATTCTCCAGCACCAAAGGCCTGCCAAAGGTTTTTGTAACGCTTTGGATGTGTTCACAGCATCTTTGCACACTCGAGTTATTGCGCGGAGGAGCGGCTAAATGACCGATTTCTATAGCTTCTGACGCTGACGAGCCAGTAGCAGTGATTTGCGAGCGCACAAAGCTTAAGTGTTCTGAAATCGTCTGCGCTTGCAGTTCATCACCTAGCCGAGCAAGTTTTTCAATGCACTTGCGAGACGGCGCAATGTTTGCTGCAAGGCCGAGGCTTACTCCGTGTACTGTTACGGGTATTTGTCTACTTAAATATTTAACGGCGTGACGTTGCTGGGAAGGTAAGTTGTCGTAAGCTTCGGCAATTATTTCCAGGCAGTCTAACTGTTCTAATTCGGCTAAAATTCCCGCCGCTAACGGGCCACGCCAACCCAGTCCAAAATGATCCTTAACTGCCACAGCCGCCACACCCACTAGAACAACTTGAACTACTACAGCTGCTACAACTACTACTGCTCGAACCACTGTCGCTACTTCTGCCATCATCGCGAGATGAAACCGGGACTGGAGGCAAAATAGTGTGAATATACGGAAATACTTCTGCCGGTAAAGCGCTCAGACCAAACAACGCGGCAGCAAGAGTTGCTTCCTGGGTGAACCCGCCGGGTTTTAATTCGCTCATGCGACCGTGTAATTGCGCTAGCAAACCCTGCATGATCGAGAGCGTTTCTTTACCTTCGGTGCTAACACGTGGGCCTGCGTATATGGCAACTCCAATAATAAAAAAACTCATAATCATCACCAAAAAAATTATATTGGTGTGGCCGTGATTAAGTGCAACGATAATTTTCGTGATGCCAGCGACAGCTAAAATCGATAAGCATAATAATTTAATGGGTAGCCACACAGGGTTGCTATGCAATAAGCCCTGTTGTACGAGCTGAGTTTTAATTGAGTGTAATGCAGCTTTAACTAAAACATTTTTATTTGCGTTAAAAAGTGCTTTTGGAGTGCCTGCGGCGTATTGAATGAGAGCGTGTTCTAACGGTTGTGAGACTTGTTTGGTGAATTTCGCATCGCTACAGATGTATCCAGTCTCAGTGGCCGTCATTAAGCCGCGATCAATTAAATTAAACGCACATATCGAAAGACAGTGGTTGGCCCCTAAATTTAAATAAGCGAGCGAGTAAGGTGCATTAAAAAAAGGCCTTGTGTGATCGACATTGGAAGATGATTTTACTCGGCGGGGGTACCACCAAAGTAGTACGCTTAAAGCCAGACCGAGTATCGTATAAAATCCTAAAAATGCAGGCCCAGGTAGGTTGAATGGAAACATCAAAACTCCCCGAGTTGGTTCAGGTCAGCTAACAATGCGCGGGCGATTTCTTGCAGTGCATTAAAATAGGTTTTCGCGCAGCCTTCAGGTAAGTTCTGCGTTTCCCGAGCGGTGGATAAACCTAGTACCGCTTCTTGCCAGGTGCCGTTGTGTTCGGTGAATTTTTTTAAAGCGACTTTGCCATCCGGCCAGTGGCCATGCTGTAAGAAATGCAATGCGGAGGCATTAACACGCAGTGGCGCCGCTGCGGTACTAATTAATTTAATTAATTGTTCTTCGCGGCTGTGTGCTAATAAAAACTGCTCCCGGCTGCGCAGCTGAAAATTACACAACATCTGCCGAGCACTGTAGGCAAGCTCAGCTCGTTTAATCTGAACCTGGCTGAGCACATCTATCCCCTTTAATAGGCGGTGGCGTGCTTTTATATCGGCAAATTTCACTGCAAAAGAATCAGCGACATATTGCAGTTCTTGCTGTTCTACAAACATTGTATGCAGTTGAATGGCCGCACGCGCTTGGCGAAGGGCTGGCTGCAAGCTTATGTGGCCAATGCGCAAAATTCGCTGAGCACTACAAGTAAGTTTATGTCTGATTGAGGCCGTAATTGATCGCATGCTGCAGAGCCGAATAAATACACGCTGATTAGCTCGGAACCAAAACAGGTTTGTAAAGCAACAATAAATTCGTCAATTTGAGTGCTGTGTAACTGAGGCAACATACATAATTCCCTACGTTAAATGAAGAGCGCTGTGTGGTTTGGCTGGATGCACAAATTTGTTAAAACCACCGCCCTAAAACCGCCACCTAAAACCGCCAATAGGTACGTGAAAATATCACTAAAATGGGAAAAATCTCCAATCGGCCCAATAACATTGCGGCACACATCAGCCATTTGCTCGTTTCATTCAAACCGGCAAAGTTAACCGCAGTGGTGCCGTAACCCACCCCCATATTGTTAATACAGGCGGAAACTGTTCCAAAGGCTGTTTGAATGTCGTTCCCGCACATCATTAAAGCGACGACAAATACAACGCTAATAAAAAGATATAAAAAAGCAAACGACCACACTGATTGCATCATGCGGTCAGAGACAATATGTGTATTAATCTTCGTGGGAAAAATTCCGTTCGTGTGTATAAGCTGCTTTATTTCCTGATGCGTTTGCCGATAACACAGCAGCACGCGCATGATTTTAATGCCTCCACAGGTAGATCCAACGCACCCTCCCACGTAGCTTGATAGCATCAAAAAAATCGCGATATGAGGTGGCCAATTTGGATAATTCGCCGTAGTAAGGCCGTTGTCAGTCATCACCGACATTGACTGAAAAAAACCGTGCACAATGCTCTCAGTTATAGGGAAATTGCCGGCGCGATACAACCCGAGAATAGTGAATGCGGCGACACCTAGCGCAATAAAAAAATAGGCTTTAAGCTCAGGGTCTCTAAGCAACGGCATCACTTTGCGAGAAATTGTAAAGCGATAATACAGCGCAAAGTTAATACCCGATAAAAACGAGAAAATACCTGCAACCATCTCAACAGATAAATTATTGTAAAAACCCAGGCTTGCATCGTGGATAGAAAATCCACCCAGTGCGACAGTAGATAACGCGTAGCATATCGAATCGAACCAATTTAAACCGGCCACCTTAAACGATACAATCGCCGCAACAGCGAGTCCTGAGTACACCATCCAAAGCTGTTTGGCGGTATCGGCGAGGCGAGGGCTTAATTTGTCCTCGCGAAGCGGGCCTACCGATTCGGATTGATAGATTTTTGAGCCCCCAACCCCTAGCAACGGCAATATGGCCAGTGCTAAAACGATAATTCCCAAACCGCCCAAAAAATTTAACTGAGCTCGATAAAATAAAATTGAGTGGGGTAATGTGTCTACATGCGGCACAATCGTGCCACCGGTCGTGGTAATACCCGAAATACTTTCAAAAAAAGCATCGGTGATGCTGGCATTGACAAATTTGTCCAAAATAAAGGGCAGGGCACTGACAACTGAAAACACCAGCCAAAAAAGCACAACTACTAAAAACCCGTCGCGCGAGGACAATTTAGTATTGCTGCGTCGCGTAAATTGCCAGCCGGTGATGCCGGTACTGAACGCTAAAATAAAAGTAATGAAGAAGCCACTAAAGTCGCCATCTCCATAATATACGTTCACTAAGATCGGGCCGAACATAGACAAGCTGTAGAGAATCAACAAGACGCTGCACAGATGGACAATCGGGATAAGGCGCATGTAGAGGCTCGGCACTTAGAGGGCGTGAATGGTAATTACAGAGCTACAGAAAATCCAGCGCTGTTATGCTTTTTGACCCGGTCAAGCGACATTCCGGAATCGGCGAGTTCGCAGTCAGACGATATACTGTCGTGTAACCTTACCATTTGCAGGATGCCCGCAGTTTATACAGGGTTTACCGTCCTATTGCTGCACGCATTACAGATGTAGTCTACCCTTAGAGTGTGTTATGGAGTGGATGTGCTGCATGAGTGAGCCTTCAATGGTTAGTTTTAGCGAATTAGAGCTCGGCTTTGGATATGAGCTGTTTTTAATTCCAGACCCTAATAACAAGCAGCAGTTATTTGATAGCATTTTAGCCGGTTGTATCTCCGAAGAGTGCTTAATGGTTACTGCACCTGCTTCTGGTTTATTTCCGCGGGTTGAATGTGGCCA
>DATDJI010000054.1:0-12921 GCA_036520615.1 Cellvibrionaceae bacterium | reverse complement strand
AAAACACAGCCGAGTTATCCCCCGAAATACGCGATCGCCAAGGTCGCTGGAAAATACTCATCGCCGACGATGATGCGGATGTCCATGATGCAACGGTATTCACGTTGCGCGATACAATTATTTTAAATCGCGGGCTGGAATATTTACATGCTTATTCTGCCAAGCAAGCCGAAACACTACTGCGCGAACACACTGATATAGCAGTAATATTGCTCGATGTGGTAATGGAAACTCCCAATGCAGGGCTAGATTTAATCAAAACCATTCGTGGGCCGCTGGCCAACACCCAATCGCGCATTATTTTGCGCACGGGCGAGCCCAACCAAGCGCCTGAGCTGCAAATTATCCGCGACTACGATATTAATGATTACAAATTAAAATCCGAGCTCAATCAAAAACGCCTATACACGTCGCTAACATCTGCCATCCGCAGTTATCGCCAAATATGTACAATCGAAGCGAGCAAAAAAGGCCTAGATATGATTTTGCGTGCGAGCTCAGAGTTGCTCACACAGGAGGGTTTACGTGGATTTGCTCAGGGCGTAATTATTCATATTGCAGCGCTGTTAAATGTGCAACCCGAAGGCATTATATGCGTAAGACGCAGAGATAAAGAGGTAGTTAATGAACTGCTAATTATCGCCGCAGCGGGGGATTATTGCCCATTAATAGATCGGCACCTGTGTGATGCCGATCAAACTTACATCCACACACTTTTAAATCGGAGTATCGACCAGCGTTGTAATATCTTCGAAGAATCCGGTATGGCCTTGTATCTAGGCTGCAACACCCAAGGGGATATGAGTTGTTACATTCCCAACAGTCAAAATATCGCTGAGATGGAACAAAGTTTATTACAAGTATTTTGTGCAAATATTTCCATATGCGCTGACAACATAACATTTTTAGAGCAGTTAAAAAATTATGCTTACCATGACACGCTGGTCAACTTGCCCAATCGCCTTGCGCTTGAGCAGATCATTGATGGCCGTTTAAGCGCCCAAAACGATTCCGCATATGCATTGGCATTGATTGATATTAATAATTTTGCTGATTTAAACGCTGTGTTTGGCCAAGAACACGGCGATCGCCTACTCATTGCAATTGCAGAGCGACTGAGAAATCGCTTTAAACCCATCAGCCAAGTAGCGCGCATAGGTGCTGATATTTTTGCAATTTTTGGGCCCGCCTCCCATGTGAATGAAGCTCGCCTACTTGCGCCTTTTACCAATCCATTTGAAATTGCCGGTGAATTGCAATTAATTGGCGTTAGTTGCGGTATAGCGCCGATGTCTCACGAAATTGCATCCGCCCGCGAAATACTCAAATACGCCAATATTGTACTTAAAGATATTAAGCAAAAACCCACACAAGAAAAAATTGCTTATTTTAATCCCACAATGATGGACGAAGCTAAAAAAAGACTACATTTACTCAAAGAATTACGCCATGCGTTTGACCGCGACGAATTATTCTTAGCCTTCCAGCCTAAAATTGCCTTAAACACGCGTAAGGTTATCGGCTTTGAAGCGCTTATTCGTTGGCGCAATAGCCGTGGTCAATTTATCTCGCCACTAGAATTTATTCCGTTAGCTGAACAAAGCGGGCTGATTGTGCGTTTAGGCGAATGGGTATTAAGTCAGGCCATCCGAAATCTTTCGCTTTTAAACGCACAAGGTTTTAACGATTTGACTATGGCCGTTAACGTATCAGTGGTGCAGTTACAACATCCAGAATTTATGCAGATGCTGCGACGGGTACTTGGCGAAACACAAATTGATGCTTCATCCATTGAGCTTGAGGTGACTGAATCCGTTGAAATGGGCAATATTCAAAACCACATTCAGCTGCTACAAAATATTAAAGACTTAAATTTTAGTTTAGCAATTGATGACTTCGGCACGGGTTTTTCTTCACTCAGTTACTTACAACAAATGCCTATAGATTGCTTAAAAATTGACAGAAGTTTTATTCAAAACGTAACGAACTTTGCAGGCTCAAACATCGTCCACATGGTATTGCAGCTTGCTCGTTCGCTTAATTTTAAAGTGGTAGCTGAAGGAGTAGAAACCGCGGAACAATTGCAAGCGCTGGTAGATTTAGGCTGCGACCAAGTGCAAGGCTATTATTTTGCCAAACCCATGCCTATTGACGATTTGTTACTTTGGCTCGCGGCCTACCCTACGCAGCCATGCCCTAATTAATTGTATTAATCATGGCGATTAAATTTAGCTAAGCTTAGCGACTGCTTTGCAGTGAAGATGGCAACAAGGTAGTTTTTAAGCATATATTCACGCGCACGCGCAAGGTGAATGGATGTTTGCGCCACGAAGCCTGCCCCTAAACCCAATGTTCATAACAGCTGTAGAATTAGTAAAGAAAACTGTTGACGAGAGAAGCTCAAAGCCATAACATGCGCGCCCTCAGCTGGTGAGACTGATCACTAGCTGTAGATGCACTCGTAGCTCAGCTGGATAGAGTACTCGGCTACGAACCGAGCGGTCAGAGGTTCGAATCCTCTCGAGTGCGCCATATATAGCCCCACAAGGGCAATAAAAAAGCCTGCATATGCAGGCTTTTTTATTGCCCAAATTTTAGGTCCGCATATCTTAAGCTAATTAAAATCACGTTTATTGCAGCGCTAAAACAATTCCACATCGCTGGTTACAGCTTCATCCTGGCTCGCTAAATTGCTGGTTAATGTCTCCGCAATTATGCGTGCCTGCTCAATGCTCAGGTCGCGCAATAAATCGGCAATTCCCGTCAAAATTGTTTCAACTACATTCGCTTCGCGCACACAGCTATATAATTTATTTGCCGCCACATCGACTTTGCGATTAATAAACTCTTCCTGATCGCCTTCAAGCCCAAGTTTATTCATATGCACACCCAGCTCCGTAGTTAATTCACTCATAACAGCGCCGACGGCACGCTGATTCTTAGCCAAAATAGCTGAAACTTCGGATAGAGTTCGCTGGACGTTGAGCACGCTATTAGACAATTCGCGGTGTTGTACACTGAGCGCTTGCTCAGCATCAAGCATGCGAAGTTTAGCGTCGCACGCACCTAATACAAATGGCAATGTATCCTTAAGGCGTCCATAGCGAGCAGGATTTTCCAACGGCATATTTTTAACTAACAGAGCTACACCTGGATAATTAATTTGCGAGCGGCAACCGAAATCAACAAAACGCTTTTCCGAATGCAACATAGTCATAAGATCTTGTTCAAGTGGCTTTACGCTATTGCCTCCCGTCGCCATCGTAACCGAGCTAAAGCGGCTATTAAGCCGCACACACGCATTTAGATTTAAACTTTCTGCCACTTCAATCAGTGCCTTTCCTAAGCGCTCAACAGAATTATAACTGGCGGACTTTTCTACAAAACGCACGGCCTTGCCTAATTCAAAACTGGTCGCCATGGCCTCTAACGCTGTTTGCTCGGCAATGATGATGTTTTGCCTTAGCTCGTTGCGCTGACGGTAAATAGATATAATTTGCTTAAGTTTTGCCGTTAATACCTCGGAGTTGCACGGCTTAGTTAAATAATCATCCGCACCGACTTCAAACCCCAACATACGCTCACGCAGGCTTTCGCGACTGGATAAAAATACGACGGGAATTTCCCGCGTGGATGCGTCCTGTTTAAGCACATCACAGACTTCAAAGCCGTTTTGGCCAGGCATTTCCACATCTAATAAAATGGCATCGGGCTTCCAACTTTGCGCCAAAGCCAATGCTAATGTGCCATTGTCCGCGGTGCGCGTTTCGTAATGTTTATATAACGACGTTCGCACTATATTTTGCGTAAATCGATCGTCATCGACGATTAACACTCGCTGCATTAGCTACACCACATTCTTTCATTAATATATAGCAGCTGATTGCCGCAGCAATTACCCCTATTCAAGAAGCAAGCTGTAACGCTCATTAATATTGATACTTTCGCAGAATTCTACCCGAAGGAATTTTATCTGCACAAAGGACCAATAAACCCCACCGTTTATAACACTTAAAATCGCCTAAATAACGCGTCGCACAGCTAAAGATAGGTATTGCCTTAGTCACGGACACGCATATAACCACCTATCAGGTTAGATGAATAAAACCCGATAGATTAGATTTAAATACTGCTGTAGATGCTCTTTTTATTCGAATAATAAAATTATTCGAATAACCGCAAAATAACCTTGGTAATCAGGGGCTGACCTGGTCGTTCTGAGAGTTTAAGTTGTGCAATCGGCTGCACCAATTTCAATGGTTTACTTCAATACCGCATCAATTGCGCTGGGCATATTCATTTTGTTCTTAAATAGCCACCCGACCCAACAATTTGGTCTTATAAACAATTCAATAAAAACTAATTGCGGCCGATACCCGAACACGGGCTGGAATAACTAGGCAATCTACTAACTGCCAACTTTTATCAACTAGCGCGCCCCACTTCTTTTAGCCAGCAGGTAGCCATATGTTGACGATTAATTCCAACCTAATAGAGCGCCCTGCGGCTTGGTTAAAATCCAATCAGCCCGCCTCTGCCCACCCCACAACAGTTAATACACCATCGCTGCAAAAGCCAGCGTCTGAAGTCGACACTGTAAAGCTCAGCTCCCAGGCAATTGAGCGCACTCAAGCGGCAGATACCGAAGTGCCTGCAAACCCATATGCCGCTACGATTGTTAATTTTATTCAGCAACAATTACTGCGCGATCAAGCTGATGGCGACAGCAAGGAGCAATTGGCGCAGCGCCTAGAGGCGGGTTATAAAGGGTTTTTACAGGGCTTTAACGACGCCTATTCACTTTTAGGCGGTGCAGCGGGATTGCCAGCAGAAGTAAATGAGGCGCTGGCCCAAACCAAACAGCAGGTGGGTGAGGCAGTGGCGAAGCTCGCCCGCGATATGGGAATTCAGGCACCGGAAATTGAGGTTAAAACTCAAACGCAAACAGCAGATTTAGCACAAGCACTTGATAAACTTACACAGACTACCCACACGGATAATCTAGCCGCACTTGCGGCCAATAACAATGGCCATAATGCACTGGCACAATCGCGCAGCTTAAAACTGCAATTAACCACCGCCGAAGGCGATATCATCGAATTAATTGCCAACAGCAAAAATGCTGCAGCATTTGACGCCTCTGACACAGAGCTGCACGGCCGCACTCAAGAATCCAGTCAATGGACGTTATCGGTAAACGGTGATTTAAATGAAAAAGAACGCGGTGCTATTGCAAACTTTGTTAATCAACTCAGCGGACTAGCCGACGAATTTTATCAAGGTGATCTAGCCCAAGCAGTAAGTCAGGCACGCGCTATCGGGTTTGATAATTCACAAATCAGTGCGTTTTCATTGAGCTTGCAACAAATTGATATTCGACGAGTGGAAAATGCCTATGGTGGCCCACAAGCAGGCGATGCAGAGGTGAAAAACCCACAACAGACCCGGTGGCAAGCACTGGGACAATGGCTTACCCAGTTGGAGCAATTACGCACCGATAGTCTTAATAACGCCCTACCAGAAAATTGGTTACGAGAATTAAGTGTGCAGTCTTTAACTCAGTGGTATCCCGATAACAGCGAAGAAAATGATTTTTTAATCTCGAACATCGCAAGCCCTGCTGATGCGGAAGCAAACTCTAACGATGCGAAAGTTTAAACAGTGCTGAAAATATTACAGCGGCTGCGCCTATTAAGCGCAGCCGCTGTAATTTAAATATGTTCTCGCCCAAAATATAAGTTGCTTGCAAATAATACCGATAAAATTCAGCTGTTAAAAACAGTTGAATTATTTTGCAATGACTAAACAGGTAATGGACTGACGTCAATTGAGTTCTTCGAGCACCAACCTCCTTTGCTTAACCAATCGATACTATCCAGCCCCGGCATTGGAACCCCCAGATAAAATCCTTGCGCAGCATCGCAGCCTAAGTTCTTAAGCTGCGCCCATACCTCTTCACTTTCAACTCCCTCCGCTACTACATATAAACCTAAATTATGAGCAAGGTTTATCGTCGAATGCACAATAATTTGATCTTGTTTATCTTTTAACATGCCACACACAAAAGAATAATCAATTTTTAGCGTCCGCACGGGTAAGCGTTTTAAATAGGCTAATGACGAATAACCCGTGCCAAAGTCGTCAATTGATAACGTAACCCCTAAATCAGCTAATTGCTCCAATACATTAAGCGCGCGCTCAGGATCGTGCATAATCATGCTTTCGGTAATTTCTAACTCCAACGCGTCGGCGGGAAGATTGTATGAAATAAGCATTTTTTGTAAATCGCCCACAATGCGCTCGTCCATAAGATTGCGTACAGATAAATTGACCGCAACACCTAAAGAATAGCCAAGACGCCGCCAGGTCTGACATTGGCGAATACTATTTTCCAAAACCCAGCGCGTTAATGGATAAATTAATGAGGACATTTCAGCGAGCGGGATAAATTCTGAAGGTGGAATTAAACCCAAATCAGGATGCTGCCATCGCACCAGGGCTTCAAATGCGTATATTTGATCGTCTTGTAAATTAATTTTCGGCTGAAAATAAAGCACCAGTTGCTGCGCTTGAATCGCGCGCCCTAAGGCGCCCATTAATTCCAAACGCTGCTGTGAATGCGGATCAATATCACCGTTATACAGCGCCACACCAATAAAATGACTTTTGGCATGATACATGGCCACATCTGCAAAGCGCATTAAAGTGCTTAAATCAGGAGCTTGTTGCGGATATAAGGACACTCCAATACTCGCGCTAACTTCCAATGCAATGCCTTCTACATCTGCAAGCGACGCAACTGAGCGTGAGACAGCATTTGCTACCGATATCGCCTCTTCTTTATGTTCAACAATTGGCAAACATATAGCAAATTCATCACCGCCTAAGCGCGCAATTTGCGCATTGCTGCCGGAAAATAACTGGCTTAAACGCGAGCCAATTTTACGCAACAGATGATCGCCAAAGCTGTGGCCTAAAGTGTCGTTAATTTCTTTAAAGCGATCTAAATCAATTAACAACAACGCCAAACTCTGTCCAGCGGGAACGCTGAGCATTTGTTTTTCAATAAAATGGTACAAACAAGTACGGTTGGGCAACTGCGTAAGGCTATCGTGATTGGCAAGAAAATCCACGCGCGCCTGATAATGACGGCTGCTGGAAATATTATGCGAAGCACCCCAAATACGTGTTAATTGATTATCTTCGATAATGCCTGAAGCATTAGTTTGTAAATGTAAGCTGTCGTTTGCTCGCGTGCGGAAAATTAATTCCTCTTGATCAAAACAATATCCCTGTTCGATAAATATATGAATTTTACTCAATGTCGATTGCGAATCAGGACGATAAAGTGTTAAACCTAACATCGCCTGCACGGATTCAAAACCGTACATTTGCGCAAAACGTAAATTGCATTCAGCCAAACGCGCATGCTGGGCAATAAGCAGGCATTGCTCATCGATCGGCAAATTAATATCGATAGGGTGGAGCAATTCATAACACCAGATGCCATCATTTGAATGATTCATGTACGCGCGATAACGCAATTCACCTTCAACCAATGCTTTTTCTTTTAAAACGGTATCGGTAATGTCGGTAAAGATGGCCATGACACCATTTACCTGGCCGCCTAAATCAGTCGTGGCGATTTTATCGATGCTCACCCAATAGGTAATATCACGTAAGGTGATTTCGCATCTAGAACCCCAGCTGTTAGTGCCACGGCGGATGACTTGTACAATTTCTTCTTGTTGTTTAGCGGCTGCGGGCCAGTTACTGAATAATTCAGTAAGACGCATACCGGCGTGTACCGGCTCTACCAGCCATTGCTCAGCACTTTGATTGGCTAATTTTAAATTACCCTGTGAGTCAAAATATAAAACAGCCTCACGCATCGTATTGAGCAGCAGCTGTAATTGATGGCTCTGAGCGCGCCAGACGTCTGCATAGGCAATATCATCTTGCTCCGCCACTATATCTGCCAGGGATTTGGCATTTTCCTTCAGTAAGTCCCAATCATCAAATAAACTCGGTTGAAAATTAACAAAACGGGGGTCGCGCACAGGCAGGTCTCTACATCAAATTATGTTTTTATCATTCGGGCTCAATTTCAGAACTCGCTGTTGCTTGTTCTAACGTGGGCTCTACTTAAAAATCAACTGCCTCCTAGGCTGTGGAATGCGCCTGTAAAAAGTATCGCTTTGTTGTTATTTTTAGCGACCTTAAAAATTAGCTAAATTACTTAATACGCGCCGCCGAACCGCGCTTAATTTAACGGGCATTCTCCATAGTAATGCGATAAAAAACCTTAAATTTCTCAGTAGCTTAGCGGCATCTGTTATAGCCACCGTGTTTGATTATAGCCACTTATATTACTAAGCAAGCTGCGAATACAAATTTTGGCAGGCATAGCCACATGCATTAACACAGAGTTTTAGGCGTCATGAGATTTGGACTTATTTTACTGCGTAAAACGCGCGCATCATGCGCGCTAATAGATTCTTACTAGGGTGCGGGGCTTGCCGATAAGGGCTGTTTTTAAAACGACTATTAATTTGAGCGTTTTTGAAGTCAGTAAAATTATTTGCGATCACGGCTAAGTGATTTAAACCGCCTGCTCGTGCTTCCCCAATGGAAGTTTTGTAATGATTGCTTCTGTATATATCGAAGCTTTTAACAAATGCCTGAGCTTGCACCACTCACTTCGGAGCCAGCGCTATTTCAAGCTCACCGTTTGCCTATCTCGTTTAATATCGAACTGCGTTCGGTTTTTTTATTTTAGTCATATGATTAAACTATTGCACAAAGTAAGCTTAGGCATATTAGAACTTCTATATACATCGTCGTCTTACTGAAGACGGGGGTTAAAGCCATATGGGTATTCAATACAGTTGGGGCCATTAAGCGGCTCAATCGTATCGTCAATAGCTGTCTGCGGCGGCGGTACTGGCCTCATCAACGGTGCTCCCCGTACTAGCTTCTCCCACACCAGATCATGCTCCTCGCACCAACTGGGTATTTACAAAACTAATTGGGTGATTGAATCGAAGAATTTTTAATGAGTTAATCACCTCCTCCAACAACCTGTCCAGGTAAGCCTCGGCGGGTTTTTCATTAATCAATGATCGTAATCTGCAGGTTTTCACTGCCTTGAATAAGAGATTAATCATGCATTTAGTCCAATCGCCATTCGCTTCATTTATTCACCGCATTTCGTGGCTAGCACTCAGCTGCAGTGTGCTAGCCACTTCAGCCTGGGCAGAAGAGCCGCCGCACAAACCTCAATTGCCCTACCAGAACCCTGCCCTAACTCCAGTTGAGCGGGCGAAAGACTTGGTCGGGCGCATGACTCAGGAAGAAAAACTTCCCCAATTAATTAATGATGCCCCGGCCATTCCGCGCCTAGGCGTGCGGGAATTCAACTGGTGGAACGAAGGCTTGCACGGCGTTGCCGCGATGGGCGAGGCCACAGTGTTCCCTCAGGCCATAGGTATGGCAGCCGCCTGGGATGCGCCTTTATTAAAACAAGCGGCCTCGGTGGTGAGCACCGAGTTTCGCGCTAAACACTTTGCCAAACAACATCGCTTTGGCGGCTCCGATTGGTTTGAAGGACTGTCCGTCTGGTCGCCCAATATCAATATCTTCCGCGACCCGCGCTGGGGGCGGGGCCAGGAAACTTACGGTGAAGACCCTTATTTAACCGCTCGCCTAGGCGTCGCCTATGTACAAGGTTTGCAGGGAGACGATCCGCGCTACCTTAAAACCATCGCAACACCCAAGCACTTTGCTGTGCACAGTGGGCCTGAAGCCAGCCGCCATAAAGATAACGTTAACCCGAGCCCGAAGGATCTTGAGGAGACCTACCTGCCCGCTTTTGCCGCGACGGTAAAAGAAGCCAAAGCAGGCTCGATCATGTGCGCCTATAACGCGATTAACGGCGTACCCGCCTGCGCCAACCAGTCGCTGCTGAAAGAAACTTTGCGCGGCAAATGGGGTTTTGACGGCTATGTGGTGTCTGACTGTGCCGCCGTCTACGACATCTACCACGGGAAAAACCACGCCTACACGTCGACTCCTGAAGAAGGTATAAAAGCCGCCTTTGATGCGGGCATGGACTTAATTTGTGGCGACTCCGATGAAGCGGATCACATCCACAGCGCGTTAAAAAAAGGGCTCATCAGCGAGCAGCAAATCGATATCTCCCTTGTACGGCTATTCACCGCTCGCATGCGTCTCGGCCAATTTGACCCGCGCCCGGCGGTATTTCCAACCATTACCGCCGGCGCTAACGACACGCCGGAAAACCGTAAAGTCGCGCAAACATTGGCGGAAAAATCCATTGTTCTGCTGAAAAACCACAACAACTTTTTACCGCTCTCCCCAACCATTAAAACCCTCGCTGTAATCGGCCCCAATGCGGACAGCCAAGAAGCATTGGTCGGCAATTACAACGGCTCGCCCTCTCATCCGGTCACTTTACTGAACGGTTTGCAAAAGCGCTTCGGCGCAAGTGCTATCCGCTATGCGCCAGGAACAGGGCTGCTCTACCCACTTGAAGCCCCTGTGCCCAGCACCGTTTTATGCGCCGACGCCAAATGCAAAAAGCCCGGCCTTAAAGCTGAGTACTTCACCGATAAAAATCTCGGGCTCAAGCCAGTTAAGCAACAGCTGGAAACCAGCGTCCAGGTGACTTGGAAAAACGAAGTGCGCAGCAGTGCCATGCGCTGGAGCGGCTATCTAAAAGCTCCGGAAACCGGCACGTACACCCTGCGCTACAAAGCCGATGGCGGCTACCGCATCTGGGTGAACGATCAATTAATTATCGATGCCTGGAAACTCGATTGGCGCGCAGTGATCGCCAGCGGCAGCATCGAACTGACCGCAGGTAAAATCTACAGCCTAAAAGTTGAAAGCTTCCAACGCGGCGAACAGGGCAACGAGCAACTGATCTGGAGCACTCCTTCTAACCTAGGTGCCCAAGCAGCTTTGGCAGCGGCTAATGCCAGCGACGCCATTATTTTTGCAGGAGGCCTAACTGCGCAGGTGGAAGGTGAAGAAATGCCCGTGCCCATGCCCGGTTTTGTCGGCGGCGACCGCACAGACCTCGCTCTGCCCGGAGGCCAAAGGGCCCTTTTGCAACAGCTGTACGCCACAGGCAAACCAGTCATTGTGGTGTTGATGAACGGCAGCGCTCTGGCGGTAAATGAAGAAGACACCAAAGCCGTAGCCCTACTTGAAGCCTGGTACCCCGGCGGCCAAGGCGGCGATGCTATAGCTGCAGTACTCGCAGGAGATGTCAGTCCCGCAGGCCGCCTGCCCGTCACCTTCTACAAATCTGTCGAGCAGCTGCCAGACTTTAACGACTACTCAATGAGCAGCCGCACCTACCGCTACCACAAAAACCCAGTGCTCTATCCATTCGGTTATGGCCTTTCGTATAGCCAATTTCGCTATGGCGACATTAAGGTTCAGCCGACGCGCTGGAAGCCGTCTGGCACACTCAAGCTGAATGTTAGCGTCACTAATACCGGCGGTCGCGATGCCGACGAAGTGGTGCAGCTGTATTTAGCGCGGCCCGATATTCCAGGCACACCAGTGCGCGCTTTGGCTGGGTTCCAGCGCATCAGCATCGCTAAAGGCGCAACTGCGAATGTGACCTTTGAACTGCAGGCCGAGGCACTTAGCACAGTGGATGACAGGGGCAAACGCTCCGTAGTACCTGGCAAGGCGGAGATTTGGATTGGCGGCGGCCAGCCGGATGTGCGTGAAGGGTTACCTGTTACTGCCGGGAGCCGAGCAAGTGTGCAGATTCAAAGTGGGCTTGCGCTTTAGTAGAGACAACTGCAGAAGACGGGTCAATCTTCCTCAGTCCTACCCCCAACCCGGCGTCGGCGTTGGGTTTCCAATTGTTCAACTGAGCCTACCCGAATCTTATAAAGCCATCGGTTATTCAGCCGGTGGCTTGGTGTCCTGCAAATTTTAGCTGCAGCGATTAACGTGATCTTAATATCACATTAAGTTTTAGTTATTCGCCTATTAGATGAATTTGTCATTCCCGCGCAGGTGGGAGCCGCTAGGCCAGCGAAAATCATCCAGTGGCCGATTTCATTAGATATTGTTACCAGATCTCTGCACGTTTTAAATCAGGCATTAAAACGGTAAAAATTCTCGGTAATTTCCGAATAATTAAACTGCAAATCATAAGCGCGAGCTAGGTTAATTATTTATTCTGATTAAAATACCCAAGCATTTAAATACAAACATCGCCTGGTCTCACCGGTTGGCAAAGTGAAAAAAAACCTCAACCCCGTGCTGTCAATTTAACTGAGTAAAGCAGGTATCCGATGCAGCTAAGTATCAATAGTCCGCACTGCATAACGCGTGTTTTGCAGGCAATGTCGGTTAGGGACGGCAACCTGCCAACACTGCCGTCCATAGTACTGTCCACATATACAGCAATTGTGCTTTGCGTCTAACACAAGTATAAACACGGAAAGTTTCCGTATAACTCAGATCCTGATTGACCCGATGCTCAGATGAGCCGCAATATGCAAGGCTTTGCAGGTAAGCAATTCCAAACCTTTGCATGTTAGGCGGCGAGCCAAAAAGCTGAGTTAGACTGAACTATTCCGCCCTAACAAAACTTGAGCGGCTATAAATGTTTGGCGCATACCTGTCAATGCATTGATTCTAAAAGACTTGATCTAAAATCGAAGTTTTGTAAGGCAGTGTTAGACGGAAAGATAAATCGAATTAGACGGAATCTCTCCGCCTAATAAAACTGTTAGGTTCAAGAGTGCTCAATGGAAAATATCAGTAATAGGTTGTGTATAGCAATACTCTGCGGATTTTGGGCTTATTTACTTTTGCTCGTCTTTCCCGGCATGAATATTAATCTAGATTTTATTGAGGTCGGCTTGCTTG
>DATDJI010000053.1:0-35418 GCA_036520615.1 Cellvibrionaceae bacterium | reverse complement strand
CTTTACCTTGTTGAGTCAGGTCTTTTTCACGAAGGAAAGGTATTACGAGTTCCCATTGCTGTTTTGTGAGCTCCACCGACCGCTCCGGTAATCTGTTGTTTTAACGGCATTTTAAGAGATAGTTAATAAAAAATCATTTTTTAGATAGGCTCTAGGTCTTTTCGGAAAATGCAGTTAACAGGGCATCAAATATGCCGCTTGCGGTTGTTAATAAATGGTCGTCATTGGTAATCGTGTTGCGTAATCCCCATAGAATTTGTTCAAGGCCGCGGGCTTCGCTGGGCTGAATACCACCGACATCAAGGTAATGAACGAGCGCAGCAAAACGCTGTAATGCTGGCTGCGGCAGAGCGAAGCTGGTCAGCAATACTTCAAAAGTAACTTTATTCCCGATATGGCTGAATGGTGCGCCGTCGAAATCAAAACCGAGCGCATCGGCTGGACAGTCATCAGGCGATTCCAGCCAGATAATGCGTGCATTAGCATCGATAAATGTACGAATAAGCCAGGCGCTTCCGAGGCGATCTACCCAGGGACGCTTACGCGTTGCCCATACGCGCCCTTGATAGTGGGCGAGGTCTAATACTTCAACATGGCCGTCGATAGCGCTAGGTTCATCCGGTGATAGAAGGCGACTCAACAGTAGTTCTGTATCGACCAGCGCAGCTTCGACCTGTACTTGTGCTTCTCCAGGGAAATAGTCGATGCCTGCGATGGCAGCGAAGGTTTTGCGTAATTTACGCAGCTGTTTGATAGCAGTGGGTAATGAGTCGGCGCTCAGGGAAGCGTGGACGGCGGATAACTCAGCTAACAACCCAGCGAATTCTTCGGTGCGATTAAACAGCGCTGGAAACTGTGCAGCTTCCTCGCCTGCTACGTTCAAAATAAAAGCCGTGCCGCCAGATGCATGCACATCCTCTTTTGTGGATTCAAACAGCTGCACGCATTGTTCACGATAGGGCAATAAGTAAACCCCATCGCGTAACACAGCAACGCCTGCTGCTTTAAGGGAACGCCAGGCTCGCATACGTACCGTAGCGTTTTCCGTAGGTAGCGATAACACCAACGCGATCCATTCATTCATAGTGCAGCTCCGTCAGGACTGGTGTGACGCCGCGCTAAAGCGTGCCGATACGTTGTCTCAATTGATGATGCTGAATACCGCACTGGTGTAATCCCACGACGATTCCGGTATTTCAAATAATACGTATGCTCCCAAACATCTAATACCAGCAATGGAATTACGCCCCAGGTTGTGAGCTTCTGATGGTTCTCACATTGCAAAACCGTAAGTTTTTGCGTGCTAGGTATATAACCCAGAACTCCCCAACCACTTCCTTCAAAGCTATTTGCAGCCGCTAGTAAATACGCTTTTAACTTATCGAAGGAGCCGAAGTGTTTATCAATGGCTTTGGATAATTGCGGTGAAGGCGTGCCGCCTTTTGGGGACGGGTTTGTCCAATAAATCCTGTGCAGGATATGGCTGGACAGGCTAAATCCCACATCCTTTTCGTGATGTTTTACTAAGGTGAAATCGCCGGTTGCGCGCGCATGCGCAAGGGCTTCATCAGCTTTGTTGGCTTTGGCTTTGGCCAGAGCAGGCTTGTGGTGATATTGGTAATGCAATTCGACTGTACGAGCATCTATGACAGGTTCAAGAGCCTCATAAGCGTAGGGCAGAGGCAAAGCCACGTATTTACCGGAATCATCTGTGAGCTTGTCCGCATAAGCGGTTTGCGCTTCTTTTTTAGGTTTAGCTTCTTTTCTTATGGCTTCGTTGGTAACAGCAAGGCCTGCTGCCACAACGGCTGATTCTTTAATGAAGTTTCTGCGGTTACCCATTTTTCCCCGTCCAGTTGAAAATGGAAACCGCATAGTAATATGTTTGTAGATATAGATAAATATTTGTAAAGATTTAAACAAATATGGTTGCCTCGGTCGGAACACTGTTTGTGCAATGCTGATACGCTCGGACTGAGCAATGGCAAGAGTGGCGTTCGTGTTCTTCACATTGATTAGAAGAGCTCGGCAACTCAAGCCTTTTTCATTCGGGTGTATTCGGGTCAGCGCGCGGTTCGGCTTCGCTGCAAATTAATTTTTAATAAAGGTATGCTGCGAGCGATTTGCGCTCACAATAAATGAGCCTAAATAGATGCATTATTTAATAGTGTCATTACGCGATGCGGCCTGTATTAATTGCAGCACTTGGGCGGGCTTGGGTTTCGTACCTATGGCATTTAATACCGACATTGGGTGTAAAGTGCAGCGGCCTTTAGCGTCCGTTGTACTTGGCGGAATTATCTCTTCCACACTACTCACACTTGTTGTCTTGCCCGCGCTGTACCGTCTAATGCAAATGGGTTCTTCAAGCGCTTCACAGACTGCACTTTAACTTGAATTATGAGGACTTGATGTTGAAATTAGTATTGTTCCTTTTATTAACCGCGATAAGCACATCTGCACTCGCACACGGCATGTCGCCTGAGGATCAGGCCAGAATTTTAAATGCCGGAGCCCTCGAATACATGCAGCTTGGTGCCAAGCATATGCTGACGGGTTACGATCATTTGTTATTTCTGTTTGGTGTGATTTTCTTTTTAACGCACTTTAAAGATATTCTGAAATTTATAACCGCATTTACAATTGGCCACTCGATAACCTTGGTGTTTGCTACGCTATTTAGCATTCAAGCCAACTACTATTTAATCGATGCAGTTATTGCTCTAACGGTATGTTACAAGGCATTTGATAACTTAGATGGTTTTAGAAAATACCTAGATATCGCCTCGTCTAATTTTTTGCTGTTGGTATTTATTTTTGGCCTTATTCACGGCTTCGGATTATCCACACGACTACAACAATTACCATTGGGCACTGAGGGTTTAGTCCTAAAAATTCTGTCATTTAATGTCGGTGTAGAAATCGGGCAAATTATTGCATTGAGCGTGATGCTGGTATTGTTGTCAGGCTGGCGAAAAACCGCTTCCTTCGAAAAGTTCAGTAAGGCCGCCAACGTAGGCTTACTGTTTGCAGGTGGCTTGCTATTTTTATCGCAAATGCATGGATTTCAACACAGTTATTATTCAGACGACTTCCCCCTAAACCGCGATGACCATCATCATGTGCATGATGATATGGAGAAGTCAGCATCCGCATTAAAAAATTATCCTAAGCGTTTAAATCTAAATGCACGATCGAATGAGGCGCATCAAGCGGATGACGAATCCGACCAGCACAGCCACGATAGCGTTAATTTTCACTCCCATAAATAATCTACTTTAAGAGAAATTATTATGAAAAACATTGTATCGCTTATATTAACCAGCGTGTTGCTCAGCACTCCAGTGCTTGCACATGAGTTTCATGACCATATCAGTGATCAGTCAGCACCTTCCGTTGGATTAAAAACCGCCGCTGATTTAACTAAAAAAGATGCAGGCTTGGGGTTTGGAAAATTACCTGCCAGCTGGGCAGCAGTCCCCGTTAAAAACGCCAAGATCCACAAAAAGGGTAAAGGTTATTATGTTGTTGCAGTCGCCAACAGCGAAGAGAAAAAAACCTTGTATGTGCTGATATCGGATGAAGGCGAAGCCTTTGATGCTAATTTTACGGGCGACTTCAACGACATTAAATAATTTAAAAATCCGCTGTGGTTAGATTGGTGAAATCTACTGGCCGCTTACAGCAGCATTTTAGCTCCTAACCACCTGGAGGCTTCTTATGTACTGGGTTATTACTAAATATTTAGTGACTGCAGCCGCTGTGGTGTTGGTTTCGGAACTAGCAAAACGCAGCGACAAATTAGCTGCACTGGTTGCCGCGCTTCCTATGGTGACAGTGCTTACACTCATTTGGCTTTATCTTGAACATCAGCCTATCAGTAAAATCGCCAATCACGCCTGGTACACGTTTTGGTATGTAGTGCCAACCTTGCCAATGTTTCTAGCATTTCCATTGCTGCTACCACGATTAGGATTTTGGTGGGCCTTGCTGGCCTCATGTCTGACGACGTTAACGTGCTTTATTGCATTTGCGCTAATTATAAAGCGATTTAATATCGAGCTTTTATAGGATCAAAACTCTGATTCTGCAGGGTCTCATTAAGGTTGGAATCGTGGATATTTTCAAACGCAAAATTTTCCGCCTCAATACTTAATAAGAGTTTCCCCGGTCAATAACGCACTTATACAATACCGAAACAGCGTAAGATCAATCCTTTAAATCCATCGGCGCAAATATTGGCGCTCGTACTGAATTTTTTGGTTACAGGTTGGAGAAAATCTATGTCGTTAATTCGTCTGGAGCAGGATTCCATGGGCACCGTTGAAGTGCCCGTTGCTGCGTTATATGGCGCGCAAACACAGCGGGCTATTAATAATTTTCACCTAAGTGCTTTGCGCATGCCCGCAGCCTTTATTCACGCTATTGCGCAAATAAAAAAGGCGGCAGCGCAGGCTAATCTTGAACACAAACTTTTAAGCTGCGAAATGACAGAAGGAATTGTTACGGCGTGTGACGCCATTATTCGCGGTGAATATAGTGATCAATTTCCGGTGGACGTATTTCAAACTGGTTCTGGCACTAGCACGAATATGAATCTCAATGAAGTGATTGCCCATATAGCCTGCGCAACAACGAGCTTAAAAGTGCACCCGAATGATCATGTAAATATGGGCCAAAGTAGTAACGACACTATTCCCAGTGCTATTCATATTAGTGCTGCAATGGCGTTGCATCATCAGCTGCTGCCCAAGCTGCTGGCGTTAGAAGAATGTTTGGATAAAAAAAGCCAGCAATTAAACCATCGCGTTAAAACTGGACGTACCCATTTGATGGATGCAATGCCACTGACTTTCGGGCAGGAAATCAGTGGCTGGCGCAGTCAAATAACCAGTAATTATGAGCGCTTAAATGCAATTATGCCGCAATTATTATGCTTGGCCCAAGGCGGCACTGCGGTAGGTACAGGAGTTAACACTCTGCCAAATTTTGCGGCGCGTATGGCACATTATTTACAACGCAACACAGGCCTTGAGTTTGTGCCGGGCGAGAATTTCTTTGCATTAATGAGCGCACAGGATACCGCCGTGGCGCTTTCGGGCAATTTAAAAACCCTGGCAGTAAGCCTAATGAAAATTGCCAATGATGTGCGCTGGATGAATTCAGGCCCACTTGCTGGCCTCGCCGAAATTAGTGTGCCCGAATTACAGCCGGGCTCCTCAATTATGCCCGGCAAAATTAATCCTGTAATTGCCGAAGCGGTGTGTATGGTCTGCGCACAGGTAATTGGTAATGACACGAGTATTACAATTGCTGGGCAGTCCGGTAATTTTCAATTAAATGTCATGCTGCCGTTAATTGCCTATAACCTGTTGCAATCGATAGAGTTATTGGCCAATGCCTGCCATGAACTAGGCGAAAATGCCATTGCAGGTTTTACGGTAAATGATGCCACACTCGATAAAGCTCTGGCTCAAAACCCTATTTTAGTCACGGCGCTCAACCCGCTTATTGGCTACGACAAAGCCGCTGCTATTGCCAAGCAAGCTTACCGTGAAGGACGCGCCATTATTGATGTAGCCGCCGAGCAAACGCAGTTAAGCCGCAATGAACTTATGCAATTATTAAACCCCCACACCTTAACTGGCCAATAAAAGTCCAACCCGGTAGTGCATAGATAATTAAGTGCTTGTGGAATTTCTATTGACATTAACGTGTCGCATATCGGGGGCTGATTGATTTAAATAGAAAACTTAATTGGCTGTACGTAAGCGACCATTAAATCCCAGCGAGATTTTAATCACCCATGGGATTAACTCTAGGCATCATCCAATTCTTCCGCATCGCTAATTCCTCCAAAAATATTTGAATAACAGCATCGGCCCTAACCCATTGGCCTGCGCGGTTTCTGTTGCAAATGGATAAAGTGCGGAGGAAAGCTGACCGACAAAGCTCTTGCTCCACCAAGACCACGAGGCCATTAATCAAATTGCGAAAACTAACAGGATCAGGATATAAATAAATGTTAAAAAAGACCCGGGCGCGTATTGGCCTAGGGAATCTCTAAAAAACGTTTGCGGCGAAGCACAGGCCGCCCCCGGTTAAGCGAATTTACCAAAAAACGGGGACTGCATGGATGCAGGAGGTACGACCCTACGGATGGGGAGGTAGGATTTCATCTGGAATGAAATCGAGAGCAACGCAGGAGAGTTACCGAGTTATACGTAGTAACTAAGCATTTTTTGTAAATTCAACAGGGCAAGAGCGAGTGAGATAAGTTTTCAGAGGGTCATTAGGTGAATTTTTAACAAATATCCTGGGAGTTATTTCACATACTGCAGTGCGGCGCAAGGCTAACCTACGCCTACACCGCAACCCAAGGAGATACAGCCATGTTAACTGCAACTGATCTATTAGACCTTCCAAACACCGCCCAAATTGAAAACACTATCTATATTGTGAGCTCTAAATTTCGCGATTTTTGTGATTCTGAGCAGATATGGGATTATCAAACTGCATTGGAAAACCTGCACAGAATTGCCCGCAACGTCGATAAAATAATTTTAGGCCAGGGACTAGGCCATGAGCAACGCCAACGTTTGTTGGAGAGCTTGAAATTCCTGAGTGACAGCCGTTCTATCCTTGTACAGGATCATATTCACCAGCGAGTTTGTAAAGAAAAAGTGCATAAAATCCGCGATAACAACGTTATGGTATCCAGCCCGCAACGTGTAAATGAACGCACTTTCGAAGCTTATTTAGTCGTCGATGAAAACTGCGCGGAAATGTCGGATCATCAAACCGGTGAGCATGTACAGGGTGCGGTTTTAATAGAAGCAGCGCGGCAAATGTTTATGGCTTGCGCCACCACGTTTGAATTATCTCCAGAAGCGAGCGCAAAACTCGGCGATATGCAGTTTGCTTTAAATGAAATGCGCGTGGTCTTTCACAACTTTATTTTCCCTATTGAAACACGTATTGAGTTGCATTTTGACGGTGCGAACGTGCGAGAAAAAGCTGCCGAGGGTAAAGCACATATTGTTTTTTATCAGAATGAAAAGGTGTGCTGCGAAGTATTTTGTATCGCCCAGGCATTCTCGAAAAAAATGCTTAAGATCCTGGAAACCAAAAGCGCTCGCAGTGCCCGCCGTAGCGCTATTCATTAAGGAGTTTACGATGGACGTGCTGCTACTGGAAAAAGATGGTCGCTGTGTTTGGCTGGAGAATAAAGTGTTAAAAGGACTTATGCCGATGGCTATAAGGAATTCCGTAAACCCTTTTGCACAAAGAGTATTCTTAATTGTCGATTGGATATCCAACGATTTTGGCCGTGTCGGCGTAGACCTAAAATGGCTAAAAACACTCGGTGTGCCGGTGGTAGAAAAGGCAAAGGATTTGCCTGCAGGCAAGGATTTTAAAGTCATTAATACTGGCTATGATTCTATAGTCGATGAGGAAATTATCCTGCGCTCACGAGGAGTAGATATCATTGATAGGCCTTGCCCGTTTGTGCGTAAACTGCGGGATATTTTTACCGAGCACGACGGCCGCGAGCAGCTAGTGCTGTTATGTGAGGATAATCATATAGTCGTGAAAAATTATGCTAGCGTGTTCCCTGCGGATTTAATTTTAGTGCAGATGCATAATTATAAGGAGCGCATAACGATGAGCCGCAATGGCAAGCCGCTTAAATTAGTACCCTATGTGACATTTTTAGAAACAGACGCTGATGAAATAATGGCGTTTATCCAAGCATCTCAGCCGGGCCTTGCTGCCGTGTGTGAACGCACAGCATGTATTTGGGTGAAAAGTAAAGCCAGCCCGATTCAGGAAATAAACCAGCTCAGTGCAGAACAATTGCAGGGTGTTAAGGACGCATTATTAATCACCACTGCTAATTCCACTAATAAATCGGTAGTTTCGCTGGAAAATACCCTTAAGCAAAAGGGTTTAAATGTAGTGCAAATTGGTTCTTTACACGATTTTTTGTATTACGAAAAAAACCACTTTAAGGACAAAGTGTTAGTCGTGCGCTCGCCCATCCCCAATCAGGCGGAATACCCGATCATGCAATATATAAAGCATGGTAAGTTCGCAGCCCATTGGGCAGCTTTACAGCATAGTTCACTTGTAAAAATTGCTAAGGTAAAAATCTATAAGCTATTTTATTTTGCTTATTTTAGATTTAAACCTCAAGCTGCCAAACAAGAAGCGGCGCAATTTGGGCTATTGAAAAGCCAAGTCGAATTCCACGCGGGAGAACAACAATGATTATCGGCATCACCGGAGTTACGGGCAATTTAGGGCGCCGCATGCTGCAGTACTGTTTACAGCGTTTAAATGCAGGTGATGAAATCCGCTGTTTGGTGCGCGCTATTCCTTCAAAAAGCCTCAACGATAAACGCATAGTTTGGATACAGGGTGATTTAAGCCAAAGCCACATAATTGAGCAATTTACGCAAGGATTGGATATCTGCGTGCATTTAGCCTCGCTCGTAGGTTTTGCAACAGCCAGAGAATATCAGGCTGTTAATGTGGCGGGTACGGCTCTGCTGTGTGAAATGTTACACAGGCATGCGCCCGCATGCCGGCTTGTGCACTGTTCATCTATCGCGGTGTTGCGGCGTAATAAGCGTTTTACTTGGTTAAATACTGATTACGCCAATAGCAAATTTGCCGCCGACCAAGTAGTTAAAAATTATCGTGGGCAACAGGGACTAAGCGCGAATATTGTATACCCAGGCCTCATCTATGGGCCGGAGGATAAAAATTTTATCCCTACGCTTGGCCGCTATCTTAAAAAAGGCGTGGTATTTTTTATACGCGGTGGCGAGCAACATTGCCCGGCTATTTTTATAGATGATTTGTGCGAATTATTTTGGCGAATCGTTATAAAACTGCCCGCTTCGGGCCGTGATTTTATTGGAGTTGGCCCTCAAGAATGTGGCGTACACGGTTTTATTCGTACACTCGCGCAAATGATGCAGGTAGCCAAGCCTTCAACCGTAATGCCTAAATGGCTTTTAATGCCTTTAGCAATTGTTATGGATAAACTCTATCAATTAGCGGGCAAAAGGCACGCGCCGATGATTTCGATGCGCAGTGTAGATTTGCTGTCCATTAATTTATCACCACAATTGGTTGCAGAATTTAATCGCGATTTTTGGTCACCGAGAATGACGATGCATACCGGCCTGCGGCAATCCTTGCGCTGGTGCCAAGAGCAAAAACTTCTGTAGAGCAAGTGTTTGTTAAGCACTTACTTAAGGAAGCATACATTTCGACTGCACGGTTTAAAAATAAAAATCATAGCCTAGAAACATTCTGCCCGCAGCGAGTTTACACACTAGCTACTTAGGAGGCATTTTTTCAAAACCAGGTAGCGCAGAATTAATCGTGTCCCATGTAAAAGCACTGGAGCGATAGGTAACTATTTGCGGTGTATAACGATTAGGTTCGTCCAGACTGCCTGCACGCACGGTCATAACGTCCGGATTGTTTGCAAATGTCATATAGACGGGCGAGCCGCATTGAGGGCAAAAACCGCGTGTTTTTAAATTTCCGCTGTCGGCGGTCATCGTCCATTCAGATGCCTCACCAGACAAACTAATGTTTGCACGTAGGAATACCAAATGGGATGCGTGGCCCGTACCGCTTTCATGCGTGCAATCACGGCATTGGCAATCAACAGACACTAAAGGCTCGCCAGTTATGTCATAGCGAATGGCACCACAGCCACAGCCGCCGGTATAGGATTTAGTCATAAGTTTCGTCCATAGAGTTTTGGTTAAAAAAATAGTGCTGAAAAATTAAACGGTGATGAACAAATAGGGTTTTGTTAAAAATTAATTAATTTCTGAAAAAACTTAGGCGACACTGCGCTGATTAGGTAAATTTTAAAAACGACTCCATTAATACAGCAAGGAGAGCCCCGAGAGAAAAAGCCTCGCTCCCTGTTGGGCAAATGCGCGGGTCGCCACTAGCGCCTGCCGTAGAGTAAATTGAGGCAGTTTTGTTGTTTAGCATCGAGCAAACCTCATTCAACTGGCTACATTATAGCTTGCATTATGCAAGCTATATACGAATTCGGCCAGCTTACAAAACTAGATTTAATAATGCAAGTTACTTTGCTAAACTGCGTTTACTCATATTGAATTGTCATTTTCATGAAACGCACCGACACAAAATCTCACTGTCCAGTCAACTTTACCCTTGAACTCATTGGCGATCCTTGGTCATTGCTGGTTTTGCGTGACATAGTTTTTTTTGGCAAACAGACATTTAAAGAATTTTTAGACTCCTCCGAACGCATTACCACCAGCGTATTAACAAGTCGTCTAAGCAATCTGGAAAAGCATGGCATCCTTACCAAACAACCGCATGCTACAGATCTGCGCAGTTCGCTCTATCGTCTAACTGAAAAAGGGCTGGGGCTTGTGCCTATGCTGCTTGCGATGATGGAATGGGGCACAACATATGATGCTAAGAGTGCAGGCCGCAGAAAAAAAGATTTTGTCGAGCGTATTAAAGCCGAACAAAGCGCGTTGAGTTTCGAAGTGCAAAACATTGTGCGCGCTGGAGGCTCGGTATTTGGCGAGCCCAGGCAATAGATGTTTTTTGCAGATTTAAACTTAAGAATTCGCCGCATGCCGAATTGGCCGCTACGTTAACAGCAAGGTTTCGTCATTACTGTTTGTAAAAAAAGTAAAACTTCAATTACTAGATTCTACATAGAAAGCCCAAGCAGCTTATGTATTTCCTCGTCAATTGTCTTTGCATCGGCCAGTTGCACAAAACATTTGGCGCAATCCTCGTTAGTAGCCAACCCCAACAGCACGCCCAACACAGAACCTCTGTGGCAATTATCCCCGCCTAAATTAGCATTAGCCAACAGTGCTTGCTTTGGGTTATTTAGATATTTATAAAGCAAAAATAAAATACTCGGCCATGAATCTTCAATGTAACAGGCCTTGGAATAAATACCGCCGACCACTTCGTTATCAGTCAAATTGCGTTGCAGCAGTTTTTTAAGATTTAACCCGATAGAGTTTTGCGCGCAAGCAATAATGCAATCGCCTGCATCTTCACTCTTACGCAATAAAAGTTTCTCAATTAAGGCTACATAGGCTGAGCAAATATCGGCGAGTTTTTCATGCGGGTGGGTAAGGTATAAATGCTGCGCGCATAATTTCTGTACGCGCTCGAGGTTACGCTCATTTAATAATTCGGCTATTGCTAGAGGCGCTATAGTTACAAGGCCACCCACCGACGGTGTATCGTGGGTTTTGGCGGCACATTTATCGGCAGCTATGCCTTGCGTATAATGTGCGAAAAATCCTCGGTGATAGGATTCGGCGTAGGTATCTGGATGCAAAGGTCTCTCTGAGGTCATAAACGCGATATAATTATCTAAAAACTGTGTTGCGTTGTAACGACTTTTATTCGCAGTTAATGTGCGCGTAACCAGGCGTGCGCAGTGCGCATTTAATGTATTTTCCCCAGCCTTCATACCCTGATGATAATGCTGCCGGGCGATACCCCAAAATTGCCGTTTGCCTTTTAATATAATATCGCCGACTACTTGCGGCTGAGTTGAATGATGCTGCGAGCCGCGCCCACCAGCACTGGTTGAGTGTAACGACATTATGGATGAAGGATGCTTAAGCGGCGGCGCTTCAAACTGTTTTATTCCACCGGGAAATGCCTTTAGGATATCCAGTGGATTGTAATACCAGTGCACAGGCATGGACAGCGCATCGGCAACATATAAAAGCTTTAGCGCGGCCTGGGCACGCGCTAAAACTGTTGTGTCAGGTAACAACATAATAAGCCTTTTTATTACTGCATGGCGTATTGCTATGCGATTAGCATTCAAGCCTTATTCTTGTGTTTACGCCAAGGCGGGTACTTCGGATCAGTGAAATACAGCTGCCGCTGTAAAGCATTTAATTGTTTTAAACAAAAATCCCATGCTGAATTTTTAACGTAGGTTATAAAATATACCCAAGTAATCGTCTATCACTACTTAAATAATACTGGAGCTTAGCTAATGAATATAGCAACGCGAGCGCTTATTTTTAGCTACAGCGATGCTGTATTTTTATTTTACCGGCACAACCACTGAGGCTATAGGCAATTAGGCTACAGTTGAGTATTTAAAAGACGATAGCGGTAAATTAATTAAATTCCCTAATCTGTTTTTGGCCAAACAAGCATTATTTAACCTCGGCTTTGAGCAAGGCTGGTTAGTTATGTATTCAGCCTATGATGAGATGATCGGCAATGAACCGGCCCAACAAGCCGAATTGCCCTGGTTTTACTCCAAGCCTATAGGGATGGATTGATAAATAAACGGCCGCGCGATTGAGGTAATTACAGAAGTACCTGAACGTAGGTCTGAATTTATTAGCAGATTCTCAGCGTGATTTAATCAAGCGCGAATAAATTCGCACCTACACTGCCTAGCCAAATAAATCTCGCTGCCCCTCATGTGAACGTTTTTTGGCAGGTACGGCTAAGGGTTTACGAAATAGATCGCAATTAACGCCGGTAAACCCTTGCCGATTATTTAAGCCTAAGCGCTTTACATACAGATTAAAACGTTGGCGAATTAAATCGGCAAAAATTCCTTCTCCTTTCATCCGCGCACCAAATTCGTAGCTGTTATCTTTGCCATTCCGCGTATCGCGTATTCGATTCATCACGCGCTCGGCGCGGTCAGGAAAATGCGCCTGCAGCCATTCTTGAAACAACGGGTTAATCTCCCACGGCAAGCGAATTAATGTATAACCGGCCCGAGTTGCGCCCGCTTCAGAGCTGGCAATTAAAACCGCTTCTAAATCCTGTTCGGTAATAAACGGAATGATCGGCGCAACGCTTACCGAAACAGGAATACCCGCCGCGGCTAAACGCGCAATTGTTTTCAAACGGCGCGCAGGTGAAGCCGCGCGGGGCTCTAAAATGCGCGCAAGCGAAGCATCAAGCGTGGTGATCGTAATGGCAACATTAACTAAATTGTTTTGCGCCATTTGCGCAAGTACTGGAATATCCCGCTCTATTAACGCCGATTTGGTAATAAAACCGCAGGCGTGCTGACATTCGTTCAGTACGTTTATTACTTGCTCAGTAATACGCCAGGTTTTTTCACACGGCTGGTACGCATCGGTATTAACGCCCACGGCGATCGGTAAAGGGACATAATTCGCCTGCGCTAATTCCTGTCGCAATAACTGCGGTGCGTTAATTTTTGCGTATAGGCGGCTTTCAAAATCCAACCCCGGCGATAGACCCAAATAAGCGTGGCTGGGCCTGGCAAAGCAATAAATACAACCGTGTTCACAACCGCGGTAAGGATTTAGCGAAACGCTAAAGGGCAAATCCGGCGATTGATTGCGCGTGAGGATGGTTTTGGCGACTTCTGCGCTAACCTGAGTTTTAAACGGCACCGTATCCTCGCTTTGATGCCAACCGTCGTCCTCCTGCTGGACGTATTGAGTTTCAAAGCGTCCCACAATCTGGCTCACAGCGCCACGGCCTTTCAGCGGCGTGGCGGTTTTTGCGATGATAGGATCAAAATTTATAGGATCATCAGACATAGTAGCGCCCAAATACTGTTTTAATATACAGCATTCTGTGCCTTAGGTTTAGGCTTTGCAACCTTGCAGCGCTCTGGCTGACTATTTATTTTCTTGCTTGAATTATTGGTTTATTTAAATGCAGCCTTCACGGGCACACCGTCAAATTCCTTCGGAATATCCACACCTAATAACCACAAAGCTGTTGCCGCCGTATCGACAGTATTCACCCGCTGATGAATTGTATAACCCGCTTTTACACCCTTACCCCACGCGATCCAGGGAATATGCATATCATCAAGGCTCGTGGTGCCGTGGGTTTTGTCGTGGCCACCGTGGTCTGCGGTGAGAATAATTACGCTGTCTTTTTCAATACCCGCCTGCGCTATGGCATCGCGCAGAATTTTTAGTGCGGCGTCTTCCTCAGCAAAGGAAGCTTTCTGCTCTGCAGAACCCCAGCCGTATTGATGACCTGCACCGTCCGAATCAGCAAAATGAATAAACGTGAGATTAGGTTTTTTTGCCAGAATAAAATCTGCGGCGGTTTTGGCAACCTCACGTGCGTTATATGCAGGAATAGAAAATAAATCGAGTGAGTGAGCTGTATTTAAATGTTTAAATTTTTCTTTACCGGCAATTAAGCCGGTGATTAAACCCCGTGCTTTGGCCAAGGCGAAAATGGTTGGCACCTGCACAAGGCCTTTTTCTGGCTTCCATTCATTCCAATCAATTAAATGTTTATTCGGCTGCACGCCCGTCAACATAGACGTGTGCGACACCAGCGTGATACTCGGATCAACCGTAAATGCCTGCCAGGTGCTCGCTCCTTGCTTTTGCATGTGTTTAAGTACCGGCATGGCACTTTGCGCAATTACCGAGGGTTTGCCACCGTCAAAACTAACAATAAATATGTGGCGCGGATTCTCGGCAAACGCAGGTGTACTCAGTTTCATTAACAGCGCTAAAGCGAATGCTAGGCGCAAAAGAGTGATTAAAAAGGTTGGGGTATTTGGCACAGGTATTTTCCATCAGTTATTCACGCTTGCGCATGTTATAGCTTTGTGCGGTGCTTGCCATAACGATTGGGCCACCATGCTTAGGCCATCAAGCTTTTGTCCATCATCAGGCTTTATAGATACCTCCTTCAATATCTATCCAGTGTGTAGGCGTACATACGTTACAAAGCTTAACTGTTAGTCTGCGTGAATTGACGCCACCGCAGGCTAAGCTCGATACTCCAACGCCCTAATTATTCACGCACCCGATCATGATTCGCTTTTTTGAAACCCGCATTAAGGGCACCGCCGATTTCCCCGCAACAACGCCGCCCGCAACACTTGGTGCGTTTTATTGGCATTACGTGCGCCAGACGAAATTCTGGTACGGCGCTATGGTGGTAAGCGTATTGGCAGTTGCACTGATGGACATGATGATCCCTGTGATGATTGGCCGTTTGACTGAGCTGGTGCAGGCGCTGGATCGTCCAGCGGCACTTGCCGCCCAATGGCCCGTATTTGTCGGCATGTTAGTAGTATTGGTGTTGTGTCGGCCTCTTGTGCAAATGGTTGACGTATCCATTCGCCAGAATCTGCTTTTACCCGGCGCCACAAGCCTAGTGCGTTGGCAGTCGCATTGGCACGTGGTGCGCCAAAGCTGGCCTTTTTTCCAAAATGATTTTGCTGGCCGCATCGCTAATCGAGTTATGCAAACCGCCAATTCCGTACGCGAAAGTATTATGGCTGGCATTCGCGCTGGCTTATTCATCGCCACCTATGGCTTAAGTTCGCTGGCATTAATGGCCTGGGGCGATTGGCGCCTAGCCCTGCCAACGGGCCTATGGATCATCAGCTACAGCGTGTTTTTACGCTTTTTTGTACCGCGGCTGTTGGTGTTATCGCGCATCAGCTCAGAGGCGCGCTCCACCACTATGGCCCGCGTCGTCGATAGCTATACTAATATCCTTACGGTGAAATTATTCGCCCGCGCCGCCGATGAGGACGCGCACGTGCGCGAGGCCATAGATGAACATCAACAGGCGATGGCCCGCCACATGCGCCTGATGACCTATTACCTCTGGACGCTAAGTAGCCTAAATGCCCTATTAATTACCGGCACAGCTGTTGTAGGCATAGGCCTATGGGCCGAAGGTTTTATCAGTGCCGCACTAGTTGCGACGGCCATACCCTTAGCCTGGCAAATTGCCAATATGTCTGGCTGGGTGTCGTTTGAAATTGCTGGGATTTTTGAAAATATCGGTACAGTTCAAGACGGCATGCAAAGCATTGCAGTACCTAATAATTTAGTGGATCGCCCGAGTGCCAAGGCGTTAAAAGTGAGCTGCGGGGAGATATGTTTTGAGCAAGTGAATTTCGCCTATACACCTGAGCGGCCGGTATTACAGCAGTTTGATTTGCGCGTGCAGCCTGGCGAGCGCGTAGGTGTTGTGGGGCGATCCGGTGCCGGTAAATCCACACTGATTAATTTATTGCTGCGCTTTTACGAAGTCAGTGAAGGGCGGATTTTGATTGACGGGCAGGACGTACGCGACGTAACTCAAGAGAGCTTGCGCTCGGCTATCGGGCTTGTAACTCAGGATACTTCGCTATTACATCGCTCGATCGCTGCCAATATTCGCTATGGCCGCCCAGACGCCACTGATGCAGAAGTGGAAGCTGCCGCCCGCAAAGCCCAGGCGCACAGTTTTATTCTCACTCTGAGCGACTGGCACGGCCGCCAGGGCTACGAAGCACACGTTGGTGAGCGCGGCGTTAAACTCTCCGGTGGTCAGCGCCAGCGCATCGCTATTGCACGGGTAGTATTAAAAAATGCGCCGATTTTAATTTTGGATGAGGCAACATCTGCGCTCGATAGCGAAGTGGAAATGGCCATTCAAGAACAATTATTGGGCCTGATGGATGGCAAAACAGTTATCGCCATTGCGCACCGGTTATCCACAATTGCACGTATGGACCGCTTAATTGTGATGGATGAAGGCCGCGTGGTGGAGCAGGGCACACACGCGCAACTACTCGCCGCTAATGGCCATTACGCCACATTATGGCAGCACCAATCCGGCGGGTTTTTGCCGAATCAAATACCTCAGGAAAATCAAGCCGCCGTCTAATTAAAGTTAATAGACGCATTGTTTTGAATTGAATTCTTCAGCCTTCATAAGCGCAGTTAACTAGTGTATCGCGTTACTAAAAATTTTAACGGTAAAAAAATCGCAAAATCCCGCTGCGATATTGCCAACACGGCCTTACGTCTATCATTAGCGATTATTCGTCTACTTTTGCCTATTACGTTATAAGCCAAAGGCCATGAGACAAAAATTGCCTTTTTTAAACCCACTGCTAAATTGGAATTACTGGGCTTAACCCGGTTTACACTAATGTTGAGGATTTATTAATGTTTTTATCTCGTACAAAGGAAGTATTTTGCTCCGGAGTATTACTCAGCGGCCTTATCACCACCGCAGCGTGCAGTAGTATCGTTCATAACGGCCCCCGGCAATTTGCTATTAATAGTACCCCTGAAGGAGCAAAAGTCTCCGCCTACCCACAGGGTTCTACCACCGCTGTTGATAGCGGCATCACCCCTAAAACATTTTCACTCAAGGCCGGTAAAGGATATTTTTCCGGCCAGCCCTATATTATTAAAGTTGAAAAAGACGGTTTTAAGCCTGTTGAAGTGAAGCTCAAACCAGAAATATCCGGTTGGTATTGGGGCAATATTATTTTCGGCGGTTTAATCGGTATGTTAATTGTTGATCCAGCAACAGGTGCAATGTGGAATCTTGCCGTTGACAACGGCGATAAAAAACCTAATAAAGCCGACCGAAATAAATCTGCTAAAGATCCTGTGTTAGTCGTCAAGCTGATTGGTGAAACCAGCGAAGCCGAGCGCAATCAAATGGTGCCTATTCAATAAAGAACTTATAGCCACTCAGGCATAGGGTTTAGAATTAAACTGCTTATTTTCCTTGTACAGTTGCACGTCCGCATAGATAACAATTGGCGTTATCTATGCGGATATGATCCTGCAATCAACTCTTATTTTATTTGCTCTCTGCCAATAATAATTCTTCAAAAGCGCAGGATTTTCCTCGCTTGGATCTGAATTAATAACCTCATCTGAGCAAGCACGCACTGGAACACACTATGCTGGTAGTTATATTTGAAGTAATCCCAATTGCAGATGGCGTAGATGAATATTTGGCAATCGCCGAACGCCTTAAAAATCAACTTAAAGATATTCCCGGTTTTATTTCCATTGAGCGCTTTCAAAGCTTAAACGATTCGACAAAAATTCTCTCGCTGTCGTTTTGGGAACATGAGGAGGCTATTGCACACTGGCGTAATCTTGAAGCCCACCGGCTGGCCCAAGCGCGCGGCCGCAATGATTTATTTGCAGATTACCGCATCCGTGTGGGCAGTATCCTACGCGACTACTCTTTGGCGCAGCATCAGCAGGCACCACTGGATTCTCAAGCAATACACGCTACACCTTCTCTTTAAACACCGCTGTTGAACTTAACAAAAGTTTAGGCTTCTACGCCGTGTGGCTCGCAGGTGGTAAAAGAAATCGTGCTAAACTTGCAGCTACCTATTTAGGTACAGGGGTTGAATGCATGTATTTATTCTGCGTTTCCCCAAGGCAGTTAAAGCGGTATGCTTAAATCTAAAAGCAGCATTAAAAAAGCAACCCCATTTAATCGCAGCAAAAAGACTCAACATTAACCCCGTAGATAAAACCCACTGGAGAACTTTATGGCTAAGAGTCAAGATTCAAAAAAAGAAACCAAGAAAAAACCCGAAAAAACGATGAAGGAAAAACGCGAAGCCAAAAAGGAAAAAAAGTCCAACAACAAATAAACTGTTTGGTTACTTGATCTCGCTACACGAGCCCGTGTTAATTACACTAAGTTATGCGTAAAAACGCCTACCAGTGCAATTAACACGGGCTTTTTATCTGGCGGCATTCGCTACCCAACAATTCCAAATTAAATTTGTATCTGATATGGTACAAACCGGCATAGGAAAAATCTATTTCAGGAGTTATCGATCAGGAGAATTGACGTGTTGGAACTGCTATTAGCGGCCGCAGGCCTAGTTATTGGCTTAACCAGCTGCATCGTAGTGCCCGTAGCGGTGCAGAAAAAGAAGGTATTTGTGCGATTTCCAATGATCGACAAATGTTGCGAGTAATAGACTTCGCTAAAGACACTCAAGATTTTTGTTCGCTACAAGGCGCAATGATTACACCGATTTCCCTGCCTACTAGTGCAATTTCAGGTATTTATGTAAGTGTGTACAACACTTATAAAATCGGCGATACGCTGTTGGTCTTCCGAAAACCCTAAATAAGCTTTTAAAATTAACAAACCTCTGATTTAACTTTGTTGTAGATTTTTCAAACCCACCGCAGACCACCGGAAGAATAACTTCATCGCGTGTGCATGCGTTTTCGCAAAATCTACGACTTCAAAACTTAACCAGAAATAGTGATTACGATTTCAGTAGGCGTTGTGAACTTTCATATATATACAAAAATTAAAACTAATAGAGCCGAAGGTCGGTTACCGGCATTTTTTACGCAGTAAAATTTTTGCGCGATTTTTTATTTGAGGTTAGGTAGATCGCTGGAAATCTCACTGAATTCCTTTTGCGCCGGGTTTTTTGGATCGGTATAGCCAAAGATATGCATGAGGTTAGTAACAAGGTTACAGCGGCGACAGTTAAAACTTTTTTGAAATTTACTACACCTGAAAAACGAATCTTCTTAAAGCCTAGTGATATCTTCAGTACACGATACAGCTTAGTTTTACGGATTTTTTCATTTTTCGCGCTGGCAACTATCTCAAGAAATGGTTAACCCTAAGCCAATTCGCTCTTCACGCGGAACCAAACGCCGTCGTCTAAGCGCAGCATACTCAACTGCTTACCCCATACACAGCCGGTATCCAAAGCGATTGCACGGGGCTCTCGGGTGACGCCATTTAACGCCGCCCAGTGACCGAATAATACCGGGCGGTTTAAATGTTCTCCTCGCCAATTAAACCAGGGAGCAAAGCCTTTGGGGGCTGCGCCTAAGCCTTCTTTAGTATCGAGATCCAATTGCCCCTGCTGCGTACAAAAGCGCATGCGGGTGAAATAATTAATAATTACGCGCAGCCTGTCCATGCCCGCCAAATCCGCCCGCCAGCTATTCGGTTGATTGCCGTACATAGAAGCAAGCAGTTCTACATAATTATCACCTTTGAGCACCCTACCCACTTCGCAAGCGTAATTTAGAGCTTGCTCTTGGCTCCATACAGGCGGGATGCCCGCGTGGCACATGACATGTCCCATACCTTCATGCATTAAAGGTTGCTGGCGCAGCCAGTGCAGTAATTCGTCGCAGTCGGCAGCGGCAAGAATTGGCTTTAGCGTATCTTTTTTATTCATAACGCGCAGGCCGTGCCGCACCGCGAGCAAGTGTAGATCGTGGTTGCCCAACACCATGCGTGCAGAGGAGCCTAAGTTTTTGATAAAGCGCAGCGCGCCTAAGCTATCCGGGCCGCGGTTGACCAAATCCCCTGCTACCCAAAGTTGATCGCGGCTGGGTTCAAAGTGCGCGCGATCAAGCAGGCGGCGCAGGCTATCAAAGCAGCCTTGAATATCTCCAACCGCATAAACAGCCACTAGTGCAGGCTCTGCGGATGAATTAATGCGAACGTCGGGATGGCCGCGTCAAACTCGTCGCCATTATCCAACCGCATTTGATAGGTGCCGGTCATAGTGCCCATGCCCGTAGGTAACACCACGCCGCTGGTATAGGTATAACTTGCACCTGGGTCGAGCCTGGGTTGTTGGCCCACCACGCCTATACCTTGCACTTCCTGAATCTGATCATTGCCATCGGTAATGATCCAATGGCGGCTGATTAATTGAGCTGGTTGATCGGATTTATTAGCGATAGTGATCGTATAAGCAAAAACAAACCGCTCCTGCTCCGGCTCGGATTGATCGGACAAGTATTGCGTTTTAATAGAAACCTGTATGTCATCGGTTTGCATATAAATTACCTCGTTTGTGCGCAATCGGCCGCTTAATTGGTGTGTTCGGCCACATTGGCGCGGGTAGAACTATTAGATTGAGCATACACATTAGCCAATTGCACGTACTGCGCCAGGCTTACATTTTCCGGTCGCAAGCTGGGGTTTAGGCCTGCAGTTTCCAATTGCTCGTCAGTAAATAAAACTTTTAAAGCATTGCGTAGGGTTTTACGGCGCTGAGAGAAGGCTGTGCGCACTACTATTTCTAGGGCTTCATGGCTTTCGGCTTTAAACGGTAATTCTGTATAAGGCGTTAAACGCACAATAGCCGATTCCACTTTTGGTACAGGGCGGAAACACTCTGGCCCCACATCAAATAAATGTTCTACCTGACAAAAATACTGCGTCATAATCCCTAAACGCCCGTAATTATTGTCTCCCACCTGAGCTGCCATGCGCAAAACTACCTCTTTTTGCAGCATAAAATGCATGTCTTGAACTAATTGGCGAAAACTTAAAAGATGAAAAATAAGCGGTGTGGAAATGTTATAGGGCAAATTGCCGACAATACGCAAGGGTTTTTCCAGCGAGGCAAGCGTTGCAAAATCAAATTTCAACGCGTCCGCTTGATGCACGACCAAATTCGGGTGATCGCTAAATGTAGCCTTTAAAATAGGGATTAAATCGCGGTCTAATTCCACCACATTTAAATTTGGGCAGGCATTTAACAATAACGTTGTAATCGCGCCTTTGCCCGGACCAATTTCCACTAAATTATCAATTGCCTGCGGCCGAATACTGCGCACTATGTGGTTAATAATGCGCTGATCCACCAAAAAATTCTGCCCAAAACGCTTTCGCGCTTGGTGTTCAACAAGGGCCATAGCTCACCTAGGATTAAAAGCCGTCATTGTGACACAAGCTCGGCTCCCTGGCAGATGAATGCTAGGCAAAGCGCGCTATGCGACGGTCGCGAGAAACCATCAGCCTGGCAATTGGTTAAGCGCGTGAATGCGCTCTTGCAATGGAGGATGACTAGCTAAAGCAGACATTATCGTGTCTTTCGCCTTTGATGAAATTCCAAAAGCCTTGAGCGAAGCAGGCAGAGAATCCTGGCCCTGTTCAGACTCATATTTTAAGCGCTGTAACGCGGAAATCATGCTGTGTTTGCTGGCAAATTGCGCACCCGCTTGATCAGCGCGGTACTCTCGCACACGCGAAAACCAAGCGACAATTAAAGTTGCCACTATGCCAAAAATAACTTCCGCCACCATAGTCGCTAAATAATAACCAGGACCACGGCTCGACAACTGGCTGCCGCGTCGCAAGAAACTATCAACGGCATAACCCACAATCCGCGCGAAAAACATTACAAACGTATTTACCACACCTTGAATCAACGTCAGCGTCACCATGTCACCATTGGCCACATGGCCAATCTCATGCGCCATAACGGCACGCACTTCATCGCGACTAAAACGCTGCAATAAGCCAGCACTTACTGCCACTAAAGCGGCATTGCGGTTCCAGCCAGTGGCAAAAGCATTTGCATCATCGGAAGGAAAAATACCCACCTCAGGCATTGATATACCCGCTTTATCCGCCAGATCTTGCACGGTTTGCACTAACCAGTTTTCATCATCGCTACTGGGTGAAGTAATTACCTGCGTCCCCGTGGATATTTTTGCCATAATCTTGGACATAAATAGGGAAATAAACGCACCCACAAACCCAAATACCGCGCAGTACATTAATAGCGAAGTAAAATTTATTCCCTGCCGCCCCAAATACTGGTTTACGCCCAATAGATTCAGGGTAATTCCGGCTACCAACATTACGGCTAAATTGGTTAATAAAAACAGGCCGATACGCATCATAATAATTCCGCCTAAATTAGTTGTTTGCTAATGAGAGCTTGTGCATAGCAATTCGCTGAAAACTTGGGTGATTATAATTGGGTAACAAGGCTACGCTTTCAATTAGCCTTCGGAAAATTAAACTTTCTACTTAGGCGGCTTCTCAGCAAAAGCGAAAGGCTCGCTCGTAACGACTAATTCCCAACAGGGCAATATTACTTACCAATACAGAACGAGCCAAAAATACGCCCGAGCAGATCGTCGCTAGTAAAGGCGCCAGTAATTTGATTTAAAGCTTCCTGAGCCTGGCGCAAGTCCTCTGCTAATAATTCTCCAGCGCGATATATCTGCAGCTGCTGCTGGCCTGCTAAAAGATACTGCTGCGCTTTAATAATCGCATCTAAATGCCGCCTGCGCGCGCTAAAACTGCCTTCAGCCACCCCTTCAAAACCCATAATCTGTTTAAGATGCTGTTTAAGCTCATCAATGCCTGCATTAAGCTTGGCGGAAATCGCAATAGTCGGTGCAGGTAATGCCGTATTAATCTCAGTAACTAAATCAATTTTATTGAGTACTAACGTAAGCTTACCGCGCAGCTCAGGCCCATTAAAAATCTCTGGCCAATCTTCAATTAAATGCTCTTGGGGTTCGCTCGCATCTATTAATAATAAAATGCGGTCGGCCGAGTGAATTTCCTGCCAGGCCTTATTAATACCTATTTGCTCGACTAGGTCCTCACTGGGCCTTATACCTGCGGTATCCACCAAGTGTAAAGGCATGCCGTCGATATGAATATGTTCGCGTAATGGGTCGCGGGTTGTACCAGCTATAGGCGTTACAATGGCCACATCCCGCTCGGTAAGCGCATTTAGCAAACTGGATTTGCCCGCATTAGGTTTACCCGCCAATACTATTTTCATTCCTTCGCGCACCAAACTGCCCTGCTGAGTTTTATGGTGTAATTGTTGAATTTGGTTAATAAGCGCATTTAATTGCCTAGCAATTTTACCATCGGAGAGAAAATCCACTTCCTCTTCGGGAAAATCAATTGCTGCTTCCACATAAATTCGCAGTTGAATTAATTCTTCTACTAATGCGTGAATGTGCTTTGAAAAGGCGCCTTGTAAACTATTAACAGCTTGTTGCGCTGCCTGTCGGGAGCTTGCGGCAATTAAATCGCTAATAGCTTCCGCCTGTGTTAAATCCATTTTATCGTTTAAAAAAGCCCGCTCAGAAAATTCCCCGGGTTTTGCCAAGCAGCCACCGAGCTCTACTACGCGCTCCAGCAACATATCCAATACAACCGGGCCTCCATGTGCTTGAATCTCTAATACATCTTCACCAGTAAATGAGTTAGGTGCTTGAAAAAATACGGCTATACCCTCGTCTATGGCCTTACCCGTTGAATCTAAAAACGCGCAGTAATGTGCGTAACGATTTTTAGGTGCAAACGCCAGTAATTCTGAAGCAATCGCCAAGCTCAAAGACCCTGAAATACGCACAATACCCACGCCTCCTCGCCCGGGCGCTGTAGCTACAGCTGCAATTGTTGTGGACATAAATTTACCCCAATAAAAAAGGGCGACAAGTCGCCCTTTAATTCACTAGCAGCGGCTATTTAGCCGATTTTTCTATCTGTTTGGTAATTACATATTGTTGCAAAATTGACAGCGAGTTATTCACCACCCAGTAAAGAACTAAACCTGCTGGGAAAAATACAAACAAAAAGGTAAAAAATATCGGCATCATTTGCATCATTTTAGCCTGCATTGGATCCGGTGGAGTCGGATTGAGTTTCTGTTGAAAAAACATAGTCGCGCCCATTACCAACGGCAACACAAAATACGGATCTTTTACTGATAGATCTTGAATCCATAAACAAAATGGCGCCTGGCGTAATTCAACTGCCTCCATAAGTACCCAGTAAAGCGATAAAAATACCGGCATTTGCAGCAACATCGGTAAACAACCGCTGACGGGATTGACCTTTTCATCCCTATAAAGCTTCATAAGCTCCTGGGACATTTTTTGTTTATCCTCACCATAACGCTCTTTTAGCGCCTGCATTTTCGGCTGCACGTTACGCATACGCGCCATAGATCTATAACTGATAGCCGATGGATAAAATAATATTGCTTTGATCAGAACAGTTAGCAAAATAATTGCAACGCCCCAGTTCTGCACGACACCATGGATTAAATCCAATGTTTTAAACATAGGTTTGGCCAGCCACCAAAGCCAGCTGTAATCCATCGTTAAATCCAAATGCGGCGCTATGCCTTCAAGAATATCCATATCTTTAGGGCCAGCATAAAAACCCGCTTCTACACTGCCTTCACTATGGGCACCAATCAATGTAGGCGTGCTAGTAAAGCTTAAAATATATAGGTCTTCATCTTTCACTTTTTGAAAATTAAACGCATTTTTACTATCTTTAGGCGGTATCCACGCAGTCAAAAAATAATGTTGCACTAAGGCCAGCCAGCCGCCTTCTTTCTCATGTTTAAAACTGGTATCTGCAATGTCACTAAATGTGAGTTTGTAATAGTTTTTTTCGTTAGTGCTTGTGGCAGCACCAATAAAAGGATTCATCGCAAACATTTGTGCTGGTGATGGGTTATACGAGTCACGTTTAATGGAGCCAACTAAACTTGCTTGCCAAGGCTGATCAGCGTTATTTTTGACTACATATTTAACCTTAATTAGGTTACTGCCGCGGGTAAAAATAAAGCGCTTAGTGATTGTTGCTTCTGGTTGAGCGAAAGTTAAATCAACTGATAATTCAGTTTCTCCTTCGGCAAGTATAAACGTATCAGTGCTTACGCTAAATTGCGGGCGACCATTGGCGCTATCAGTTCCGTTCGGGCCTGCAAGGCCGCTTTTGGCAATATAAGTGCGTGATGCTGTGTTATCCAACAATACAAACGGTACATCCGGTTTATTTAATTGCGCATAATTTTTCGGTAGGGACACTTTGCGGATATCGCCGCCTTGCGTATCTATTTCAACCCACAGGCTGTCCGTGCGAACAGACACTACCGGAGTATTAATCACGGATTTTTCAACTTCTTGCTTTTGCGTACTGGTCGGGGCAGGAAGATTAAATTCTTCATTTCCCTTCGGTATATTTTGCACTGTTTCAGTTGCTGCAGCTGATGGTGCTGGCACCTGGCTTTGATTTGCATGGTGTTTTTCTTGAAATTCGTTCCAACGAATAAATAGAATAAAACCGAGAACTAAAATGCCACCAAGAATTATTTTACGTAGCCAATCCGTCTTCATGGATATAAACCGTTTGTTATGTGCGTGTTGAGGGAAAGTGTTTTTTGAACGATACTTTTTTTGAAAGTATTTTTTTCACAGGTGATTTTTTCGAAGATGCTTTTTTCGAAGGTACTAGGTCCACCCCGCCGGGGTGCAAAGGGTGGCATTTAGCAATACGACAAATACTTAACCCAAGGCCACGCCAGGGGCCAAAAGTCGCGATAGCTTCATGCATATAACAAGAACACGAGGGGTAAAACCGACAGTTTTTGCCAAGCCAAGGACTGATGCCCACTTGGTACAAGCGGATCAAACCTAGCAGCGCTTGTTGAATTAAAGCGTTGAACTGGGTTGATTTTGTGTGGCGCGTTTGCTGATGCGTTTCCATAAACCGTGCAAAATAACCTGGATTTCGCTATTAGAAAGAGCATCAGCCCCTTTGCGGGCGAGCACTATAGCATCTATTAATGGCAGTTTGTGCTGTTGCAAACGGAAGGATTCGCGAACCAAACGCTTTATGCGATTTCGATCGTGGGATTTTTTGATTTGTTTTTTTGCGATGACTAAACCTAAACGAGCTTTTTCACAGCTATTTAAATTGCATAACAACAAAAAACAAGGATGGCTTGCACGAATAGGCGCGTCAGCAAATAGAGCACTGAACTCTTTTGCTTCTAACAGACGTTGCTGTTTGGTAAATAATAAGCGCAATAAACCAATAGAGCCGCTCGAAGTGTTTGGCGCGGTGCTCAAAGATGAGCGCAATGACTGGGACACCAAACACCTCAGCGATTGAGGCTTATGCCACCAATTGCTTACGACCCTTGGCGCGACGACGAGCAATAACTTTGCGGCCGTGACGATCAGCCATACGTGCACGGAAGCCGTGAGTACGTTTGCGCTTTAATATGCTAGGTTGGAATGTTCTTTTCATAACGTCGATACCTGAATCAATGGGCAACTATTTCAGCAACACTTGATTGAATAAAAGGTCGCCAGAAAAAGAGGCGCGATTCTATAGAAAGGCCGCCTTAAAGGCAATGTAAATTTACAGGCATTCAAATGAGTTTCAGCAACAGATACGCCAGAGTTATCAATAGGTTATATACAGGTTTTTAACAGCTTTTACTCAGTTTACATATGCCTATTAAATTCCCTCAAAGAGCAGCAAATTATGCTCTTTCCTGTGGATAACTTTGTGGATGCAAGGTAAACTGCCTGCCATTTTTTATCACCGTAGGCCTTCATGAATTCACCTCACAGCGTCTGGGAATTTTGTAGTGGGCAATTACAAACTGAGCTACCAACACCCCAATTTAATACTTGGATCCGTCCGTTAAAACTTGATGAGGCTCAAGACGTGTTGCGTCTACTCGCGCCTAACCGGTTTGTTTTAGATTGGGTCAGTGATAAATACCTTTCGCGTATTCGTGATTTAGTGGCCCAGCGCGGACAGTATTTTCGCGTCGAAGTCGTAGTTGCAGATAAACCTTCAGCCGCATTTAGCCGCGCTGTGGTATTACCGGATAACAACTCTCCAAACTCTTATCGTTCGGTTGCAGCTGCGCCTGTCTCGGAGTTTGTCCCCTCGCTACCGCTGGCTATTGAGCTTGATCAGAACGATGGTATAGAAGCGGTTGATGAAGTTGAAATAAATGCCCCGGCGGCAAAGCGTACCAATACATCTAATAAAAGAAATAACAAAGACGATATTGAAGGCGGGCTTGCTCATCGCACTTATTTGAACCCCGCGTTTACGTTTAAAAGCTTTGTCGAAGGTAAATCTAACCAACTAGGCCTGGCAGCAGCTATGCAAGTTGCAGAAAACCCAGGCGGCTCCTACAACCCGTTGTTTATTTACGGCGGTGTTGGCCTTGGTAAAACTCACTTAATGCACGCCGTAGGTAATGCGCTCATTACTAAAAGGCCTACAGCTAAAGTGGTTTATTTGCATTCTGAACGATTTGTTGCCGATATGGTAAAGGCGCTACAGCTCAACGCGATTAACGATTTCAAGCGCTATTACCGTTCAGTAGACGCATTACTCATCGACGATATTCAATTTTTTGCTGGTAAGGAGCGCTCTCAAGAAGAGTTTTTTCATACGTTTAACGCGCTTTTAGAGGGTGGTCAGCAAATTATCCTCACTTGTGATCGCTACCCGAAAGAAATTAGCGGGCTTGAGGAGCGCCTCAAATCGCGTTTTGGCTGGGGACTTACCGTTGCAGTTGAGCCGCCGGAGCTGGAAACACGTGTAGCAATTTTGATGAAAAAAGCCGACCAGGCTCATATGAACCTGCCTCACGACGCAGCTTTTTTTATAGGCCAGCGAATCCGCTCAAATGTTCGTGAACTCGAAGGCGCATTAAAGCGTGTTATAGCCAACGCTCATTTTACCGGCAGAGACATATCCATTGAATTAGTGCGCGAGTCGCTTAAAGATTTATTAGCTCTGCAAGATCGTTTGGTTAGCGTGGATAATATTCAGCGGGTCGTCGCTGAATATTACAAGATTAAAGTCGCAGACTTATTATCTAAACGGCGTAGCCGCTCGGTGGCGCGGCCACGCCAGGTAGCGATGTATTTAGCGAAGGATCTCACCAATCACAGTTTGCCTGAAATTGGCGATTTATTTGGGGGCCGCGACCACACCACTGTTTTGCACGCCTGTAGGAAAATAAAAGAGTTGTTAGACTCATCGGCGGATATTCGTGAAGATGTCAAAAACCTACTTAGAACACTAACCACATAACTTAATTCATAACATAAAAACTAACACGCCATCGCTTTGTGGCTTTGATAAAAGAGAACCTGCCATGCGTTTTACTATATCCCGAGAAGTGTTAATCAAACCTCTGCAACTCGTTGCCGGTGTTGTTGAGCGACGCCATACATTAGCGGTGCTTGCCAATATATTAGTATCAGTAAAAAACGGTCAGCTATCGCTCGTCGGTAGCGATGCGGAAATAGAAATCGTCGCTAAATTGCCTGTTGATAGTGGCCTTGAACTCGGTGATACAACGGTCCCCGCCAAGAAGTTTTTAGATATTTGCAAAAGCCTCCCCGATGGTTCCACGCTTGATTTCACCTATGACAACAACAAGGTGTTGGTTAAATCCGGTCGTAGTAAATTTACCCTCTCTACTCTGCCGGCGTCGGACTTCCCATTAATGAAGGCGGCGGAAGATGATGTGTCATTTCATTGTCAACAAAAAGAGTTGCGACGCTTAATCGAGCGCACAAGCTTTGCGATGGCACAACAAGATGTGCGTTATTACTTAAACGGTATGCTTTGGGAAGTACGTGCGGACAGCGTGCGCGCTGTAGCCACCGATGGGCATCGGTTAGCTATGTGTACTCGTCCGTTAACGACAGACGTAGTCGGCTTAAGGCAGGCAATATTGCCTCGTAAAGCCGTATTGGAGTTGAGTCGTTTACTTCAAGACACTGAAGAGACCGCTGAGGTCGCCCTGGGAGATAACAACATCCGTGTAACAGCAGGCGGCTTTACGTTTACCTCTAAATTGGTTGATGGCAAATTTCCCGATTATGAGCGAGTTCTGCCAGTGGGTGGCGATAAAGTAGTCGTTGGAAATCGCGATGACTTTAAGCAGGCTTTTGTACGCACAGCGATTTTAAGTAACGATAAATATCGCGGAGTGCGTTTTATTGTCGACAATGGTGTTTTGACAATCACCGCCAATAACCCTGAGCAGGAAGAAGCTGAAGAGCAAGTATTTGTTGAATACGAAGGCGATGTTTTAGAAGTCGGCTTCAATGTGAGCTATCTATTGGATGTCACTCAAGTTATAGAAGCTGATTCCATGAGCTTAACGATGGCAGATAATAACTCCAGCGCGCTGATCCAAGATCCTGTAAATAACGACTCACTATATGTTGTGATGCCGATGCGCCTTTAATCAAATGCGCTAACTGAACTGACGATATTCTTCGTTCAACTTCAGGGCGCTTAGATCTCCTCTCATTAATGCCTATACAACGCCTAGCCGTTCACCAATTACGCAATCTCATAGGGGTGGATATTCACCCCTGCCCTCATGTAAATTTTTTCTTTGGCGACAATGGTTCAGGCAAAACTAGTCTGCTTGAATCTATTAGCGTCCTAGCCCACGGCCGTTCGTTCCGCTCCCATAAACATAAACACCTCATTAATTATGGCTGTGCTGACTTTTCAGTTTTTGCGGAGTTAGATGAAGCGGCAGGTTTTGCCAATTTGGGTGTGAACAGAGGTGCAGGTGAGGCAAGTTTCAAATTAAACGGTTCCCCAGTGTACAGTTCAGCTGCTTTAGCCACACAGCTGCCCACACAAATAATGGATGCTCATTCGTTCCGATTACTCGAAGGGCCTAGTAAGATTCGCAGGCAGTTGTTTGATTGGTTAGTGTTTCACGTGAAACATGAGTTTGCCATGCTTTGGCGAGACTATGCTCGTTGTGTTAAACACCGCAATAGCCTACTGCGACATGATAGAATCACCCGCCCAGATCTGCTGCCCTGGGATATGGAATTAGCGCGTTTAGCCCAAGCTATTAACCAACTGCGTTCATCCTGCCTCGTACCTTATCTTGATGTCGTTAAGAGCTTGTTGGTCGAAGGCGGTTTATCCACCGAGCTGGAAATTAAGTTCGAATATTACTCCGGGTGGGATCAGGACGAAGATCTTTTAGCACAGCTTGACCAGCAGTTTTGGCGCGATAAAAAATACGGCTTCACGACGATCGGGGCACATAAAAGCGAACTTAAAATAACAGCTCGAAAAATGGCTGCCCATGAAATTTTAAGCCGTGGTCAACAAAAGACTTTAGTAGCGGCATTATTTGTAGCGCAGATCAGAGTCTTTCAATCCATGTCTAAAAGAGCCTGTGTATTATTAATTGATGATGTTCCCGCTGAATTAGATAAACACCACATAGCATTATTGGGGCGTTGGGTTAATGACTTGAATGTCCAAGTATTTGCCACCGGCATAGAGCTGGTAAGTCTTATAGAGGCTTGGCCAGCAGATACAAAATCTAAAAAAGTGTTTCACGTGAAACACGGTGAAGTTAACGAATATCCTGTCTAATGGAGACACCTAATGGCCGAAGAACCCAATTACGATTCATCGAGTATTAAAGTACTAAAAGGCTTGGACGCGGTACGCAAGCGTCCGGGCATGTACATAGGTGATACTGATGATGGCACTGGCTTACACCATATGGTGTTCGAGGTAGTCGATAATTCCATTGATGAATCCTTAGCAGGCCACTGTACTGAAATAAAAGTTGTTATCCATCCTGACGAGTCAATCACTGTCAGCGACAACGGCCGAGGAATTCCCACCGAAATGCACGAAGAAGGTGTATCCGCTGCTGAAGTTATCATGACCGTACTGCACGCTGGCGGTAAATTTGATGACAATACTTATAAGGTCTCAGGCGGCCTCCACGGCGTAGGTGTTTCTGTAGTAAATGCTTTGTCGGAATCTTTGCGCTTAACCATTCGCCGCAATGGCGAAATACATGAACAGCTTTATAGCCATGGTGTTCCTCAAGAACCGCTCAAAATAGTAGGTGAAACAGAAGGTCGCGGTACGACCGTGCACTTTAAACCTTCAGCGGAAACTTTCACGAACATCCTGTTTCACTATGAAATATTGGCTAAGCGTTTAAGGGAATTGTCGTTCTTGAACTCCGGAGTACGCATCGTATTGCTGGATGAGCGTTCAGGTAAGCAGGACGTATTTGAATATCAGGGCGGACTTAAAGCATTCGTTGAATATCTTAACCAAAACAAAACTCCAGTAAATCGTATTGTTCATTTCACAAGTCAACGGGAAGACGGAGTAGGGGTGGAAGTTGCCCTGCAGTGGAATGATACGTTTAACGAAAATATCCTCTGCTATACAAACAATATTCCGCAGCGAGACGGCGGTACCCACTTAGCTGGCTTTCGCGGCGCGCTTACACGTTGTTTGAACAGCTACATAGAATCTGAAGGGATTGGTAAAAAAGAGAAAATTGCCACCACTGGCGATGACGCTCGTGAAGGGCTCACGGCAATTATTTCCGTTAAGGTGCCAGATCCAAAATTCTCCTCTCAGACAAAAGACAAACTAGTGTCCTCAGAAGTGAAAACCGCTGTGGAGCAGGAAATGGGCGGAATCTTTGGCGCCTATCTACTAGAGAATCCGTCAGAAGCAAGATTAATAGTGGCCAAAATGATCGACGCTGCTCGCGCTCGCGAAGCTGCTCGCAAAGCTCGTGAAATGACGCGGCGTAAAGGCGCTCTGGATATCGCAGGTTTACCAGGTAAACTTGCTGACTGCCAGGAGAAAGACCCATCGTTATCAGAACTATACTTAGTGGAAGGTGACTCGGCAGGCGGCTCCGCTAAACAGGGCCGCGATCGCCGCACTCAAGCAATTCTGCCGCTAAAAGGTAAAATTCTAAACGTCGAAAAAGCACGCTTTGACAAAATGTTATCTAGCGTCGAAGTAGGAACTCTAATTACTGCTCTGGGTTGCGGCATCGGCAAAGACGAATACAACATCGATAAATTACGCTACCACAGTATTATTATCATGACAGACGCCGACGTCGACGGCTCCCACATTCGCACACTATTGTTGACGTTTTTCTTCCGCCAAATGCGTGAACTAATCGAGCGCGGCCACATTTATATCGCCCAGCCTCCGCTATATAAAATTAGCAAAGGCAAACAGGAACAGTATTTAAAAGATGACGATGCCTTAACGCAATTTTTAACCAACGCGGCAATAGATTCTGTGACACTGCATGTTAATGAAGATGCACCCGCCATCAGTGGTGAGCGGTTAGAAACCCTAGTGAGAGAGTTCCGTAAAGGTGAAGCGATAGTTCAAAAACACAGTCGAGTTTACCCGATAGAAGTATTAACCAGCTTAATTGACCTGCCAACCCTTACTAAAGAACAGCTTACAGACCAAGCGCATGTATTAGCTTGGACTGACTCATTAGGCACGAAACTTACAATTATTTCCGAACAATCCAAAACCCATCGCTTTGTAGCGCGAGTGTTTGAGGATAGCGAACGGCATTTGTTTTTACCCCTCATTGAAATCATCGCGCACGGTGTTCCTTCACAAGTAAAAATCAGTGCAGAATTCTTAGAGTCAACAGATTACAAAAACCTGCGTAAACTCGGTGCACAATTAGATGGCCTACTAGAAGCGGGTTCCTATGTTGCTAAAGGAGAGCGTAAACACCAGGTAACGACCTTTAAAGACGCCTTAGAATGGATTATGACGGAAAGTCGTAAAGGCTATAACATTCAACGTTATAAGGGTCTGGGTGAGATGAATCCTAGTCAATTGTGGGAAACAACTATGGATCCAGCTTCAAGGCGCATGCTCAGAGTTAACATTGAAGATGCCATAGGAGCAGATCAGATTTTTACCTGTTTAATGGGTGACCAAGTTGAACCGCGTAGAAATTTTATCGAAAGTAATGCTTTGGCAGTGGCAAATTTGGATGTTTGATCAATAATTACCGGATGCTTAGTTGGCGGTTGGCGATTAAAGCATTCTGTAACCAGATTAAAGGATACTCCTATGCCAAAGAAGTTAGTTCCAATATCATTAAGTCAAATTGAAGACGCTCTTGAAGAGCGAGAAACCAAAACCGATCGCCGAGTTACTAACAAACCAATCGGCGAAAAAGACGACCGCCGTAAGCGAGATCGACGCAAACCGGCAGTCGAGCATTAATTTAAAAAGCAGCGCTAGCGCTGCTTTTTTTTGGCCTTAATTTTGTGCTTAACCCGGGACCACCCAAAAATTCGTAGTAGGGGCCAAAATTGGCCTTAAACATCACAGCGGCTTTGGACGAAAGGCCAGGCGAGATTCACTGCTGTTAAATAACCCTACTTATAAAAAACACCTGTGAACATCATCAACACAACTTCTTACACATTTATTAACAGACTTATAAACAGGTCAGATCACACACAACTTATTCACAGTTATTTCTCAGTCTCCCCACACATCTATTTAAGAATTAAATAATTAGTGGATAAACCTAGTAAATCTTAGGTATAAAAGTAAAGACTATACACAGCGAGGACTCAATCACATCATTTCTTAAAAAGTTCACGAATTGATCCACAGGTGTAGCAGGGGGTTGCCCAAGGTCAACTCAGCGTTAAACCGAGCACTTATCATAAAAACAACATATTGATTTTAAAAGAAATTATTAACTTACGCACAGAAAAATCCGCCTCTAATAATAACAACAAGTTTAAATACTCTTTTCTCTATATACATTTTTTATATTTTATAACTGTTGAAGAGATATTTTTTAAAAAGCAGAGTTTGACGATTAAACGTACAGCGGTACTTGTCGAGGATAGTATGTTAAAAACTGATTAAAAAATAATCTATTTTTAATATATATATGTGTGTAAAGGTAACAACTGAGATACAGCTCTCAAAATTATCGACTTAAAAAATGAACGATATTCCGAAAGGCAATAATCGGTTAAAATTTATCCAACGCTAAGTGATAGTTCTAATTACCCGGATTTTTTAACGTTTACGTTCTAAAAACGATCTAATTCTGTTCGCACCCTTTTGTGCTAACTGAGCTCTACACCACTTTAGCCATATTTTTGGGCACTACGATCCGTACGCCCAGTATCTACATCAACCCACATTTTTCACCCCGGGGGGGATATGGCCAGTTTTCAGTCAATATTAGCTAAATCGTTTTTATTAGCTTTCTTAACGACATCTTTGGCCGCTTGCGGCAACGGCGGGTCCAAAAAACCAAAGGATCCTGGTTCTGCTAGCTCCAGCTCTTCAAGCTCAAGTTCCAGCTCTACAGGTAGCACAAAGCCGTCATCCTCTAGCAGCTCATCTTCCAGTAGCTCTTCTAGCTCCAACAGTAGCTCCTCAGGAACAAACCAACAAGGACCTGGGCCATCTTCCAGCTCATCCAGTAGCGGCGCTGTAATAAGCTCCAGTAGCAGCTCTTCGTCGGGCATTGTTGAGACAGGCTCTTCTTCCAGCTCGTCGTCAACAAGCAATTCAAGTTCCTCTACCTCAAGTAGCTCCAGTTCGTCATCGTCTAGTAGCTCAAGCTCTTCGTCCTCAAGCAGTTCTAGTTCGTCCTCATCCAGCTCATCTTCGAGTAGTTCTAGTTCGTCTTCCAGCAGTAGTAGTTCCAACTCGTCATCTAGCTCTTCTTCGAGTAGTTCAGGTTCGGGAATGGTGGCAAACCTAAAAAAAGGTGAAGAGATTTATACAAAAGGATATGTACAAACCGATTCAGATACACTTGAAGGCAAATGTATCCAGTGTCATGGGGTTAATGGAAAGGTAACTAAATCGGGGGGAAAAGCACTATATATAATAGATTTGACGAAAAGTGAGTTTGAGTATGGTAACAACGGGCTTAAAATGGGGCTGGAAACCTATATTTCTGCCTATATGAGCGACGGAGCAGATGTAGCGTGTACCGGGCAATGTGCAATAGATGTCGCAGCTTATATGCGCAACGGATTTAGCTCCGCAGACCCAAATTCCGGCTCTTCAAGCAGCTCTAGCTCATCAAGTAGTTCTAGCTCTTCAAGCAGTTCTAGCTCTTCAAGTAGTTCTAGCTCTTCAAGCAGTTCTAGCTCTTCAAGTAGTTCTAGCTCTTCAAGTAGTTCT
>DATDJI010000052.1:0-42393 GCA_036520615.1 Cellvibrionaceae bacterium | reverse complement strand
CAAGCAAGCCGACCTCAATAAAATCTAGATTAATATTCATGCCGGGAAAGACGAGCAAAAGTAAATAAGCCCAAAATCCGCAGAGTATTGCTATACACAACCTATTACTGATATTTTCCATTGAGCACTCTTGAACCTAACGCCGAGTTTTGCCGGTAGCGTAGCGGATCGGCAAGAACGCATTGTTAGAGCTTTTTATTTTTTATTTTGAGTAGTTTTCTTAGCAGGTCCTTGTTTAGCTGACCATCTGAACGGCCATCTTTTTCAGCTGCTTCAAAATCTGCCGATTTAACACTTCCCTTCCCTAATGGAATATTGAGACCACAGAAATTTATGTTGTTTGAGCCATACAAAAAGAAGATATAACTATGACCAATTGCAACATCTGGATCTATTCCATCATCCGTTGTTTTAAGTGTTATATAACCTGAATAATTCCCCTTAAAAACTGTCGATACTTTCAACTCAAAAACAATTTCATGTATCTCCTCAATTAAATAAGAGTTAATAACTCGCCCTGCATATATTTCAGTGGCATACTCTATGTGCTTATCGTAACTTGTGTCTGTTCCTTTTTGCCGACCATTACACTCCCAGCCATATGCCAGGTTGGCAATGCTCAACATAATTAAACTTACAATTACTTTCATTCTCGTATTCTCTAACGCCGAGCTAAGCGGCAGTTTTTAAGTTGTAGTTTTGTGGAATACTTTTGCGCAGCAAAACCACAAAACTGCGACTTAAAAACTGTCCAGCGCACGTAGTGCGCGGTGCTTGAGCGACTTGTTAGAAATTATACCCTTTAGATTTTAACAGCTCTAAAACACTACCATACCCATACAACATATTTGAAAGGCGAATTTTCTTACCCGATTTGAAAGTTAATAAATACCAATTTGCACTTCCGTTAAACTTAACGGTGTTTAAGTTTCCCCAGCGCTCCTCTTTTTCTCCAGTCCAAGGAGTGCTGAAAAATATTCCCTCTTCGTTATATGTACCGTGGACCTTATAGTACTCACCAAAACAATAAAAGGCTCCTATTCCAAAACCGATAATTAAACCTAAAACGGAAATTACCGTGCTTGTTTCGCTCCACTCTTTGGTAGTTAGAAAAAAGGCAAGAATAAAAGCGCCAATGACAAATGCAAGGCAACAACATGCAATAATTAGCATGAATTTTCCAAATCTTAATTGTCCGTCTGCTGGAGCTTTTCTTATACTTTTTGAAATGTAGAAGCAAAGCGCAACTGATACAAGACCACCAATTAAACCAGGAAGAACACTATTACTCATTTATTTATTCCTTTCTAACGCCGAGTTCAGCGGCAGTTTTTAAGTCGTGGTTTTATGGAATATTTTTGCGCAGCAAAACCATAAAACCGCGACTTAAAAACTGTCCAACGTAGCGCAGCGAAGTGATGCTGCAACGACTTGTTATATATTTTGAGACAAACATTCAGGATAAGTTTCACCAATGCAAACTGGAGTAACGGAACCAAGCATCGTAATTGCAAAGTTTTCAGAAATCTCTATGTCTATTTCGCCGCCCGGCATAAATACTTTTATATTTTTTTCACATAGGCCAAGTTTTCTAGCGACTGATGCGGCTGCGCAACTACTGCTGCCAGATGCCATAGTATAACCAGCACCACGCTCCCAGATTTCAATCTGTATATTATGACGGTCTATAATTTTTAAAAATTGGACGTTTGTTCGATTTGGAAAATTTTGGTGTGTTTCCAATATGGAACCATAAGTTCGAGCAACTTCTTCCGTAGGTTCTTCATGTAGGATTACACAATGTGGATTACCTATTGTCACAGCACTAAAAACAAAGTTATGACCATTAATCTTAATATTTTCCAAAAGCACTTCACGTTCAGTACCCACCACTGGAATTTTTGAACTAGAAAATGAAACTGTACCCATTTCTACCTTTACGGTTTTTCCGTTCCCAAATACTTGCGCATTAACAATTCCGCCTTTAGTTTCAATTGAGAAAGAACTTTCCTTTACCAAACCAAGATCCCATAAATAGCGACAAAAAATACGAAGCCCATTACCACTTTTTTCAGCTTCACTTCCATCAGGATTAAATATACGCAAGGCAAAGTCTGAGGAAGTTGATTTTAATGGGCCAATCAATAACCCGTCAGAACTAACACCATAGTTTTTGTGGCAAATACTTTTAATTATGGCAGTAGATAAATCAGATTCAATATGCTCAGGGTTCACTATGATATATACGTTACCCAATGCATGGTATTTACTAAATTTCAGAGTGTTTCTCCTATTTCTATATAACAGTTTTATTAGGCGGAGAGATTCCGTCTAATCCGATTTATCTTTACGTCTAACACTGCCTTAAAACACTTCGATTTTAGATCAAGTCTTTTAGAATCAATGCATTAACAGGTATGCGCCAAACATTTATAGCCGCTCAAGTTTTGTTAGGGCGGAATAGTTCAGTCTAACTCAGCTTTATGGCTTGCGGCCTAACATGCAAAGGTTTGTAGTTGCTTACCTGTAAAGCCGTCCGTATTGCGGCTCATCTGAGCGTCGGGTCAATCAGGTCTGAGTTATACGGAAACTTTCCTCGTTATACTTGTGTTAGGCGCAAAGCACAAGTACTGTATATGCAACCAGCATCAAGGAGCACCATCATGAATAGATCCCCATTCCTAACTGACGTAGCCCACAAAATGCGTGTTATGCGTTACGCAAAGCGAACTATTGAAACCTATCTGCATTGGATACGCGCTTTTATTCTGTTTAACGGCAAGCAGCACCCCAATTCTTTGGGCGATGCACACGTAGAAGCTTTTTTATCTCACTTGGCCAACCAGCGTGAGGTTAGCCAATCGACTCAACGTTTGGCACTAAATGCTTTGGTATTTTTGTACAGCAAAATACTTAACCTGCCTCTCTCGCTCAATTTGCAGTTTAATAATTCTAAAGTTTCCAAAAAACTCCCCACCGTTTTAACTCAGGCGGAGGTGCGTACTCTATTGGCAGTCTTGCCTATAAGCCTTTTATTGCCTATTCAGTTGATGTATGGCAGCGGGCTGCGACTCATGGAAGTAGTAAGGTTGAGAGTTCAGGATGTGGATTTTAACTATGGGTGTTTGCGTATTTGGAATGGCAAAGGTGGCAAGCATCGGCAGGTGACTTTAGCGCAGGAGTTACATGGGGCTTTAAAAATTCAAATTCAGTTGATGGATTATTATCTTGCCCAAGATTTAAAAAATCCTATTTTTGCTGGTGTTTGGATGCCGGATGCATTGGCGCGAAAATACCCGAATGCATCAAAAGAATTGGGCTGGCAATATCTGTTTGGGTCAGCAAAACTCAGCCGTGACCCTATGGCTCTCGCAGATTTGTGGCGACGACACCATATTGATGAGACGGGTTTACAGAAGGCTGTGCGAGCTGCTTCGCTAAAATGCCAATTTAATAAACCCGTCGGCTGCCATACTTTGCGGCATAGTTTTGCAACACATTTGTTGGCCAGTGGTGCGGATATTCGCACGGTGCAAGAGCAGCTAGGGCATAGTGATGTTGCGACGACGCAGATTTATACACACGTGTTACGGCAGGGGGCAAATGGGGTTAAGAGTCCTTTGTCGATGCTTTAGTTATGCGGCTGATGTTTTTAAAACCTGCAGAGGTCTGTTCAAAATATTTAGTGAAATAGATGTGGATGATCTTCGCTGGCATAGCAGCTCCTGCCTTCGCAGGAATGACGAGGGTCAAATTAAACGTAATCTGACTCGTGTAATGTTTTATGGAGGTAATTTTTTACTCTATTCATATTACTTGTCCGTAGCCTTTCATGCGTATATTTGCAGCATCGCTAGCGCTTAATATTATTGCATTAGAATTTGGGCTTGTTTTCCGCGACAGAGTTGCCTCTTCCAGAAACCCAACCCCCTCCCGGCCTCCCCCTTATGAAGAGGGAGGGGCGAAAAAAAAGCCCCTTTCGGGGCTTTTGGTTTTTCAAGTTTTTGACGGCTTTTCAATTAAGCATTCTTACCTGCTTTAATTCCTTTAATTCCTTTAATTCCTTTAATTCCTTTAACTCCTTTAGGCATTTAGGCCTTTAACGCCAATACCTATGATTACAGAATTTAAGGAGCGGCCGTCTGTGGTGGATTTGTTGCTGTAGGAACTGGAGGTTTAAATTTGCTAATAATGATCTCTCGCGCTTGGGCGTTAAATACGATGTGTTGCTCTTTGGCACCGGCTTTAGTCATAACGCCATGGCGCACGAGCGGTTGCTCGTCCAGCTCACTCTCTACCGTTACAAACAAGCCCGTTTGCGCCATGTCCCAATCGGTATTGCGTGTTATGCCTTCGGGCAGTTGTACGGCGAGAACAGTTTTACCGCCTTTTTGCATGAGGCTAACCGGCAGGTCCGCAAGCACTTGTGGGTTAGGCGACGCTTGGCTGCGGATTGTGGGGCGCAACACGAGGCCTGTGCCATTTATTGTGCCGTCGCTGGAGATAAATACGCCTTGAATCTCGGTTTTTGCACCGGTTGCATCGCGGCCATTGGCAATCCATACCGAGGCTACCGGGCCGCCTTTGAATTCTTCGCTAGTGGCGATGATGTCGTTGAGGCTTGCGGCGGGGACTGGTTCTGGCGGTTGATCGGCAGTTGTGGTGATCCAGGCTTTGGCAACTATGTTGTCGCAGGCCAGATGCGTGCTAAACCAGGGGTTGAAGTTTTCGTCGCAGTACAACTGCAGCGCGTCCTGTTGGGTGGTAATTTCGGCGAGCCAGGCTTTGGCGCCTTCGGGGAATTGCGCATCCCAGGGGAAGTTTTTCGCCAATTCTGGTTGGATCAACTCAGCTAAGCCTAGGCCTGTCAGGTTAAATTCAGCTAGTTCAACTAAGCGCGCGGAGCCTTGTACTGGCTGAGCTTGCCGTGTTTGTACCAGTGTTGCGCCCTCGCCTTCGGCACCAAAGCCTTGCAGCATACTTAAGTCGTCCGTAGCTGCGAGGCCTTCATCGGTGACGAGCACCGTGGTGCTCTGACGTTGGCTTGAGACATCGGCCCAGGTTGCATTGGGTGGGTTGTAACTAAAAATAGCTTCCAGCGTTTGCGGGGCAAGCACTCCGTAGGTCACATCCAGTTTTGGGCCTTCGGGGCTGTACAGGGTTTCCACATCAAACCAGTTAATGCTATTGCCGGTAAGGGCTGCGGCTTCATTTACGGGTTGCGGGCGCTCAGCAGTAACTAGAGCTTCTTCCGGGCAGGGCTTGGTGGTTTGTTTGTAGAAGAAACTGAACAAGCCTTTGGCCGCGTCGAACTTGCCGCTCTGAGCGGCTAGGCCCGGTTGCAGGCTCATCAGGTTTGCATTGCCTTCTGTGTCCATTACGCCTACTAAATAGCTGGGAGGCTCGCCGGTCAATTCACTACCCTGCGCTAACCACAGCTGTGTGCCCTGCTGTTTTACTTGCAGGAAGAAGCTGTGTTGATCCGCATCTGGAGCGCAGATTTTAGTTTGCGGGTTCATCGCTTGGTTGTTTTCCGTGGGGAAGGTTTGCGCCAGATAAACACCCGCTACTTGTGGGACTAGTTGATCGCACGCATCGCCGAGGCCGTTTTTATTGGTATCGACTTGATCAGGGTTCGGCACTAACGAGCAATTGTCTTTTAGGTTGGCAATGCCGTCTTTGTCCCAGTCGGCGTCGACAGGGGTTGTACCACCACCGTTGTCGATTGGGCCAGTGGTGCCGCCACCGTTTTGCACGCTGCGCAAAAAGGCTGCGATGTTCAGGCTACAGGCTTGATCACACTTAACTGGCTCCCCCGGTTTGTTTATGTGAGCACCGATATAGGCTTCGAGCATGAGTTTTTTGTCGCCGAACATATATTCAGTTTTCAGAGGAATTAACGCCAGAGCCGTGCTGCCTTTACCCTGGCTACCGTGGCAGCTTTCACACGTTTGCGCAAAAGCAGAACCGCCGAGTTTGGCGTCGCCCATAGGCTGCGGGCCGGTGTTAGGGCCGCCTTCACCATCGTATTGTGTGGGGTGTGGATCTGAGTTATCGCCCATACCATCGTGGTCAGTATCTATCTGTTCGTTTGGATCAAAAGGGAAGGCATCTTTGTGATCACCCACGCCATCTTTGTCGCTATCGAACTGCTCATTGGCATTATCGGGGAAGGCATCACGCTCATCCGGTACACCGTCGCCGTCCGCATCCGGTGGCAGGTCGTAATCGAAGTTCGCTAACACTTCATTTAATGCAGGTTGGTTCAAGCCTGATTCGCGATGGATGCGCCCTTTAGATTGGTAGTGGCCAATGCGCAGGTAATTTTTACTGTCCGAGGTATCGGCAATTACCGCGAGGAACATGCCGTCGTTTTCATCTGCACCGAAGTTATTTTTCAAGTACTCGGGCATTTTGATCATCAACAGGTGTTGGCCGCTGGCTTCATAGGGTTGAGTAATTTCCCAACCGCCGACGACCGCTTCACCGGCGGCGTTTTTCAGAGGGGTGAATAGACTGGTGTTAGTGTCCATTTTTTGGATAAAGAAGCTAACCGGACCTGAGCTGCCCAGCGTGGCTGAATCGCTGCCTTGGATATAGGCGTAGATTTCGCCCTGTGGGCTGTGGCTCATCCAAACGCCTTGATTAGGATCCTTCATCACGCTGTCTTCTGGCTGAATCATATCGGCAAATTGCGCGGCCAATATGGGCTTACCGTCGGCATTCCACTGCAGGGCTAAACCGTTACGGCAGGTTAAATTACCCAGCTGCATATCACCGCATTCAACCAGGTACGTATCCATAAGGCTTACTGCCTCAATGGCTAAAACGGCACCGGTAGTGAACTGCGCATTAGGGTTTTTAAGGCCCGCTTCCACCCAGAGTTTGTCCACCAGTTCGTCCATTGAATGGCTGGCGGCAGGTGTTGAGAAGCTTTGCACTTTCCACTGTTCAAGAATATTGCCCGCGCTGTCAGCCTGCTGGAAGGTCACGTCTTCACCGCTAACATTCACCGTGCCCTTGCCTGCCGCTTGTATCCAGCCAGTAGCGGTCAGGCTGAAATCCGATCCGCCATTGGCTTCATTTTCTTCTTTCCAGGTGTTGGTAGCGGCGTCCCAAAAATGGCCTTGGTCGCCCAGTGTATTAATTACAAAGTAACCAAAGTTCAGTTCATCGCCTTGGTTTTTGTCATTCCAGTGGCGTTCACCACCGGTGGTGAAAAAACCGCCATCCAAGCTTTTAGCGTCAAGGGTTTGAGCTGTATCAGCAGCGGCCATAGGGTTGAACAGCACGGCAAAACTGGTTTTACAGGTAAGCAGAGTTTCGCTTGTGCCTGCGCTGTTGGATACAACCGTGACCTCTTCTACTGCCGTTCCTTTCACCTGCCCTTCAGCACCTAACAGGCCGTTAAACGTCAAACGTGTAGTCAAATACAAGCCTTTTTCCATGGCATGTTCTTGGCGCTGTTCAAAGTTAAATTGCCCGAAGGAGTCGATGCGGGCGGGAATGCCTTGGCTGATACGGAATTTATTATCCTGCGCCACCAAGCGCAATTCGGCTTCTTTTTGCTGGATGTAGAACACTTGTGAGCTAAGAGCGTTGACGCCATCGCCACACAATTCAGCCGCTTTCATCTTAGCCACTTCATTGGGTTTAACTGCTTTGCTCTGCTCGGTGACTTTCGTATCCAGCAAATAAAAGCCTGTTAGCTTCGGCGGGTTGTCGCATAGGTTGCCGCGACCATTATTGTCGCTATCGGTTTGATCAGAGTTGGGCACGAGCGGACAGTTGTCCGTTTGATCTGCCACCGAATCGCGGTCCGTGTCGCGCTCAAACGGATTCGTGCCTTTTTCTGCCTCTTGCGCATCGCTTAAGCCGTCGCCGTCGTCATCAAGGTCGGCGTTGTTGCCGATTTTATCGCCGTCGGTATCTTTGGATTCTTTAGCGTCAAAAGGGAAAGCGTCTTGGAAGTCCTTCACGCCGTCGTTATCGTCGTCCTCATCACACACATCGCCTTTGCCGTCTTTATCAAAATCGGTTTGCGGGCCGGGTACGTTCACGCAGTTATCGACTTTATCGCCCACACCGTCCTTGTCGCTATCGGCGGATTCCTCGCCATTGCGTGGAAAGCGATCGTCTATGTCTTTTACGCTGTCGTTGTCATCATCGTCGTCCTCACGATCCCCTTTGCCATCCTTATCAAAGTCGTATTGCTCTTCTTTATTTATGGGGAAAGCGTCTTGGGCGTCCGGCACACCATCGTTATCATCGTCCGGGTCGGGCTGCAGGCCGCCTTCGTCGGCTAGGCCGTCTTTGTCGGTATCAACAAACGCAATGTCGGGTTTATTCGCATCGTTGTCATCGGGGTCCTGGCCTTTTAACCAGCTGTCACCGTCGTTATCTACTCTGGATTTTATCAACGGGTCCAAGGGCGCCGGGTCGTCGTTGTTGACTACGCCATCACCGTCCGCATCCGCGTCGCAGGCATCGCCTATTGCGTCTATGTCGGTATCGGTTTGATTTTTGTTAGGCACAAATTTGCAGTTATCTTTGTTGTTGCCCACGCCGTCGCCATCGGTATCGAGGGATTCGGTTTTATCCGTTGGGAAAGCATCTCTGCCATCGCGCACACCATCGCCGTCGGTATCCGCTTTCGTGGCATCTGGGTCGTTCACATCCGCCAGGTCATCGCCGTCTTTATCCGAGTCCTTGTTATCGCCAACACCGTCCTTATCCAGGTCGGCGCTTTCGGTTGCATCGAACGGAAAGGCATCGCCCTTGGCTGCACGGTTTTCCGCAGTGTTGGGCACATCGTTGCCACCGGTGTTATTGGCCACGCCGTCGCCGTCGATGTCGTCATCGAGGTTATCGCCAAAGCCATCGCCATCCGTGTCTTTAGATGAGCGTTTATCCAATGGCAGGGCGTCGTCTGCATCAGGCACGCCGTCGTTGTCGTCATCTGCGTCGTACAGGTCGGCAACACCGTCTTTGTCCGTATCCACAAAGGGTACGCCCGGTACTTTTGCGTTGCTGTCGTCCGGGTCTTGGCCGTTTGGCCAGCCGTCGTTGTCTTGGTCGTCGCGGTTGCTGCGGGTTGCATCAAGCGGGAAAGCGTCGTTGGTATCGAGCACGCCGTCGCCATCATCATCGGTATCGAGGTTATCGCCTTTGCCGTCTTTATTGGTGTCGCGCGTTTCAAACGGATTTAATGGAAAGGCATCCTGGTCATCACTAACACCGTCGCCATCGTCATCCACATCAGCATTGTTGCCGACACCATCTTTATCTGTGTCTTTGCTTTCCGCAGAATCGTTGGGGAAGGCATCTTCGCTGTTGAGCACGCCATCGCCGTCTTTATCCGTATTAATCACCGCCGCAATTACATCAGTAACAATTTGGCCATTCGTGAGGTTTTCCGTATTACTGGTGGTACCTGTGTCTTTGGCTTCTGAAGCAAGTAGCGATTGAATTTGGTTAACCGTGACGTTCGTGCCAGGAATTACCAAACTGCCCGGGTCAGTTTCAACAATAACTGCTGCCTGCTCGGAGTCATACACGGTAAGGGTTTTATTATCGATGTCTTTGCCATCGATTTTGCCGTCGCCTAAATCCTGCGCCAGGCTTTGCAATACGGCTGAGGAATCCGCGCCGTTTTCATTATTTTGCTGAATTGCATGAATAATACTGGCCGCACCTGCAACAGCGGCGCGGTAGGCGGAAACGTCTTTTAAGTCTCCAGCTGAACTTGTGTCATTGGTTACCAACGGCGGTGTTGTGAAAATATTTAGATCCGACGACATGCCCATGCCCAGGGCGGACACCACTTTGGTAGCAGACTCGCCAAGCTGTGTCATTACTTGATCGGCGCTTGCGCCATCGGCCTTAACGCTTGCCGCCAAACCCACGGCCATAGTAGTAAGCGGTGTGGCATAAACTGGTTTGATGGCGCCGTCTTTGGTAACAATCGTGCGCACTTCAGTAATAACCGGTTTGGCTTTGGTATTTAAATCAATCGTGGCATCGGTGGATGTAACCACAATTAAAAACGGCCCGTCTTCGCCAGCGGGAATTACCACATCTTTAAATAAGGCTTCCGCATCGGTTGTGCCTTCGTCTAACAATAAGCCGTCAAGATTAGGCTGCGAAGGATCCATGCGGTACACACGTACGACCGCATTGGCCATAGGCCCGTCCACTGCCGCGCCCTTTAAAGCAATTCCAGAACTTGAACTGCTCGAAGAACTTGAGCTGCTGGATGAACTTGAGGAGCTGGAACTGCTAGAAGAGCTTGAGCTACTGGATGAGGTTGAACTACTCGATGAGCTTGAACTGGCTACACCCGAACTACCTGAACTGGAACTGGAAGAACTCGAAGAGCTTGAGGAACTACTTGAGGAACTTGAGGAGCTGGAACTACCCGTATTAACTGGGTGCGAGCTGGAATTAGATTTACCGCAACCTACCGTTGCCAGTACCGAAGCGAGCAGAGGAATCATCGCCAAACCAGTTGCCGTTTTACCCAGTGCTTGCCATTTAGAATTTTTTTTCATGCAGTCTTCCGCCATTGTTTGTCTATTCATGGCGCACACGATTTCACGCGTACGCCTAACACCCACTGGAGTATAGCCATGCACTTAATAGAGATTTAACGCATTCACGCGCAACTAACCCCTAGTTGTAAAACACAACAAATAAAGGCTGATTTTTATAATCTTTCCTTACATTAAAATTCTTTGGCGGAAAAAAGCGAATAACCCGATAGCATTCACCACCAGGAAAAAATATTTTATTGACAGATTTAAATTGGATATTGCCTTGCCGTACATGCATGCCAAAAATACAGCGCGCATTAGATGACTTTTGCGCCATTTACGGAGCCATAGATTTTTTAGCAGTAAAAGCGAGCTTTAAAACAACGATGGTTTAAAGCAGCTGCTGATAACAGGTATTTTCAAAAACAGCGACATAGCGACATAGCGGACTATCGTCTAAGACAGTTTTACACCCACCTATTAAACAGAGCTGCGGAGAAGTTTAAATTCGGCTTTGCATACTATGGAAAAAACAGAACACCAACAATTTAAATCCGCTAATACACTTACAGTAACAACACGTAGATTTAATTAAAAAATCCCACCCACCTTTAGGATAAAATAAAAAAATTAATTTCGATATTATTTTGATCGACTATTTGAGAGTGGATTATTTCAATATACTTTACATAGCGAGGAAAACAGAGTCATGCTATTTTACTCGAAATCCTTAGAGCAAGCTCATAATACTAATAACAATGTAGTGATGACTATTTCTTTTGATGCTAATGCCCTATTATCAGCACCACATTCGGGTGTTCATACTAGGCGCTAGTTATCTCGCGCTCGACACCTGTATACCAAAACTTAAAATCGACATTAACTCGACATAAGGAAAATACATGCTTTATTGGAAAGCAGCATTAATCTGGGGACTGAGCGCTCTTAGTATGTTTCTAACCGCATGCTTCGTATACGGCTTATTTAATCGCTTCAGCTTTATACATGGCGCATCCCCTGCAGGGCCAGAATCTGGCGTCGCTTACCTGCTAGTTCTCGGTATACTTATTGGCCCAGTGGTATTAATAATCGGTGCACTTGCAGGCGTGGCTCGCGTTTGGCGGCGTAAGCGCAAGCAACAGTCATAAGCTCGCTTGCTCGCGTACAGATTATTAAACTGTTATGTTAAATTTCCTTCACATTCATCTAAACAAATGCCGATTGGGCATTATTATATTATTGGCAGATTAGATAAAAACAAAAATATCTTCACACCGAAATAGAGATGAAGGAAATATTTTTTTAATCACCAATTTCCAATCGCATTTACCACTCAAACCGTGCCCGGGAAATGACGCAAGCGTGGATTAATATGCATTGGGAAATCGTCTCGGAAAAGAAGGCTCCAGCGCAGCCATATGCAAGCACAGATGCATTTTTGAAATATCCATTAATTAGGTTTACTTAATATTGCCCGTAGGTTCATCGCAGCACATCGGAAAATCCGGTGACAGAGATATTTTTCTAGCAGAGAAATTCGTAAATAAACAGCTATATACGTTTTACCCGAAAATTATTTATCGCCCAGCTGCAGGAATTCACCGTTAAAAACTACTATGATCACCGCCAATAATATTTTCCGGCCAGCGACATATGAAACATCTGCTTTATCTACACGGCTTTTTAAGTGGGCCTGCATCAAGCAAAGCTCAACAAACCTCTGCTTTTTTAAATCAATACAGTGAAAGCTGGCAGTTCCATTGCCCAGCACTATCCTCATACCCGGATATCGCTGTTGAGCAAATGCAAAAGCTATTACAGCAATTGCCGCTGCAGGATCTAGCCTTAGTGGGCAGCTCCCTCGGTGGCTTTTGGGCTAAATATTTTGCCGAACAATACGATCTGCCTGCTGTGCTAATTAACCCTGCTGTGGCACCAGGGCGATTGCTGGCTAAATACATCGGCCAGCCACTGCAAAACTATTACAGCGACCAAACCTATGTGCTGAGCGAACGGCACGCGGCGTTTTTAACGCAATGTGACGCGGGTGCACTTAAGTATCCGGAAAATCTATGGGTTTTGCTGCAAACCGGTGACGAAACCCTCGATTATCGTGAGGCCGCTGCCTATTACGCAGCCTGTCGAGTCGATATTGAAACCGGGGGCAATCACAGTTTTGCAGGCTTCGACGCACACCTGCCCGCCGTACTGCAATTTTTTGCGGATTTCTGGGCTAAAAAAGGTATATTGCGCGCCTGATTATCCACAGGTAGATGAACATCCAACGCACTTATGGCCACCTATACCGCAGAAGATATTGAAGTACTTACGGGCCTTGACCCGGTAAAAAAACGCCCCGGAATGTACACCGACACCACCCGCCCGAACCATTTGGCGCAAGAGGTCATCGACAACTCGGTGGATGAAGCCCTCGCCGGACACGCGAAATCCATCGACGTTATTCTGCATAAAGACGGCTCGGTGAGCGTTGCCGATGATGGCCGTGGCATGCCGGTGGATACTCACCCGGAGCAAGGCAAACCCGGCGTTGAAGTGATCCTCTCCACGCTACATGCTGGTGGCAAATTCTCTAATAAAAATTATCAGTTCTCCGGCGGCCTACACGGTGTAGGTATTTCGGTGGTGAATGCGCTTTCGAAAATTCTCGAAGTCACGATCAAGCGCGACGGCCAGGTGCATCGCATTGGCTTTAAAGACGGTGATAAATCCAAAGATTTGCACGTTGTAGATACCTGCCCTAAACGCCAAACCGGCACGTCCGTGCGCTTTTTGCCGGACCCTAAATATTTTGATACACCTAAATTTTCGGTCTCCCGCATGCGCCACGTGCTGCGCGCCAAAGCGGTACTGTGTCCCGGCTTAAAAGTGAGTTTTCTCGATGAAGCCACTGGCGATAAAGACGATTGGTATTACGAAGACGGCCTGAAAGATTACCTTGCCGCCAGCACGCAAGGTTACGAAGTACTACCGCCCTCGCCTTTTGTCGGCCACTTTGCATCCGAACACGCCGCCGTGGACTGGGCCGTACAGTGGCTGCCCGATGGTGGCGAACTGGTGCAAGAAAGTTACGTAAATTTAATTCCTACCGCCCAGGGTGGCACTCATGTCAACGGCCTGCGCACCGGCCTTTTAGATGCGATGCGCGATTACTGTGAAATGCGCAACCTAATCCCGCGCGGCATTAAGCTCGCGCCAGAAGACATCTGGAGCAATTTAAGTTACGTGCTATCCAGCAAGCTTGCAGACCCGCAGTTCTCCGGCCAAACCAAAGAGCGTTTATCCTCTCGCGAGGCAGCGGCATTTGTTTCGGGTGTAGCGAAGGACGCCTTTAGCCTGTGGCTGAATCAACATACAGATCAAAGTGCGGCACTAGCCGAATTCTGCTTAGCCAACGCGCAAAAACGCGTGCGCTCGAGCAAAAAAGTTGAACGCAAAAAAATCACTCAGGGCCCAGCTCTACCGGGCAAACTCGCCGATTGCTCGAGCGCGGACCCTGCCCGTGGCGAATTATTTTTAGTCGAAGGCGACTCGGCAGGTGGCTCTGCCAAACAAGCGCGAGATCGCGAATATCAAGCGATCATGCCCCTGCGCGGTAAAATTCTGAACACCTGGGAAGTCGACAGCACCGAAGTGCTCGCCTCTCAAGAGGTACACGACATCTCTGTGGCCATGGGTATAGACCCGGGTAACGATGACCTCACTGGCCTGCGCTACCACAAAATTTGCATCCTGGCCGATGCCGACTCGGACGGTCTGCATATCGCCACTTTGTTATGTGCTTTGTTTGTTCGTCACTTCCCGGCGCTTGTGAAAGCCGGCCATGTGTTTGTGGCCATGCCACCGCTGTTTCGCATCGACATAGGCCACGATGTTTATTACGCGTTGGACGAGAGCGAAAAACTCGGCGTAATTGAGCGTATCGCTGCGGAGAAGAAAAAGGGCAAGGTGAATGTGCAACGCTTTAAAGGCCTAGGTGAGATGAACCCTTTGCAGCTGCGCGAGACCACTATGTCGCCAGACACACGCCGCCTCGTGCAATTAATTGTGGATGACAGCGTAGGCACTAACCAGATGCTCGATATGCTGCTCGCTAAAAAACGCGCCGGGGATCGAAAATCCTGGTTGGAAACTAAAGGCGATTTAGCGCAGGTTATCTAAGAGTTATAGGGGAAGCAGAAGATACTTCTCTATTGATTAATGGATGTCCTTTTTTCATTATCACCCCTAAAATTCCATTGCACGTCACTGACTACGCCGCTTTAAGTACAGTTTTAAAATGAATGTCTTAATTTTCTCAATATCAAAATATTAAATGAATATTATGCGAAAAAATTCTTTTACATCACTCGCGAAATAATTTTGGTCGAATACCAATTTTATTGTCAACATGACAGAAACTCATTTTTAAACCCGGGCCAAAAGGGCCTCGTATTACACTAGCGTATTCAGTACATTTTCCTAGCTGATGATAACGTTCTTTCAAAATAAATCGCCAACTACTTTTAAATTAAAAACCGGGAATGCTCTGGTTTAGAGATCAACTCTGGTCGCTATAACGATATTGAGCGGCAAATTTCAACACTGTGAAATTTTTCTGCTCATACATTACGGTCTCTTACTAAAGATGTTTCTTTTTGCTTAAAAAGAAGCTACATCACCTCTCAAAAGCTACATCACCTCTCAAAAAGCTGCAGAGGCTTTCAATAGAGCTAAACTCCTGACGTGTCTTTCATTTTGTATAGTGTGTCTAGGTGCAGTTCATAAATATGCTTATCAATAAAACCAACTTTCTGCGTATTGTGGGGATAGGTGCATCAGCAGGAGGGCTTGAGGCATTAAACCAGCTCCTGCCGCTGCTTAAACCCGATGCGCACACTGTCTATATTATTGCCCAACATATGGCTAGAGATAATCATATTGATCTGGTTCTCAGGCTGCTAAAACGCCATTCAACAATTCCCGTCGTAGTAGCCACGCAAAATGATCTGTTAGTTGCGGATCAAGTTTTTTTAATCCCCGCAGGTGTTACGGGTGTTGTTATCGAGCAGGGACGTCTACAGCTGATACCGATTGCCAGTGATGACATATCCAGTCCCTCAATCAATGCGCTGTTTAAATCAATTGCTCAGCATGCCCGTCAGCACGGGATTGGGATTATTTTATCCGGGGCCGGAACTGATGGGTTGTCTGGGTGCCACGCCATCAAAGCTGCTGAAGGTAAGGTCATTGTACAAAGTGTGGCTTCATCTCAGCTCGGAGGCATGCCCGGAGCTGTCATTAGTGCCAATCTTGCTGATGAAATTCTTCTGCCAAAACAGATTGCACAATGGCTTAATAACGAAGCTGACTGTTCTCAAGTAAGTACCAGTGCGGCTGCATCAAGCGCCAAGTTAAACTTGGATGATGCTGAAATTTTTCAACAGTTACTTCAGACAGTTTTAGCCGCAACAGGGAGTGATTTCTGCGCCTATAAGGAAGAAACCCTTTTGCGAAGACTCAACCGACGAATGGCGACATTGAAAATAAAGTCTCTGTTGGATTACCAAATTTACACAAAAAAAAATCCTGACGAATTGCACGAATTGCAACACCAATTTCTTATCTCTCTGTCATCTTTTTTTCGCGATAGTGAATCTTTTGCTGCATTAAAACAGTATGTAAATGCATTGCTGAAAGACAAGGCTGATGGCAGTTCCATCCGTATTTGGGTGCCCGCCTGCGCTTCTGGAGAAGAGTGCTATAGTTGGACGATGCTCTTGGCCGAAGCTCTTGGTAGTCGCTTTTCGGACTACTCTATAAATGTTATTGGCAGTGATTTGAATGCACAGGCGATAGCCGCAGCTATTCAGGGGCGCTACCCACAGGCGGCAGTGCGCGATATAGCACCGGATATCCTGGAGCGCTATTTTGACCACGATGGGCAATATTTTAGTGTCAAATCCTATATTCGTCAGGCGTGTCATTTTCACGTTGAGGATGTTGTTAATAGTCATCTATTAGAACAGGTTGATGCAATTAGTTGTCGCAATTTACTTATCTACATGAAGAGTGAACTGCAAGATAATTTGATTAAAAAATTCTATGATTTTCTAGTTCCGGGAGGGCTGTTATTTCTCGGGCAGTCAGAATCAATAGGGCTAATTGGAAACACATTATTTTTACCGCTGGATTATTATCATCGTATATATCGGCGCAAAAAATTCAATAAATGAGAAGTACCTATTCAACTAAATGGATTCAGTATGAAGAAGTTCTGGGCTTTACTTGAAAGGCGTAGCTTGGCCAGCAAACTGCTGACAGGCTTCGGCACTTTGTTAGTTACAATAATGTTATTAAGCATCAACTCCATCTTCACTGTCCGTGAGATGAGTCAACAAGCATCTGAGCTTTATCAGAGGGAGCTGTTGGGTATTTCCCATATCAAGGAAACCAATATCAATTTGATTCTGATAGGCCGTACCCTTCGACAATATATTCTCGCTCCAAGCCTGGCCCAACGAAGAGAGGCCAAAGTCGGATTTGATCAAGCGATCCTTAATTTAGAAAAAGAATTGGATGCTGCCCGCAAAAGTATTTACAGAGAACGGGTAAAACGTCTACTGGATAAGTACGAACTCGAATTCGAGCAATATAAACGTAACGCTAATTACGCCATTACCCTGGTGGACGAAAACGCTGAATATCAGCACAAGGCAATTAATTTTGTCTCCAGTGCTCAGTTTAGTGAGGTTGGCGATACAGCTGATAATTCGTTAAACCAAATGGCAGAACTTATAGAGGAAGGCGCCCATGAAACGGCCATGGCCATGGCCGCGCAAAGCAGGAATACCCAACAACTTAAATTTGGCTTAATGGCCGCGGGTTTATTGTTTGGGGGAATTGTTGGTGTATTGATTGGCCGCTCCATAATGCGACCAGCCAATAGGCTGCGTTATGCGATTGATCACTTGGCCAAGGGCAATGTTAATGACACCATTCCACTGACAGATTACCCCAACGAAATTGGTGTAATCGCGCGCGGTGTTGAGCAATTACAGGATGTTTACCGGGCGATGGAGTACCAGCGATGGGGTAAAACGCATCTGGCAGAAATAGCGGCACAATTACAACAAGCCGATAGTTTCTGTGGATTATCCCGAGCAGTTCTTTCAACTTTATGCCCACTCGTAGGAGCTGCGCATGCGGTGCTTTATATCAATGAGGAGGGAGATGGTTTACGTTTACTCGGCGGATATGGTTATCGCGAACGCAAACAGCTTAATCAACACTTTGCCATAGGTGAAGGCTTAGTGGGGCAATGTGCCCTTGAGAAAACGCCAATCACCTTGATGGATCCCCCCGCTGACTACATCACCATTAATTCAGGGCTTGGTGAAAGTCTTCCCCGTGTCATCGTCCTACTCCCGGTTCTTCACAACGACAGCTTGCTGGGGGTATTAGAGCTAGCCTCCTTCCAACCTTTTGGTAAGCGCGAAATGGACTTGCTGGACGCGCTGATGCCCAGTTTAGGAATGAGTATGCAATTGCTCGAACGCAGCATTCATACCCGAAGATTGCTCGAAGAAACTCAAGAGCAGGCATTGCGCATGGAAAAACAGGCGGCCCAGCTGGAAGAACAATCGGTGGAAATGGAAGCTCAACAAGCCGAATTGATGCAAACCGAAGCCTGGTACCGTGGCATTGTAGAAACAGCACCTGACGGCATGTTGGTGGCGAATGAACAAGGCACAATCATTTTGTGTAATCCCAAAGCAGAGGATCTCTTTGGTTACGCGCAGGGCGAACTCATGGGCCAAAGTGTTGATCAATTGGTGCCTCTGGCCGCGCGTATGGGGCATGCCCAGAAACGTGCCGGGTTTATGCTGTCAGGGGGCAGCCGCGCAATGGGCGCAGGCTTAGATCTTAAGGGGCTGCGTAAAGATGGTAGTGAATTCCCCATTGAGATCGGGCTCAGCTTGTTACCGGATTTAGGTGGGCGCGGAGTATGTGCGTGTACCTCTATTCGCGATATCAGCGAACGAATTGTTGTACAGAAACAACTGCAATTGGCCAACTTTCTTAGCGAACAGGCGATGGAGCTCACGCGATCAGGCTACTGGCATGTACCACTTAAGGAGAGTGACGGTTACTACAATTCCTCTGAGCGCGCCGCAGCTATTTTTGGCGATTTACCCCGCAAAGACTGGCGCTACCATGTCATGGACGAGTGGTTCGCGAATGTCAAACTGGGTGATGAAGTTGCTGCAGAAGCGGTCTTGACCAATTTTACTGCGGCCATCGAAGGCACTGTCCCACGTTACGATGTCACCTACGCCTACAAACGTCCTATTGATGGTCGAATCGTTTGGATTCATGCCATGGCGCACGTGGTTCGCAATACAGAAGGCGAAGCAACCGATATGTACGGCGTGACTATGGATGTGACCGCCACGCGGGAGATTGAAAAAAATTTACAGCAAGCCAAAGAACTTGCAGAAGATGCGACGCGGATGAAATCTGATTTTCTGGCAAATATGAGCCATGAAATTCGCACGCCCATGAACGCGATTATTGGTATGTCCCATTTGGTTTTGAAAACGGAACTTGAGCCACGTCAACGCGATTACATCAAAAAAATCCAGGGCTCAGGGCAGCACCTGCTTGGTATTATCAACGACATTCTCGATTTCTCTAAAATTGAAGCTGGCAAACTTACCATCGAGTACACCGACTTTGAATTAGACAAAGTTTTGGATAATGTTGCGAACGTGAGCTCAGAAAAAACCAGCGCTAAAGGATTGGAATTAATTTTTAATATCGATCAAAACGTGCCGCGTTATTTAAATGGAGACTCGCTCCGCATTGGGCAAATATTAATTAATTATGCGAATAATGCTGTTAAGTTTACCGACCAGGGCGAGATAGTTATTGCCGTCAAAGTGCTTGAACAAACTGGGTACGAAGCCTTGCTGCATTTCAGCGTGCGCGATACAGGTATTGGCTTAACCGATGAGCAACAAACCCAATTATTTCAATCCTTCCAACAGGCGGACACATCTACCAGTCGTAAATATGGCGGCACAGGTTTGGGGCTGGCTATATCAAAACAACTTGCTCAACTTATGGATGGTGATGTTGGTGTAGAAAGTGTTTATGGCAAAGGCAGCACCTTCTGGTTCACTGCACGCCTCAGAAAGACCGTAGTACCAATGAAAAATTTGCTATTGGAGCCCGCATTAAGGAATAAACGAGCACTGGTGGTTGATGATCATGATATGGCCCGTGGTGTTTTAGATATTTTGCTAAGCAAGATGTCATTCAAAGTTGATGAAGCTGCGAGTGGGCAGGAAGCTATTGTTGCTATACAGCGAGCAGTGCAGACAGGACAGCCATATGAAATTGTATTTTTAGATTGGCGCATGCCGGGCATGGACGGTATTGAAACTGCCCGAGCTATAACTGAATTAGCACTGCAAACCACACCTCATTTGGTCATGGTTACGGCTTATGGTCGCGAAGAAGTACTGCAAGCAGCAGAATCAGTGGGCTTGGATGACGTTATTATAAAACCGGTTAATCCCTCTATTCTGTTTGATTCGGTAGTGCGCATACTCGGAGGGCAGCTGGAAGAAATTTACACAGAGGATAGCGCCAGGGATAGCAACGAAGCAGATCTCTCAACAATAGCAGGCGCTGCAATTCTGGTAGCGGAAGATAATGAATTAAACCAGGAAGTGGCGACGGGGCTGCTAACTGATGCCGGATTTGTAGTTACGATTGCCAACAATGGCCAAGAAGCTGTGAACCTACTGAAACAGCATAGCTACGACATTGTGCTAATGGATATGCAAATGCCCGTAATGGATGGTGTGAGTGCCACTCACGAAATTCGTAAAAGTGCTTCAATTAGCGAATTGCCAATTGTTGCTATGACTGCAAATGCAATGACGCAAGATAAAGAGCGATGCATCGCAGCGGGAATGAACGATCACATAGCAAAACCTATCGATCCTGATGAATTGTTTCGTACATTATTGCGTTGGATAAAACCTCGAGAAAATGCTGCGCAAATTAATACTGGAAAAGAACCGGCGATAAGCGACGAAAAATTACCAGAAATTGAAGGCGTTGATGTTCAACTAGGCTTAAAACGGGTGCTAAATAAAATCCCTGCTTATATCTCCATGCTGCGTAAATTTTCGGAAAGTCAGTTAACAGCGCCAAATGAGTTACGTTACGCATTAGCCAATAACGATATGCATACAGCTGAGCGCATAGCCCATACCGCTAAAGCGGTATGCGGCAATATCGGTGCTAGCGTATTGCAGCATCAAGCCGAGGAGCTGGAACAATTATGTGGCTCGCGGGCTGCGCGTGAACACATCGAATCCAGGCTGGACGCTTTTGAAGCCGCCTTAAATCGGTTAATCAACATCTTGAAAACTGTTCTTCCTGGCAAAACCGCAACGAAATATACCCCTTGTGATATGAATTTAGCCAAGCCAGTTTTGCAAAAATTGGCTGCGCTGCTAGCTGCGGATGATAGTGAAGCCTGTGACTTATTTGATGAAAATGCCGCAGTTATTCGGTCAGTTCTTGATGCATCTATTTTCACACAAATAGAACACGCTATTGAGAATTTTGATTTCGAAAAAGCCCTAATGATTATCAAAGAGCAGGAAAGCTTTAATTCAATTATGGAACTTCAAATCAGCCGTCCGCACTGAAAAATCTGAAAATATTTTACTTATTACACCGCGAGGAATTGAAAATGGAAGACGCGATTGGTTTTAACCAAAAATCAACAATTTTAGTGGTCGATGATACTCCGGACAACTTAACCTTGATGAGTGGCCTATTAAAGGACAACTATCGCGTAAAAGTTGCCAACAGCGGTGTGCGCGCACTCAAAATTGCGCAGTCGGAAACTCCACCTGATTTGATCTTACTCGATATTATGATGCCCGAAATGGATGGCTACGAGGTGTGCCGTCGTTTAAAAACTGATAATACAACGCGCGATATCCCAATTATTTTCTTGACCGCAAAAGCTGAGGTTATTGACGAAACTCATGGGTTCGAACTAGGCGCTTGCGACTATATTACTAAGCCCATCTCTCCTCCAATTGTTCTTGCTCGAGTCGAAACACATCTTGCCGTTAAACGAGTGCAGGATTTTCTGAAAGATAAAAATGCATTTCTGGCATCTGAGGTCAATAAAAGAACTGCCGAAATTATGGCCATCCAAGACGTTACTATAAATGCAATGGCATCTTTAGCTGAAACGCGCGATAACGAAACGGGCAATCACATTCGTCGCACACAACGTTATGTCAAAGCATTAGCGGAAAAGTTGCGCTTCAATCCACGGTTTGCTCATTTCCTCAATGACGATAAAACAATTGAATTGCTCTATAAATCAGCGCCCTTACATGACATTGGCAAAGTGGGCATCCCAGATAGAATTCTATTAAAACCGGGTCGTTTTGAACCTGAAGAATTTGAAATCATGAAAACCCATACTACTTTGGGCAGGGATGCAATATTGCAAGCCGAGAAGGATCTGGGTGTAGAGATGCCATTTTTAAAGTATGCAAAAGAGATCGCTTACAGCCATCAAGAAAAATGGGACGGCTCGGGTTATCCAGAAGGTTTATCTGGCGACGATATTCCTATTTCAGCACGGCTCATGGCCGTGGCGGATGTTTACGATGCGTTAATTAGCCGTCGTGTTTACAAAGCACCTATGCCACACGAAAAAGCCGTTGAAATTATTAAAGAAGGAAAAGGCAACCATTTTGATCCTGACATGGTGGAAGCTTTTCTGGATTTGGAAAGTGAGTTCAAACGAATTGCAGCGGCATACGCTGATAGCGATGCTGATCTGAGTAAAAAAGTCGAATATCTAGGAAAAGCAATGTCAGAAAAACCCTAGTTTTCAATCAAAATATGCAGAAGAGGGAGCCAATGGCAATAACCAAAAATACTAAAATACTGGTAGTCGACGACTTTGATGTAATGCGGAAGGTTACTGCCGATCAATTACTATCATTGGGAGCTATGCAAATTTTTCAAGCCAAGGACGGTGCAGATGCATTGCGCCTACTGAAACAACAACCATTTGATTTAGTGCTCTCAGATTGGAATATGCCAATTATGACTGGCCTGGAATTATTGGTTGCCATAAGAGCCAACGCCAAGCTTTGCCATATTCCTTTTATTATGATTACCGCCGAAGCAAAGCGCGAGCGAGTGGTGGAAGCCATTGCCCAAGGGGTGAACGCATTATTAGTCAAACCCTACACAGCCGGGGCTCTTGCTGAGCGCATTTCAATAGCAATGACATCCAGGCCGCGCAAAACTACAGCCTCATCGCTCGATCAAACACTTGCTCAATTCTTTCCCGATATAGAGCCACCTCAATCCGCGATCACAGCTGCAGATTCTTCTGTTGTTCCCAAGCGGGCGACGATTTTGGTGGTTGACGATACCTCCGATAATATCGCATTACTTTATCAATTATTTAAAGATACCTATCGGGTACTCATAGCGCGTAATGGCGAGCGCGCATTGGAGATATGCACATCGGAGACTCCTCCGGACTTGGTATTGCTGGATATCATGATGCCAGGCCTGGATGGCTTTGAAGTAGCACGACACATGCGTGAGCATCCCAGCTCCGAACACATACCCATTATTTTTGTTACCGCGATGGAAACTGATGAAGCCCATTTGAAGGGAATGGCCCTAGGAGCAGTTGATTTTGTTACTAAACCTATTAACCCAGATTTTCTAGTTCCCCGCGTAAGCAATTTCCTGCGTTATGTTGAGTTACATAAACAACTGCAAGCGGAATACGACACGCTATTGGAAAATGCGCAGCTGCGTGAAGATGTTGAACATATCACCCGTCACGATGTAAAAGGCCCGCTGGCGGGAGTAATTGGCATTATCCAAACTCTGAGTGCAGATATGGGGCTCAGCCGAAAGCAGCTAGATCAGCTGCGTATAGCGGAAGATGCTGCCCTACAAGCACTGAATATGATCAATCTCACTTCTGAACTTTATAAAATTGAAATCGGACAATTCAAATTGAATCCCGAACCGGTTAAAATAGGTGACATTTTACGTCGTATTGTAGAGTTATCACGCCATACATTTGCTAAGAAAAATCTAGTTATCTCTGTCGATACTGACGTTGCCGCAGTTAATGAAATGGCTCCGCAAAGTATTGGTGATGCAATGCTTTGTTATTCGATTTTTCAAAATTTTATCAAAAATGCCTGTGAGGCAGCGCCGGAAAAAACTCAGGTAAAAGTCAAGCTGCACAATGAGGATCCGTTGCGAATTACTATTGCAAATACCGGATTAGTGCCTCTTGCTATAAGAGATAATTTTTTCGAAAAATTTTTTACTCATGGCAAAACAGGTGGAACCGGCCTGGGAACCTATTCGGCCAAGCTGTTGACTGAAGCGCAAGGCGGCACTGTTTCGTTGGAGGTTTTCGATGAAACCAAAAGAACCATTGTTACAGTGATTTTGCGTCGACATCAAGAGAAAATATGATTCCATATAGTTCAGAAAAAATTTTAATAGGTTTTTATTAAATTTATAAACCAAAAACCATTAAGACCTATTTAAAAAAATTTTCAAAAATAACAATCTGACCAGAATACAAACGAGCTAATAAAATAATTTCGTCGGCGACTGCATGCTGACTGGCTTAACCGAAAAAAATGCATCCGTCGGAAGCCTTCCTTTATCCGAGCTTCATTTTATTTACTCACTTCTTGGGAAATATTTTTCAATTGACCTTATTACAGCCACAAAAATAGAATTTATAAGTTATACCTTATAGCATCTGGCAAAGCTTCTCCTGAGCCTACAGAATTAAGCATTTCGTAAAAGAAGCGTATAAAAAAACAGTGAGATATCTTTTATCACTGAACCAACCCCGCACTCAGTGCAAAGCGGCCAGCTTTTAAAAAATTAAAAGACCCAACGAACTAAATACCCAACTCGCGCAAAATATCTTCCTTCAACGTTTGCGCCTCCACTGTTGATAATTTGCGTGGATGCGTAAAGGGCACGTCAAATATTTTTTGTATAAGCGCCGGGCGCGGCGACAACACTACAATACGATTTGCCAAATGGATGGCTTCTTCAACGTCATGGGTAATGAGAATTACCGTATGACGTTCCTCTTCTAAAATACGCAATAACTCAGTGCGCATTTTTAAATTCATTAATGCATCAAGGGCAGAAAAAGGCTCATCCATAAATAAAATTTCCGGCTTAACCACCAAGGCGCGCGCAATCTCCACGCGCTTTAACATACCGCCAGAGAGCTCATGGGGATAATTTTTTTCAAAACCTTTTAACCCCACCATTGCCGCATAATGATCAGCAAGAGCAGCTTTATCGCCGTGTTTATTGCCATTTAAACCAAACATCAAATTTTGCTGCACGGTAAGCCACGGAAATACTGAACCGTGTTGAGAAATCACAATACCATTTGCATTAGGCCCTTTGCGCTCTACGCCATCAATCGCAATAGTGCCTGTATCCGGCAATTCAAACCCGGCAATAATTTTCATTAGCGTGGATTTACCACAACCGGAAGGACCGACTATCGCAACAAATTCACCTTCACCAACAGTAAGATTAATACCGCCGACAACAAGGCGATTTTCTTTGCCAGATAGGTAGCTTTTTTGCACATTGTTAATAACAATTTTATCGACCATAACGCCACCTTACAGATTTAAGCCCTTCTAAAAGTCGCATTAAGCCGTCCAACATTAAGCCGATAATGCCGATAATAATCATACCGGCGATAACTAAATCATAGCGGTTACCCGCGTTGCGTGAATCCATAATCATGTACCCTAAACCTGAACGCAGGGCAATCATTTCTGCCGCCACCACCACTAGCCAGGCAACGCCTAGTGAAATACGCATGCCCACAATCATTTCCGGCAAAACCGCAGGAATAATTACTTGTGTGAATAATGTGTAGCGCGATACACCAAAATTTTCTGCGGCACGTAAATAACGTTTTTCGATCGTATGAACCCCCGCAGCAGTAGTTACAATAAGTGGAAAAACCGAGGCAATAAAAATTAAAAAAATCGGCGATGCATTGCCAACCCCGAACCAAAGAATTGCCAATGGAATCCAAGCAATAGGCGAAATCGGGCGCAGAATTTGAAAAATAGGATTAAGCGTTGTATAGATAAAATCTACCCGGCCCATCCACAAACCCAACGGAATGGCCATTACTACGGCCAACAGAAACCCGGCGCCGACACGCATTAATGACGAGCTAATGTGGTCCCACAGCGTACCATCCGCAGCTAACTCTACAGTGCCGGTAACAACCTGCAACGGTGTTGGAAAAATTGCGCTTTGGGTTTGTACAACAATAATCCACCAGGCCGCAATCAGCAGCCCGAGCACTACCAGCGGCGGCAGTATTTTGCTCAGTTTTGTCACGATTTTACCTTTTTATGAGTGAAAAAATTACGCGATAGTAGTGCGCTTTACTTTTAAATTGCGAGTCAGTTTTGTTAAACGCCAGATTAAACGTTGCCATCCTGGTGTAGGCTCTGAATTTACAATTACCTTCATCTGACCATTAAGATGAGCCGTGCAGGCAAATTCATACTCGGATGCTAAATCAAACGGCAAACTAAAACTTTGCTGAGGCATAATTAGCGTCGGGCCAAACATTTGCGGGACCGTATCAAGGTTTCGCAAAACCAAAACATTCCTCACACCCAGCGCCAAATAAACGGCCTGCGGTAAAATTTCCACTTTTTCTCCCGTCATTCGCCGCGCCCATGTTCCAGCGGGAATTTCAAACACTTCTTCTTTGGAATCATATTGCACCGGTATAAACGCTACCAGGACAATAGCAGTGCTAATCAGACTCAACAACAGCATCAATAACCAATGGCGGCGAACACAATTCACTAGAAAATCTCTAAAAAATGTAGGCTGCGAGCGCTGGCTAGACGCCCCAGGCGGGGCGAATTTACCAAAAAAAGCGGACAACTGCTGGCAGCAGGAGTTAGAGCAACGCAGGAGCATATGTCGAGTTTACACGTAGTAAATGAGCATTTTTTGGTAAATTCAACGAAGCCTGAGCGATTGAGGTAATTTTTCAGAGGTTTCCAAGACTATTTACCGCCTTATTATCAATTAATTTTTGGCTATTTTCTTGCAGCAAGATTTTAACATCGTGCGCTATATCATCCGAACTTTTGCCGAAGGGCACGAGTGCGCGCAGAAGGCCGGCTTGATCGATTAAGTAGATATAGGAAGAATGATGCACTTGTTGTTCGCCTTTTTTCCCAGTTGCTTTGGCGGCCGCTATGCCATATTCCTTTCGCACTGCTGCTAATTCCAGCTCGCCACCTGTAGCGCCTATAAAACTCGCATCAAATAAACGTAAATATTCATTCATGCGCGTTGGCGTATCATTTTCCGGGTCAACCGTTACATAGACTACTTGCATGTCAGCGGCAAGATCACCAAGTTTTTTTCGCGCTTGCGCTAAGTTGGCCAATGTAACAGGACACACTTCTGTGCAATGGGTAAAACCAAATCCCAGCACAACTAATTTTCCGCGCGTTTGAGTAAGTTTAAATTCGCCACCTTGAGAACTTTGCAATGTGAAGTCGGGAGCCAAACGAGGCGGTTTAAAAACGCCGGATTTTAGTTCTTCGGTTTTAGCTACAACGGCAAAACTCAAAAATAATAAGGAAACTAATAAAGTCGATATTCGCTTCATATATGCAGGCCTCTCGACTACAACGTAATAGCAGTAGGTTGAGCATTTTTGGCAAATTGCTCATTCATATAGCTTTCATAAGCTACAGGTTTTTTAAGTGTGCCCGCATCAATTGAGAGCTGCATTAATTCCTCAAATTCCGTACGAATCATACGTAAATCACCGTAGGTTACCCGATCGCTAGGTGTCTCCATAACGAATTTGAGAATATTTGGATCTTGGTTAAAAAAATTCTTTTTTGCAGCGATAGCGACTGCTTTATCGCGATTAACTTGTTGTTGATCCAACCAGTGGCCAGCGCCCATTACATGGTTGACCAGGTCCTGCACCATGTCCGGGCTATCGTGAATTAATTCTTCGCGCACGGTCAGCACGCAACAAATATAATTGCGCCATTCATCGCGCGTCATACGCAACGGCCGCGCATAACCGGCGCGCTGCGCGGCTGCACCAAAAGGCTCACCGGTACAATAGGCATCAACCGCATTGGCATAGAGTGCTGCGGGCATATCTGGCGGCGGCATCTCGACGATTTCAATATCTTTGGGCGTCATATTTTCTCGCGTCAGCATTTTACGCAGAAATAAAAAATCTACGGCAAAACGGCTGGGAATTGCGATGCGCTTACCTTTGAGATCACTAAAGTTCTGGTAAGCCGAATCCGTGCGCACCATAATCACCGCGCCGGAACGATGACCGAGGGAGACTATTTTCAGTGGCACTTTTTTATCAGCAAGATCCATAACCAAAGGGGCTAGCATATAAGCCGCTTGAATACGCCCAGCCATCAGCGATTCTTTAATTTCCGGCCAACCACTATATTTGCTGTATTCATAGGCATACCGAGTATCGCCAATACCAGCAGAATTGGTAGCGGCTTTAGCCGAACAGGCTACCGGTAGCGTCAGGTTACAGGTCACAGGCAAACCGCCGACCTGTAATAACTGAGCGTGAGAGTCGGTATTGGAATCGTTTTTTTTCGAGCAGGCAGATACTCCAGGCAAAATCGCCGTTGCTGCAAGTGCACCCAACAGATGCCTGCGAATAAAAAAATTTGGGTGGCTTGAGTCGGAGTTGGTCATCGTAGCCTCAACGTATTAATCTCGATGCCTGCGGGCATGATCAGCAAACCCGGCATAATGACCAACGGCTAAACGGCTGTCCAGTGATAGCTACGCAAAAATTAACTGTGCGTCCCCAAATCCGCAAGCCTCAGCTCTACGCCAAGCTTGAAGTTTATGAGCAAAATTACACATATTTTTAAGATATTTAATTGCTTATAAAATACAAAGGTGAGGCACGAACAATTCAATAAGGCAGAAATTTCACTTAGTGATTGAGATTTAAGGAATCACATCCTTATTTCCGTAAAAAGAATAGAATAAATTACGAGCCAGGGATTTCAAATAGCTGCCCTTTTAAATCTAAGGAAGCTCTAAAAAATGTAGATGGCAAGCACTGGCTAGGCGCCCCCGACTGCTTACGCTATCTGCCCGATCAAATTACGCTTTCAATATTATATATCCCGGTTTGTTGAGGCACCAATCTATGAAGATTGTAAAAAAACCTTTGAACTGGTCGGCTTTGCAAATATGCGCGCACCGGGAGATAAATCTAACGATCTCTCTTGCGAGCGAGGCAATTCCACGTGGATAAGCTCATCACTGAGGTTATGTTTTAATTCAATGCGCAATACAGCACCTGCTGTACTTACGTAAGAAACTGTCGCTGCTATAGCGCCATCGGTATTTTCGCTAGAGAGTTCAATATCGTGGGGGCGAATATACGCGAAGGCATTTTGATTGCGCACACCGTTAAATTCAGGCGTAGCTAATTTGTAATCCCCAATATGCGCCCAGCCATTATCCACTCGGCTGTGAAATAAATTAACCTGGCCGATAAAGTCATAAACAAAGGGGCTAGCGGGATTATTGTAAATATCATCCGGCGAACCTATTTGTTCAATAGTACCTTTATTTAACACCACAATACGGTCGGCCACTTCCATCGCCTCTTCCTGATCATGGGTTACAAAAATGGAGGTAATGTGTAATTCGTCGTGTAAACGGCGCAACCAACGGCGTAAATCTTTGCGCACTTTTGCATCCAACGCGCCAAATGGCTCATCTAATAATAAAACTTTCGGCTCCACAGCAAGAGCGCGTGCAAGTGCTATACGCTGGCGCTGCCCGCCGGATAATTGATGAGGATAACGATCGGCCAACCAATCCAATTGCACCAAGGATAATAATTCGTGCGTACGACGGTTAATTTCCGCTTTGCTTGGACGCGTCGCTTTGGGCCGCACTGTTAAACCGAAGGCAACATTATCAAAAACTGTCATATGGCGAAATAACGCATAGTGCTGAAATACAAAACCTACATTGCGCTCTCGCACATGCACATCGGTTGCATCTTCACCATGAAATAACACGCTGCCGCTATCGGGATTTTCTAAACCAGCGATAATGCGCAATAGAGTTGTTTTGCCGCAACCGGAGGGGCCGAGCAAAGCGACCAATTCACCGGTAGGAAAATCCAGCGATACATTGTTCAATGCAGTGAAATTACCAAAGGTTTTGTGTAATTGACGTACTTCAATACTCATAACTGCTCCACTTAAATTATTAATTTACTGCGCTTGCGCAGTGCGCACGGCCAGCTCATGTTCACGCGCAGCCTTCCATTCCAATGCGCTTTTTAACACCAATGTCACCAAAGCGAGTAATGCCAGTAAAGAGGCAACAGCAAAAGCAGCAGCAAACTGATATTCGTTATATAAAATTTCAATGTGTAGGGGCATTGTATTGGTTTGGCCGCGAATTTTCCCGCTCACTACACTTACCGCACCGAATTCACCCATGGCGCGCGCGTTACATAAAATAATTCCATACAGCAGGCCCCATTTAATAGACGGGAGTGTTACGCGGAAAAACATTTTCCAGCCGCTCGCTCCTAGGGTAATTGCAGCTTCTTCTTGCTCTTTGCCCTGCTCTTGCATTAAGGGGATTAATTCACGCGCAATAAAGGGGAAGGTAATAAATACTGTTGCCAAGACAATGCCGGGCACAGCAAACATAATGCGAATATCGTGATCCATTAGCCAGTGGCCAAACAAACCTTGGGCACCAAATAACAACATATAGATTAAACCGGCTATTACCGGCGACACAGCAAAGGGTAAGTCAATGAGGGTAATTGCCAACTGCTTGCCGCGAAATTGAAACTTTGCAATGGCCCAGCTGGCCGCCAATCCAAAAATAACGTTTAAGGGCACGGCTATGCCCGCGGCAATTAGAGTTAATTTAATAGCGTGTGCCGCAGCAGGTTCAGTAATGGCAGCGAAATAGACGCCTGCCCCTTTGCTAAATGCTTCTACAAAAACCACAGCCAGGGGTAATATTAAAAAAAATCCTAGAAAAAGCAGAGCAATAACAATGAGACTAATTCGAATCCAGCTCGCTTCTGTGGTCGCACCTTGTACTCGTTTAGCAGAACTGCTATGCAAATTTGAAACAATACCTGACATGCTTAACCTCCTGTTCTCTTGTGACTCCAATGCTGGAGCACATTAATAAGTAACAACAAAATAAAAGAGAACAAAAGCATAACGCTACCCAGCGCGGCTGCACCTGCATAATCAAATTGTTCTAACTTGGTCATAATTAATAGCGGGGTAATTTCTGTGCGATACGGCATATTACCGCTGATAAACACCACTGAGCCATATTCGCCAATCGCCCGTGCAAAAGAAAGCGCAAAGCCAGTTAAAAGGGAGGGCAATAACGCAGGCATAATAATGCGATGGAATGTTTGGAAGCGGGTGGCGCCCAAACTTGCAGCGGCCTCCTCAACTTCTGCTTCTAAATCAGCTAATACAGGTTGCACTGTGCGCACTACAAAAGGCAAACCAATAAATGTCAAAGCGATGGTGACACCAATCCATGTGTACGCAATTTTAATATCAAGCAGCGAAAACCAATGCCCCACCCAACCAGTAGGCGCATAAATAGCTGTCAAAGCAATGCCCGCTACCGCCGTAGGTAATGCAAAAGGTAAGTCGACTACGGCATCGACAATGCGCTTGCCTGGAAATGAATAGCGCACTAATACCCAGGCGACAATTAAGCCAAATATTAAATTAATTGTGGCTGCAATCAACGATGCACCAAAGGTTAAACGATAACTCGCTAAGGCGCGGCGATTGGTAATAACATCCCATAACTGATCCAGCGGCAGCTCAAAACTCTTCACCACTAAAGCGGCAAGCGGTATAAATACTAAAAGGCTTGCGTAGAGGGTTCCAAAACCCAACGATAAGCCAAAACCGGGAAGCACTGATTTTTGCAGCCAAGGCTGCTTTTTAATACGCTCTTTAACGGGTGGGAAATTAGTTACGGTTGAAACACTCATGTGGGGAAATCTCGCCAGCGTCTGTGGTCAGGTGGCCTTAAGCAAACAAGCAGGTTACTTACGAATTCAAGAGAGGCTTAGGTGCACATTCCAAAACACACATTGCCCCTGCTTCATTATTTTTCTAAAACATCTGTATAAATTCACGCTTGCTACTGCGTCCCTGCAGTCATCGGCATCACGAAATGTACAATTGGGCAGATGCCCCGCAAGGTTACTGATAAATTTTATCGAAAATTCCACCATCACCAAAATGCTCTGGCTGAGCTTTTTTCCAGCCGCCAAAATCTTCAATGGTAAACAATTCGATATTAGGGAATTTGCTGGCGTATGCTGCAGCCACTTCTTTATCGCGAGGACGGTAAAAGTTCTTGGCAATGATAGTTTGACCTTCTTTGCTGTACAGATACTTTAAATACTCTTCTGCAACTTCGCGGGTACCGTGTGCAGTTGCATATTTGTCAACAACTGTAATTGAAGCCTCAGCAAGAATTGAAACCGAAGGAACTACAATTTCCACTTTATCTGCGCCCAATTCGTTTACGGCTAAATAAGCTTCGTTTTCCCAAGTTAGGAGCACGTCGCCAATTTGCCGCTGAACGAATGTGGTGGTTGATCCGCGTGCACCTGAATCTAATACAGGGACATTTTTGTAGAGCTTTTTCACGAAATCCTGAGCGGCTTGATCAGAACCGAATTTCTTTTTAGCAAATCCCCAAGCTGCCAAATAATTCCAGCGAGCGCCTCCAGAGGTTTTAGGGTTTGGTGTAATCACTTCTATATTTTTGGCGATAAGATCATCCCAGTCCTTAATTTTCTTAGGGTTACCTTTGCGCACTAAAAATACAATTGTTGACGTATAAGGGGCGCTGTTTTGCGGTAAGCGCGCTTGCCAATTTTCCGGAATTAAATTGCCAAACTTAAATAATGGGTCAATATCGCCCGCCAAAGCAAACGTCACAACATCTGCTTGCAAGCCATCAATTACAGCTCGCGACTGAGCGCCAGAACCCCCATGGGATTGCTCAACCGATACATTGTCACCGGTTTTGGTCAACCAATATTTGCCAAAAGCAGCGTTATATTCGCGATAAAGCTCACGAGTTGGGTCATAGGAGACATTTAATAACTTTACGTCTTTGGCAAAGCCTGCTGATGACAACAGCAAACCGCCGGTAATTAGCACAATTTTTTTAAACGCGTTCATGATATATATCAACCATAATAAAGGTGAAGAGCATGTGGAAAAATAATTACTAATTAACGGCGGTATAAGCACCGCCGTTAATTTCGCTTAGAATCTCAAATCTAAACCCACAGCAAAGGTTTTATCTGTGCTTGCGACCGTATTAATTTTGCTATCACCTTGAGTTTCAAGTGTTGCGTAGTACGCAAACAAGCGGGCGGCATCACTTAAGTTGTAATCCACACCAATTGCAGCTGCATCGGTTTCTACGTCTTCATAAGCAGCATTACTAGGAGTAGAGGTCGCCTGGCCTAATTGCACTTTCGCAACCCAAGGACCGTAAATTTTCCATTGGCCATTAATTACCACAGCATCTTGCTCTTTATAGGCTGTATTTGCGGCGCCGTCCCACTCGGATAAAGGGTTTAAACCGTATTGTGCACCTAGCGCACTAGTAGCAGAACCAACAAAGCTCGACGTTAAACCACCTATAGTGTCATAGCTCTCGTGGCGCTCAGATGACTGATAAAAACCGCCTAACTTAACAGGTCCAAAAGCTACTTCACCGCCCAAACGCAACGTGTCCGCAGTTGCAACATTGCTTTCGTACGCAGCGCCTACATACCATTTGGCCTTGCCATACACCACAGATAAAGACTGGCCTGTAGCAAAGCCATTGTCATCTTGTGGGTTGGTCGCTGCGTTTACGGGTACACCGGTTTCTTCCGCTTGAATCGCAGCAAGGTTAATCTCTAACCCGCCAAGGACAATAGGCGAGGTATATTGAATTACGTTATCAACGCGGTTTTCACCTGCGATATAACTGCCAATATCAGCTAATGCGTAATCATTGAAACGATCAAGGTCACTGCGTAAAACGGTATTAGTTTGCAGTGTTTTTAAAGGTGTATCATTTTTTCCAATAAGTATTTGGCCCCAATCGTTGCTCCGGACACCAGCAAAGATATTGCGCTGGGTTAATTCACGGCCGTTGCTGTTGGTACCGTTATCCACGTCTATACCGTATTCAATACGGTAAAAAACTGTTAAATCATTTGCCACGCCGAAATCCCCTTGCACACCAAGGCGCGATCCCGAACTCTCCACCGCTACCGAATCCAATTCGGTAGCGACTCCAGTTGCGCCATCGTGCTTATAGGTTGTGGCAGCAGGCGCAGTTAAAGCAAAGTTATTTTTTTCCAAATCATAGGAATTAGCTGTTACGAAAATTTTTCCGTACAGCGTTGGAAACCCTGCAGAGGCTTGCTGCGAGGCCAATCCTGCGAAGGCTAAATAAACCAGTTTTAGTGCGAAGTGCTTAGATCGGTTGACCGGTCTATTTGAGTAAAATGACATGCAAATCTCCAGATAAAAAGGCGTATCACTTCCGGATTTCCGGTCAGTGCCTGTTTGTTTGTTTGGTGTTTTAGGGTGTGACTACTGATTACTTAGCGTTTTCGCTTTTTCCCCAGCGCTTTTTTTCTCGTCGCTCCAATTGCACTACCTGGCCGTTGTGAACGGATATTTCCAACGAACCATAGCGAAGATCTGCCAATTGCTGCTTGATTTCCGCAAGCACCTCATCGTCCACCGGGTTAGGTTGTAGATTTTCGTACGGCATGTTCACTACCTATTGGTGTTAGTCTTGGGCGTCACTGGATGCATAATAAATGGGTCCTTTATGAAGTAAAAATACTAATTGTTTCTTAGCTTATTACTCAGGAGCATATGGCGGGCCAGTTGCCGCTCTGGAGATACGGGTTCTCCCGTGCGAAACGATCTACCCTTATGGGGTCGATTTTCACCGCCAAACGTACAACGTTACCCGGTACAGCAGCAGATGTTAGTAGATAACAGTACACCTATAAACCGAATACCGGAAAAGCAACTCGCGAGCTTAGCACCCAGGGTGGCCCGAACTTAAACGCAACGACGGATTCAGCGGATTTATTCCCCGACTACCACTTAGAAATAAATGCTCGCACCGATTATTAACCTCAGGCATTAACATACACAGCTATTAATAATCCAGGATAAAAAGCTCCGAATTTAAATATCCGCTATTTTTCTGCCACTAAAAATCTAGACTGATATTTTGAGCAAATTATCGGGGACTACTTGCAATTAAACTAATATATTAAATCGTCGCTAATGATAGCCCTGATCTCGTTTAAAAATATCTGCGTTTTGCGTAAATATACAATTGCAGCTATTTTAATTAACCCAATACAGCAATAAATATTTCCACTTCATTCGACGCGAATTGGCCAACAACTTTAGCCGCTGCTGAAAAAACAACTCGGTCAAGGCTCTTTGCTCATAAAGCAACACTAGATTTTGTCTGCGCATCAGCTGTAACGCCTATCCGCTATACCACAGCGCGCAAAACACTAGATGGTTCGCTAATTGCTAAGCCGCTTTTTACGCTGGCCTTATTTGCCACCTCATCGCTTGCCCCTAAACCACGGCGGCCAATACCTCCTTAGTTGAGTTTTACTCTTTAATTATGTGGATTGTTAATATCGCCTTACGCCGCCCTTACACTTTTTGTGTGGCGGCATTGCTTATTGTTCTTGCGATGATCTATGTGCTGGGGAAGATGGCCACGGATATTTTCCCTGCAATTGAAATTCCCGTGGTTGCGCAGATGTGGGAATATAAAGGCCTTACGGCAAAAGAAATGTCTGACCGCATTACCTCGCAAGCGGAGCGAGAGCTGGGCCAGGCTGTAGATAATATTGAACATACGGAAACGCTATCCGTCGCCGGCCTTGCGATTGTGAAAGTGTTTTTCCAGCCGGGCACAGATATTAATGCCGCTATGACGCAAACTACGATGAGCGCCAATGCCGCCTGGCGTTCTATGCCAGCGAGCGCACAGCCAGGACGTGTGCGGCGCTATTCTGCTTCTGAATTACCCGTCGTGCAAATTGGCATTTCAAGCGATACCTTATCTGATATTGAAATTGGCGACGCCGCAGGAACCGTATTGCGGCCAATCGTCTCGCAAAAAAAAGGCCTTACTCTCACTGCCCCATTCGGTGCACGCAGTCGACAAATTTCCGTAGATCTTGATGCAAATGCATTGCTTGCCAATAATTTAACGCCAGCAGAATTAGTCTCTGCTATGGGTGCACAAAATTTAATTCTGCCCACAGGCACGATGAAAATTGACGACAGTGAATTTGATATAAAACTTAACGGCTCAGTATCTAAAATAAACGAAATAGGTTTATTACCGATACGCAGTGAAAAAGGCCGCTCGCTTTTAGTCCGCGATGTGGCAAATGTGCACGATGGTTTTTCACCCACTAGCACACTTGCCCGCCAAAATGGCTCGCGCAGCGTCCTCAACTCAGTGCTGGCGTATGGCGGTGTATCGACGATTGAAGCAGTCAATTTTATAAGAGATTCCATTCCGGAAATGCTGCGCAAAATGCCCGACGGTGTGAACATTAAACTCATGTTTGATCAATCGGTATTTGTACGCTCGGCTATTAATAATGTGCTACACGAAGGCTTGATTGCCGCAGCACTCACTGCAGCAATGATTTTGTTGTTCCTCGGTAACTGGCGCAGTACCTGTATTATTGCTGTATCTATTCCACTATCCATTATGGTATCGCTAATTTGCCTGTATTTAATTGGCCAAACCATTAACCTGATGACGCTTGGCGGCCTGGCGTTGGCCGTGGGGATTTTGGTAGACGACGCTACAGTGGAAATTGAAAATATCGAGCGGCAATTGGCATTAGGCAAAAAACCTATGCAAGCCATTTTGGACGGCGCAAAAGAAATTGCTATGCCTGCACTGGTTTCCACATTGTGCATTTGTATTGTTTTTGTGCCTATGTTTTTTCTTACCGGCATTGCACATTATTTATTTGTACCCTTGGCAGAGGCCGTAATTTTCGCCATGTTGGCGTCTTATATTATTTCACGCACACTTATTCCAACGCTAGTAATGTTTATGATGCGCAATCACGAGCGGGTATCTACCGCCTCCGCCGAGAATCACTTTGCAAAGAGTTTTATCCATATTCACGAGTGCTTTAACCGAGCGTTTGAGCTATTTCAGGCTCGATATTCGCATTTATTAGCCAATATTTTACAAAAGCGTAAACAATTTTCCATAGGGTTTTTAGGTTTTTGTATTTGCTCTTTGGGAATCTATCCACTGCTAGGGCAAGATTTATTCCCAACGGTAGATAGCGGCCAATTGCGCTTACATATACGCGCTCCATCCGGCACGCGTTTAGAGCAAATGCCTTATTTAGTCGATCAAATCGAAAATCATATTCGCGACACTATTCCTAAGGAACAACAGGGCGATATCTTAGATATTATCGGCGGCCCCTACAGCACAATTAATACATTAAATGGCAATTCTGGCACTGCAGAATCATCGGATTCTGAAATCATGATCAGCTTTAAACGCGGCAATTTAGGTGCAGACGCTATAATGAAGGAATTGCGGTTGGCATTACCCAAAAAATTCCCGCAGGTAGAATTCTTTTTTCAGCCCAGCGATCAAATTAGCCAAACATTAAATTTTGGTATTCCGGCACCGATCGACGTGCAATTTACCGGCGGCAAACAAACCGATATTTTACCCATAGCGCGGGATTTAAATAATGAATTGCGCAAAATTCCCGGCTTAGTAGATTCCCATGTCTACCAACGTTTAAGCAAGCCTACGCTTGCGCTAGAAATGAACCGCACACAATTGCAGCAGCTGGGCTTAAGCGCACGCAATGTGGCAGAAAATATGTTGATTGCACTGAGCGGTAGCATGCAAACCTCACCTACCTATTGGTTAAATGAAGCTAATGGCAATACCTATAATATCGGCGCCCGTAGTTTAGAGACTGATTTGACAAGTATTGATGATTTAATGCAAATCCCCATTGGCAAAGGCACAGACGGTAAGCAGCAATTACTCGGTAATGTAGTAACCTATAAACGCGTCGCGCAATCATCCATTGTTAGCCGCTATAACAATAATAATATGATTAACATTCACGCCAGTATTCAGGGACGCGATTTAGTCTCGGTAAGCCGCGATATCGAAACAGCGCTCGATAAAATACGGGCTAATTTACCACGTGGAGTTGATCTACAATTGCGCGGGCAAATACAAACGCTTAAAACCACTTACACCGGGTTAGGAATCGGACTAATTGTCGCCATTGGACTGGTGTATTTTTTAGTGGTAATAAATTTTCAATCCTGGCTTGATCCGCTCATCATTATTAGTGCATTACCGGCAGCCTTAGCTGGCATCGCCTGGATGTTATTTTTATGCGGCACACCGCTAAGTGTACCTGCACTTACCGGCGTAATTATGACGATAGGTGTCGCCACAGCGAACAGTATATTGCTGGTATCTTTTGCCCGCACACAAATACATAAGGGCGTTGCACCGGTTACTGCAGCGCTGGAGGCGGCCAGCACGCGTTTGCGACCGGTATTAATGACTGCATTTGCCATGATTATCGGTATGTTGCCAATGGCATTGGGTTTAGGTGAAGGTGGTGAACAAAATGCACCACTAGGTAAAGCGGTTATCGGCGGGCTTTTATTCGCCACAGTGTCAACACTTTTATTTGTTCCCGTGGCATTTGCTGCGCTACATCGCAAACGCCCTGCGCAAGCAGTGCATTACAGCGCATTTGATCTTTTAGCCGAGTGATTTTTTAATGAATGATCTTTATATCCGCGAACTTAACGCACAGGCTTTGCAGGTTAAACACACATTTTTTTCACCTAAATATTTGGCTTTGGTCACCTTGGTAATATTTATAGCCGCTGCCGGATTACGAATAATAATAAATGCCCAACAGGCGAATGCATTGCAAGACTATACCGCTGCCACCCTTGCACGCACCGTGTTAGTTACTCAAGCAAAGCCCGGCGACTTACAGCGTACACTGGCTCTGCCAACCACGTTGCGCGGCAATAACGAATCTATTATTTACGCGCGCACCACCGGTTTCGTAGCTGCCTGGCACAAAGGTATTGGCGACGCCGTTAAAAAAGGCGATTTATTAGCCGTACTCGATACGCCCGAACAAGAACAAGAGCTTGCCCAAGCGCGAGCACAGCGTGAACAAATTGCCGCGCGCTTTGATTTTGCACAACAGACGCTAGCGCGCTGGGACGCATTACAAGTGAAAAATTTATTATCGCAACAAGAATTAGCCGAAAAACGCAGTCTTGTGCGCCAGAGCAGCGCAGATTTAGCCGCAGCCGATGCCAATGTAAAACGCCTGGAACAATTAAACGGTTTCCGTCGTATTACCGCACCGTTTAACGGTATATTAACGCGCCGCAGTCTTGAGGTTGGGGATTTAATTGCCAATACAGGTAAAGAATTATTTGCCATTACACAAATTGATCCATTGAGATTAACTGTTTGGGTACCACAGGCCTACGCGAGTAATCTCAGTTTAGGCACGCAAGTTAGCGTCAATATTGCAGAGCAACCCGCCACGAAATTAACCGCCACTATTGAGCGCATTGCTGGTGGTATAGATGCAGCAACGCGCGCACGACAAGTGGATTTAATTTTGAATAATCCCAAAGCGTCCCTTTTACCCGGCGCCTATGCAGAAGTTAGTTTGCAATTAAATAGTGAAGTCAAATCTCTTATTGCACCTGCGGCCACATTAATAATAAGCGATCAAACCCAACGGGTTGCCATAGTGGATGAGAACAAAAAAATTCGTTTCCAAAATGTAAAACTCGGTCGCGACCTAGGCCGTGACGTGGAGTTATTAGATGGCATTAGCGAAAATGACAGATTAGTAGTAAGCCCTGCGGATCAATTAGTGGAGGGAGAAGAAGTCAAAACTTTAGAGTGGAAAGCGGTTGCTTCGGCGCCTCAGGCCTCACAAAATGCCGCTAGCGAAAAAAACCAAGCGGAGAATAAAACACCACCTAACAAAAAATAGCGAATTAATGCCAGAAATTTTAACCTCTTACGTAACGATCTTACAATGCATGAGTAAACTGCGCTAAGTTATCTATCTGAATAAATTCATTTCCGCCACTTATAAAATGCACTAAAGCATTCGTGCAGCCATACGATAAATTTATTCTCCGGCAATTCAAAGCAATCCATTCGCGTACAATGTACATCCATCCGTACAAAACGTTAAACTTCCCTACTAAACACTTTTATAAAAAATTGGACGGCTACAGCCTGACCACGGTGATTTTAACTCTATGATTTTTTCCCTGCGCTCTAACCGCCTTACTACACATCCGGGTTTTCTACTGCTAGCTGCGGCTCATTGCCTGCTGCTAAGCCTTATATGCAGCTCGTTGGCTGCGAGTATCATTCGGCCAGCAGATACCATGTGGATTTATTACGGTGTGGGAATTTTAACGGGGGTTATATCGCACCTATTATTTGTGTACTTTTTCAACACCAAATCCTTCAGCATCCGCCAAACGCTCACTCGGTTGATCGCTTGTTACGTTGCATTTTATGTACTCATCTATTACGTACTTGGGCCCTGGCTTTGGTTGCACTTTAGGTTTAATCCTCGCGATTCGCGCCATTCCATTTGCTGCGAAACACCTGCGGACTACGGTGCAAGCAATTATGAAGCGCTGCAATTAAATGGCGATGACACAGCAGTTATTGCTGGCTGGTATATACCGCCCACGCAGCAACCAGGCAAGATAATTGTACTTATACATGGCTCTGGGTACGATCGACGCGGCACGGATTTTTATGCGCGCATTTTAATAAAACAGGGTTATGGGATTTTAATGTATGATTTGCGCAATCACGGAGAATCTAGTGGTTCGGCAAATACGTTTAATCGTTTAGACAAAATGCAGAGCGATTTAGGCCGCGTATTAATTTATCTACAAAGTGAAAAGCATATAGAGCCCCAGCGTATCGGCATTGTAGGTATTTCTCTAGGCGGTTTCGCTACATTAAATTTACCTACTGACATTATTAACCGCATTGGCCCGCTGTGGCTGGATGGCATTCGCTCGGATAATTTTGGTGTGTACAGCGCAGAGAATAATTTTATCAATACAGCAAAACAATTATTTGATAGCCAATCGCGTTTATTTGCCCTGCTACTTACGAGCGAACCCATAGCAGCCAGGCCACAAAGCTTTAGGCAGGTATTCCCGCTAATTGCACGGGCTCGTATTCAATTGGTAGCCAGTGGTTTAGATGAGCAAGAACGTGCGACCAATGAGAATTTTATACCCTATTTAAGCGATACCATGGCGCTTTGGATAATACCTAATGCGTGGCATATAGGTGGCCGTGTCGATGCAAAGGAAGAATATGAGCAGCGTATGATTAAGTTTTTTGGCGATTATCTTTAAAATTCATAGAATTGTACAGGGGCGCAAATACAATTCTAAGGAAGCTCTGAAAAATTACCTCACTCGCCCAGCGCTTCGCCGCCTACATTTTTCTGTACTGCCTTAAATTTCATTGCGCCGTAATCGCTTTGCCGAATCCGGCTGATGCTCAAAGGCAAGCAAACCCCGAGATAGTTTCATGCTTATAATTTCTAAAAACCGCAGCAATTCAAGCGCGGGCTATATTCGCACTGCGTTTTGGGCTTCTGCTATCCCGTCAATTGCACTAATAGCTATTTTTGTTGCGCTCGCACTGCCAAGCAACTACGTAGAATTCAACGAGGGTTATTGGCTTTTGGTGTTGCCGAGCGAATTATTTTTCATTTTATTAGCCTTATCCCTACCCTATAAATATCGAGCACTCAACTACGTTATTGCATTTGTGCTCTGTGCAAGCGTGGCACTTAAAATTGGCGATATAGGCATGTGGCGAGTATATTCTCGCCCCTTTAATATTTTGCTCGATGGCCCGCTGCTATTAAAAGGTGTTCATCTACTCAGCGGAATATTAGGTAGCGCAATCGCGAGCATAATAATTTTAATCGCGGCTCTAGTTTTATTATGCTTGCTAGCAGTTTTAGGTTGGGGGCTGGTTTATATACAAAAAATACTTGGCTCTAAAGCATTGTTGTGGCGCACAGCCGCAGGATTAGGTATTTTTACGTGGATAATAATAGTGTTATTAGGCTGGCCGCTAGCACGCAGCCCAACCCTTAGCTATTTATGGTCCCGCAGCTATGAGTTATACACAAGCTGGCAGGATTTAATTGAGTTTTCTACACAATTATCCCAGGCGCCATCGCCGCAGGAAACGCAGCCGGGCTTATTGGAGCAATTAAAAGGCCATGATGTAGTATTGGTATTTGTTGAATCCTATGGGCGCACATTACTAACGCAGCAAACCTCGGCAGAAGATTTTGGTAATTTTCTCGATACGCAATATTTTAAATTACAATCTTCCGGTTTTGTTGCCCGCAGTCATTTTTTAACTTCATCTACAGTGGGCGGAATTAGTTGGTTAGCCCATGCAACTACCCTGTCCGGGCTTTGGGTGAATAATCAAGCGCGTT
>DATDJI010000051.1:0-7013 GCA_036520615.1 Cellvibrionaceae bacterium | reverse complement strand
TGAACCCTGGGTGCAGTATTTAGGGAGCACTGTAAACTCCGCTAATGCGCGTTACCTGCACGGCAATCACCAGGGCAGCATTGTTGCCGTCAGCGACAGCAACGGTGCCACGCTCAGCCAAAACAGCTATGATGCCTTTGGTAATACCGGGCCGAATAACTCTGGGTTGTTTGGCTATACTGGGCAGGTGTGGTTAAAGGAATTAGGGCTTTTTTATTATAAAGCTCGTATGTATGATCCAGCTACCAATGCACAGGGAGTTTTATAAAAATAAAGCGCTGCAAACATAATATTAATTGGTAAAATAGGTTCCTCTCTCTTGGAATTCATTACATTTGCACGGCAAACACTGCTCAACGCCATATTGGATGCGCCGGTGCGCTTGCCCGTCCGGCAGCAATGCAAAGAAAAGCCTCTGTTAAATCTAAAAATTATTTAATAAATTCACATTTTATTAGGTAATATTTTTATTTTTTTAATGATTTATTGCTATCCAATTGCACAGAAAATTAAGACATAAAAACTTTATCAACATCAGTAAATCTTCAGTGTGTTATAGGCACACAATGCTGATTATGGGTATGCATCAATATCTATACCGTAGCTACTTCTAGCCTCCCCATTGCGCCGGGCGTACCAGCTTCGTTAAATCCTCATATAGGTAATGATGCCTATAGCGATCAAAAGTGTGTTTTTAGTTATAACCTTATAAAAACAAAATATTTTGTACAGCCTCCCAGCCGACTTAGACTGCCAGCCAACTTGTTATAACAAGTTCTAGACACATTTATTAACCGTTGAGTAACCCGATGAGCCCACATCACAATCTTGTGCCGTTCTCTGCTGTGCCACTTTATAGCCAATTAAAAGAACTGTTACGCACACGCATTTTAGATGGCAGTTATCCATCGCACAGCCAGATGCCATCAGAAAATGAATTGGGTAAAACTTATAAGGTCAGCCGAATTACGGTACGTCAAGCGCTCAATGATCTGCAAAAAGAGGGATTGATTTTTAAAATTCATGGCAAGGGTACGTTTGTTGCGAAACCCAAAGCATTTCAAAATGTAAGTAGGCTACAAGGTCTGTCTGAATCCATGTCACAAATGGGTTATGAAGTCCTTAACCAGCTGGTAAGTTTTAAGTTTATTACTGCTAATTCAATCGTAGGGCAGCGTTTGCAAGTTGCCGAGGGCACTAAGGTTGCCGAAATTAAACGCGTACGGCTAATCAATCGAGAACCCATTTCACTCGAAGTAACCTATGTATTAGAAAGCATAGGTAAACAGTTGGAAAAAGCCGATTTAGTTACCCGCGATATTTTTCTTATTATCGAAAACGATTGCCAAGTGTCGCTGGGACACGCGGATTTAGCTATTGATGCAGCTCTTGCAGAAACTGAATTAGCCAACGCGCTAAACGTTGAAGAAGGCTCGCCTATTATGCGCATTGAGCGTTTAACCCACGCTGCCGACGGCAAACCTATAGATTTTGAATATCTCTATTATCGCGGCGATGCATTCCAATACCACCTTCGTATCGATCGGCACAATGCGAGTTTCCAACCCTCACATTCTTACAATGCAGATTCACAAACAAGCGAGGTGCCAGCATGAGCCCTACAGCTTTTGATATTAATAATGTAAAAACACTGGAACAGGAATACGACATAGTAGTTGTTGGCGGCGGTACAGCAGGACCAATGGCGGCAATAAAAGCTAAAGAGCGCAATCCGCAATTACGTATTTTGCTAATCGATAAAGCCAATGTAAAACGCTCCGGTGCTATCAGCATGGGAATGGACGGCTTAAATAATGCTGTTATTCCCGGCCATGCAACGCCTGAACAATACACAAAAGAAATTACTATTGCCAACGACGGCATTGTCAATCAAGCGACAGTTTATGCCTATGCACAACATAGTTTTGCCACTATAGAACAACTGGATCGTTGGGGTGTGAAATTTGAAAAGGATGAAACAGGCGATTACGCCGTTAAAAAAGTGCATCACATGGGCTCTTACGTTTTGCCTATGCCTGAAGGGCATAATATTAAAAAAGTGCTGTACCGCCAATTAAAACGCGCAAAAATTTCCATTACTAATCGCTTAGTGAGTACTCGTTTGCTTACCGATGATGACGGCGCAGTAAGTGGTGTCATGGGATTTGATTGTCGGACGGCAGATTTTCATGTTATTCGCGCCAAAGCGGTAATTCTATGTTGTGGTGCTGCAGGCCGTTTGGGTCTACCTGCCTCCGGTTATTTAATGGGCACGTATGAAAACCCAACTAATGCAGGCGATGGTTATGCTATGGCCTATCACGCTGGAGCAGAACTTGCGAATTTGGAATGCTTTCAAATTAATCCATTAATTAAAGATTACAACGGACCCGCCTGCGCTTATGTAACGGGGCCACTGGGAGGTTATACCGCCAACAATAAAGGCGAGCGTTTTATTGAATGCGATTATTGGAGCGGGCAAATGATGTGGGAATTTTATCAAGAGCTCGAAGGCGGCAACGGCCCAGTATTTTTAAAGTTGACGCATTTAGCCGAAGAAACTATTCAAAATATCGAGACGATTTTACACAGTAATGAGCGACCTAGCCGCGGCCAATTTCATGTGAATCGCGGCACTGATTATCGTGAAAAAATGATTGAAATGCATATTTCCGAAATAGGTTTTTGTTCAGGGCATAGCGCATCGGGTGTATGGGTTAATGAAAAAGCAGAAACGTCGGTAAAAGGCTTGTATTCTGCCGGCGATATGGCCGCCGTACCTCATAACTACATGCTTGGCGCCTTTACCTACGGTTGGTTTGCAGGTGTTAATGCCGCTGAGTATGTTGCTGACCGGGATTTTACACCTGTAAATACACAACAAGTTGAATGTGAAAAAGCGCGCGTATATGCGCCGCTATTACGCAGCGAAGGCTTACCCCCTGCGCAGGTCGAATATAAATTGCGAAGGTTTGTAAATGATTATTTACAACCTCCTAAGGTTACCAAAAAAATGCAAATTGGCCTGCAGAGGTTTGATGCAATTGCTGAGGATATTGAACAAATAAAGGCAAATAACGCCCATGAATTAATGCGCGCAATGGAGGTAAGCATGATTCGCGATTGTGCTGAGATGGCCGCACGCGCTTCATTATTTCGCACAGAAAGTCGTTGGGGTTTATATCATTATCGTGTTGATTATCCACAACGTGATGATACCGATTGGTTTTGTCATTGCCACTTAAAGAAAGATGAACACGGCAACATGGTGAGCATTAAGCGGCCTATTGAGCCTTATTTAATACCGCTAAATAAAACTGAACAAAGTGCTTACAGCCAATTACGTTTAAAAACAGCAGTGGTGTAATTCACACCTCAACAGGAGGCCGTATATGCCCCAACAAGCACAGGAAATATTTTTTCGCAGTAATGCGCCAGTAACCGTGGATGAGGACAAATGCATTGCACATAAAGGCTGCACTGTATGTGTGGAAGTGTGCCCTATGGATTTATTGGCAATTAACCCGATTACACAAAAAGCCTTTATGCAGTTTGACGAGTGTTGGTACTGCATGCCTTGTGAAGCGGATTGTCCTACCGGCGCCGTAAAAGTTGAAATACCTTATTTATTACGTTAACGCTACCCTATCCTGGATGCACATTATTCTTATACCTCTCGTTGTCCACCTCTTTCCTGAGGCGAAAACGATAAAACTAAACTTGAGAGGAAAAATATTATGGGTTTTAAATATACAATAGCTGCGAGCCTCACATGGGCGTTTGCAAGCTTTATCAGCATTAATAGCCATGCAGAAACCATTCGCATTGCATTAGGTACACAAGACACAACCATCAATTGCGCAACTGGTGGGTTATTAATTCGCGAACTGAAATTATTAGAAAAATACCTGCCTCATGATGGAAAATACAAAGATGTAACCTACGATATCCAATGGAAAAATTTTACCAGCGGCGCACCCCTAACTAATGAAATGGTAGCCGGTAAATTAGATTTCGGTGCAATGGCCGATTTTCCGGGGTCATTTAACGGCGTAGCTCATGAAGCAGCGGGTAAACATAGCATTTTTTTGAGCGTATTATCCGGCAGCATCAAAGGTAGTGGTAACGGTATTGTTGTGCCGGCTGCATCTAGCGTTCAATCTATTAAAGAATTAAAAGGCAAAACTATTTCTGTTCCATTTGCATCAACATCGCACGGCATGCTGTTGCGTGCAATAAAAGCACAAGGCTGGGACGTAGATAAAGATGTACATATTATTGCGCAGGCACCTGAAATTGCAGGCTCTGCATTAAAAAGCAATCGCATTGAAGCACATGCTGACTTCGTACCCTTTGCCGAGTTGTTTCCTAACCGCGGGTTTGCACGTAAGATTTATGACGGATCGCAAGCCAATGCGCCTACATTTCACGGCACCTTAGTTGACGCTGCCTATGCGGAAAAATATCCGGAGATCGTAGTCGCTTATTTGCGCGCAGCCTTAGAGGCAGACCGTACAATCGCTGCAGAGCCAGAAAAATACAGTGAATTAATTGAAAAAGTTACCGGTATCGATGCAGAGGTAAATTATCTTTTCCATGGTCCACTAGGCCTGCAAACACGCGATTTAACTTGGAAACCTGAATATCGCCAAGCACTCACAACCGCCATCGACACATTAAAACTCTTGAAAAAAACTGATCAAGGTTTAAATACCGAAAAATTTGTTAACGATAAATTTATTCGCGAAGCATTTAAGCAAGCTGGTTTAGACTACAAAGCGGCTTTGGCAAACTATGCACAATTGCCGCTAACAGCAAAAGATGCAATATCAGCAAAGCCCATTACAGATACAAAACATGTCGCGCAAATTTGGGTACGTGGTGAGCCGTTAGTCCGCCATTACGCTTCTTTTAAAGATGCCATTAAAACCTTGAAAGAGTTAGAAACTGCGGGAACTGATATTCGCGCGATTTACGCGCAAGCATCCGACAGTGGCATTAAATTGCTCGCCAACCAAGCCTGGTTTGTGGAAAATGCTCAAGGCCAAATCGACGCATTTTTGTTAAAAGAACAAGCTGAAGCCTTTGCCAAAGCCAATACAGGCACAGTGCGCGATTTCAGCTCTATTCGCCTATAGAGAGTTTTTTATATGGCACAGTTAAACGTTTCCATTACTCCTGCAAAAATATATGGCATAGCCTTGCAACTAGGCTCGATTATTCTATGCCTAATATTTTGGCAAGTGGCCGCAACACAGCGATTAGATTTTGGCTTGATCACGTTTAATAACGTTCCAACACCCGCTGCTGTATTGAGCGCTGTTTGGCAACTTATTCATTCTGATGTACTTTGGCCACATCTTATCAGCAGCCTGATGCGCGTATTTAGCGGTTACGCTGTGGCTTGTGTACTTGGAATTGGTTTGGGCTTGGCCGTCGGGCGCTCTAAACAAGCAGAAAAATTATTAATGCCACCGCTGGAATTAATTCGCCCTATTCCCGCTGTGGCGTGGATTCCACTGGCCATTTTGATGTTTCCTTCATCGGAGGCATCAATGATTTTTATTACATTTACCGGTGCATTGTTTCCTATATTGCTCAATACAATTCATGGTGTGGAGGCGGTGGACCCGCGTTTAATTGCCTCGGCACGCAGCTTAGGTGCCTCGCAAAGCGCAATTTTACGCGAAGTAATTTTACCCGGTGCTACGCCTAGTATTATTACCGGGCTTTCTATTGGTATGGGTACATCTTGGTTTTGTTTAGTAACAGCAGAAATGATTTCCGGCCAATTTGGCATCGGTTATTACACTTGGTCCTCCTATGTTATCCAAAATTATGCTGACATCATTGTGGGAATGTTATTAATAGGTTTATTAGGTATGGGCAGCAGCTATTTAATTAAACGCCTCGGTAACTTTTTGACGCCTTGGTACCGTTTGCAGGGGAAATCATAATGACTATTTATGAAACAGCGCAAACGCAGTCATCAAATGCAGACATTAATAGAAGCGGCCAAGGTCAAATAAATGCGCGGCAAATCTCCATTCACCTCGGAGAAGGTGCAGCAGAATTTGAAGCTGTACATTCAGTAGATTTTACTATTGCACCCGGTGAATTTGTCTGTATTTTAGGCCCGTCGGGCTGCGGAAAATCTACCTTATTAGGCGCTCTTGCTGGGCATATAACACCTAGCCGTGGCGACTTGAGCTTGGATGGAAAAATCATTGCAGGCCCATCGCCAGAGCGCGGGATGGTATTTCAACATCACACATTATTTCCCTGGCGCAGTACATTAGATAATGTCGCTTTTGGCCTGAAAATGCAGGGCATCGGCAAACAAGAGCGATATGCACAGGCTATGGAATTATTAAAACTTGTCGGTCTTGAAGACTCCGCTCATCGCTGGCCTAGTCAATTGTCAGGCGGCATGCAGCAACGTGTGGAAATTGCGCGTGTGCTAATTAATAAACCGCGTTTATTATTAATGGATGAACCCTTCGGGGCTCTCGATGCACAAACGCGTTTAAAAATGCAGGAATTATTACTGAGTATTTGGAGCCGCATTCGCACCAGTGTGGTGTTTGTCACCCATGACATTGATGAAGCATTATTTCTTGCCGATCGAATTCTGGTCATGAGCCCTCGCCCTGGCAAAATTATTGAGAATTTAGTCGTGGATTTTCCTAGGCCTCGGCGCACTGAATTAGTAACAACCCAAGCTTTTATGCGCTTAAAACGTCATTGTCTGGAGCTACTGAATCATGAAGAGGGCCGCCAATTACCGCGTCTTTCTCCGTTGGGATTACCACTAGAACCACAACCTTGTTTTGCTGTTTAAATTTTTTTACTTTTTAATTTAACGTGGGCCGCTCATGAGTGTCACAGATAATCCAGATATCATCGCATTACAACCGCGATTAGAAGACAGTGATGCCGCCGTACGTCGCATTGCTTTAATTGAACTTGCCGACCTTGAAGAATTTGACACCTTACCTTTTCTAATTTCACAT
>DATDJI010000050.1:0-78522 GCA_036520615.1 Cellvibrionaceae bacterium | reverse complement strand
CGTCATTCAAATTATCAAACCTATTTGCAACCCAACGACAATTCCTCGACATTTAAAGCCGATGCCACATTTTACCAACGCAGCGGTTTAGCAAATGATGATTGGGCATCTTACGAATCTTTTAATGTGCCCGGCCAATATTTAATGCATCGAGATTTTAAACTTTATATTGCGGCGCCGAGCACGCAGCAGGAAAAAGCTGATGCAACCTTTGCCAAGGCGCTAGCGGTTACCCCTGCGCATCCGATCGTTACGCCGCCAGTTGTTGAACCACCAATTGTTACCCCGCCAGTAATTACGCCTCCTATAATAGATCCGCCTGTGGTAACTCCACCAATCGAAACACCTTCCGAACCGACTACGCCCACAACGGCAGGCGCATTAGGGCTGCTGGATTTTATTAGTGCCTGTGCTTTGTGGTTATTTTATTCACTAAGACATGCAAAACAAAAACGCCAATAATGTTTACCAATATTCTGCTTCATAAAAAAAGCCGAGAACACTCTCGGCTTTTTTTATGAAGCAGAATTATCTAAATTATTTTACGGAGCGAGTGCTTCCCAGCGAATATTATTGACCTGCAGATGCACACCCGGTTGGCTGGTGCCTGTTAACGTGAGCGCAAAGCTCTCGGTAACACGGGATAAATCCACACCATTATCTGCCAGTGTTTTAACCGGTATCCTATAGGTTACCCAACTGCCCGCATCCGGGTGGCCAATGGTAAAACTCGGCACGTTTCGGCAGCGGCCGCCGCAGTTAACGTTGAAATTTAACGCACCGGCAAATCCAGAGTAATTGAGTACACGCACATCAAATACCACATTGCCATAATAAAACTCTGATAGATTCTGACGCTGGAAAAATTCGCTACTAGTAAATAAATAAAGCCCCATATTACCAATATTCGTCACCAGGTCGATTACAGTTGAACCACCATCTACAACCTGATTAAAACTTGCACCTAAACCATCGGCCGTGTTGGCAATAGAAACTCGGCTACCGGCCGAAACACCATTTTGAAAATAATAAAGTGTTTTGTTTTCTGAAGGCTTAGCAGGCAAATTCACATTTGGCGCCACATAGTGCTTAATTAAACGAATATTGTCCAGTTGCACTTCATACAGGCCGCGCTGGTTATTCCAGCCGGGCTTGAGAATTAATAAATTATTGACGTTTTTAATATCCAAACCAGTTTCTATCATGCGTTTTATTGGCAGCGTGTGAGTTTTCCATTCGCCAAGAGTCACCCCATCAGGCACCCAGAATTCCTCAGAGGTACAGGGGTAAACACATTCCATTTTTAAATCAAAATTATCGGTAATCTGGCCATTGCGAACGATGCGCATATCAAAACTGATGGCACCATCGGCATAGGCACTTAAATCAGCCGTAGTGTTTTCGGTATTACCCACCGCCAAACCAAACCAGCCATTGTCATTTATTAAATCGCTGGGATCATTGGCGTTGTAGGTCACGTCAATAACGGTACCATGGGCAGAATCTTGGGTTTCGACCAACTGCCACTGCACATGGGAGCCCGCCACGCTTTGATAATGGTAGCCGCCAGTACCGCTTGCTTTCCATTCAAAATCAGCCAAAACACCGCGGCCAGGTAATGACTGATCTTTGAATAAATCGCAAATATCGGCCGTACAATTAAATGCCGCACTTTGCCCGCCCGATGAGCTGGAAGAAGTTGAGCTGCTAGAACTTGTTGATTGGCCTGATGAGCTAGTTGAGCTGTTGCTGCCGGTAGATGTGTATTCCCAACGCACATTATTTACCTGCACATTTAAACCCGCTTTACTTTGACCGTTTAGCCACAAACCAAATGCACTATGTATGCGCGATAAATCCAAGCCATTTTCCACCAGCGTTTTTACAGGCAAACGCATCGTATGCCATAGGCCAGCAACTGGATGGCCCAAATTAAAATTGGGCACATTTCTGCATCTACCGCCACATCCGACTACAAATTCAAAATCGCCTGTAGCACCTGAGTAATCAACTACTTTTAAATCAAAAACGATATCGCCATAAAAATAATCACGCATATCATATTGAGCGCCTGATTTTGTATACGAAACCAAAAAGATCGGAAAATCATCTACTGCAGTAATTACATCCATGACTTTAGTATTGCCTTCTGCTACTTCACTGTAGCGGGCCGACAATCCATCTGCAGAATTACCAATTGTGAAATAACTTTCACCGGTTACACCATTTTGATAATAGCTATGGCTTGTACTTAAAGATGGTTTAGCTGGTGCAACAAATGGCACAGGAGTGTACTTTTTATTAAGGCGAATATTATCCAACTGCAGAACATATTGGCCGCGCTGATTTCCCCACGAGGGCTTTAATATAAATAGATTATTGACGCGCTTAATATCAAGCCCGGTTTCAATCATACGGGCGATAGGCAGCGTGTAGGTTTTCCATTCATTAAGCTGAGCCGGATCAGCCACCCAAAATTCTTGGGAAGTACATGGGTAAATGCACTCCATTTTAAAATCTAAGTTATCGACCGTTTGGCCATTTTTGATAATTCGCATATCAAAGCTAACGGAACCCTCAGCAAAGGCGGTTAAATCCGTTGTCGCCGATTCTGTGGCACTGGCGGCCACACCAAACCAACCATTGTCATTAACCAACTCACTGGGGTCGTTGGCGTTGAATGTCACTTCAATAACATCTTTGTGGGCAGCATCCGGCAAGGTCACCATAGTCCATTGCACATGGGAGTTTTTATTACTCTCGAACTGATAGCCACCGGTATTGTTGGCAAGCCATTCGAACGCAGTAAATATTCCGCGCCCAGGTACGATTTGATCTTTAAAAATCTCACAAATGGACTCGGCACAGTTAAATGCAACTGAGCTGCCGCTTGAGGATGAGCTGCTGCTTGATGAGGAGCTACTATTTGAAGAACTGCTACTTGATGAAGAGGAACTGCTAGAAGACGAGGATTTCCCTGATGACGACGAACTAGTTGAAGATGGCTGGCCGGAGGATGAGGAGGAAGATTGCCCCTTGCCTGAGCCTCCCCCACCACACCCGAAAAGGGCCAATAAAAACGCTCCGAGAAAGGCAAATTTCAATTGCTGCATAAATCTCCTGGTAAGAATATCAATACTATTTATAGTTATGCGAAGCGATAACTCCGCTGGGCGCGCGCAGTCTAATGCAAATTTCACTTCACAACACCACCCGCCTATCGAACTGTTGAGTGCTGCGGCCTGCTTTAAGCTCCACCGTTTAACCATTAATATTCGTCCCGATTACAATTCCATGAAGTAAATACAAGACTAATACCTTCAATTGAAATTTGTCGTTAGCAGCGACGCCAAAAAACTTCTGCAATAAATGTTCATTCCAACTTCCTTTTAGGAATTTCCACGCAGTCACAGTAAGAGTCAATTAGCGTGCACATCGACCAAAGCAAGAACACACAATATTCGAAGCATTTTTATTGAGCACAGATCCGTCCGATTATTTGTCCATCTGTGAATATTCAGCCCGCAATGTTTTGGCCGCCGTTACCATCGTTTGCAATGCTGTAATAGTTTCCGGCCAGCCCCGGGTTTTTAATCCGCAGTCGGGATTGACCCACAAGCGTTCAGGCGAAATGGTTTCCAAGGCTTTGCGCAATAAATTTTCCATATGTATTTGTGCAGGCAAATTAGGGCTATGAATATCATATACACCCGGTCCAATTGCATTGGGATAGTGGAATTCACCAAAAGCATTTAATAATTCCATATCAGAGCGTGAAGTTTCGATAGTAATGACATCGGCATCCAACGCAGCTATAGAAGGCAAAATGTCGTTAAATTCTGCATAACACATATGCGTATGAATTTGTGTATCGTTGGCCACGCCGCTTACGCATAATTTAAATGCGCGCACAGCCCAACTTAAATAGTTATCCCAGTCGCTCTTGCGCAGCGGTAAACCTTCGCGCAATGCGGGTTCATCCACTTGAATAATACTAATTCCAGCACGCTCTAAATCATGTATTTCTTCACGTAGCGCAAGCGCCAATTGTAATGCCGTTTGCGAACGCGGCTGATCGTCGCGCACAAAAGACCACTGTAATAAAGTAATTGGGCCGGTAAGCATGCCTTTCATAGGTTTTTGCGTTTTACTAGCGGCAAACTCACTCCAGCGCAATGTCATCGGTGATAAGCGTTCTATATCGCCGTAAATAATCGGCGGTTTAACACAGCGGCTGCCATAACTTTGCACCCAACCAAATTCGCTAAAACAAATTCCCCCTAAAAACTCGGCGAAATATTCCACCATATCATTGCGTTCGGCTTCACCATGCACCAACACATCTATATCGAGATCTTCCTGCACCTTAATCGCCTGCGCAATCTGCTCTGCAATACAGGCATCGTATTGCTGCTGGTTAATCTGGCCAGTTTTAAATGCTTTGCGTGCACTGCGAATTTCTTGTGTTTGTGGAAACGAACCAATACTAGTAGTTGGAAATAATGGCAGTTGATATTTTTGCTGCTGCAATTGTTCGCGCTGCGCAAACAGTGCAGGCCTATCAACTCCTGCGCGCAGAATTCCACTTACCGCTTGATTAACATAGGGTTTATGGACCGCTTTGGATAACTGGCGATTTTTAATCGCTTGGCTGTTTTCTGCAAGCAAGTGCGCCACAGCGATTCTGCCTTGCGTAAGCGCAATTTTAAGAGTGTTTAATTCAATTAATTTTTGCTTAGCAAAACTCAGCCAACTTTTTATGTCTTCAGCAAGGTGTTGTTCGCAATCGACATCAACCGGCACATGTAGTAGCGAACAAGAAGGTGCAAGCCATAGGCGATCTTGCAAACGCGCAGCGACCGGTTCAAGCCAATCCAATACTGCGGTTAAATCAGTACGCCAAATGTTGCGACCGTCAATTACTCCTAGCGAAAGAATTTTATGTACGGGTAATAAATCTAATGCTGCGGTTAATTCTTTGCCGCCTCGCACCATATCCAAATGCAATCCAGCCACCGGTAGCGCTAACGCCGTGCGCAAATTATTCTGTAACGGGCCAAAATAAACCGTTAATAAGCTTTTTATACCCGGTGTTTGTAAGCGATGATAAGCCTGCTCAAAAGCGCTTAGCCAATGCTCGGGTAAATCCAAAGCTAAAATAGGCTCGTCTATTTGCACCCAGTCAAACCCCTGCGCGGCAAACTCCCCTAATAAATCGCGATAAACAGGAATTAACTTTTCCAATAAATTAAGCCTGTCGCTTCCATCTTTGCTTTTACCTAACCACAGATAACTTAAGGGGCCTAAAATTACCGGCTTCACACGCGTAGTGGTATTTTTAGCGGCTGCAAAATGCTGCTGCCAAAATTCTACCTGTAACGAAAATTGCGATTGTGCGGAAAATTCTGGCACCAAATAGTGATAATTTGTATCAAACCATTTTGTCATTTCACCTGCGGCGCAGCTGCCGCCGCAGGCAGAGCGCCCGCGAGCTGAACGAAAATAATTATCCAAAAATGCGCCGCAACCGCTGCGCGCAGGTAAATGACCCAACCAAAAACTGGTATCCAGCACATGATCGTAAAAGGAAAAATCCCCCAGGGGGATAAGGTCAAGACCGGTTGCCTGTTGGTGAATTAAATTTTGTTCATGAATCTGTTGTGCGCAACTTAAATAATTAGGCTGATCCAACTCACCTTTCCAATAAGATTCGCTCGCCCATTTCAATTCTCGCTGCGCGCCCACGCGCGGAAAACCTAAATTATGTGTCGTAATCATGCCTGCTCACCGTGTTATTAAGCCGCCAGCGGATCTGGCAATGAAATAACTTTACTTAAGCGCATGCATGATTAAAACTGATATAAATTCAGATAACCATGAGCAAAATTCATGATCGAGCGGCACCATTTAGCCTTGCTGCACAACCTGGCACATACCGGCAGTCTCGCTGCCGCTGCAGAAAAATTACATTTAACACAATCAGCGCTCACTCATAGTATTCGCAAGTTGGAGCAAGCAGCCGGTGTGACACTGTGGGAAAAACAAGGCCGTAAATTACAATTAACCGCTGCGGGGCGCTATTTGCTCGCGACGAGCGCAGACGTTTTACCGCGCTTGGAGGCGGCGGATTTGCACATCAAGGCGCTTGCCAGTGGGCGACTTGGGCAGTTACGCATCGGGATGGAATGCCACCCTTGTTACGAATGGTTGCTTACACACTTAGGGAAATTTCTGCCGCGGTGGCCGGGCGTGGAATTAGATGTCATTCAGCGCTTTCGCTTTAACGGGCGCGAAGCGCTTGAGCAGCATGCTATTGACATGTTAATTACCAGCGACCCTATCGACGCCGTCCACTTGGCGAATATTCCGGTATTTAATTATGTATTGAAGTTAATTACCGCTGTACAACATCCTCTTGCCGAGCGCACCTGGATTGCTCCTGAGGATCTTGCCGACCAAACTCTATTTACCTTTCCTGTTGATATTCAACGTTTGGATGTGTTCACTCAGTTTCTTCTGCCTGCGGGGGTAAAACCCGTTGCACATAAGCCCCTTGAAGCGCTTGAAATAATGTTATTGCTCGTATCCCAAGGGCGCGGAGTATGTACGCTGCCGGATTGGCTGGCGGCTAAAGTGCAACATGATTATTCGTTTACAACGCTTAACCTGGGCACGAATGGCGTGCATAAAACCCTGTATTTGGTTGTGCGCCAGAGTGATAAAGAAGTGCTTTATATTGAGGATTTTATTCGGCTCTGCCGTGATGGTTAAAGAGCTAGCACTTAAACCTGTCAATTGGAGCTCTTATCAAGTAGAAGTGAATTAACTCATCTATGGAGCAAAGCCCAGGCTTTATGTGCGTCAATCAAGCGCCTATTCAATCGATCTGTTTCAATTGATCTGTTCTCCATTTTCCAAGCTCCTGAAGAGTCCCCTCGTCCGAAATTCATAATAGTTTTAGGCTCGCATCTTAAGACTCTGGTTTAGGCGTTTTCAAAACCTCGCAAGTAACGAGGGCCCGCAGGCTTTTCTCCTGATAGGACTTACGTAACTGTCATTTCTGAGAAGCCGAGGAATTTTCAGTTTTGCACATTTTTTGCTAATGGCTTTCGCGGTCATTTCACAGGGGGTGCGGCAAAAGTTCCCGAGCAAATTAGAACGTGTTGTTGTTACCTATGTGCCTTGGTATACTTTTCGGCTATCTAGGCCCTAAAGAAGTGCGTCCGGCGTTGCTGGGCGGTAGTTACCTCTACTTGAATTGTCATAGCCGGAGCCGCTCGCTTGTCGCTTACACCTGCACAATTTCACGAGTACCTTACGATCGCCGCTTACCTTGGCGGTCTGGTGTTTCTGCTCGCCTTCATGCTCGGTATCCCTTGGCTGCTCGGGGGCCGCGCCACCGGTCGCGCTAAAAACGACCCTTTCGAATCCGGTGTGGTCTCCCAGGGCGGCGCGCGTATGCGTCTGTCGGCCAAGTTTTATTTGGTCGCGATGTTTTTTGTTATTTTCGACGTTGAAGCGCTCTATCTATTTGCGTGGTCCGTTTCTGTGCGCGAATCAGGCTGGGTGGGCTTTGCTGAAGCAATTACGTTTATCGTTATTCTTCTCGCCGGACTTGTGTATTTAGTGCGTATAGGTGCGCTGGATTGGGCACCCGAGCAATTGCGCCGCCGACGACTGCGCCAACAAGAATCCAAATAGAGTCAGGTTATGAAGTACACCCTCACACGTCCCAACCTGAACACTCCTGGCCAACAATACCCGATGCAAGATCAGCAGACGGTATCTGACCCACTGGAAGATCAAGTACATAAAAGCGTCTTCATGGGCAAGCTCGAAGACATGCTGCACGGTGTTGTGAATTGGGGCCGCTCCAATTCCTTGTGGCCCTATAACTTTGGCCTGTCCTGCTGCTATGTAGAAATGGCCACAGCCTTTACCGCGCCGCACGACCTAGCACGCTTCGGCGCTGAAGTTATCCGCGCCTCGCCCCGTCAGGCGGATTTAATGGTCGTGGCTGGCACCTGTTTTATCAAAATGGCACCCGTGGTACAGCGCTTATACGAGCAGATGCTCGAGCCTAAGTGGGTGATTTCTATGGGTGCCTGCGCCAATTCCGGCGGCATGTACGACATCTATTCGGTAGTACAAGGGGTGGATAAATTTTTGCCCGTAGATGTATACATCCCCGGCTGCCCGCCTCGCCCCGAAGCGTTTTTACAAGCGTTAACACTGCTGCAGGATTCCATTGGTAAAGAGCGCCGCCCGCTATCGTGGGTCGTGGGAGAGCAGGGTGTTTACCGCGCTGATATGCAAGCGGAACGCGACCGCAAACAAGCCGAGCGCATTGCGGTTACCGAACTGCGCAGCCCTGACCAAATTTAACGATTCCTTGGCGACTTGATCGAATGACTGACACCGTCACCCAGACACCGCTCGCACCCGGCGCTCAACATGCTGTGGTGCTTGAGCTCTATAGCCAATTTGGCAGTGAAGCCTTCACATTTCAGTCTACTTTGGATAACACCCCAACTCTTTGGGTGCCAAGGGACCTAGTGGTAGATGTGTTGCGTTTTTTACGTGGCTTGCCGCGTCCTTACGTCATGCTCTACGACTTATCTGCCACCGACGAGCGCTTACGCCAGCATAAATATGGTCTGCCCATCGCAGACTTTACCGTTTTTTATCATTTGATTTCGATCGACCGCAATTCTGATGTGCGCATCAAAGTGGCCTTAAGCGGCAATGATTTAAATCTGCCATCCGTTGTGGGAATTTGGCCCAACGCTAATTGGTACGAGCGGGAAGTGTGGGATTTATTCGGCATTGTGTTTCAAGGCCACCCCCACTTATCGCGTATCTTGCTGCCGAACTACTGGGAAGGTCATCCGTTACGCAAAGACTATCCGGCCCGTGCCACCGAGTTTGACCCATTTAGACTCAATGCCGCCAAACAGGATCTAGAACAAGAAGCGCTGTTATTTAAGCCTGAAGAATGGGGCATGAAAAAGGGTACGGAGAACGAGGACTTTATGTTCTTAAACCTCGGCCCGAACCACCCGTCTGCCCACGGTGCGTTTCGTATCGTATTGCAATTGGACGGTGAAGAGATCGTCGATTGTGTGCCGGATATTGGCTATCACCATCGCGGTGCCGAGAAAATGGCCGAGCGCCAAACCTGGCACAGCTTTATCCCCTACACCGATCGTATCGACTACCTGGGCGGGGTGATGAACAACCTGCCCTACGTCTTAGCGGTGGAGAAACTTGCCGGTATCGAAGTGCCGGATCGAGTCAAAACTATTCGTGTGATGCTTGCGGAATTCTTCCGTATTACTTCCCACCTGCTCTACTTAGGCACGTACATCCAGGATGTGGGCGGTATGTCGCCGGTGTTCTTTATGTTCACAGACCGCATGAAAGCTTATGACGTCATCGAAGCAATTACCGGTTTTCGCATGCATCCAGCCTGGTACCGCATCGGCGGCGTCGCTCACGACTTACCCAAAGGCTGGGAAAAACTCGTGCGCGACTTCATCGAATGGCTGCCGCCGCGTTTACATGAATACAACAAAGCTGCGGTGAAAAACTCCATTGTGCGCACGCGCTCAGTTGGTGTCGCGCAATACAATAAAGATGAAGCTTTAGCCTGGGGCGTTACCGGGCCCGGCTTGCGTGCTACCGGCGTGAATTTCGACCTGCGTAAAGCTCGCCCCTACTCCGGCTATGAAAATTTCGAGTTCGAAGTGCCTTTAGCCAATAATGGCGATGCCTATGACCGCTGTTTATTGCGCCTAGAAGAGATGCATCAGAGCATTCGAATTATTAAGCAGTGTATGGACAACATGCCATCAGGCCCATACAAGGCAGATCATCCCTTGACCTGCCCGCCGCCCAAAGAGCGCACGTTGCAACATATCGAAACACTGATTACACACTTTTTATCAGTTTCTTGGGGGCCGATTATGCCCGCTGGTGAAAGCTGCCAGATGATTGAGGCCACGAAAGGCATCAACAGCTATTACCTGACGTCAGATAACAGCACGATGAGCTACCGTACGCGTATTCGCACACCTAGCTTTCCCCATTTGCAACAAATTCCTTCGGTAATCCGCGGCTCGATGATCCCGGATTTAATCGCCTACCTAGGCTCAATTGACTTTGTGATGGCCGATGTCGACCGCTAACTCCTCTAACTCAAGCACGCCCTACTCCGCTTTAATTGCCACTGAAAAGGGTGCGCCGTTTGCGTTGACCGAGGCTGAGCGCCACGAGATTGAACACGCTATTCATCACTATGAAGATCCGCGTGCCGCCTCGATTGATGCGCTCAAAATCGTGCAGAAAAATCACCGCTGGGTGCCGGATGGTGCCATTGCGCTGATCGCTGAGCTATTGGATATATCCGCAGCTGACGTAGAAGGCGTCGCGACTTTCTATAACCGTATTTACCGTCAGCCGGTAGGTCGCCATGTGATTCTAGTGTGCGACAGTATCGGCTGCTTTTTAACTGGGTTCGATGAACTCTACGCCGCCTTGCAAAGCAAACTTGCGATTCAGCCGGGGCAAACTACCTCTGATGATCGTTTCACATTGTTACCGATTTGCTGCCTAGGGGCGTGCGATCGCGGGCCGGTGTTGATGATTGACGACAACACCCACTTCAATGTCAGCCCCAGCAACCTCGATCAGGTATTGGAGCAATACGCATGAGTTCCAATGTAAATGTCGGCCTAACTAACGTAAGCCCAGAAACTCACCCGCTCACCTGGCGCTATACGCAAGCGGGCAAAGCTGTATTAGATATTCAAGACTACGAGAAGCTTGAAGGCTACTCCGCACTTAAAAAAGCATTTACGGGCATGCAGCCTGCGGACGTTCAGGCAGAAGTGAAAGCCTCAAATCTGCGTGGCCGCGGCGGCGCAGGCTTTCCCACCGGCGTTAAATGGTCGCTCATTCCTATGGGGCCGGATGCCGGGCAAAAATACCTCGTCTGTAATGCAGACGAAATGGAACCGGGCACATTTAAAGACCGCATGCTGATGGAAGAGCTGCCTCACCAGTTGGTGGAAGCTATGGCCGTTTCGGCGTTCGCCATAGGGGCAAGTAAAGGTTTTATTTTCCTACGCGGCGAATATATTCTCGCCGCCGAGCGTTTAAACGCCGCCATCGAACAGGCCAAAGCGGCAGGTTACCTAGGCGACAATATCCTTGGCTCAGGGTTTAATTTTGAATTGTTTGTGCACACGGGCGCAGGTCGTTATATCTGCGGCGAAGAAACCGCGCTAATCAACTCCCTCGAAGGCCGCCGCGCCAACCCGCGCACAAAGCCGCCCTTTCCGCAATTAGCTGGAGCCTGGGGTAAGCCTACGATTGTTAACAATGTAGAAACTCTAATGAATATTCCGCCCATTCTCGTGCGCGGAGCAGAATGGTTTAAAGGTTTATCGCAGGGTAAAAGCCCTGATGCGGGCACAAAAATGTACGGTATTTCCGGCCGGGCCAAGCTTACCGGCCTGTGGGAATTACCCATAGGTACGAGTGCTCGTGAGCTTTTATATACGCACGGCGGCGGCATGGCGGACGGTTTGGATTTGACCTGCTGGTTGCCTGGTGGCGCCTCTACCGATTTTTTAATGCCTGAACATCTCGACCTGCCGATGGATTACGACACCATCATGAAAGCCGGTAGCCGTATGGGCACGGCGTTAATAATGGTCGTGGATAACAAACAGAACATTATCTCGGTTGTGCGCAACCTGGAGCAGTTTTTCGCCCGCGAATCATGCGGTTGGTGTACGCCTTGTCGCGACGGCCTGCCCTGGACCGTAAAAATTCTCCAAGCCATAGAACAAGGCGAAGGCGAGCCGGGTGATATCGAAACCCTGCAGCAGTTGACGCGCTTTTTAGGCCCCGGCAAAACCTTTTGTGCCCACGCCCCCGGCGCCATGGAACCTCTGCAAAGCGCATTGAAATATTTTCCCGATGCGTTCGCGCAAGGGATTCGCGCCGACGCTTAAGCCCGGCAGATATTGAATTTAAAGCTTAAGCCGGTTTGCCGGCTCTCATAACTATTAAAAGTACCAACCGGTCCACCGGTTCAACATAGGTGAAAACGCAAGAATGGCTACCATTCATGTAGACGGCAAACAGTACGAGGTCGACGGCTCGCAGAATCTTTTAGAAGCCTGCTTAAATCTCGGCCTTGATATTCCCTACTTCTGCTGGCATCCGGCGCTTGGCTCCGTGGGCGCGTGCCGCCAATGTGCGGTAAAACAGTACGCCGACGAGAATGACACACGCGGTCGTTTAGTCATGTCCTGTATGACCCCCGCTGCAGATAAAACTTTTATTGCCATCGAAGAAGCCGAGGCCAAGAGCTTTCGCAAAAGTGTTGTGGAATGGTTGATGACCAATCACCCCCACGACTGCCCCGTTTGTGCCGAAGGCGGCCACTGTCATTTACAGGATATGACGGTAATGACCGGCCACAGCAGCCGCCGCTACCGCTTTGCTAAACGCACACACGCCAATCAAAACCTTGGGCCGTTTGTTAACCATGAGATGAACCGCTGCATCGCCTGTTATCGCTGCGTGCGTTACTACAACGACTATGCAGGCGGCGGTGACCTCGGTGTTTTTGGCGCTCACGACAATGTCTATTTTGGCCGCGTTGAAGACGGCGATTTAGAAAGCGAGTTTTCCGGCAACTTAACGGAAGTCTGCCCAACCGGTGTATTTACTGATAAAACCCACGCCGACCACTACACGCGCAAATGGGATATGCAGTTTGCTCCAAGTGTTTGCCAGCTCTGCTCGGTCGGCTGTAACACTAGCCCTGGCGAGCGTTATGGGGAAATCCGCCGGGTTGAAAACCGCTACAACGGTTCAGTTAACCATTATTTCTTGTGCGACCGCGGCCGCTTTGGCTACGGCTTTGTTAACCGTGCCGACCGCCCCACCTCGCCGGAGCTTAAAGGCAGCACACAAGCGTTCTCCATCGATGCGGCTCTGGACTTAGCTGCTGAATATTTGCACGCTGCGAAAGCCGTCGTAGGTATTGGCTCGCCCCGCGCTTCATTAGAAGCTAATTTTGCTCTCAGCCAATTGGTGGGCGCCGGCAACCTAAGCTTTGGGGTCAGTGCCCAGGAATTGAAGCTCAATCAGTTGATCGCTAAGAGTTTGTCCGAGGGTGTGGCTCACAGCCCAAGCCTGAGGGAAATTGAAGACGCCGATGCAGTTCTAGTGCTCGGTGAAGACGTTACGCAAACAGCGCCGCGCGTAGCCCTAGCTATCCGCCAAGCGGCTAAAACCCGCATGTTACAGCTGGCTGCACAGAAAAAAGTTCCGACCTGGAACGCGCTGCCACTTAAAAATATCGTCCAGCGGGACTTAAGTCCTATTTTTATTAGCAGCATAGGCGCGAATCGCTTAGATGATGTTGCCGCCACAACCTATCGAGCACAGGCTGGGCAACAGGCTCGCTTAGGCTTTGCCGTAGCTAATGCTATCGACCCTTCTGCTCCTGCCGTTGCGGGCTTATCGTCTGAAGATGCAGCTTTAGCTAGTCAGATCGCCCAAACATTACTGGCCGCAGAAAAGCCTCTAGTAATTTCGGGCACAGGTCTGTTAGATGAAAACTTAATTCAGGCCGCCATTAACGTGGCACGGGCTCTTAAATCGCGCGGTAAAAACCCAAGTCTTGCGTTAAGCCTGCGCGAAGCCAATAGCCTTGGCTGTGCTCTATTAGGCGATCAACTAAGCATTGAAGCTGCGCTGGAAAAAATTACCTCGGGCGCTGCAGACACTCTGCTAGTGGTGGAAAACGATCTTTACCTAAGAGCACCGAAAGCCTTAGTGGATCAGGCTTTAGCCGCTGCCAAGCGAGTCATCGTGCTCGATCACCAGCGCAGTACCACGGCGGCGCACGCAGACCTTTTATTACCGGCTAGCAGTTTTGCTGAAGGCGACGGTACTGTCGTCAATATGGAAGGCCGCGCCCAACGCTTCTTTCAAGTGTTTGAACCGAGTTACTACAAAGACGGCATCTTGATTCGCGAAGGCTGGCGCTGGTTACATGCTCTGCACAGCACCTTGACGAAAACTGCCGTCAGCTGGTTGCAGCTAGACGACGCCACCGCTGCAGTTGCCTCTGCAATTCCGGCGTTAGCTCAAATCACCCAGGCCGCACCCCATGCGGATATGCGAATCGCCGGCTCCAAAGTCGCGCGTGAGCCGCGCCGTTATTCTGGCCGCACATCAATGCGCGCTGATATTTCCGTACATGAACCGCGTCAACCGCAGGATGCCGACACCGCTATGGCGTTTTCTATGGAAGGCGTCTCCGGGCCGACTAACTCTTCAGCACTGATTCCTTTTGCCTGGGCACCAGGTTGGAACTCACCTTCGGCCTGGAATAAATTCCAAGTTGAAGTCGGTGGCCACCTGCGCGCGGGTGATTCTGGAGTTCGCTTGTTTGATACCCAAGGCTCCGCGAGCTATTTCACCGCTGAGACTTCTCTAGCAACTGGCTTGGCCCTGGCACCGATTTACCATTTGTACGGCAGCGATGAACAGTCCAGCCGCTCAGAAAAAATTCAAGAGCGCATAGGCCAACCCTATGTGCGCTTAAGCCAATCGGATGCCCAGGGCTTACAGTTGGCAGCAGGCCAAACCGTTGCCGTAACGGGTGCGGGTTTTAGTATTCAAGCGCCCTTGCAAATTTGCCCAGATCAAGCAGCAGGTGTAGTAGGCATACCCGTTTTGCCTGGCAGCCCTGTGGTGGGCTGGGGCTCAAGTGTTGACGTGAAGGGGGCTTAAGTGGAAGAGACAAGTTACTTCGGCCTAGACGCGCTATTTTCAGTCGTTAAAGCGTTCATCATTTTATTTGGCGTGGTCATCTGCGCGGCATTTTTAAGTTTTGTCGAACGCCGCCTGCTCGCGCTTTGGCAGGATCGCTACGGCCCCAACCGCGCAGGTCCGTTCGGTTTGCTGCAGCTGCCCGCTGATATGGTGAAAATGTTTTTTAAAGAAGACTGGACGCCACCCTTTGTAGATAAGCTCACGTTTTGGCTGGCACCAGCTATCGCCATGAGCGGCCTGTTGTTGGCGTTTATTGTTATTCCAATTATCCCCGGCTGGGTGGCAGCTGATCTGGATATCGGCCTGTTGTTCTTTTTGGCCATGGCAGGCCTGGCCGTGTATGCCGTGATGTTTGCCGGTTGGTCTTCCAATAATAAATACGCTCTGCTCGGCGGTATTCGCTCCACGGCTCAGACGGTCAGCTATGAAGTATTTATGGGCCTCTCGCTCATGGGCATTGTGACCGTCACCGGTTCGTTTAACCTCACCGACATAGTGAACGCCCAGAAGAATTGCTGGTTTGTGTTTCCGCAGTTTTTAGGCTTTTTTACCTTCGCAATTGCTGGCGTCGCCGTTGCCCACCGGTCTCCTTTTGACCTGCCAGAGGCTGAACAAGAATTGGCTGCGGGCTTTCACACTGAATATTCCGGCCTTAAATGGGGCATGTTTTTCGTCGGTGAATACGTAGGCGTTGTTCTGGTTTCTGCACTTACCACCGTGTTGTTTTTTGGTGGCTGGTTGCCGCCATTTGAGTGGTCCGGATTTAACTGGATTCCACCCTTTTTCTGGTTCGTAACCAAAACAGCTTTTTTTATCATGCTGTTTATTCTTGTACGCGCAGCGCTACCCCGCCCGCGTTACGATCAAATTATGGATTTCGGCTGGCGCATCTGCCTGCCTATTACGTTGGTAAACCTGGTGGGGACCGCTGCGGTGGTGCTCCTGCTCCACTCCCCCACCTAATGGCCGGAACTTAACGCTATGTTGCAGTTTTTAAAAGATGTTTTCTCGCAAATTCGCAGCCTGTGGATGGTGTTTTGTCACGCCTTTCGCAAGCGCGACACCATTTGTTATCCAGAACAAATGCCCTATGTGCCACCTCGCTATCGCGGCCGTATTGTACTTACGCGCGACCCGGATGGAGAGGAGCGCTGCGTAGCCTGTAACCTGTGTGCGGTGGCCTGCCCCGTCGGCTGTATAGCGCTACAAAAAGCTGAGCGGGATGATGGCCGTTGGTACCCTGAGTTCTTCCGCATCAACTTTTCCCGCTGTATTTTTTGCGGTATGTGCGAAGAAGCCTGCCCCACTACAGCCATTCAGCTCACCCCCGATTTTGAAATGGCGGAATTTAAACGCCAGGATCTGGTGTACGAGAAAGAACACCTATTGATCTCCGGCACCGGAAAATACCACGACTACAACTTCTACCGCGTTGCAGGCCTTGCCATTGCTGGCAAGCCTAAAGGCGCCGCTCAAAACGAGGCGGAACCTGTCAACGTGAAAAGTCTGTTGCCTTAACACTCGCTAGCTCAGGAATTTACCGTGGGAACTGCTCTTGCTTTTTACCTTGCCGCAGCCGTCGCGATTATCGCCTCGGTGCGCGTCATCACTACAACCAATCCAGTACATGCGCTGCTGTACTTAGTGGTTTCACTATTGGCCGTGGCAATGATTTTCTTTGATCTCGGTGCGCCATTCGCGGCAGCTCTTGAGATGATCGTCTATGCAGGCGCCATCATGGTGTTGTTTGTGTTTGTGGTCATGATGCTGAACTTAGGCTCGGTTGTAGTTGCTCAGGAGAAGGCCTGGCTGACACCCAAAACCTGGATTGGGCCTGCGATCTTGTCCTTGATCTTGTTGATTGAATTATGCCGCAGTATCGGTATGGAAACCGACCATCCGTTGGACACTACTGTTATAGGTCCGAAAGCCGTAGGCATTAGCCTGTTTGGCCCCTATGTGTTGGCTGTGGAGCTCGCCTCCATGTTGTTACTTTCCGCCATGGTGACCGCTTGGCACCTTGGCCGTGATACCGAGAAGGAATAGACGATGCTGCAAACCCTTCCGATGGAGCACGGCCTTGTCTTAGCCGGCATCCTCTTTACCCTAGGCTTGGTAGGCGTGCTAGTACGCCGCAACATCCTATTTATGCTCATGAGCATCGAGATCATGCTGAACTCTACAGCCTTTGCCTTTGTGCTCGCCGGCAGCCGTTGGCAGCAGCCGGACGGTCAGGTGATGTTTATTTTGGTCCTTACCCTTGCCGCCGCCGAGGCCTCAATAGGCCTGGCCCTAGTCCTTCAACTTTATCGCCGTTACCAGTCTCTGGACGTTGATGCAGCCAGCGAGATGCGTGGATGAACCATTTATTCCTCACGATCCTTTTCCCACTGCTTGGGTTTTTGTTATTGGCGTTCGGCCGCGACCGCTGGAGTGAAAACGTTGCTGCTTATATTGGTGTAGGCGCGCTGGGGCTTTCAGCTTTGTTTGCCGCCATTGCCGGATATGATTTTTTAATGCACACGCCAGACAAAGGTGTATATGTGCAACCACTGTGGACCTGGGTTTCTATCGACGGCTTCGCGCCGACATTTAATCTGCATTTAGATGGCTTATCGTTGACGATGCTGGGCGTCATCACCGGTGTGGGTTTTTTGATTCACTTATTTGCCTCTTGGTACATGCGTGGCGAAACCGACGGCTACGCGCGGTTTTTCTCCTATATGAATTTGTTTGTGGCCAGCATGATTCTGCTGGTATTGGGGGATAACCTTGTCGCCGTATATTTCGGATGGGAAGGCGTGGGGCTGTGTTCGTACCTGTTAATTGGCTTTTATTTCCGCGATCCGGCCAACGGCCTTGCCGCACGCAAAGCATTTATTATTACGCGCATCGGCGATGCGTTTATGGCCATCGGCCTGTGTGTGTTGTTCAAAGAATTGGGCACGCTGCACATAGCCACACTGCTTGAGCAAGCACCCGCCCACTTTGCTTCCGGCAGCCCGGCAATAGTGTTCGCGACGCTGATGTTATTAGGCGGAGCCGTAGGTAAATCCGCTCAGTTGCCACTACAAACCTGGCTTGCCGATGCTATGGCAGGCCCTACCCCAGTTTCTGCACTGATCCACGCCGCCACTATGGTTACCGCCGGTGTGTATTTAATTGCCCGCACCTATGGCCTGTTTGAGTTGGCCCCAGACATTCTCTATTTAGTTGGCGTTGTCGGCGCAGTGACCCTGGTGTTAGCCGGTTTTGCCGCCCTCGTGCAGACCGACATTAAGCGCATTCTCGCCTATTCAACGATGAGCCAGATCGGTTACATGTTTTTGGCCCTCGGCGTTAAAGCCTATGCCCCAGCAATTTTCCATCTGATGATCCATGCCTTCTTTAAAGCCCTGCTGTTCTTGTCGTCCGGTGCGGTGATTCTGGCCTGTCACCACGAGCAGAACATTTTCAAAATGGGCGGCCTGCGTAAAAAAATCCCCTTTGTGTACGCCTGTTTTGTTGTCGGCGGCGCAGCTCTTGCCGCATTGCCATTTGTTACTGCGGGTTTCTATTCTAAAGACGAAATTCTCTGGCAAGCGTTTACCACCGATCATAAAGAGCTGTTTTACGCTGGCGTCGTTGGAGCATTCTTCACTTCCATTTATACATTCCGCTTAATTTTTGTTGTATTTCACGGTAAAGAAAACACTCACGCACATGCGATCCACGGCGCCGACTACTGGCTGCCACTGGGTATTCTGTTGGTGCTGTCCACCGCTGTCGGCGCACTTATACACCCGCCGCTGGCTGGTGTGCTGCCCGCCAGCGCCGAAGGTGACGAACACGCCAAACACACAGTGGAAATTATCTCCGGTCTTGTCGCCATCAGCGGCGTAGTACTCGCGTGGTTTTTGTTTATCGGCGAGCGCAAATTCGTCACCGCCCTGGCCAATTCCGCAGTGGGGAAAGTTTTGAGTCGCTTGTGGTACAGCGCCTGGGGCTTCGATTACCTGTACGACCTTTTCTTTGTTAAGCCTTACTGTTTGCTCGCTCGCCTGTTGCGCATTGACCCAATTGATAAATCCTTCTGGTTGATTCCCGGCATCGTAAGCCTGGCCCACTCAGGCCTCAGTGCGGTGCAAACGGGTAATTTGCGCTGGTATGCCACCACAATTGTCTTCGGCGCCGTGGCGGTCTTAGCCACCCTCGTATTTTTCTAACTTTTAGGAACCAGTAGAATGATCCTCACCTGGCTCATCTTAATTCCCTTTATCGGCGGCTTTTTGTCCTGGCAAGCCGATCGCTTTGGGGTACTTCTGCCGCGCTGGATTGCGCTTGGCACCATGTTGTTGTTATTTGGCTTCACCCTAAATATCTGGTTCACCAACGACTTCAGCTTGGCCGGTATCATCGATGGCCAACCTAAATGGACACTTGAATATCAGGCGCACTGGATTCCTCACTTTGGTATCGGTCTGCACCTAGCCCTTGATGGTCTGTCTTTATTGATGATTCTGCTCACCGGCTTTTTAGGTGTAATGGCCGTCCTCTGTTCCTGGACTGAAATCACTAAATTTGTCGGTTTTTTCCACCTGAATTTAATGTGGATTATCGGCGCTGTAGTCGGTGTGTTTCTCGCTATCGACTTATTTTTGTTTTTCTTCTTTTGGGAAATGATGCTCGTTCCGATGTATTTCCTCGTTGCGCTTTGGGGGCACAGTGCTCCCGGCGGATTGGGCCGCGTACAAGCAGCTACAAAGTTTTTTATCTACACCCAAGCCTCCGGCCTATTAATGTTATTGGCCATTATCGGCCTGGTATTCGCTCATTATTCGCAAACCGGCGTAGTAACTTTTGATTACCATGCCCTATTGAAAACCCAACTATCCGCAAGCCTTGAGTGGCTGTTAATGCTCGGCTTTTTTATCGCCTTTGCCGTGAAATTCCCGATAGTACCTTTCCACGGTTGGTTGCCAGATACCCACGCTCAAGCCCCTACCGCAGGCTCCGTGGACTTAGCCGGTATTCTGCTAAAAACTGCTGCCTACGGCATGATGCGGTTTGCCATTCCACTATTCCCTAATGCCAGCGCAGAAATAGCTCCGTTTGCCATGTGGTTAGGCGTAGTGGGCATTATTTACGGTGCTTTTGTAGCCTTGCGCCAAGACGACATCAAACGCCTGATCGCCTATTCATCCATCTCTCACATGGGCTTTGTATTAATAGGTATCTATTCATTTAATACGCTAGCGCTGCAGGGCGTCATCGTGCAAATGCTTGCTCACGGTATATCCGCCGCAGGCCTGTTTATTATGTCCGGCCAGTTGTACGAGCGTCTGCACACACGGGATCTCAGCCAAATGGGCGGCCTATATGCACGCATGCGCACGCTTCCGCCTATCGCAATGTTTTTCGCAGCTGCAAGCGTAGGCTTGCCTGGGCTGGGCAACTTTGTTGGCGAGTTTTTAATTCTGCTCGGTGCGTTTAAGGTCAACAGCACAGTCACTATGTTCGCCGCCTCAGGCTTGGTTTTAGGTGCGGTGTACGCATTGATTATGGTGCAGCGCTCAATTCATGGCGCACCCAAAAGCGATACTCCGATAGCCGATTTATCCTGGCGAGAACTGAGCATGATGTTGAGCCTGATGGCCATATTGGTAGGCTTGGGTCTCTACCCTCAACCCGTGTTAGACACCTCCGCCGCCGTCATGCACGGTGTTTCACACGCAGTGAAAAGTGCACTGCCATTAACACTTGCTCCTTGAGGTTGCCATGACATTCACCATTCAACATGTTCAGGCATTACTGCCACTAATCATCACCTGTCTTACCTGTGTAGTCGTAATGCTGGCCATCGCCTGGAAGCGCCACCACACGTTTAACACCCTTGTGTGTCTAATGGGGCTCAATACGGCTCTTCTCTCCACCTATTACGCAGCGAAAGTTATACCGATTGCAGTCACTCCGCTATTTATCGTCGACGGCTATTCAATATTTTTTACGGCACTTATTTTGGTATCTGGCCTGGGCAGTGCAACCCTAATTAATACCTATATCGATAGCTTTAAATACAATCGCGAAGAGATTTATCTGTTGATGGTCGTAGCCACCGCTGGCGCCATAGTCTTGGCTTGCGCCCACCACTTCGCCGCGCTTTTTATCGGCTTGGAATTGCTCAGCATCTCGCTTTATGGCTTAGTGGCTTATTCCTTCCACCGCCCCAGATCCCTTGAAGCGGCAATTAAATACCTGGTGCTATCGGCTACCGCCTCATCTATTTTGCTGTTCGGCATTGCGCTTTTATATTCGCAATTTGGCAGCCTCGCCTTTAGCGACATAGGCCCACAACTCACCTCGGATGCGCACCCAATCGTCCTTGTAGGCTTAGGTATGATTGTTATTGGCCTGGGTTTTAAATTATCCCTCGCACCCTTTCACGTTTGGACGCCAGATGTTTATGAAGGCGCTCCAGCTCCAGTCGGTGCCTTTTTAGCTACTACGGCAAAGGTCGCGGTATTTGCGGTTGTTGTTCGCTTCTTATTAATCGAAGCCATTAATAGCCTGCTAATCCCCGGTATTTTCATCTTGCTTGCAGTAATTGCAGTGCTTTCCATTCTTGTAGGTAATTTGTTGGCGTTGCGCCAAACCAACATCAAACGCATCCTCGGTTACTCGTCTATCGCGCACTTCGGTTACCTTTTAGTTTTGGTCTTAACCGGCGGCCCGAAATTAGGCCTGGAAGGATTCGCAGCCTATTTAGCAATTTACGTAGTAACAGCACTTGCCGCCTTTGGTGTTGTAACTCTAATGTCCAAATCCGGCCAAGACCGCGACGCAGACCACCTACACGATTTACGCGGCCTCTTCTGGCGCCGCCCTTACCTTGCCGCCATTATGACCGTAGCCATGTTATCCCTTGGCGGCGTACCTATTACCGCAGGATTTATCGGCAAGTTCTACGTAATCGCCGCGAGCCTGACCGGCGGAATTTGGGGCTACGCAATGCTCGCAGCCGTTGTAGCAGGCTCAGCCATCGGTATTTATTTTTACCTGCGCTGCATGGTCAATTTATACCTGACCAAACCCGGCATGCATAAATTTGATTCTCAACCCGGCTGGAATCAACACACGAGTGGATTAATGGTGTTGTGCTCGTCGTTATTAATTATTTATATCGGGGTCTTCCCGGAAACACTGATGCAATTGGTGCAAATGGCCAAAGTTACTGGCCTGCATTAATCTCTTAAAATCCCGGCAATTGCCGGGATTTTTTTTGGCATCCACCCCTAAATTTTCCGCTAAAAAATATCCAGCAGTTCAATTATTTTTATGCTCAGGCTGACTAGCCAGAATAATTATAAGAGGTGCACCCTGTTTGGAGCAGGCATTTAAAATGCAACTGAGATTTTTACAGCCGTATGAATTGCCCTATTTCCTAATTGAAATTCCCCAATCTAGCCTCAAGCAAAATACTTTTCAAACAATGCGGCTAAATATGCAAAGATTTTAACGCTGACTTTTTCCTCATAACCAAAGCCGAAATTCCCTACGCGTTTTTAACGTTCCGACAAAATTGCCATGGCAGAAATTTTAATACTTCTGCAGACTCCCTAATTAGAACCGCTCTACCAACCTAATCGTCATATAGCCAGAAAACAAAAACCCATCGATATCTGGCTTAAATGAGATCCGTGCTTTATGCCCTTCTCGACAAAAAATGCTCATCTCAGTCAAATTATACGACATTGCTTATAAGCCCATTTAAAGGTGCCGTTTGTCATATTTTAGAAATTAAAGTTTTGTAATTTATAGCGATTTGGGTAAAATTGCTGTTTTTATGATCGAAGAGAACGGGCAGTAGCCAAACCTTTGCGCAGATTGGTCAAGGAAAACGAGAGTACATTCCTAAAAAGCAGGCCCATAGTAGATGCCTGATTTTCCCTAGTGCATTTTAGTCGCGCACTACCTCAGTGTTTTCTGAAGCTTACACGCCCATAAGTGGTGAGAAAGCTCATGGCATTTTTAAAATTGAATATTTTTTTCGCTTTAAATTTCGGGGCTTAGCAAAGCTAAGCCCCGTTTTTTGATAGGGTAGTTTAACGTAGCGATCAGTCGCGCAGCTTGATGCCAAGTAAATCGTTAAGTCCTAAATTAATAATTAGCTTTATTTGCCTTTTATTTTTAATTACTCAAAAACTGATTGGAGCATCTCAATGTTGAGGAAAATCGTTATATTCATTGCTTGTTGGTTAGCCTTTATGGCCGCCAGGGCATCGGATTTCGGCACGTTGAACAACGTGAACATTGGCCAGCCCAAAGTCTTCCTCGGACAATTAGGTGAGCCCAACGAAGATTTGCTCATTCCCGCAGCATCTAATGCGTCGGGCGTTAGCTTCAATACTACAACAACCTTTAGGGTTGATCGACCGTTAAAAATAATTAATGCCGTTGATTCTGGCTCACCTAATGGCTTAAAAAGCGCCGCCAAATTAATAATTATTCAATCATCTAATATTAACCTCGCCAGCGAAATAGAATTAATTGGCGAAACCGCCGATCTACTCATTATCACCAACTCAACAACGGCCAACCTGACCTGTAGTAGTTGCTCCTTCAAAAATTTCGCACGCTTAACGCTTGCTAACGGTATTACCCAAGCTTTAAGCGCAGTCACTACAAGCATCGGCTCGATAAATCTCACTGCTGCAAATGGTCAACTCGTAATTGGTAATCTCACTGCCCCCGGCGTCGTCTCTCTAGAATTATTCGCGCAAAATTTACAAATTACAGGCGCAATTAATACCAATCAAAAAGCAGTAAACCACCCCGCAGGTGGCTTTGAAATGAACCCTAATGGCAACCTTATCGTTACATCAGGAGGCGTGAATATTTTCGCCACCAGCCTCGCCGTAAGCTATGAAGAAGCCAAAGTAACCTCAACAACGCCGCGAGATGTCAGCTTCACTCTAGGCGGCTCAATTAATGCCGCAAGCGTCAACATAAAAGTCGCCGCACCCTTAACACTTGCCACCACAATTTCAACCCGTGGCGATGTATTGGCTAATGCACTTTACCGTGGCAAACCCGCTCCCATTTTGGAAGGTATTACCCTCAATACGCTTGGCACCAGCCAATCGAAAATAACCAATTTAAATCTCAACGCTCCGTTATCTTCAGACGGCATAATTTCCTTAAATGCAGGCGGTGCACTTAATATCAGTGCACCACTTTTTGCCTATCAATTAAATGCCACCACATTAGGCAAAACCACTAACACAAATACAATTAAATCTAATGTAGCCACATTCGCTGTGGATAATTTCGAAAATAACAGCATTATTAAAGCGGAAACGCTCACGGTTTCTAGTGAAAAGGAAATTCAAAACCGCTTTGGTGGTCATTTATTAGCATCAAATATCAATTTGCTCTCGCGCACCAGTTTTGTTCGCAACGGCTCATCCATGCCATTTAAACCCTCTAATGAAACATTTGTTCTAGCAAAAGCGGATCAGTCCAATACAACCGATTTAAGCACAATGGTATTAGATGGCCTAACCTACAGCGGCGCCACAAAAGTGGCCAATTTAAGCGCCCGCATTCTAGGCAAAAACATTCAGATTTCCGCCAATAATAATGTCGAGAATATAAACCCCTATTTTGTCTACACCAAAAATCCAGATGATTGGGCATCCGGTGTTCCATTTGATCCTTACGTGGCCGCGCGAGTCGTTATCATGGCGGAAAACACGCTAAAGATAGCCGCCAACCAATATGTCCTAAATTCCTCTGCAATAATGGCGGTAAATAGTTTTTCTACAGCAACTCCGGTTTCAACCAACACGGTCGACACTCCATTTTTAATTAATGCACCCAATATTGCAAACGAGCGATATTTAGTAAAAGTCCTAGCCGATCCACTACTGACAAATGGCTCGTCAACCAGCACCCAATATAATGGTTACACACAAATAACTTCGTCTACTTCCAAAGATATTGTAGCCAAGCTTTATTTGTATTCTCCGCCAGGGATTATGTATTCATTCGCCCCCGTGGGCATGTATTTCTCAGTTCCGGGGCAAACCACAGCCCTCTCATCTCCTGGTGGCTTTATAAATAATACTGCCTACTTCGAAGCACTATCCGATGTGTATTTTATGGGTAACGGCTCATTCAGCACGCTGGGGCTAAAACTAGAAAAAGAGAATTTTTACTCGGCTCAATCTACCGTAGGAGTCGCTAAGGAATGTTACAGGGTCTCAACCGATGTGAATTCGGAAGCCTATGGGCGTTGTATGAATAACAACACTTACAGCACCACCTCTGGCGGCACTACCGTGCAAGCAGACCTACAAAACACTCTGTTTTCTGTTTCCGGCCGAATAGTAGGCAATTCGAGTGAAGGGAAATTTGTTAATCACGAAGTGTTAGACGATATCAAATCTGACGTTCTAACAACCTTCATGAGCACGCTTGCTAATTCCGGCACTGAGAACGTAGCCAATACGACTGGCCTCACTAAATATACATGGTCCGAATCAGCGTCATTGAGTAGCGATGGGACACAAATTTTGGTAAACCGTACAGGTACGCTTTCAAACCCATACAACCCTAGTGCACCTACACAAAACGTAACGGGCGGAGGCACAACGTACAACACTTGGGACATCCTCGTTACCAAACTCACCGCAATAAAAATAGCCTTTATGAATGCCCTCGATGCATTTATCGCTTGGTTGAAAGGTTAAGGAGATACTCATGAAACCACAAATTGAATTAACTCCAGTGAAACTCTCCAAGCGTATTACCGGTTGGTTTTTAATTGGCTTGACGCTCTTTAATACCCTATTTACCGCTTACGCCCAGGCGGCAAACCTGGTCAGCACAAGCAGTATAATTAGCGACCTCGCCAATAATTACGAGTTTGAAGCTGCCTCGGCGTATAAACCTTATCTTTACCAAAAAGCTACTTACATAAGCGCCCAGGGCACAGTCAATAACCAAACCCTAGAAACGTTCCACGCCAAAATTGTGCAAAATAAAATCGCCCTGCCCGCTAAGCAGTGGCTGCCCATTGCCGGGGATATCACCCTATTTATTCCCCATTACCCCATCGGCAAAATCATGGGGGATGGCTATGTACAAAACCGCTACATTCGCGCGCAAATTTATAACCAGTTAGGCCGCCACCTAATTGATTCAGCGCTCTATAGTGACGAAGCCACCCAGGCAAACGCGTTGTACAACAATGCCTACACGTTTGCTCAAACCCAAGGCGCACGAATACCGTTTGGCACCCCTCTCGCCTCATCAGAGGCCGTCGCTGCGGACATGATATGGCCTGAATATCGCGATATTAACGGCCAAAAAGTACTTGTGCCTATTGTCTATCTAACCCAAACCACGATTGATGCCCAGCGAGTAAAAGGCCATGTAATAAATCTTGGTGCCTCTACTAGCCTAAAAGCCTTAGATGCTACCGGTGTAGATTTAAAAACCCGCCGCGACGCAATGATCACCACTATGGGTGATCTGTCGTTAAATAAAGCGACAATTTCAACCCTAGGCAATTTAGCCCTTATCGTACGGGGCACCCTCAACAATATTAACGGCAGCATCAGCGCAACCGATCTATTAAATATCAACGCCCTGCAATTAATTAACAACGGCGGCACCCTCAGTGCAGGCAGCATTAATATCGACAAAACCGGCATAGTGCAAAACGTCTCCGGCACCATCCAAGCGGCGGGAAACGTACGCATAATCGCCGGGGAAATTATTAGCAAACCAGTGGTGTACCAATTTAAAGACAAAAACGGTTCGGGCACTCGCTTAGGGACTGTAGCCAGCATTAATTCCCAAAATGGCAATATTGAACTGGAAACCCTCAAAAACGCTTACGCCAATGGTGATATCACGATTCAGGGCGCAACCGTTAACGCCACTAACGGTGCGATTACCTTTAACGCCGCAAATAATATCAACATTTCGGCGATTAGCACTCAATACCAAACCACCTACCGAGATGGGGATTGGGAAGTAAACCAATCCAACATCAACCTGCTGCAATCGCGCTTAAATGCCAAAGAAACGATTAAATTAATTGCTGGCGGCACTATTAATATCACTGCATCTGAATTAATCAGCACCGCAGGCGGAATTGAATTATTGGCCGAGCAAGGGATTTATATTCTTGATGAACTAACCCAAGAGCAGATTCAACGAGTGGATCGTAAGGGTAAAACCACTGGGCAGTCGTCGGAGTTTAGGACTGAAGCGGTACGTGCGGTATTGCGTGCAGGCAAAGGTATATTGCTGGATTCTGCTCATGGCGACGTTGTTTTAAAAGCCTCGAAACTTTCCAGCACCAACGGCGCGCAAGTCTATGCCCGCGACGGCAAAGTGCGCATGTTAATGACCAAGGAATTGGAAGAGTTCCATTTAAATACCGTGAAAAAAGGTACATGGACTATTAAGACCCGCACAGAGGACGTCATCAACGAAACCAATATTCAAAATGCCATCGTTGGCGGCTTCCAAGTGCAAGCGCAGTACGGCGTGGACGTGGAATACACAGGTAAAGACGGTGCAACACTGCGCGAACAAATAGAAGAATTTCGTCACATTCCTGAAATGAAATGGATGGCGGATCTTTATGACCAAGCATTAACTCAAGCTGGGCCGAACTTAAACTGGAATGAATTAGAAGAAATTCATAAAGAGCTTAAAAAGACTAAGAAAAATTTAAGCCCTGCGGCTATGGCTATTATTGCGATAGCGGTTGCGGTGGTAACTGCGGGAGCCGGAGCGGCACTGATTGGTGCGGCTCAGGGAACCCTTTCTGCAGCAGTTGCTAACGCCGCAGTCACAACACTTGCTACTCAAGCTGCGCAAAGCCTTGCTGCGGGAAACAGTCCAAGCGCAACACTTAAAAGTATGGGTAGCTCAGAGAGTCTTAAGTCGTTGGCCGTTTCAATGGTGACTGCAGGAGCGCTACAAAATACAAACATAGAAATGTTCAGCAAAGCGGCTGACAGCAAAAATTTAGCGGTGTCGCTTGCAGGACAAGCTGGTCAGGCGGTGGTGAACGCTACGGTTACTGCGGGGATCTCAGTTGCTATTAATGGTGGCAGTACAGACGATTTCAAGAAAGCCTTTACAGCGAGCCTAGCGGCAAATGCAATTAATACAATTGGCCAAAGAATGGCTGACAAAATTAGCGGCGCTGCCTCGTTAAATGACGTGGGCAAATACATCTCACACGCCACGATGGGCTGTTTAACTCAAGGGCTTACTGCCAAATTAAGCGATGCCGATGCACAAGATGCTTGCTTATCTGGGGCTGGCGGAGCTGTTATTGCCCAAGGAGTGGCCGACCTTGTGCAATCAAAAACCAATCAATTAACGACTGCAGTGTTAAATAACACACCTGATAACAATGCAGCCAATATAGCGAGCACGCTTAATTATTTGGCAAATAACGGTGCCGATGTATCTAAATTAATTGCTGCTTTTGCAGCTTTCGCTACAAAGGGTGATGTTTATGCGGCAGCTGGCGCTGCGGGAACTGTAGCAGTTTCTTATCGGCAAAATATGTTACAAGCAGCTAACGTAAGTGCCGCGGTCCAACAAATGGGACTTGCTGAATGTGGGGGCCTAACTATCGCAGCTTGTGGCAATAAGACACTGGAAACAATGTTGCGCGAGAAATTCAAGGCTAATGGACGCTCAGATCAAGAAATTGAATCTGCAATCACATTCTACAAAACCAAAACGCCTTTATTTAATACCTTCGGTGAAAGCGTCCAGTCATTTTTGGAAACGAAAGGGTCGTTAACTGGAATTATTCCCTCAGTAAAATTAGACGGTACTTCAACCGGCTCTACAACAGGTGTTGATGGAATTGACCTCGTTACTGTTACGGGAGAAAAATGGGGAATTGTTCGACAAGGTATTAATGATCTTGTAGTAACTGCAGGAATAGCTCAAACCGCTGTAGATGATGCTATCGGCGAAGGGCTGGGTTATATTTTAAATAGCCCAATTGGTGTTCCTATTAAATGGGGTACCAGTATGATATATGAAAAGGGCGTAAAGGTTGCACTGGCAAAATATCCCGAACTGGGTACTGTAGAAAGTTTACTTAATGAAGCAAACAGCTTCGCCGGTATTGGAGCGCTATCAGTATTAGATGGAAATACATATTCAGATACCAAAATATTTTTGGATGGACAACCTTCTGCATACAACGCCGATTTCTTGCAAGAACAGAAATATGCAGTAGCAGGCTTTGCTGCTGTAGCGGCCTTACTGGGTGGGGCGGCTGTTACATACTTTTCAAAAGCCACCAAGCTTGCCTCGTTGCCTTCGGTAAACGATGGAAGAACCGACTGGGAAATGGTTGGGCAGCCATCGCAATTTCTTCCGATAAATTCTACTCGTCTTACAAGACGGCCCGGTACTCTTTCGGGGGAGCCGGAAGCGATAGGACCCACCTTTGATGCGGATAAGAAAAGATCAATTACCAGACAGAATGAAGCGACTGAACTATTGTCTCAGTTTGGTCTAAATATCGAACGACTACCTGAGAGCAATGCCCAGGGAGTCAAAAACCCAGATCTTAAAATAAATGGAGAAGTCGCGGACGTTTATTCCCCCGGTGGAAAAAACCCCCAAACCATCGGCGAACGAATTGAACAGAAAGTAGCGGAAGGTCAAGCCAATAATATTGTTGTGAACCTTGCAGATTCAATCTCTCCGGAAGCAGTACTTTATTATTTGGATTACCGCCCTGTGCCTGGACTTAAAGATCTCTATTTGCTAAAAGGAAACGACGTAATTAAGGTGAAATTTTAATATGTCGGCAACAATATATCTGGAAATAGAATTGGGAATGCCCCTTGAGGATGTAATTAAATTACTTGAAGCAATACCTACGGCTGTCAAATTAGGAGACCTGCGATTCTATATAGAAAATTCTAAAATCGAGGTTTTCGTCTCGACTCCGAAGAACAACCATCCGAAAGACGTGATAGCAGAAGGATTGGAAAAAGCTAAATGGAAGGTTGGAACGATTATACATTTTCGACTTGGCCCGGAAGGTTCGGACGTCGAATTGAAAGATATTGGGCTCGTTGTCAACAAAATAATTACTCAGACAAAGTTTCAATTTGTTCTTTCTTTTGAATTTGAGAAAATATATGCATGCAGAGACTTCATTATAGGCAATATCGAATTAAACTCAGAAATTAGCTCGTAGGTCGGGGTGATCACTCCAACATTCAGCCATCCGCGAGCCAGCAATAAATAAGAAGCAGCGGATCATAGACCTAGAAATTCTGAGTTATTAACTCTGATTAACTTTGGGGTAAGTTCTGGTTTTTTTGCTTTACTGTTTTTAATTTCGTTGTTTGTCATAAGTCTTGTAGGACGGGTTGTAACCGGCGCGTATTTCCCCCCGCAAATACGGGAAATGATTTTTTTGGTTTGTGCTTGAAATTAAGAGGTTAAACACCTTCAAACTCAGACTTAACATTATTGAAGCAATTTAAATTGGCAGAAAAAGCCAAAAGAGAATCTATGGACAGAATGCCAAGGTCGTACATGGTGGATTGGGCTCAGCCTTGTAGGGCGGGTCATTTGACCCGCGCGGTTTCGCACTTGAACTTAAGGAAGTAAATTTACTTTTTTTGGTATTTGCTTCATGAGACCACTGAAATTTAGGCAGGTACTTTTTTCAATAGCCTCACATTTATCAAAACCGCATACACTGGGTCATTTTTAGCAATGCATTAAACAGATTAAATTCGATTATTATGAAAAAGCCTTGTGGGGCGGGTTGCAACCCGCGCAGCTTAAACTCCGCGCATACGGAAATAATTTTACTTTTTGGTTTGTATTTTAATTCCGATTAAACGCAAAAACACTGGAGTCAGGTCTTATTTTTCTGCCTTTGGTCAAGCGGTCAGAGATCTTGAAATCTCGACTCGACATTAATAAAGAAGTTTAATTAATTGACAAGGCTAAAACGAGATTTTATGGCCAGAATGCCAAGATTGTATGGAGGGTTGTGATCAGCATATTGTGTAACGAGCAATAATCGGTAGGTGTGTTTTTTAGCGCTGCGGATTATGCTTTTTATTACCATAAACTGAAGGATCCGGCCAATAAAAATGGGGTTCAGGTGCATGCATTTGTTTTAATAACCAATCATGTGTATTTATTGATAACGCCAAGTGACGCCGGTGGGGTGTCGAGGATGATGTAGGCGTTGGGACATAATTATGTTCGATATATAAATATTACCTATAAACGCTCAGGCACTTTATGGGAAGGGCGATATAAATCTTCGCTGGTAGCCTTGTAGGGCGGGTCAATTGACCCGCGCGGCTTAAACTCCGCGCATGTGGAAATAATTTTACTTTTTTGGGTTGTACTCGAATTTGGATTAAACGCGCGTTACGCCTTCGGTCGCACATACATCTAATCGACCCCGTGAATGATTTTACGTACAGAAGTTGTAGGTATTTAGTGGGCATCAGCGCTACTAATTGAGCTGTATATATCTGGAATATTAAATAGGCGAGATAAATGAAATTTTTTTATGTATTAGTTTTGTCCAGCTACGCGTGTATGAGTGTTCATGCGGCCCAAAAAGTATTGGATGACAAGAAAATTACATTTGTAGTGGTTAATGGTGGTGCTGACTCGCCTAACCAAGGTACCACCTGCATCCGCATTGATAATGGTATCAGTGAGCAATGCACCAGCGGGTTTGTGGCCATAAGAAATAATAATAAAGAGCTAATATCTGCCGCCCTTCATGCTAAAGCAACTGAGCGCCCTATTTGGTTTTTCTATGAAGATGCCTCAGGCTCCAATCACTGTCCTGGAGCTGTATTTACGCCATGCGTGGTGACTAGCATAGGATTGAAATAATGAGATCAAAGGTTCAGAGACGAATGGCACCAAGTTAAGCCTAGTTTGGGGGCTGTAAACGCGATAAACATAGCCGAAATGTTGGCGTAGGCGGCTTAACTTAGTGCCATTCGGCTCAGAGACCTTGAAACTCAGACTTAAAATTGCTGAAACAATTTAAATTAATAGCCTTGTAGGGCGGGTTGTAACCCGCGCAGCTTAAACTCCGAGCATGTGTAAATAATTTTACTTTTTTTGGTTTGCACTTGAATTCGGATTAAACGCGCGGGTTACGCCTACGGCTAGCCCCCCTTCCTCTGGGCTATTTACAAAAAGTAATTGGTGAATAAATATGAAAAAGCAAATTGGCAGTTTCGTAGCGCTGGGTGCAATCATTTGTACAGGGTTAACACACGCGGAACCTACGTCAACGAAATTAAAAATCGTAAAAGTAAGGCCCTATAACAATGCCTCAGGTGGACCAGGGGATGTATATATTCAGACGGATCGAACGGGCCCTTGCAATACAAACACGTATAGAATCCCTTTGGCGTGGGGTGGTGGTAAAGAAAGCTTTTCGATAGCCGTAACAGCGTTGGTTGCAGGCCGGGACGTGGAGATAGAAATTGATAACGCAGGCTGTGGCACGCCAGCCTGGGCGACGAATGTCCAGTCTATTTATTTGTGGTAGTCCGTTTACCGCTTTACAACCGCGAGCATATTAATTATGCCTGTGCTATTTGAATCGATCGGAAGTGATTAAAGAGACAACGCATAACGCGCACTAATGAAGGGTACACGTCAGTGCGATATTTTGGTATTTCATATCACTCTACGCCCTACGAAAAATCAGTAGTTTAATACGGATTATGCGTTACGATAAAAAATTAGTGCGGATCGATTAGCGAATCGTTCCATAGAATATCGATGCATGAATTTATATTCGGCGGACTGAATACACGTATGCGTATTCGCATCGTGTCTACGGGTTTTTCTATATTTTTTAAAAGTGGAATAGTGTGATATGAAAAGATTAATTCTGGCGACTATCTTATGTGCTTTCGTTGGCAGCAACTGGGCAGACTGCGGTGTTGATAGCGCAAAAATTACCTTTGTACATCAGTATCATGATGGCTCAATTTTTGTAACTTTTGATAAGGCAACCAATTGCGGTTGTACCATCCCGACGCGCATGGCGTTTAATACTGCAGATGCTGGTTACGACTATATTAAATCTATGGTGCTGCTAGCCTATGCCTCGGGAAAATCGATAGCCGCCAATTCTAACATTGCAGGTTGCCCTATCCATGGCAATACAGCCAAAATGAATTCTTTTGGCGTTTATCCAAACTAACTTCTGCATATGTAAGCACAATTAATTCAAATAATAATTTCAAAAACAACCCTGTAGTGCACTGCAATTAGTTATCAAGTTTTTTATGAGAGGAGTACGCCATGCTAAAACGGGCAGCAATAATTGGATTGGGAATAATTGGGTTTAGCGAAGCCATTCACGCCGGCGGTTCAAACGGAAATGTCGCAACGGTAATGGTACATTCAGGCAATGCCGTGATTTTTGACGCGGGCGTCCACAATCAGAAACCCGCGTGTAGCATCGTCGGAAATCACTGGGCGTTCTCCTTAACCTCTGAAGATGGCAAAGCCATGTACGCGATGCTACTAACTGCAGCAGCCCAGAATAAAAAAGTAAGCGTGTACGGGACGGGGCTTTGTAGCGCCTGGCCGGATAGAGAAACGCCATTATATATTTCCATTGATTACCAATAAGGAGTAAGTCGCAAAAATCATACTCAATCAAAACCATTTATCAATTTTGACATTTCAGTACTTATAATGAATTTTCCACTAACATCTAACGATTAATTTGTGGCTAAAGGTTGAATATGAAATATTTTTCTTTAATACTTTTAATAATTAGTTTCTGTGCAAATGCGGGAAACTACACCTGCACAGGAAAAATTGACGCAATTAATCAGCCCTTCAATGGCGAAGTGATTATTAATTCGACACAGTTGTTCGGTAACGGCGCAGGTAGAACAATATGCAATCTAACAGCGCCTTACACGCGAGCCAATACAGTTCAACCCGAAACTTGCAAAGCTTGGCTTGCTAAGTTGCTGGCGGCGCATGCTCGTCAGATCCCAATTGTATTGCAATATAACGACTCAGTCGCTGGGCAATCCTGTGCAAGCCAGCAAAATTGAGGGGATGCAACTGTGCCATGGGCTATGTGGGAGCAAAACTAGCTAAGGCCTTTATAGTAGCGCTACAACAAAGGCATTGTCCTCTCAATTTATAAGGACGATTTAAAAGAAGCGCCACAATGAACAAAATATTAATTGTTGCGTTTTGCCTGTTGTCAACACCTTTAAATTCATCGAAAAAATATGAATTTAACGGTTTTGGCATTTTTATATTACCAAAGAAATTTTTATGCACTTCGGGCCGTGCATTTAAATTAATTCGGTAGTTATTGCATTCTGTAAGAACGGTCACTGAATTTACACTTCCCAATCAATACATAGAGCTTTTGCAATTCAAGAGAAAACTTATGCAACGATTATTATCAATTTTTCTATGCTTAACTAGTGCGCACTCATTTGCAGCCGGGGAATCATTAATTTCCACCATTTCTGCATGGGGCCCAGCCAACAGTGCGAATTCACACGCCAATATTGTTCAGATTCAACTTGATGGAAAGTTTGACAAAGCGGCTTTTAATAACGGAAACAACGCCTGCAGCGCCGATTTTGCAGGTATTAGAGCCGAGGGCGGACAACCGCTAAGCAGTCTTGCTTATGCCGCATTTTTCAGCAAACAACCTATTGGGGTTTGGTTAAATCCAGCAGACAAGTATTTTGACAATCGCTGCATCATTACCGGCGTATGGTTATTAAAATAAATTGCCATTAAAATCGATTGCCATTAAATATCATTCAATATCGGTCTCTGTTTATATCGGCCGTAACTGCTTATTTAACTACTAGCGCTCAGCCCTACTTACAAGGCATACAAAAAATCACATGGCAATTAAACCAAAAAAATACGCACTTTTCCTGCTAGCCGCTCTAATAAACTTAGGCTCCTGCAGTACACTTATTAAAAAAAATAATTATGTGTTTACGCCCCCGCCCGACCCACACCTAATTTTCACTGGCCGAGGCGCAGCATCCGGCCCGATGCTAATGAGTGCCATGGGACCTGCCGGTATCGCAGTGGGGCTGGCAATAGATGTAGGTATCGGCAAAGATATTGAGAGGTTTGGTTTTGCCGAGGGGTTAAAGGTTAACGATTTATTTTTTGCCGCCATCAACACAATTAGTGCACAACCCAAATTAGCTCGGGGGTTTTTTACCGTCAAACAACTACCTAACTTTCAATTAAATAAAATAGGTTTTACAGAGTTGCCAGGGCAAGATAATAAAATTATTCCGGCGATTGAATTAACTGTACAGCGAACAGATTGGCAGAAAACCTATCACTACCCTCAAGATTTTCGCACAGATGCAAGCGAGCTATTGCCCAGCGCAACCCTAGAGGAATTAAAAAGCTCCCATTCACCAGCGCAGAAATTGTTACAGCAGGCACTAACGACAGTAATTCAAAAAAGCATGGCCGACTGGCAATCAAGTTCGAAAAATTAAATTCGAACCGTTTTTGAAAAAATAATCAAAGCTCTAATTTTGCTCTTATGGCTGCAAGTTTTTCTAAAGCTTCCTTTTTATCAGTAGGCACAACTTCAAGTGCTGCCGCCACCTGAACGGCAGGCGGCGCAAGCATCAAGCCCGCACGAATTTTTGCGCATAAATCCAGGTATTTTTCTTTGAAAACCGGGAATGCTAATGCCTCTGAATGGGTTTGCAAAAAATACCAGTCACAGGCTTTACCTGCGTAATAAACCGCCAAATGGCTCCAGGTAAATGCCGCTTTAGGCGAAGGCGCGCGACAGGCTTCGCTGTAAGCAGAATGAGGATCGGGGAATGCGGTGGTGCTATCGGCCTGTTCGCAATAGCGAATCATCGTATGCAGGCTGGGTAAGTATTCGCTATTTTCAATTACGCCGCGCGCACCCAATAAAATAGCCTGAGGTGTAAAACGAGTGAGTATTTCCAACCACAAACGTTTGGTGTGATTCAATTCTTCTACATCGCCAAAGGCTTTGTGGTATTGATTTAAATAATTACGGCGAAATAAAGCAAATACTTGGTTAATAGCATCAATTAATTCTGGGCTTGTTTTGCCCCCTAAAGGGCGGCCCGAGTTATTGGGCCCAGCTGCGGTCGGTGAGTTCGTCGACAAGTGATATCTCCCGGGTTGAACGTTGTGCATTTTCAAGTTTATCGGCATTTGCCCAACGCTTTTTAACATATTGTAAAAAACGCGTATTCCACGAATGGAACACCTGATTACTATCACGCCAGTAAATCACAAATTCCGGTAATAAACCCCTGGCAAAAGCCAAATCTATATTAGCCAGACGCAATACATCATAAACATCATCGGAGGGTTGCCAATTACTGGGAATTCTTCGCGGCACGGTATCGTGTTCTAGCGCGCTTTGAAAACTTAACCATTGGCGCTGCACATGGTCGCGGAATTTGCGGTTCCAGTTGTCTGATTCAGCTTTTTGCTCTCGCCAATACAACTCAAATTCAGGTACAGCATCTTCAATAAATTCGCGGCTAATACCTGCGCGCACCATTACTTCTAAAGCGTCTTCACTGGGCCGCCAGCCTTTAAATATAGGCAAATTAGCACGCGCTGTGTTGCGCATGGCATAAGTGTGAAATTCCAAATTCCAATTATCCGGCGCACCGCCGTGCATCAACCAATAGTGCACAAACTTAGGGATTAATTCATCTATTTTTTTAGCGTCGATCCCTGCCGAATTCATTAATGCATGGATCACTTCCTGGCTCGGACGCCAGTCAAAATGTATGGGTTTTTGCCGCTGTTTTACAGCTTGTTTTGTTTCCTGTTCGCGCCAACGTGCCAGCACGTGTTTTAAAAATTTACTGCCCCAAGCGCGTGCTGGCTCATTGCGTTCGCGCCAATAAAGCACGAATTCACCCACTTGAGACAAAGCAAAATCTTCGGGAATATTCAGCTGGTGAATGCGGCTTAATGTGTCGTTGTCCGGCTGCCATCCCGGCGCAATATAATTTAATGACGGGCCAGGTTTAATTGAGGCTTCAGCATGGGCCGTATTTAATTGATTCAACTGCGACCGCGCGACAAATGCATAATTGATTTGCCGAGATTGAACATAAGGGGCCGAAGCTAAAAACAGCACACCTCTAGCCTTCAAGTTTGCCAATAACCGTTGCACATCAAGGGGCTGCCAAAAAGGCATTAATTGCCCTACGGTAGTTTCATCCAGAACATACGATTGGCCACCAGGCCGCTGTTGTATCGGCGCGAAGCGTGCAGCCTCGTGAAGGAGAGTTAATAGAGTTGCCTCTTCAAGGCCTAGAAGTTTTGCAAGCTCCACAGACACCACCAATGGGCGCTCAGGAACCCATGAATTAGGGGGAATTGGTGGTGTAGACATAGACATATTCTACCGGTCGCGCAAAACAAATACTGAACTGTAGGGCAGACCTTAAAACAGCAGGATAATTAACAATACATCCGTTAATGAATTGTGCTATTAGGCTCGAATAATTAGAAATTTTTACTTAGCATGTCTTGAGCAGCTTTGGCTTGAGGGCCACCGCCTTCGACAATTTCATCCAACACGATGCGCGCTTCTTCTTTGTCGCCACGCTGGAAATAAACACGCGCGAGACGCAGACGTGCCTCGTCTGCTTTGACTTCCTTAGGATAGCGCTTAATCATACGCTCGTAGGATTCAATAGCTTTTTCTGGCATGTTCTGGCTTTGATAGGCGCTACCCACCCAGAAAAGTGCATTGGGTGCATATTTGCCTTTAGGGAATTGCGTTAAATATTTATTCATGGCAGTTACACCGCCATTGTAATCTTTGGTTTTTACAATCAAATTTAGCGCGCTGCTATAAATCGTAAATTCATCAGCACCGGATTCAGCTGAAGAATTAGTATCGGAGATACTGTCACCGGTATCTTCATTTATTCGGCCTGTTTTAACCGCTGCATTCACACCGATTGAAGACGCCCTTACGCTATCAGTTAGACCTTCTTCAGCGGCTTCGCTTTGGAGGCTGGAGTTGCTGACTGGGTCTTTTTTGAGGCTTTTTTTTTCCGTTAACGCGGATTTTTTATCATTAACTGGTAAATCGTCGACAGCGTGAGACGCTGCCGATGCTCCTCCCTTACTCAAGGCACTCACTCGGCGATCCAAGTCCATATAGTCTTCTTCACGCTGAGATTTGAGACGCTTGATATCGTTGGCCTGCTGCTCAACTAATCCACGCAACTGCTGAATTTCTTCTTGCATTGCTTGAATTTGTGAATAATCAGACGAGCCAGAACCCATGCGCGTTGACACCTGCGGTGCTGCGCTCGGAGCTGGGCCAGGATAAACAGTCACCGCTCCAGGAGAAGAAACCGGTTCTGAATCGATTACTTCAACCTTAGCGAAGGCGGTGCTGCTAACTGCCATCACGAGGATGGCAGCGAGGGAGGATTTCAACATGTAGATCAAAAACTTATTTCAGTTCAACACGACGGTTTTTAGACCAAGAACCTTCAGCGTGACCTTTCTCAGCAGGTTGCTCTTCACCGAAGCTTACAACTTCAACTGCAGAGCTAACACCTTGAGAAGCCAAGAAGTCTTTAACAGCAGCGGCACGTTTTTCACCTAAAGCCATATTGTATTCACGGCTTCCGCGCTCGTCAGCATGACCTTCTAAACGCAGTGAACGTGGAGCAGCTTTTAGGTACTCAGCGTGAGCCAATAAAGCAGCGCGAGTTTGTTCGGTCAATACAAATGAATCGAACTCGAAGTAGAACACGTTGCCAGCAGCATCAGCAGCCGCTTTAAGAGCGTCTACGTTGATGCCCTGAGAAACTGGAGTTTCAACAACAGGAGCAGCAGCAGGAGCAGCTTCTTGTTTTTTCTTGCTTGAAGAACAGCCGCTTAACAGACCCAATACAGCGATCAGGGTAAATACGGTTTTTAAAGTGTTTAACATTTTATCACTCCCAAGTGAACAAGTTTTACGAGTTGAATTAACTCATTATTTCAAAAATGGCGACCACGCAGGTTCGCGTACATCACCTTGTCTTGACGGCATTGTAAATTTCACGCCAGCGTCCATAGATACTGCGCCGAGCACTCCTTTACCTTGCTGCTGCGTAGCATACAACAACATGGCGCCGTTGGGAGCTACGCTTGGCGATTCATCTAACAAAGTTTCCGTCAATATCCGCATATCACCTGTTTTCAAATCTTGAGAGGCGATATGAAAGATGCCTTTATCACGGTGAACCATAACAATGCTCTTGCCATCGGGTGTGATGCGAGGGCGCGCGTTATATTCACCGTCAAATGTCACTCTCTCAGGGCGGCCACTGGCCAAATCCACCTGATAAATTTGCGGACTTCCACCGCGGCTCGATGTAAATAATACCGAGCGGCCGTCAGCTGAAAATGATGGTTCATGATCGATACCAAAATGATCTGTCACCCGTTGCAACTGACGAGTTGCAATATTCATTACATAAATTTCCGGATTTCCATCTTTAGATAAACACATTGCTAGGCGAGTATCATCCGGCGAAAACGCAGGAGCACCATTTAACCCAGGAAAATTTGTCATCTGAGTTTTGCGCCCGGTCGCAAGATCCATAATATAAATGGCTGGCCGCGTAGTTTCAAATGAAACGTATGCAATTTTATCACCACGATGCGACCAAACGGGAGAAAGTATTGGCAATTTAGATGCCTGCAACACACGTTCACGAGCACCGTCTATGTCTGCAAATACCAGACGATAGCGGCCAGGCCCTGCATATCCCAAATCTTCAACGTACACCATCTTAGTGGAAAAAATGCCTGGAATTCCTGTGATTTTTTCAAAAACTGCATCGCTTACCGCATGCGCTATATCGCGTAACTGGCTCGCCTGCCCTACTGTGTTGCCACTAAAAACTTGCCGACTAGATAACACATCATAGAGTTCGAAATGCAGCGCATAACGGCCATCAGGTGACGTACTCATCGAGCCTATTACTACATAAGAAACTTTTAACCGCTGCCAATCGCGAAAATAAACTTCTTTTTGAGTTGTAGGTTGAGAAAGCATTTCGCCTTTAGGGATGGTTTGAAATAAGCCGCTGCGATCCAAATCGGCGGATACAATTTGCTGAATATCTTCAGGTAAACCATTGGTATTACCAAACGGTACCACAGCAATCGGAGTTGGCTTAGCGCTGCCTTTGGTAATTTCCACCGTCAACAATGCATGAGCCGACAGCGTTATCCAGCTTAAAAATACGGCAATAACTAATCTCACTGTCTTAAATCCTCAGGTCTAAATAATATTTCCAATTCACGGAAATCCTGCTCAAACAGCTCAGGATCCATACCTTGCAATTCTTTAAATTGCTCGACTGCACGGACAGCTTGTTCTGCAGAGCGGTCAAATTCATCACTACCACTGCTTTTAACTACATCTACATCCACAATTCGTCCCGTTGGAACTATTGAAATGTGCAGCACACAGGCCATGCCATTGCGGGCTGACGGAGGGCGATTCCATTTTCGCTCAATGCGATCTTTAATCATCGCCAAATACGAATTGGCGGCTTCTTCAGACTGCTCAGCGCGAACTTGCCGCTCTTCCGCTTGTTTTAACTTTAATTGTTCCTGCTTCCTTTTTTCTGCCTGTTTTTCTTTGCGTATTTTATCTTCTAATGATTTGCGTTTTTCTTCCTGAGCTTTGGCCGCCAACTCTTCTGCTTTGCGTTTTTCTTCTACGGCTTTTGCTTCTGCCTCCGCCTTTTCTTTGGCTTCTTTCTCCTTTTCTTTTTCCTCTTCTTTCTTGCGTTTAAATGCTAATTCTTCTTCGATTTTTGTCTCTTGTTCTTTGCGTTGCACTTCTTGTTGTTGTGCTTTTTTCTGAGTTTCTTCAGCGAGTTTTTCGGCCGCCGCTTTATGCTCTTCCTCCTGAAGATTTTTAATATCCTGTTCTTTTTCTACTGCTTGAGAAACCTCAACCTTATTGATTTTGCGCGTATCTTCAGTGCGCGCAACTTTAGTTTTGGTTTTCAAGGATACTAATTTTGCTTCAATAACCTGCACTTCGACCACCTTCGGTGGTGGATCTTGATGTGTTTCCCAATAATAAATCCCACCTAATAAACCAAGGTGCAAAATCAAGCTTGCCAGGGTGGGAATTGCATTTTCACGCACAGCATCGGACATAGTTTAACGACTATTGGGATCTGTAACTAAACCCACCGATTTTGCCCCCGCCTGTTGTAATTCAGCCATTAAAGTAACAACAATTCCGTATTCCACCGCACGGTCGCCTTTAACTAATACAGGAGTTGTAGGATCCGCATTTAATAAAATACCAACTTTTTGCTTGATATCAGCTAAAGGCATTTGTGTTCCACCCGCTTCGGCGGATTCTTTGCCCACATCAAGCCAATAAGAGCCATCTTTTTTTACACCGACGTTTATCACATCTTTTTTTGCATCAACGGGTTTTGCGGCGGCTTTGGGTAACTCCACTTTTACGCCCTGAGTAAGCATCGGTGCCGTTATCATGAAAATAACCAACAGCACCAGCATTACATCGATATAGGGCACGACGTTAATTTCAGCCATGGGCTTTTTACGTTTACCGCCTTTTATTACTGCAGCCATAAAGAATGTCGCCCCTTAACGGGCGTGTGCCTGGCGATGAAGAATTGACGACAATTCTTCCGCAAAGGTTGCGTAATTAGAACTTAGTGTCTCAGCTTTAGCCGCAAATCGATTGTAGGCAAGCACAGCGGGGATCGCTGCAAATAGACCTATGGCGGTTGCAACTAGGGCTTCTGAAATGCCCGGCGCTACTGTTGCAATTGTAGCCTGGGCTTGAGTGGCAAGCCCTCGGAAGGAGTTTAATATCCCCCACACGGTTCCAAACAGACCAATATAGGGGCTTACTGATGCGACACTGGCAAGAAATGGCAAGCCGGCTTCGAGCTTTTCTTGCTCTTTGGCAGCGGCTACGCGCATGGCACGCTGAGCCCCTTCCATAACCGCGTCAGCATCAACTCCGGCCTGCTGGCGCAAACGAGTGAACTCTTTAAAGCCGGAGCGAAAAATACTTTCTATACCTTCAGCTGCGCCATCAACCGCTTTGTTGTTGCCTTGGCGATAAAGTTGGGTCAAATCAATGCCGGACCAAAATTGGCGCTCGAAATCAGCTAAATGCTTAGAGGCCTTATTTTGGTAAAAAGCGCGTTGAAATATAACAATCCAGGAAATGAAGGAGGCGGCAAATAAAATACCCATGACCGCTAATACAACAGGGCCTGCACCAAAAATTAGATGCAATATGGATAAGGGTTCTTGTTCGGGCATGCGGCGGGGATTCCAAGTTAACATCACTAAGGGGCGACAGATTGCGAGCCTCAAAAAAGCGGCGGCATGATAGCACTATGTTTTGCGAAGCACTATGTTTTGCGGAATTCGTCCACAAATATGCTCAGGGTTTGACAAACGAGCGTAGGTTTGGCATAGGGACTAAAACAGGTCATCTTGGCGCAGCCGCTTTGGCATAACGCAATCAAAATGCGCATAGGCCAACGCAGTGGCCTGCCGCCCACGAGGGGTGCGCATCAGATAGCCCTGCTGGATAAGATAAGGCTCCAGCACATCCTCAATGGTATCGCGCTCCTCGCTGATCGCGGCGGCTAGAGAGTCGACCCCTACTGGGCCGCCTGAAAACTTCTCAATAAGAGTTAGCAGCAGGCGTCTATCCATGTGATCAAACCCGCAGGCATCCACATTGAGCATATTCAGCGCTTGATCTGCCACATCTGCGGTCACTTCTCCGGTATGTTTTACTTCAGCAAAATCGCGTACCCGCCGCAGCAAGCGATTGGCTATACGCGGAGTACCGCGAGCGCGTTTGGCTATCTCAAAAGCACCCTCGCCATCCACCGGCACCCCCAATAACCGCGCCGAACGCCCAACGATCGTGGCTAGATCCGCCACCGAATAAAACTCCAAACGCTGCACAATACCAAAGCGATCGCGCAGCGGAGACGTTAATAAACCGGCTCGAGTCGTAGCGCCAACCAATGTGAACGGCGGCAAATCCAGCTTGATAGAGCGGGCGGCAGGGCCTTCTCCGATCATAATATCCAGCTGGTAATCCTCCATCGCAGGGTAGAGTATTTCCTCCACCACCGGGCTCAATCTGTGTATCTCGTCGATAAATAACACGTCGCCGGGATCAAGATTGGTCATAATCGCGGCTAGGTCGCCGGCTTTTTCCAGCACTGGGCCTGAAGTGGATTTAAGTGCAACGCCCATTTCCGCAGCGATGATATTTGCAAGCGTGGTTTTACCCAGTCCTGGCGGGCCAAATACAAGTGTATGGTCAAGCGGTTCGCCCCGCTTGCGGGCGGCGCCAATAAAAATCTCCATTTGTTCGCGTACGGCAGGCTGGCCTATGTAATCCTCAAGGGTTTTAGGCCGTATGGCGCGGTCGAATTGCTCATCTTTTGCCGAGGCAGTGGCCTGAATAAGACGATCCGGTTCTATCACTGAGATGACCTTGGCTGAATGGATGGATTTTTAATTGGGCGACATTGCGCGCAAAACAGCGCGGATTATATCTTCAGTGCGCGTAAGCTCTGCCTGTTTCATTGCGGCGAGAATTGCCTTGGCAGCTTCCGCAGGTTTGTAGCCAAGTGCCACCAGAGCGCTTTCTGCTTCTGCCACCATAGCATTGACCTGTTGTGCTTGTGGTGCTTCCTGAATCGCTTTGGCGCTGCCATGTGGCGCCCAATCTTTTAAACGATCGCGCATTTCTATCACCAAGCGCTCGGCAATTTTTTTGCCGACGCCCGGGATTTTAACTAAAGCGATTAAATTGTTTTGCAAAATGCATTGGGCACACTCCTGCGCCTCCATCGCTGAGAGTATGGCTAACGCCATTTTCGGGCCTACGCCCGAAACCTTAATCAACAGACGAAAAAAACTGCGATCCTGCGCATTAGCAAAGCCAAATAGCTGGTGGGCGGCCTCACTGATGGACAAGTGCGTGTGCAGGCTAGTTATCTCACCTAAAGCGGGCAGCTGATAAAAAGTGGTCATCGGGGCGAGCAGTTCGTAGCCAACACCTTGTACATCAATGACTAATTGTGGCGGTTGTTTTTCTACTAAACGTCCGGTTAATCGACCTATCACCGCAATCGCCCTCGGCTGAAGCGCCCGGTGAGCTCAACGCGGGCGGTTAAATGAAAACTATTGGCGTGGCAGATGGCCACGGCCAGAGCATCGGCGGCATCCTCTTGCGGGGAAGCCACCAACTTTAAAAGACTTTTCACCATATGCTGTACTTGAGTTTTATCGGCGGCGCCAGTGCCCACTACCGCCTGCTTCACCTTGCGCGCTTCATATTCGTATACCGTTAGCCCTGCACAAGCTGCAGCCAATAACGCCACACCTCTCGCCTGCCCCAGCTTTAGAGCACTTGAGGCGTTTTTAGCCATAAAGATTTGTTCAATCGCAAACTGTGCGGGAGCGTGTGCGGCAATGATTTGGGATATGCCGTCAAAAATTACTTTGAGGCGTTCACTTAAAGGCGCGTCTATCGGTGGGCGAATCACACCACTGGCACAGTAGCTTAAGCGCTGGCCCTGCTGCTGAATAAGTCCATAGCCAGTTTTGCGTGAGCCTGGGTCGATACCCAAAATTAATGTCATGCATTGCGCCTAGAAAATGCCGTAGTGTCAGGCCCTGATACCACTGCGTCAACCAACATGGCGCAGCCGTGAATAAGACGACACCGCACGCGCTCGCAAATCGCGGAAGTTGCGCGCTGTGTTATACACGCCCTGAGCCTTTTACCGAGCCGGGCCAAGCCAACGCTATTTCATCTAATTGTTGCTGAAGATTAAAGTGCTCCCAACCAATGCCATTGCAGTCCTCACTGCAACTAAATTCTTGCGCATGCGGATCCTCCCATCCCAAGTGACGCAATTGCCCAACTTGGCCGGCCTCCACTTTGCGCACGGAAAAATTTAGATGGGCCGTGCGCCACAGCGCGTATTCACCCGGCACTACAACAGCAGGCTGAGCCTGTAAGCGCTCCGAGTATTCCTCCACACTTGCGGCGATATCGGCCACACCTAAGGCTAGGTGAAACTTTTTCACATGGCTCCCCTTTTGAATTATTTAAATGTAAACAGCGTGATACGCGGGCGAAGCAGTAAGTTTGCCTAGGTCTTCACAATATCAAACCCGCCCCTAAAACGCTCAGCGCAATGCAAAGAAATAGGCGCATATGCTTTCTATTAGCGCTTAATTTAAGTATCGGCCCACTCACTGCCGACTAGCCAACAATCTCAAGCTGCACCTGTTACCACCGGTAAATTAAGCTCAGGCTTGCCCCATTCACTCCAACTACCATCGTAAACAGCAACCTCGCTAAAACCAGCAACTACTGCAGCTAATGCCAGCACACAAGCGGTTACACCCGAGCCGCACGTGCAGATAATGGAACCTGGAGCTCCTAACAACCGGGTTAACTCCTCCTCCGCTGCCAACAAATGCCCGCTTTGCTGCACGCAAGTAGCTGGAACTGACACGGCTCCTGGCATATGGCCTGCACGCAGCCCGGGACGCGGCTCGGCAATACTGCCTTCAAAACGGCCAGTCGGGCGCGCATCGAGAATACGCGTGTGTGCACTACCCAGCGCATTGAGCACTTGCGTTTGACCGACAAAATAATTCGGCCTAGGGCACGCCTGAAAATTACCGAACGACGGCGCCACCGCATAATTATTAATTGCCGGCAAGCCTGCATTTATCCATGCGGGCAAGCCGCCATCGAGCACATACACCGCTTTGTGCCCCATGCTTTTAAACATCCACCAAGCACGCGGGCTGGCAAACAGCCCTATGTGGTCGTATGCCACTATGATGGAATCATCGTTAATTCCCAAGGCCTGCGCCGCCCGAGTAAATTCGTCGGCACTTGGCATCATATGGGGAAGGTCACTGCCTGTATCACAGACCTGCTTATCAAAATCAAACCGACGCGCCTTGGGGATAATGGCAGCTGGTGCATACAGTGGCTGCCCCGGTGGCGCCATACTGGCATCAAGAACAATCACATTCTCATCGTTTAAATGTTGTTGAAGCCATTTGATAGAAAGCAGTGGTGCATGAATTGACATGATTTCTCCAAAACTAAATGCGTAAGGCAAGCGAGCAAGATTGTTAAGCAACCACTCGGGCGGTGATTTAACCACGGGTTCATCTATACCGGTTTTTCGCTCGTGGCTTAGCCTTTTATTGTTTAATCAGGGTACCATTAGCGTTTTTTGCACCTGCGATTATGCCCCAGTCCTACATCAAGCGTATTTTAAATGCCCGCATTTACGATTTAGCCGAGGAAACTCCGCTGGAATTTGCGCCGCTAATATCAGCCCGCTGCAAAAACCAAGTTTGGCTCAAGCGTGAAGACTTGCAGCCGGTTTTTTCCTTCAAAATTCGCGGCGCCTATAACAAGCTTTTGCAATTATCCCCGGAAGAATTAAGCGCGGGAGTTGTTGCAGCCTCGGCGGGAAATCACGCGCAAGGCTTAGCCTTAGCTGCCCAGCATTTAGGCGTTAAAGCCACTATAGTCATGCCGCGCACCACGCCTGCAATTAAAGTTGATGCGGTAAAACGCCGCGGCGCAACGGTGGAATTACAAGGCGATAGTTACGACGAAGCCGCAGCCTTTGCCAAACAATTAGTGGCAGAGCAAGGCATGGTGTACATCCACCCGTTTGATGACCCGGATGTAATTGCAGGCCAAGGCACAGTAGCCATGGAGATTTTGCGCCAACACCCACATCCGTTAGACGCCGTATTTATACCGGTAGGTGGCGGCGGATTATGTGCCGGCATGGCCGCCTACATTAAATATTTACGTAGTGATGTAAAAGTATTTGCCGTTGAATCCGAAGACTCTGCCTGTCTTGCCGCAGCTTTAGGCTCAGGCGAGCGCACGATTTTATCCCAAGTAGGTTTATTTGCCGACGGAATTGCCGTGGCGCAAATTGGAGAAGAGACGTTTCGCGTATTGCGCGAGTGCATCGACGGCGTCATTACTGTAAGCAGTGATGAAATATGTGCAGCAATTAAAGATATTTTCGAAGACAACCGCTCCATTACCGAACCTGCTGGGGCTGCAGCGCTCGCCGGATTAAAAAAATATATCGCAACTGAAGGCATATCCGGCCAGAGTTTTATCGCCGTAGATTCCGGAGCCAATACTAATTTTGACCGCTTACGTTATATCTCCGAACGCACTGAAATAAGCGAAAATCGCGAGGCGATTTTAGCGGTTACGATTCCTGAACGGCCTGGCAGTTATTTAGAATTCTGCACTTTATTAGGCAAGCGGGCCATCACGGAATTTAATTACCGCTATCAAAGCAGCGGCGCAAGCGCGCATATTTTTGTCGGCCTGCAAATCTCTCCCGACCGAGCAGATAGGCAGGATTTAATCCAGCGGCTGACCGAATACGGTTATGACGTGACGGACCTTTCCGATAATGAAATGGCTAAATTACATATTCGCCACATGGTCGGCGGCTGCGCTCCCGGGCAATTAACCAATGAAATTATCATGCGGTTTGAATTCCCAGAGCGCCCTGGCGCCCTGCTGCAATTCTTAAGCAAATTGGCGGGTCGCTGGAATATCTCGCTCTTCCACTACCGCAACCACGGTGCGGCATTTGGCCGGGTATTGGTAGGGTTACAAGTGCCTACTGATTCTCGGCAAGACCTTATTACAGCGTTAAATGAATTAGGTTATCCCTTTTGGGATGAAAGCCAAAACCCCGCCTATCAGATCTTTTTGGCTTAAAAGATAGCGTAAAATTCACTTAGGCTAAAGACGTTTAACCCTGCAACAGTGCAGGCGTAACGTCAACGCTTCGTAAACTCCTCCGTTTTAGCTGCTGAGGAAACTTGTCTCTGCATTTATCGCCCGCCAATAAATCCATATGCACTGAAAACTGCCAGTCTCAACTGGGCGCGTGCGAACTCGGTTGTATTTTAGGTCGTGAATGAAAAGCGCCGCGAAAGTCGACAACCATCTATTTTTCTTGAAGAAATTTTCTCAGCCCCGATTGTGCACTGCGAAAAAAAAGCGTATAAAGCGCACACGTTTACCTTCTGTTCATACTAACGAATATTGCGAGGCTACCACCGATGCGAACTGACGTACTATCTCTTGCAGCAATCATTTTTGTTGTAGGCGTATTAGTGAGCGGTTTAGGGGTAACCAACGTTTTGCATAAAAAATCTGCCCTGCCTCCAGAATTACAACAAGGTTTTGCGCTTACGCAACCTGAGTAATCGAAATTTAAAGCCTCATTAGCTTCAATTCTTTAATTGTGCTTCTGCCTTTTTCACAGCATAAATATTAATAATATTGTGCTGGGCAGACAGCAATAAACGCTCTGCCATCGCAGCTGAATTTATCGCACGGGAAACCGCTTGCGCGCCAATTAAACTACTGGCTTGCGCTGCTTGCTCGTCAAGATCGCGATTTAAACCTTGTAAATGCGTTACAAATCCTGCGAATAACTGCTCATAAACAATTTTTAAACGCTCCTCTCGCTTGGCAATATCAGTGATTAACAGGCTAGTGGGCAAGCAGTTTGCTGCCCCGACTGTCCAGGTGCTAAGTAAGTCTGTACGAAGCCGATAAAATCCATTCCTCGTTGCGCGCTCTGCGCCACTAAGCGCTGGCCCATCATCACTATCGCTTCGGCGTATAAATCAATTTTGGATTTAAAGTGAGCATAAAATGTTCCGCGTTTCATCCCGGCTCGCTCCATCACCTGCTCAATACCTACGGCGTCGAATCCCGCCTGAGTAAATAACTCCGCAGCGGCGAGTAAAATACTCTCACGCGTGGCTTCTTTGTGTTCAGGGTGTCAGCTCATAAAATTCCTACAGCATTTTAAAAAGCAAGGTTAAGAGATTTTTACTATATATTCTTGAACATATAGTGAAAGCGTTTAATCTGTCAACGAAAGATGAGGCGTAAAAATTATTTTTATAAGCTTAGCGTGCATAGATTAAATTTGCGCGTGGAATTTACAGCACTTAAATTCGCAGCTTATTTAGCGCTCTATTTTCCCGTTTTTAACAATGCTATTTAACAACATTTAATTTTGGAGTCAGAAATAAGCATTCATATTGTAGGCGTAACCGTTAGTAACCTAGTTCGCGGCGTTTTAATCTGCCGTGAAGAAAAAAATATTCCCTACATTTCAGGCATGACATATTAAGGACAACCAATCGGCCTTCGATCCGACAAGTTAAAAGCTCTTAATCCCCTGCGTAAAATTCCGGTTCTTGTGCAAGATGATTTTATTCTCAGTGAAACACAAAGTATTTTGCGCTACCTAGATGACCAATTTAGCAGTTCCCCGCTATAAGGTAACAACGCACAACAACGGGCACTAATCGACCAATGGTGTGCGGTGTTCAACCACCAAAGCGATCTAATTTTTGTTCGCCAGTATTTGCTGGAATTTGTATTTCCAAAGGGTGAAAACGGCCAATTGCGTGATGATGTAGTTCAAGCTGTAACACCTGCGGTAAAAAACCATCTAGCACTATTAAGCACAGCCCTTAGCAACAAATACTTTTGGGTGGGTGATCAATTGAGCCTTGCGGATCTGTTACTGCTGCCCATGTTGGATTATTCATTGGCACTACCCCCATGGCCAAGCATTATTTAGCGATACTGAAAATTTAATTAGTTATGTCGAGCGATTACGCTTACGGCCCAGCTGTATAAAAGTTTTGCAGAACACTTCTACACGATGAGGTTAAATGTGCCGTTTAATTAGCAGACAAGCCCGCTGCCGTTTGCGTTAATAGGTGAAAATCCAAAGGTACCCAAACACCCTCGCGCGTAAGTTGCTGTACGCGCAGGGTTACATTAGAAGAAGGCGAATAACACAACGCTGCAACTTCATCTTCTGCCCAACTAAATACAGCAGCTGCAGGCACGGGTAAGGATTTTTCGCTGCCAAATAATAAAGGTTGCTGCCACACGAAATAAAATTCCAGTAACGATTGGCTAAGGCCCACACCTAAATATTTAATATAGGCCTCTTTGAGCATCCAATAATAAAATCCCCAGCGCGGTTCATTTGCTTTGCCGGTTAAAAAGTCAACTTCCAACGGATGGAAATTATGCCGCGCTATATTAAGAATATTCGTGGAACGCTGCATATTTTCTGTATCGATGCCAACCGCTTGCTTATCAATCGCCACCAGCGCCCATTTGTCGCTATGAGTTAAATTAAACTGCCAAGCGTCCTGGTTTAATTCCGCTATTAATTCGGGTTTACCCTGTGGGCCTGATGTAAATGCCAATTGAGAAATCGCACAATTAAGCCGAGATGCCAAAGCTGTTTTTAACAGTACACGACTAGCTAAAAATGCCTGGCGGTGCTGATCAAACTTAAAGCGCTCAAAGCGCACCAGTTCCTGCGCGTCTAAATAAAGCGCTCTGTCATTGGCGCTTTGGCCATTAAAATCCGCTAAACGGCATAAAAATACGTCAATAATCCGCATGGAGATTCCACTAAAGAAGACAAAAAATCGTGGTATGGAAGCGGTTCAGATGATAAACACATGAAAACAGTGAACCAGGCCGCAAAACAATCGGCGTTTACAATTTGTTAACAGTTTTTACATTCAAGCTTTTCTAGTATGCCAAAGCGAAATTAACACTATATCTATGTGAATAGGTCAGAACATATCCAAAAAATTGCCTGTCAATTTATCCGTTAATTTGCAGGCGCCTAAGCACTAGCCATATTAGCTCCATCGGTATCTATACGTAGCAAAGCTGCTCCTGCCAGGTAAATATTTATTCTCTCTGGCATCTAATAAAGAATATCACCACACTTTGGGAGATTATCATGAAGACACATTTAGTAGGGCTTACGGTCAGCTGTCTGTTACTAGGCTGCTCCGGTGAAAAGACCAACGAACAAACTCATATCGATTACAGCCAATTAAAAGCGACCGCTCAATCCGATAATCCTCTGAGCACCCCAAGTAAAACGGCAGCAGAAGCGCATTTAAAAAATGGCCTACGTTTACAGCTTAGCCAAAAGAATACCTACGTGAGAGACACAGCGCAGCCTACCGGTGGAATTGCTCAACCGGTTCCCACTAATAGTGGCGCAGGAGCGGGGAATTTTTCCGAGACGAATGTGCATATTAGTGGCGTCGATGAGGCTGATGCTGCCAAATACGACGGCCAATATTGGTATTGGGCCGCCAACTATCAGCAAGGCATGCGTATTTTCCAAGCCGCGAGCGACAGCAAGGCAGCGCTCATCAGCGAACAGCCGGCAAATCAAACGGTAACAACGCAGGGTATTTACCTGCAGCAAAATCAAGGCAAAACCGCCTACGCGATAAGTCTTAACAGCGAATACGGCAACATAGGGCCGATTTGGATGCCCGGTATCAATATAGCTATTGGATTGCCTGCGGCCAGCGCTAATGCAGCCGCCAGTGCAGGAGCAGCACTGGCCATCGCTCCGCCTATTTATTATCGACCTCAGAACGGCAAATTAATTATTGAGTGGAGCGATGTGAGTCAGACGGCGAAGCCCAAAGTAGTTCAGCAGTTAACGCTACAAGGCCGCTTAATGGATTCGCGCAAAATTGGCGATATTCTGTATGTATTCACACGATTTGATCCCTGGTTAGACGAGTTAAAACCTGCTGAATTAAATTCAGCACAACAAGATGCCAATGAGCAGATTCTGCAAAAGGCTCCGCTTGCGGATTTAATGCCTAAATACCATTTCGACCAGCAGGCTGATAAGCCTCTAACCGATAATTGTATGGTGCCTACAGGTGTGGATAGTCATCAAGGCTTTCCAAGCCTCGTGCACATTACTGCGGTAAATTTAAACACCAAAACGTTGCTCGGCAGTACTTGTATAAATGCACCGATGCAAAATTTCACAATGAATGAAAAACACGCTTTTTTAACTGCTAATGTGGCGTCGCTTAATGGCAGCAATAAGACGCTTATTCACCAATTTACACTGGGCGAAAAAGGCGCTAGTTATTCGGCTACCGGCAGTGTATCCGGGCAAATAAATGGCGATTTATCCTTTAGGCTAAATGAGAAAGATGGCTTTGTCCGCGTATTAACTAGTGAATTTATCAATCAGGATACCGAGCACAAACTCATTGTCCTTAAGGAGCAAAAAGGGGACTTAGCGGTAATTAGCCAGCTGCCTAACGCTCAACATCCCGAGCGAATAGGCAAACCCGGCGAGCAAATTTTTGGCGCACGTTTTGTTGGCGAGCGCGCTTATGTGGTGACTTTCCGTCGCACAGATCCACTGTATGTAATAGACCTTAAAACACCCACGGACCCCGCTATTATCGGCGAATTACAGGTCCCAGGGTTCGCTACTTATTTACATCCGGTGGGGGACAATTATTTATTTACGCTTGGGCAAAGCGCCGATGAAACTGGCCGTGCAAACGGCATAAAAACTGAATTAATTGACGTGACCGACCCTGCTAAACCCAACTCAGTTAAAGCTTTATATTTTGGCACCAACGCGAGCAACGCCGATGCTTTGTATGATCTGCATGCGGTAGCGGTACTTGCGCAGACTAATGGAGACACTCGCTTTGCTTTTTCTATTAATAATTATGATCAAAATTATCAGTGGGCATATTCTGGTGTGTTTTTATTTTCGGTAGACGGAGTTGCAGACAATAAGGCGGATTTAACCTTAGCAGGCACAATGGTGACCGAAAAACGCACCGAGCAACAATTCTCACCACGCTATTACGGCAATGGACGTACGATATTAAATGGTGATGCAGTTTATTACGGCGTTGGCGGTACCGTTTGGGCGAGCAGTTGGGAAGATGCGACGCGTGTTGACGGGCCAATTCCCACTCCTAAGCCGCAACCAACTCCTGAGCCGCAACCCACACCAGAACCTATCAATTGCACAACAGAGTTCCGCTCGGGACTTGAAATTCATGTATATACCGCAAAAGCCGCCGCGTGCGATGCAGTAGTGGAAATACAAGAAGGTACTTTTAGCGAACGGCCAAAAGGATATTATCCGACCGAAAGCCGCACTGAATGCGTGTATTCTGGCGCGGGTGAGCGCATCGGCAGCTACACAATTACCGCAAACTTAAAAGGCTATGCTACGCAAACTCTTAAAGCCAAAGTTAGCGCCGAAATCTGCCATGTAATTACGCAGAAAGTTGAAGTTAAATTTACACCCTAAGTAATGCCTGCCCGGCTGCGGCCGGGCTTTTTTTTGCCTATCACTAGTGCAGGCTGCATGAGTTCTTTATGTAGCAATTTGTGCACTTTAAAAATTATATTCTTCAGCTGGCACCGTTAAATTTCCTCACCATACCGCTTATGCTTTTTGTGAATTATTCGAATAAGCCGAGGTTTCTGAAGTGTTCGCGCTGGATGCCAAAGCGGTAGCGTGATAAAAAGCGCGTTGCTAAAAATGAGTTGAACACGCATATTAGCTCCATACCTTCAGCACTAATACGGTGTTACCTATGCCTTCAGCACGCTCTTTTCAATTCTTGCGCGGTTTTCTGTTATTTCTTAATGCATCTATATGGCTTTGTGCTTGCAGCCATAAGCCTGAATTTACGCTCCAACAAATCTGGAAAACCGAAGGATTTTTAGTTCCAGAATCGGTATTAATTGTTGGTGAAGGCGCGCAACAACGATTATTTGTATCACAAATCGATGGTAAGGGTGGTGATGCAGACGGTAAAGGTGGAATAGCCGAAATTAATGCCGAAGGCGCAATTATCAATGCCAATTGGATAAGCGGCTTAAATGCTCCTAAAGGTATGGCGGCATTTAACGATCGTATGTATGTAGCTGACTTAACTCAATTAATTATCATAGATATTAACGAAGACAAGATAATTCAAAAACTTCCCCTACCCCAAGCGCAGTTTGCTAATGATGTAGCCGTTGATAAAAACGGCATTGTATTCGTCTCCGATACAATGGCAAACCAGGTGTATCGAATTGAAAATGGCTACGCTAGTGTTTTAGTAAAAAACGCCGATGGCGCTAATGGGTTAAGCCTTAGCGATAAGGGTGTTTTTATTGGTTGTGGCGAGGAATTAAAATTTTACGACTTTCAAAAAAAATCGCTCGACACACTTGAAAGCGGCTTCACTAAAAACCTTGACGGCATCGCCACGCTAGATGACCGGCATTTATTAGTAAGCGTATGGGCAGGGAAAATTTATGAATATAAACTGGATGGCCACAAGAAGGCTGTGTTGCTGGATTCCATTGAGCAAAAAATTAATACGGCCGATATTGCGGTAGATCAAAAATCTCGCGTTTTGTACGTGCCGAACTTTCTAAATAACAGTGTTACCGCCTATAAAGTATTGCCTTAGTACTGACACCTGACACCTGACACCTGGCACCTGGCACCTGGCACCTGGCACCTGGCACCTGGCACCGACAGCTAAAAATGCTTCAAAATAAGCCGCATCAAAACGCCTTTTTTATAGGCTTTTTACCTGCTTCAGTAGGCTAGCAAAGTTTTGCGCGCCTAGCTGCAGGAATTTTTGTGGCTTTTATTTGTAGCTTCATAGGTAAATGATGATAGCCCGAAGACACACGTGTTTTTTTGCTATGAATAAAAAACGCGGCAATTTGCCCATTTGGCTAATATCTTATCTATTCAGCAGCGGGAATTTTTGCAGCTCAGTACGTCAAAATGTTCCGAAGTAATAATTAAATCCTCCCCTGCTGAAGACGCCTTCTTGAAACATCGACTATTACCATTTCCCCCCGCCCTAATACGTTAGTCTAAAGTGAAGCATGAATTTAAGAACTGTAACTGCGGGGCTTGCATGAGCGTTGGGGAATTCTCGACAACCCGCACAGTTCGATGGCACTCGATTCAGGCTCAGGGCTGAGACAATTCGGCCAACGCTACCCTCAGAATTATCTATATAAATATGTTGCTCGCACCCAGAGCGCGAATAACTAGAATTAAGGGAAACACCATGAAAAAAATTCTTCCTTTGCTCGTCATTAGCCTGTTGGCCGGTTGCTCGGGCGATGGTTCGACGAGTTCATCTTCGTCCTCGAGCTCATCCTCAACTTCAAGTTCGTCCAGCTCGTCGAGTTCATCTTCGCGGCCATCGAGCTCTTCCACCAGCTCATCTTCGTCATCCACATCTACCTCTTCTTCAGGTAGTGTTCTCGGTGACGTTGCGGCCGGTAAAAAGGTTGTTAAATCTACCTGCGTTGGCTGCCATAGAGATGCTGAAGAAGACGGCACATTTACTGGTGTATTTAGCTTTGATGTAAATCGCTTTACCTACCACACAATGGCCGATTACAAAGACAAGGGTTATACCGGCTCGTCGCAATCGGATTTAGCTAAATTCATCGGCGTAGAAATGATCGATTGTGGACCCGCTTGTACTGATGCGCAAAATGCCGCTGCTTATTTATGGTCGATTAGAGGCCAAGCACCCGTTGTCACTCAATACGCCTGTGACAGCAGCGCGCCCGTTCTTTACGGCAGACGCGATCTGAAATTATTAACGTCTTACGAATACCACAACTCCCTGCAGGCTTTATTTAAAAAGCTATTGCCGGATGACTACTCAACGCAGAACCGCGCTAGCGACGATATTAAAGTCGGCCGTATGCCCAACCACACACTGGAAAAAGTCTCCGAAGGCCGCTTGACCGCTTATGACAGCAACGCCGAAGAGCTTGCCAAATGGGCCATAGCAACGGCAGGCGCGTTAGATTTTGATTGTTTGGACAAAACCACCTGCGCCAATGCGTTTATAGATAAATTCGCCTACTCCGCATTCCGTCGCCCGTTAACTTCGGCGGAACGTGCAGAATACCGCACGATTATCGGCACACCTAAAGATGTCAAAGAGGGTCTGCGTTGGGCGATTCGTTCTGTATTGATCGCGCCACAATTCTTGTATCGTTCGGAATTGGGTAAAACCGTTGCTGAGGCCCGCACTTATAAGCCTGAAACTCCTTCAGATTCTGACGTAGTGCAGGGCGAGCCCTTAGCGACAATTACTATGCCTGAAGTCACCTACGGCACCGACGGCTTTGCCTCTTACGGTGCTTATAAATATGTAGGCGCTACACCCAGCTACACATGGACGGGCGATGACATAGTTGTGGTGTCCGTAAAAGCAGGCGGTGCAGGCAACGGCACGTTCGGTATCACAATCAACAACGGTACGTTTAAACAGGAGACTGTGGTTGATAGCAATAAAGTAATTACTCTGCGCGTTAAAGGTATTACTGGCTCCGGCAAATATGTGCAAACCTATAACCAAAGCGGCAATGCTATCTCGGTGAGCAAAATCAGCGTCGGACCTGCGTCATTACCGAAGTTACCTACGGAAACCATTCCAAAATTGGATCAAGCTGACGCCAGCGCTTATGTATTAGATGCTTTTGAATACGCCTCAGCGCTGTCCTATATGTTCACTGGCTCACCGCCTGACGCTGTATTAATGAAAGCAGCCTTTAACGGCGATTTAAGCGATAAAACCAAGGTGGAAAGCCAAATTGATCGCATGTTGGATTCGGACTTAGGTCGTACACACATCGGTCGCTTGGCGGGCATCTGGTTCCGCACTGACGCGGTAACTACCGTTAACCGTACCGGCAACGACGCCTTCACCCAACAGGTGAAAAACTCCATGGCCCAGGAGGTCCGCGAACTCTACAAGTACGTGTTCTACACGCCAAATGTCGCGTTTAAATCTATCTACAACGGTGACTTCACGATGCTCGATAGCGTTTTGTCGTCTTACTACGGCTTACCCGGCGGTGGTACCGGCCCAATGGCATTTGCCAAAGTAGATACAGCTAATTCCCGCCGGGGAGGTGTGATCGCTTCGGGTGCTTATATGGCTTCTAACGCTGCAATGAACCGCACTTCACCGATCTTCCGCTCCGTGCATATGCGTCAGGATATGCTGTGTCAAACAATCGCGCTGCCTAGCAACCTAAACGACACCGCAGCCCGCGACGAAGCGCAGAAAAAAGTAGAGGCGCTGTTGGCCTCTGGCAATTTAACCACCACTGAGTTTTACAACATTCAGACTACAGTGCCTGGCTCATCTTGCTCCACCTGTCACGACGCTATCATCAACCCTTTATTTGCCGTGGATGATTTTGACCATGTAGGTTTACCGCGCAAACAATCCGGCGGACAAATCGTGCAGAAAGCTTTTATGGGTGATTCGGGTGAAACCGGTCGCGACGGAGTGGCTATTGCCTTAGTCAATCAGGGCGGCCGCCTCTATTCTGCAAACGCAGTAGGTGTATTAGGTTCTTATGAAGCCAACCAAGACAAACGCAATGGCGGCGGCTTGGCCTTTAGCGGCTCTAAAGATCTCGGCCAAAAAATGGTTGCTGCAGGCTTAAAAGGTCTGGACACCTGTTTATTTGAGAAGACCGCTCGCTTCTCATTGGGCCACTCACTCAACCCTGCCTTTGAAGAGCAAGGGCTTGAGAAGCTTTTAACGCCGCAACAGAAGGCGCATATGTCTTGTGTTAACAACTCGATGGAAGCGGCTTATAACAACAGTAACGGCAGTGCACGGGCCGCCATGAAGGCACTGGGTTTGTCCGACGTGATTCGCTATCGCAAATAACGTATTTCGCACACAAACCCCAACGCTCGGTTCACCGAGCGCCGCGTAAAACGACAAAAGGTTACGATATGAAAAAGATTATTGAAAAACTCCAAGCCGCAGAACAGGCTGAACGCCACGCAACTGCACAAGAAGCCAAAGCTAACTTCGCAGACTATTCCCGTACCCATGAGAAAACCCTTGAGCGCGCGCAAAAGCAAATTAACAGCGATCGCCGCGGATTTTTGGACATGCTTAAAAAAGCCGGCATTTGTGGTTCTCTGCTGAGAGTTTCAAGCCTTGCTGGCGGCCTAATGGCATCTCGCTATGCATTGGCTGCCGGTGGCGGCAAGAAAGTCATTTACTGTTATTTAGATAGCGGTGCCGCTACCGGCCACTGGCTGCCACGCAGCGCTACCTCGATGAACACTGTTACCAAAGCCTATGGGCCGCAAGGCACCGATGTGGCGGGCGTCTGCCACTTTCGCCAAGTAAACGTATCGCTCTCTGGACACTCGGCGGCTCACCAATCTTTAGGCGCATTGCAATCGGGGGTGCCTACGATGGACGCCCGTATCGCTCCTCTGCTAAGTGCAGCTGCTCCTTATAGGGCCATTTATCTTGGCAGTGATGCGACTACCAGCGGCAACCTTTGCAGCACTATCGGACCCTGCTTGGATGATCCGGCCGCTGCTTACACGCGTTATTTCGCCTCTGCTCTACCCGCTGGCAGCACCGATGACACTTACACGAAGGTTTTTGATTCGCAGAAAAAAGCCTTAGAGCAACTGCGCAGCAAGTTGAGCGCTGATGAAAAACAACGCATGGATGAACATGCGGAGGCCTTAGCTGGCCTTGAAAACCGTGTCGCGGCATTGATGTCAGGCTCCGGGCCAGACATCGAAACCTACCGTCCAACGTTGCCGTCTCCTTCTAGCTACGCCGCCAAAACAGTGGCACGTGGCAAGGTTCAAGCGGACATTATCATTGCGGCCTTACAGTCTGGACTGACTAATGTGGGCGTGTTGCAGTTAGGTAATCACCAGGGCACCTGGTCAGGCGACGGCACACAATTTCGCGATACGCTCCACAGCTCCGCTCATAACAACCCAAGCGATCCAACTGCTTTTAATGAAATGATCGGTCATTTAAGCCAGGTTCCGGCTTATCTTATTAAGCGCTTAACGGAAACCTCCGGCGCCGATGGGCAAAAACTCATCGATAGCACGGTGTTTGTACAGGTAACATGTATGGGCAATGGCATGACTCACGAACCTGCTGATGCACCGTTCATTGTCGCCACCCGTATGGCAGGTTTTGCTAAGGGCTATTCAGCTTCTACAGGCGGCGGCACCGAGGATTTAAATGGAGCAATTCCTAAAGGTTTAGGCCTGGCCGATGGCGCCTACGCGCCTATGGGTAAAAGCTCTTTAGGTCTACTCGCTTAAGTCTCATCTGTAAAATGCAACGGCCCTATTTTTAGGGCCGTTTTACTTTGGGCTTTTTATAAACCCAGAGTTTTTAAATCCAAGCCTTTTAAATCCACAGCCTTTAATCTTAGGACTTTAAACTTAAGGTCTTGAAGCCTTAGGCCCTTTAACTCAGAGCCCATTAGCATCCACCTTCATGAGCACAATTCCTCAAGCGCTAAGCGGTTTTCTGCAGTGTCCAGTGTGTTCGAATTCATTGGAGAACCTGTTATGCGGGCACTGCCAAAGCGACTTTTTCTATTTTGGCGGCATTCTCTGTTTAATGCCCGCTGGAAAATGGCAACTGCCCCTGTGGCAACACCAACTCGCCATCAATAACGAACAAGCTCAATTGGGTGTGCAAGCAATGCAGGCGGTTTTAGACCGCTATGATCTTGTGCCAGCCACTCGAAAGCGCATTGAAGAAGCCTGCACGATTGCACAACTCAGCCGCCAGAGCGTGGATGAATTAATGCAAGACGTGGGCATAACCGCGCGGTTTGACGAGCAATTTGTGCATTTAAAACTCGGCGCGATCAGTGAGTATTACCACCATATTTTGCAGGATTGGGCATGGGGAGATGTTGCTGTAAACCAACGGCTCGAACCTATTTTGCGTCTTTACCATCCTGAGACACCAGGCTCGCTCATGGCCTTAGGTGCAGGTGCAGGCAGACTCAGTTGGGAGCTACATAAAATCTGGGACGCACAGTTGACGCTTGCCACCGACATTAATCCATTACTCTTAGCTGCAAGCCAAAGATTAATCGTAGAGCAAAAAGCGTTCGCGTTTTATGAACTCAACAGCTTTCCACAAATAGAAAAAGCCCGCAGTGCCTGTTATACGCTCTCGCCCCCGCAAGATACGCATAACAAGCGCGCCCACTGGCATGCAATGGCCGCCGATGTTTGGCACATGCCTATTAAGGCCAATAGCCTGGACATTATTGTTACTGCTTGGTTTATAGATGTGCACGGCGGGGATAATCGCACGCTTATTAGCCTAATACAGCGCTGGTTAAAACCTGGTGGAGTGTGGATTAATTCCGGCCCCCTGCTATATCCGAAAAACTCACCGTTAGAGTGCAAATACGATCGAGATGAGTTAATGGAATTAATTCGATTGGCGGGGCTTGAATTCGCCGAGCAAACACTCAGCGAGCACGGCCATTTAATGTCGCCAATTAATGTACGTAAACAGAGCGAGCAGGTGTGGACATTTCTCGCTCGTAAACCTAGCGCTGATCATGTTAAAACAGAAAATTTCAACGCCTTCAGGCTGCCGCCGCCGTGGATAATCTTTCACGATTTACCCGTTCCAAACGAATTTACACGCCCAGCTGACAGTCATCCATTAATTGATCAAATACTGGCATTTGTGGACGGCAAGCACTCTATCGATTCCATCTGCGCAGCCACAGCAGATTTATTTCCCGAAGGCCTGGAGCCGCGCTCCACATTGGTGGAAATTCTCGGCGAGTTATTTAACCTAAATAACCGCTAATTGATTTCTGGATGACCTCTGCGCAAAAGTCGTGAAAATAATACATGGCTACGCTAAAAAAAATCAGCAATCATTCGTCGAATATTTATGCAGTTTGCACTAATACATTAGCGATAATGAATTACTTAACATTTGGGTTTCATGGGGCAAGGGTTCGACAAGGTCGGGCTTGCGCGCAACAATTAATATTTCAGTAGGCTCAGGGTTATTAGGAATACCGATTTTTTGTGCGAGGCCCAAAGTGCGCCGGGACCACCAGGGCCGCGATGTTTTATAGTCACCCTCATCAACAATCAGGCCGCAGGCGCGAATTAACTGCAAATATTCTTGCGCGGATTTTTGCGCCATATCTGGGTGACGAAACAATAGCTTTACCGGCCACGACTCGATAAAGGCGCGGCAGGATTCCGCCGACAGCAGCAGACCACCGGGCCTTAAAAGCCCCATAAATTTTTTCACCATCGCCTCTTGATCAGCTGTGTGATGCAAAATTTGATGGGCAAAAATGATATCGAATGTATTATCTTGAAAAGATGCCAGGCTCACATCGCCTTGCATAACATGGGTTGGTGTTTTAACGCGAGCAGCACGTCGTATTGCCTTACTGATCTGTTCTTTATCAATCTCTAAACCAAATATAATTCTTGGCGTAAAGTGCTTTTCAATTAATTTAAACGCTAAGCCTTCTCCACAACCTGCATCTAAAACAGCAGCATCTTTCGGAAGCCTTTCCCCAATTAATGGAGAAAAATCGGCAAATGCGCGACTTAGCACATCGCGATACCACACCTTCGTGCCCAAAAACCAGCGCCCAAAACGCGTTTCTCGCACCCAGGTAGGTTCGATAACGTTTAACGGAGGATTAGATTCTGCAGGCAGTGATGACATGTAAAAACTCAAGGTAAATAGCTTAAGCGATAATTAGCTACGCAAATAAGCGTCGATTAAATAATTGCCACATCCTTAACTCAATAATTCCGTAGGAACATGCAGCGACGAGGCGGTAATGATAAACGTGCAAGAACACGGAATGAAGAACTACAAAGCTGCGCAGGCTAAGCTTGCGAAGCAAGCAAGCGCCACACATCGGGTATTATAGAAGTTCAGCCGACTTGGAGGCTAATAAAAACCGCACACGAGGATAAGCTTTAATGATTAAAACGAATTTTCAGACAGGCTATTGGTGTTGGCAGCAAATGCAATTGAGCACAAATTCCTCTGAGCGTGCAGGATTTGACCATCGTGAGATAGATTAGCGTGAAGATCGTAAGCCTTCAATTGGCGCGCTGGGCTGAATCTCTATCCTTAACATTTTTCGTTATTTACATTCATAGCCAAACATTACCCGCTGGAGAAGCCTGGCTGTTGCCGTATTTATTGGCCTGTATCATAGGCGTAGCGGTAAGCGTATTGCTGGTATGCCAGCATATGGTGTTAAACCGTTTATTTCTCGGCATTAACCTATATTTTTTGAGTGGTGTTTTAGCCTTAGCTCTGCAGATACAGCAGCTGAACCAGTTATATGCGCAACTAGGCGCCGCAGCTATGTTAACTTGGATTTTGTTAGTGGGAATAGCCGCGACCTTAATAGCACCTGTGGGCGTATTGGGTATTCCAGAAGCCCGCTCGCGTATACACTCTTGGTATCTTTTAGTTGCCTGTGTATTTGCGATTTTATGGGCCATCTATTTTAAAACTAATACGGCTCTGGGCGAATGGTTGCCTTTTATTGTTATATTCACACTGCGCAATTATTTATGCGCCGCCGCAACAAAATACACAGACTTAAATCCATAACCGACTCAACTGAAGTTTACAATGAATGTACTGACACACTAGCTGGCAACAGCACAAAAAAGACGTAATTAAGCGAATTTTTACAAAATCCAGCTGCTTGAACGGCTGTTAAAAAATACAGGCACAACCAATAAAGCGAATTTTATAGGTCGAGTTTTAACAGCATTGGAATTACATTTTAAATATATTTTATTCCCTAACCGAGGCATAGACCGATGAAAGCTAACTCTATTTTGCAAACAATTGGCAATACCCCCCATGTGCGTATTAATCATTTATTTCGCAATGACATTGAAGTATGGATGAAGCTCGAACAATTTAACCCCGGTAGCAGCATTAAAGATCGTATTGCTCTTGCCATGATTGAAGATGCAGAAAAACAAGGCTTAATTAATTCAGATACCGTTATTATAGAGCCCACATCAGGCAATACCGGTATTGGCCTTGCTATGGTCTGCGCAGTTAAAGGTTATCGCCTCATTATTGCTATGCCAGAATCCATGTCGATTGAGCGACGTAAATATATGCAGGCCTTAGGTGCAGAACTCGAATTAACACCGCGAGAACAGGGCATGGGTGGCGCCATAGCGCGGGCTAATGAACTCGTCGCGCAAAACACCAATGCTTGGATGCCACACCAATTTAACAATGCCGCCAACGCCGAAATCCACCGCCGCACAACAGCGATGGAAATACTTGCTGACTTTCCAGACGGATTTGATTATTTAATTACCGGTGTTGGCACCGGTGGCCATATCACCGCCTGCAGCGAAGTGCTCAAAGAGCGCTTTCCACATATGAAAAGTTTTGCCGTTGAGCCAGCTAAATCGCCGGTAATAAGCGGTGGTGAAAAAGGACCGCATAGATTACAGGGAATAGGCGCAGGCTTCATTCCAGGTGTTTTAAATACATCTGTATTGGACGGCACTATTTTGGTAGCCGAAGAAGACGCATTTAATCAAGCTCGCCAGTGTGCGTTAAAAGAAGGTATTTTTGTCGGTATTTCCTCAGGGGCAACGCTCGCAGCCCTAGCTCAAAAACAATTCGAATTCGTGCCGGGCAGCCGTGTATTAATTTTTGCTTACGATACCGGCGAGCGTTATTTATCAATTGAGGATTTATTTTAGCGCTTAGCGAATCAAGCAATGAAATAAGGCTTAAGTTTTTAAACATGCTTTAGGATTTTTGCAATTTTGCGCGCTTATATTTTCATAGATAGTAGTGAACGTTAAGCGCGTACACTACTATCAGCAGTTATACCTTTCGTATATCCGCTGGGGTGCGCTGGGCGGCGATTATTTCCAGCAGCGCTGCCGCCACAATTAAACTGCCCCCTACCCACTCAAATGGCTGTAGCGTTCGCTCGGTAAGCGCCACCTGCGTTGCCACAGCGGTAATTAATTCCATTATTAAAATAATGGCTGAGCGCCCGGCGGGCATTTGCGTTATCGCCCACTGCGAGCCCCAGTTGGCCACTAACAACCAAGTACTCGCATACAGCATTACCCAGCCTAAAGGGAAATTTCCCTCTGTCCAAAATTGCCCAGCGGGCAATAAAATATGTGCGAGAAGGCTTGAACCTACAAATAACGCAAATAATTTTGGCGCCAATTTAACTCGCTCAACACCGCGAAAAATCAGGTTACTTGCGGTAAAAAATATGCCGGCTCCTATAGCGATAAAATCCAGATAATTAATCGGCTGCGATAATATTTTAGGGCCGCCAAGCAGAATAAACGCACCCGCTAGCGCGACAACTACTCCACACCAGCGCCACCAACGTGTGTTCTCCTTAAGAATAAAATGTCCACCTAATACACCCCAAGCGGGTAACAAATAAAATAGCACCATGACACGTACAACATCGCCATAAATAATTGCGTAAGAAAAACTCACGTTGGCAGCACCGCCAAATAGCACGATGGCCATTAACCATTTTAAATGACCAGTCGCACTCTGGCGCTGGCGCCACACCCACGGCAGCGCCATTAATGCAAGTAGCGCATAGGCACAGGCGATCAGGGACAAACCATCTGCCCCTTGCGCGTTTAAGGCTTTTAACGGTACCCAGGATGATCCCCAGAGAACAGAAGTGCCTAACAATACAAAAATAGGAAGTAACCTAAGCATCAATTGCTGCCAACATATAAAATAAATACAAAGGATTTAATCTGAAACCATAAAAATTAGCAAATTAATATAAGTCTATTCTGGCATTGCTACACATGAATTAATTTGCAGATTATATAGTGATAGAAAGTTGGGAGCATTTTAATCGCTAAAAACAAGTTACCGTTGCACATTGTTTTTTGAAGGCCGGAACTTTACAGAGTAGAATTACTTTTTTTTAGATTTTTTAGGCGCTTTAACCGGACAGGCCTGGTCGGCAAAAAACCTTATGATATTATCGCGCTCCCACATTGCATCCTGGTAGCCCAATTCCATTAACTCATGGCAATATTCGTTGGAGAATAATAAATAGCTGGCAGCTGAAGCGCCGCCGCTACTGGCAGTAGAGCCAGTAGCGCGCATAAAAAACCGCATAGAGGGCGGCAAATCGCGCACGTGCCGGCCGGCAATTTTATCCAAAGGCTTGGAGGGGGAAATAACCAGAGTTTCCACCGGGCGCAAATAATTCGGCGCGGAATTTAATATCTCTGGAGGCAACATGCGCACTAAATGATTGACGCGCTCTAAATGCTCCAAATCACCTTCTAGCGCATCAATAAACGCACTATTAAGCATCTGCCCAACAATATTACCCATGGAGGGAGAACTGCGCCCGCCAGTGTTTTTACGCATCCAGTTTTCCGGGTTGCGATTGCCACTTACGCCTATGACCACAATACGATCGGCACCTAAATGCAGCGCAGGGCTAATCGGCGCCATCTGCCGCATGGCACCGTCACCAAAATATTCTCGCTCAATAAATACTGCAGGAAATACTGTGGGAATGGCCGATGATGCTAATAAATGATTAACTTCCAGTTTTGAAGCAAGACCCACCCGCCGCGCACGGCGCCAGCCTTGCAAATGCGGTGCACCCTGGAAAAAGGTAACTGAATCACCAGAGTGATAACCCAATGCGGTGACTGAAACAGCTTCCAAATCACCACGTTTAATACGTATGTCCAAATGTTCAAATTGAATTAATTCGCTGAGCAATTCCCTAAGCGGGCTGTTATCAAGCAATGCTAGCGGTTTATTAACGCCCACGCCCCGATTAAATAAAGAAGCACCCATTTTGGCAATGCCAATCATTAAATCCTGCCAATCACAGTGGTATACCTGTTGAATTTGCAGTTTGCGCCAAATGGCCGCTAGATTCTGCGCCGCCTGATTAAATTCGCCTAAATAGGACGCAAGGTATAGTGCATTAATTGCACCTGCAGACGTGCCACAGATAATGGGAAAAGGATTTTGCAAATGGGGTAATAGGGTTGCAAATGCTTGTAAAACACCTACTTGATAGGCCGCACGGGCACCACCGCCGGATAAAATGAGGGCATTAACCGACATAATTCATTAACCGAACCATAGCGGGGATTAGGCGCATCCAGCGCCTGCAAATACCGATAATGCCATTAATGCCATTAATGCGTAGTAACAATTAACACCTACTTATCAAATAAATAACTACTGCGATGATCTTTTTAAAATCCGCTTTCCATCTCGTCATTCGCAAGGCTTTTATCATCGAATAACTAGGCGTCAATTAAAAACGAATTTACCCTCTTGCTCCCTAAATATTTGCATATTATCAGCTGCAGCCCACCTCTCTATTGAGCCTCGACACGCAACTCTCTGCGCAGTATTTTCCCGACATTAGATTTCGGCAAACTATCTTTAAATTCAATATATTTAGGAATTTTGTAGGCGGTTAAATACCTTTTGCAGTGGCGGCGAATATCTTCTTCCGTGCAAGATTCTTTTACCACTAAAAAGGCTTTTACCGCTTCGCCGGATTTCTCATCCGGCACACCAATCACAGCTGACTCTAAAACACAAGGGTGACTGCAGAGCACGTCTTCCAATTCGTTTGGATACACATTAAAACCGGACACTATAATCATGTCTTTTTTACGATCAACAATTTTGATATGACCGTCTGCCTGTATTTGCGCAATATCACCGGTTTTAAGCCAACCGCCGGGCAGCATTACTTTTTTGGTTTCTTCCGGTTGTTGCCAGTAACCCAACATTACCTGCGGGCCTTTTACACACAGCTCGCCTTCCCCACCTGCAGGAACATCGTTGCCTTGCGCATCGACCAATTTAATTTGCGTTTCGATTAGTGGCTGGCCTACGCTTGTGGTTTGATTAGTTGACGGGATATTCGAACTAACAACGGGAGATGCTTCGGTAAGGCCATAGCCGGGACAAATCTCACAACCGGTAATTTTCTTCCAGGCTGTGGCGGCATCCTGCGTTAATGCCATGCCGCCGGAAGTGGTGGCATGTAGTCGGGAAAAATCCAATCGCTGAAATTGTGCGTTTAAGCTTAAAGCTTTAAAAATTGTATTTAAACCGATAAAAACTGTGGGCGGCGTGTGCGCAAGGGCTTTGACCAATGCGGGCAAATCCCGCGGGTTAGGAATCAGCAAATTGTGCACACCTAAGGAAAATCCACCAAATAAATGCAAACAAAATGCATATATATGGTAAAGCGGCAATACGGTAGCAAATACTTCACTGTGTTCAGCAATCAAATGTGTATTGCGCTCGAGCACCTGCCAACTATTCGAACACACATTAAAATGGCTGAGCATCGCGCCCTTGGCTTTACCTGTAGTGCCGCCAGTGTATTGCAAACACAAAATATCATCGGGCTGTTTAGCTACCGGTATTAATTCACCTGTATTACCCAGCGCCAATGCTTGGTTAAAACATACCTGCTCAGCAAATTGCACCTGCGGTACTAATTTTTTAATGCGCCGCACAATAAAATTTATCAGCGGCCGTTTTGGCCAGGGCATTAAATCGGCAAATTCAGTCACTATGACGGTTTTTACCTGTGTTTTTTGCACTACTTGAGCGGCAGCTGCCGCTACGTTAGCAAGCACCACCAAAACCTTAGCGCCCGAATCTATTAATTGGTGCTCTAATTCATTGGGCGTATATAGCGGGTTAATATTTACCACAACCAAACCTGCGCGAATCGCACCAAATACCGCCACCGGGTATTGAGTAATATTCGGCAATTGAAAGGCGATAACATCACCGGGCGATAGATGCAAATGCTGCTGTAGGTAAACCGCAAATTGGCGGGAAAGCCGATTGATATCAGCATAGGTATGCCGCTGACCTGCATAGGTAAAGGCTAACCGATCACCATAGGTGGTGAATACATCCTCCATCATCGCAGTGGCGGTAGTGTAGCGTTTGGGTGCGGCGAGCAAGCGTTCTGGCATAGGTTCCGGCCAAGTTGCGCACCGCTTTATCAAGTGCGCGGCGCTTAGGGATTAAAAGGGTATGCTAACTGCAGTTTAGTCGCTTGCCCAGGTAATTCCCACTAAGTGCCCAGCAATAGCATAAGCAACACTAGCCGCTTGCAAGGTTAATTAAACAAGTCCATTGCCGATAATTAACGTAACCGCGTCTGAAACCTGCAATAGGCTATTAATCTGCGGCGCTAAATGCATCTATACTTTTAGCGCCTGCGCTTCCAGTGCATGCACATGAGTATGTTGCCAGCGCCCGGTGCGCCAACGTCGCCAATAAAAATAACAACGGCAGCCTTCGTCTAAAATAGCCGAAAGCATAATGCCAAAAATTCCCCAGCCTAAAACAAACGCCATAAAATAGGCAGCGGGTACGGCTACCAACCAAGTAAATAACGGCCCAACAATTGAAATTAATAATCCATCGCCAGTAGCGCGCAACACTCCACCCACCATGACATTTATTGCACGCGGCGGCTCTGAAAGTGCAGCCAGCAAAAACAGCGCAAATGAAGCGCCAATAATCCAAGGGTCATCGGTGTAAAGCGTGATAATCGGGTGATGAAACGCCAATAAAATAAGCACCACAATGCCCGAGCCCCAAAGAGCAGCCTTAAGGCTTTGACGCATTTGCTGCACTGCACGCTCATAATTACCCGCGCCTACATGCTGGCAAATTAATACTTCCGTCGCCATTGTGAGCGCAAGCGTTATGACCAAACCAATTAAAAAAGTATTAAACGTATAAACCTTAGCGGCAAGGGCAGCGGTGCCGAGTGTGGCGGCAAAGCCATTTAATACCATCATATTTAAATCAAACGACAGCGGCTCCAGCATGCTAGGCAGTGCAATGCGCAATGTATGTTTTGAGGCGGATTTAAATTCGCTAAAAAAAATAATGCGTGGCAGATGCAGTGAAACTCGCGTAAATACAAAAAAAGCACTAACGCAGACGCCAATTGAAGAGGCAATTATATTCGCCCAGGCTACACCTGCTAACCCCATAGGTTCAAAACCAAAACCGCCATAAACAGCAAAAGCAGTACCTAAAACGTTGCAAACAAAAAACACAATATTCGCCACCATATTCCACTGCGGTAAGCCAAAAATATTTAAAATGCTTTGAAAGACTAATTTAAATGACCAGATCACCATTAATAAACAAATAATCTGCATATATTGAACGCCGTACGCACGCGTGGGTCCGTCCAACTTCATAAGCGCGCATACCCAAGGCGATACCGTATATAAAAGTGCAGCGAGCAGAACACCAAGCATCAAAATCCAACTGGTATAAGTGGCTATAGTCGCGAGGGCTTTTTCCCGATTGCCGGCACCGAGGCGTTGGCCAGCTATGCTTGAGCCTGAAAATATCGTCACCCACAAAATATTCACACCAAAAAATAACACAGGGGTTAACGCGCCTACGGCTGCAGCGGCAGAATCACTTACATGGCTTAAAAAAAACGTATCCAATAAGGGCACGCTCAGCTGCAAGGCCTGTTCAACCAATAAAGGCCGACTCATTCCCCACAAACCTTTGGATTGGGCCGCACTTGTCACTTGCATAAATCACTCACACTTAAGGCAAACAAAGCCGCACATTATAAGGGGCCCCAGCAACAAGCAGGTGGCAATTGAGGATTATTTAAGCGATATGGGCATATATTTGTGCGATATTTTATTTTTAGCGCAACGATGTATACAAAATTAAAGGCTTTAGACATTGTACTTTTTGCCGAGCAACAAGCGTGGCAATGGAAAGCTAAAGGACTGACAAATTAAAGTGACTAGCATTATGATTTATCGGATTTTTAAAAATTGATATGAGGCTGTAATTACGCTGACGCAAGCCCTGGTGGCGCCGCTTTTATAACTGTGGCCAGGTCGTGCATCGTAGGCACAATAGAAAACACATCAGCAATAGATTTAAATTTAGCGCGCTCCAATGCCACTTGCACCTGCGCCGAAGGGCCCACCAAAATCAACTGCGTATTATGCAGCTGACAATAATCGATAAATTTGCGCAGTGCGGAAACTCCTCCTGCATCCAAAACAGTTACACGCTCCAATTGCACGATAACTATTGTGGCAGGTGCACAATGTAGCGCTAACTCACTGAATATTTTATCTGCCGCAGCAAAAAACAATGGCCCGGTTATGTTAAAAATTTTCCATGGCTTTAGCAGGTTTTTCTCGGCGGAGATAGTGTCCTTGGTTATCTCAACCAAACGCGTAGATTCTGCCATATCTTTCATAAATAAAATCGCCGCAAGCACTATGCCTGCGGTAATAGCAATTACCATATCGAATAAAATTGTTAACAAAAAGCAGCAGGCAAATACCCAGCGATCGCCCGCGCGGCTATTCGATAATAAATGGACACTTTTGGACGCTTCGCTCATATTCCAGGCCACTACAATCAATAGCGCAGCCATTGCAGGCATAGGCAAATAACCTAAAATTGGCGCGCAGCCTACGAGCCCAACTAATACCACCAGCGCGTGGATCATACCAGCCACTGGCGTTTGTGCGCCGGCTTTAAAATTAGCAGCCGAACGTGCGATAGCTGCTGTCGCGGTAATGCCACCAAAAAAAGGCGCCACGATATTGCCTATGCCTTGGCCTAAGAGTTCGGAATTAGCGCTGTGGCGCTTACCCGTCATGTTATCCATAACGACTGCGCACAGTAGCGATTCAATTGCACCTAACATCGCAATTGCAAAAGCCGCCGGGATTAAATCGGCAATTAATTGCCAACTTAAATTAAGTGGCGTACCTGTAGCGCCCATTTGTTGCCAAGGCAAAATAAAAGCAGGCAAGATCGCAGGAATTCCTTGCACGCGGGTGCCGTCCGCTAATAAATAACTAAAGCGCGAAAACAGCGTATCTACATTTAGTCCGTTTAAATTTAATCCGTGGGCTAATAAAGCGCCAATAATTAACGCAGGCAAATGGGCCGGCACGGGAATTTTTGTTTTTGGCCACAGCAGCATAACCAAAAGAGTAGCTGCGGCCACCGCAAGGCTTGGCCAATGTGTAGTGTGAATAGAGCTGACTAATAAGCTTATTTTACCAATGTAATGATCCGGCAAAGTGATATTAGCAAGGCCTAAAAAATCTTTTATTTGTAGCGTTGCAATAACAACGCCAATACCGCCGGTAAATCCCAAAGTAACCGGTTCTGGAATATATTCAATTAACCGCCCCAAACGCAAAATAGCCATAATAATTAATAGACCACCGGCCATCACCGTAGCCATTAACAGTCCACCTAAACCATATTTTTGCGTAATGGGATACAGAATGACCACAAAGGCAGCCGTGGGTCCGGAAATACTAAAACGTGATCCGCCGGTGAAAGATATTAAAAACCCGGCAATTACTACCGTATAAAGTCCATATTGCGGCGGCACACCGCTGGCAATCGCCAATGCCATCGCCAGCGGTATAGCAATAATTCCTACGGTCACCCCCGCCAACAGATCCTGCTTAAAGCGCCCCAACGAATAACGCTCCTTAATACACGCATCTCTAAATGCATCGCATAAACGCAGGGAAAATAGATGAACTCTGTGGGGCATGAAGGATATTCCTGCGAGCGACGAATGGTTTGCAAGGAAATTATAGCACCGACAGCCCTCTGCTCGATTGCGAAGGACATAAAGTAAGAGCGTTAATGATAGCTAAATAGCGAAAGGTTGATTAAAGTCATAGAGAGCGATTCAGCAGCTCATATTCATCTGAAAATGCAGCCGGCTCAGTTCCAGTCAGACAAATCGTTCAAAAAAATGCGGACGATAGGAGGGATATATACAGTAAACGGCAGTTTTTGAAATTTAACGAATTTTGAGTAACCACTGTAGGTTTTCAGAGCTTCCCCGCTACTTTTGCTCGGCGATATACCGTTGATGCATCTAATTAAAATTAATTTTTAGCAGGTATTGAAAAGATAAGTTCTGATATTCAATGTGTAAGCAGTTAAAAAATTTATATATTGCGCGCTGTTAATCACTTAGGTAGATGCAAATAATGTGTTAGCGTTGAATGACGTAGCTGCGATAAATTCGTAAACTATTAACCTAGTTCTGCCACTATATTAGCTGCCTTCTTGACGAAAGTTTTGGAATAACATTTTTGGACTACCCAGTGCCTCTTGATTCATTTCTACAATTTGTCCTAATTACCTCCGCCGTAAGCCTAAGCCCCGGCCCAGTAATGCTTTTGTGCTTAGCGCTAGGTAGCCGTTTACCAATAAGGCGCGTAAGTGCCGCAATGCTCGGTGCAAGTCTTGGCAATATTGTTTTAATGCTGTTATCGGCTTTGGGGCTGGGTAGCCTAATTACGGTTTGGCCGACGGCATTTAGTCTGGTAGCGGTAGTAGGGGCCATATATTTGTTTTATCTGGGCATACAGCTATGGAGGGCGCCCTGGGTTGATTTTTCACAGACGTTGGAGCCGCGACTGGATAATTACGGGCAATTACTGCAGCGCGGTTTTATTGTAGCGGCGAGCAACCCAAAGGGAATTGTGTATTTTGGCGCGCTTATCCCACCTTTTTTACAGCATTCTGCGCATTACACTCTAACCGCTCTATTGCTGACTAGCATTTTTCTATTTATTGATTTAACCGTTATGGTGGCCTACGCAAAACTAGGCCGCCAACTAACGCAATTTTTAATTGCACCTGCAGCGCAGCGACGTTGCAATCATATATTAGCGAGCTTTTTAATGCTGATGGCAGTTTGGTTATTAGTGGATACGGGTTTTAATTTCAGCACGTAAAGCTGCTCTGCCCGTGTGAATATTCGAAATGAACCCCACCCCAACCTCCTCGCAAAAAATCCGGCCAACAAATTAAATAAAATTTAAAGCAGGCAAAATAAATATACCCGGCGGATAAAAATGCCGATAACTAAACCAAAAACATCTCTCGCCCTGCGCGCGTTAAGGCTTGCCTTTAACTAGCTATACCCCTAGTATGCCCGCCCTTCCAAGGTGCTAAACATTGTTTAGTTAAACGGGAAGCAGGTGAAAATCCTGCGCTGCCCCCGCAACGGTTATTGGTAAAATCTAGAGAAATTTCTAGTTATAACGGCAACATCCGCCACTGTGTTTTCAACATGGGAAGGCGTTGCCCCGTCTTTTAATAAGGTTTTTAAAGACGGCCATAAGCCCGGATACCGGCCCTGGATGTAATTTTAGAGCATGCAATTAAACCCTTTAATTTGCACTCTAAGATCATTAACCAACTTGCGGAGGGCAGGTGGCGTGGTATTGTGCGGTGCTCACCTTTCTGCGATGACATCGCTGCCAGCCGTTTGTTTTCTCAACGATGTTTTGTTTGGGAGACTGGTTTTATGGCATTTGCCAAAACACTTTTATTATCTTTTATAGCGCCATTAAGCGTATGTGTACCCAGTGCACTCTATGCTGCCGATTCACAAACGTTAAAATCTGAATTCGACGAGGTAATTGTTACCGCAAGTCGAATTGCGCAGCCGCTTGCTCAAGTTGGCGTCTCAGTGGATGTATTAACTAGCGAGGATTTAATTCAGCGCAATAATGCATCTTTAGCTGACATTTTGCGCACGGTGCCAGGCATTAATGTGAGCAACTCCGGTGGGCCAGGTAAGGCTACCAGTATATTTATTCGCGGTGAAGATGCTTTTCGCACCCGTTTATATATCGATGGTATTGCAGTAAGTGATACAACTGCCACACAAATATCACCGCGCTTTGACGCCTTATTAAATCAACAATTAGGCCGCGTGGAAGTGTTAAAAGGCCCGCAGGCTTTAATCTATGGAGCTGATTCTGGAGGCGTTATTTCCGTATTTACTCCCGAGGCCAAAGAGGCTTTTAACGCCGATGTAGACGTAGAAGCAGGCAGTTTTAATACGCATAATGTCAGCGGCAATGTACGCGGCAAAAACGATGATTTTAATTATTTTATTAGCTCAGGATTTCTCAACACTGCAGGATTTAATTCTCGCACAGATGATAAAACAGCAGATAACGACGGGTTTCGCGCGGCCAATTTGCATTTAAAAGCCCGTGCGCAATTAAATGAACAGCAGTCCGTCGGTGTGGTTGGCCGCATCAATAACAGTGCGAATGAATACGATAGTTGTTACGACGCGAACTTCACACGCTGGGATAGTTGCGACGACACATCAAGCTCCAATGCTGAACGCGTGGACTGGCACTACAGCACCCAGCAGCTAGAGCAGGAATTTGCTGTCGCACATTATGAAAATCAGCACGATCGGCACTTAGCATCGGGCCAAAATAAAAATGAATCTTTAAGTGGAGCAAGTGATGAAGCTCAATATTTTGCTCATTACCAACACAATAACGAGGTAGGAATTAGTCTAGGCTTATCGGGCAAACGTGAATCATTTTTGCAAAAAATAGTCGCGGATAGTTTCAAAGCCGATGAAACACGCGAATCCTATGGTGTATTTTCCGAATGGCTTATCCGCCCAACCGATGCTTTTTCTTACAGCTTAGGCGCGCGCTGGGATACCGAGGCGGACTTTGGCAGTCATACCAGTTACCGTTTGGCAGGCGCTTATATTCTGCCTACATCCGGGCCGCAAATTAAATGGCGTGCAGCCACCAGCACCGGCTTTCGCCTGCCAAGTTTTTACGAAATTTATTTTAACAATCACAGTGATTATGCCAGTGCTCAAGCGCAGAAAAACTTCACTGACGAGACCAGCCGCGCGATAGAAACGGGCCTCGATGCTAACTGGGAGACGTTTACGCTCTCGGCATCGGTTTTTAGCAATAAAATTCAGGATGAAATTTTTTATGATGCGCTGAATTATTCCGGCTACGTACAAACTCAAGGAGAAAGTAATTCAGAAGGTTTGGAATTGAGCAGTCAATGGCAGATGTCGGCCCATGTGCAATGGCGCCTGGGGTATACGCATTTGGAAACAAAGCAAAATTCCAGCCCCTTAGCGGGTAATAATGCCAAGCTGGAGCGAGTACAACGCCCGGAAAACAGCTACAGCGCAGGCGTGCATGTGGAATTATTCGCAGCACGATGGCTTACGGATATTAATTATCGTAGCGCATTTAATCAGCGCGCTTATGGCGGCAAGTTGATGGAGGATTATTCTGCGGTAGATGTGCAAACTGCGTGGCAATTTAATTCCGCCGCGCGGGTACATGTGCGCGTAGTAAACGCTTTGGAGGAGAACTATCAGGAAGTTCAGGGGTATAATACTGCTCCTTTAAGTGCTTATGCTGGCCTTCGCTGGTCATTTTAATTCTGGCTCGTAATTTTAGGCGCTAAGGCGCCTTTTTTTTGGACGATAATTTATGACAGATTCACAAGATGCAGAACACCAAGCAGCCATGCAAGATACTCAACAAAAAGTGCGCGCAGCGGTCGCGGCGGCGAAAGAAAAGCGCGGCGTGATTATTTATTTATACGGCCAAGGCAAGGGTAAAAGTAGTTCAGGCTTTGGCACCTTACTGAGAGCCGTTGGCCACGGCCAAACCGCCGCTGTGGTGCAGTTTATTAAAGGCACCTGGAAAACCGGCGAGCAGCAATTTTTTCAGCAACATCCCAAAGTGCATTATGAGATTATGGGCACTGGGTTTACTTGGGACAGCCAAAACCGTCAAAAGGACATGGCTGCCGCCGAAGCAGTATGGCAAAAAGCTACAGCTTTTTTGCAGGATGAAAGCATCAACCTAATATTATTTGATGAAATTACCTATATGTTCGATTACGGCTATTTGGATTTAGCCAACTGTATTGCAGCACTAAAACAAAAACCATTGATGCAAAATATTATTCTCACTGGCCGCAGCGCCATACCAGAATTAATCGAACTTGCCGATACTGTCAGCGAAATTAATGATATTAAACATGCCTTCCGCTCCGGAGTTAAAGCTCAGCGCGGTATTGAGTTTTAATTATGTGCAAAATTATAAACTCCAACACACATGCGTAGATGCATGGACAGATGCTTGGAGCAAGTCAGCAACAATAAATACCCACTGAATTTATCCGCGAACACGCCATGAACGATTTTAAAATTCTTCCGTTAAACGAAACCCTCCGCCCGCATATTCAAGCCAAAATAGACAACAAAACTAAACCTCTGGGGGCTTTAGGCGTATTAGAAAAGCTTGCGTTGCAAATGTGCTTAGTACAACAGCGCTTGGATCCCGTCATAAACGCACCTCATTTATTAGTATTTGCTGGTGACCATGGCGCAGCGGCACAACCGGGTATTAGCGCCTACCCCCAATCGGTCACCGCGCAAATGGTTTTAAATTTTTTACAGGGTGGCGCGGCAATAAATGGCTTTTGTGCTGAAGCAGGTTTAACTCTTTGGGTAGTGGACGCAGGTGTAAACGCTGAACTGCCCGCGCATCCACAATTAAAAGCCCTAAAAATCGCAGCGGGTACAGCTAATTATTACCAGCAACCAGCGATGAGCAGCGAGCAATTAGACTTAGCATTTGCTCATGCAGAAAAATTAGTTGACGAATTATTTAAAGCAGGCTGCAACATGGTCGCGCTCGGCGAAATGGGCATTGGCAATACAGCCAGCAGCGCTTTGGTCGCCCAGGTTTTAACTGGTGTTGCGCTGGAAGAATTAGTCGGCGCAGGTACAGGCCTTGATGCTGCCGGTGTGGCCACGAAAACAGCTATTCTTAAAACCGCGCTCGCTAAACATCAGTTAATAAGACCCAATGGCGAGCAAGCGTTGCAGTATTTTGGTGGTTTTGAGATGGCGATGATGGCTGGCGCCTGCTTAGCGGCCGCCGCCCGCGGCATGCTGGTTTTGGTGGATGGATTTATTGCTACAGCAGCAGTGTTGGCTGCAGTTAAAATCAATGGCAATGCACTTGCTTATTGTGTATTTTGTCACACCTCCTCCGAGCCTGGGCATCGGCACTTATTGGCGCATCTGAATGCAACTGGGCTGCTTGATTTAGGTTTGCGTCTTGGGGAGGGCAGTGGCGCTGCGTTGGCGTATCCTTTAGTAAAAGCTGCAGCTCGGTTTATTAACTCCATGGCCTCATTCGAAACGGCAGGTGTCAGTCGTGCAATTTAAGTCTGAATTGCTTTCACGAGAAATTCATTATTTTTTTAATGCGTGGGTCTTTTTCACGCGCTTTCCTGCGCCTAAATGGGTGCAATTTAATGACGAGCATTTACAACAAGGCGCGCGTTATTTTTCGCTTATTGGCCTTTTTCTAGGTTTATTATGTGCCGGCTGCTTTTATCTATTTAGTTTGGCATTTACCGTTGATTTAGCCGTACTGCTTACGTTGGTCATCGGCATTTTTGCCACTGGCGCCTTTCACGAAGATGGCTGGGCCGATTGCTGCGACGGTTTTGGCGGCGGTTATGCTAAAACCCAAATTCTTACCATAATGAAAGACTCCCGCTTAGGTACCTATGGCGTTGTGGGTTTAATCGGCTTATTGGCCACTAAATATTTAGCCTTATTAAATATCGCGCAATTTGACATGGGTTTAGGTTGGGTTATGGTGTGCGGTTTTGCCGCCAGCCGCTTTATGGCCACCGTGGTGATTTATTCTCTGGATTACGTGCAGTTTGATGGCTCAAGTAAAAGCAAACCCTTAGCCACCGATATTCGTCTAGAACATTTAATGTTTTCCGCCGCCCTGGGTCTTGTACCCTTATGGATGTTATCGAGCATCGCTTTTTGGGGAATAAATGGTTTGCTCGCCCTCAGCTTGTGGTCCGGCTTGGCCGCGGCGGGTGTTAGTACATTTTTACTGGCGCGCTATTTTAAACTGCGCATCGGCGGATTTACCGGTGATTGCTTGGGTGCCGTGCAACAGGTTTCTGAAGTAAGTTTTTATTTATTAGTGTTATTGGTATGGTCACTATTTGGCAATAATGGTTAGACAACACCACAATTGCTCAACTCCTATTTATTTAATTCGCCACGTTAAACCACTGGTCGATACCAACCTGTGTTACGGCCAAACTGATGTACCGACTGGTGTCATTTGCCCCGCTCAGTGCGAGCATTTAATAAAACAAATTCCCGCCTCTGCCGCCGTCTATTCAAGCCCACTCGCGCGCTGCACGCAGCTTGCTGAAACTCTTTTCCCCACTTCAGTCATTAATGTTAATCCGCTGCTTATAGAATTAAATTTCGGCAGCTGGGAAATGATTTCCTGGGAGTATATCGAGCGCGCGCAATTGGATGCCTGGGCAGGCAATAATCTGCATTTTGCGCCACCACAGGGCGAGTCGTTTAATGACCTTTGCCTGCGCGTTCAGAAGTTTGTAAACGAGCATCTACAGCCTTCACAACCAGCCGTAATTATTACACACGGCGGAGTGATTAAAGCCTTTGAGTATTTATTTGGCGGCATGCCATTACAGGTAGCTGTAGCCCACAAAGTGGCATTTGGCTCTATCAGACGGCTGTTAGTTTAATCATTTAGTATCTGCAGAGTAATTTAATATGTGCAGCGCTTAGGATTAGCGCAAGTTTTCCTCCTGTTTATTGCATGTGCGCGCGGAAAATCTTCTACATTTGAGCGTACTCCAGCGCACATACTGCGCAACATCTGTACCTTTAGACTTTCAAAAAATCGGTGAACGCCAGACGTTTTCTGCGCAGCAGCGCTAATTGATGCAGTTTGGGAGGTCTAT
>DATDJI010000049.1:0-29691 GCA_036520615.1 Cellvibrionaceae bacterium | reverse complement strand
ATAAGATGCAGGCTTTGGGCGCTGCTATGCGCAAGCTGGTGCATATTTGCTTTGGCGTCTTGAAGAATCAGAAAAAATACATACCGCAAGTGGCTTAATTGGCGACTTGCGGTGGTATGGGAGAGATGGTATCTACTTGCTACACATTTTCTTCGAAATAAAATTAATCCAACTTACGGGTTTATTTGCACGTTTGTTCGTATTGTAACAACTCCAGTTAAACTGGCGAGAAAAGGCTTCTATGGATTGATTTTATGCTGCCTGCTTTTTTGGCTCTACTCCTAGCAGCAATTCTGGGTAAATCAAATTTCAATGCTAACGATTTTAAATATGCATTTTTGGGCTCGGCACCCTTGAGATTCTTATTTTTCTACTTACTACTGGTTATCAAAAAGATAATCGTTTTTAAATAAATTTGTGTTTTATGAGAAACATCCATCCAAAATCGGCACCAAGTCTGAGACTTATCTTGAGTCTTGTGATGCTTATATCTATTCCGGGTTTTGTTCAGGTATTTCTGTTTTCATTGCATCAGCCAAATGAAAAATTTTGGCTTGGGAGTTTATGGATTATTGTTTCATTTTTCATCGGCTCAGGTATTGCTGGTGCAGTACGTGGTTTGCCAAAAGCTGAGGTTGCAATTAATAAGCAGGCAGCTTTTATCAGTTTTGGAGTAGCCTTTATTTTAATAATCGTCGGGCTATTCATTTAAAGTTAGCATATAACAAGGCGCTCTTGGCGCCGCTAGGACGGCTTACACTCCGCTCCAGCCGCCCCAAAGCTTCACGTTATGCAGAATTGACGTTTGAATTATTTGGGTGAAATAAAAAATAATTTGATCTTTCGAGTGTTCTTCGCAAAGCACCCAAAAAGATGGAACCTACAATGGGAAAATTAAGTTCCATCGCTGTACTGGGGGAGGAATGATATTAGGTACAGCTTCCAATACGCCAGTCGGGACAAACTACCCGCCACGGTCGAGCTACATATATGTTTATTCCAACGCTGGACCTCGGCATTCCGCTTGGCCAATGCTAGATAGTTCAGCCAGCTTCTTCGACGCTTTCGGTATGGGTCCTGTAGGCCCGAAGACTGGCAATGCAAACGGCGCTATGGGCTTTAATCAAGATTGCAATTGAATTAATGCACAAAAAGCTTTGTCTTAATTGACGGAGCTTTTCTTGTCGTAGATTACGCTAAAGAAAATCTCAAATGTGCCGCTAATACTTTTACATTCATATTCGACGGCGTAAGGTCATGGATTCCATAAGCATCAATCATGCGCAAACTTTATCTAATACGATAAACACAAAACGCATCGATAATGACACGAGCCTGGAAGAGTCACTGACCTTCGCACCTGCCGAGTCAAACGTGGAGGCCTCTGCAGAAGTGGTCATTTCTCCTTTAGCGTTTGTCCTCTCAGACCTCAACTTGAAGTCCCGATTTACATCTGCTGATGAGTTTAGCGAACACACTACCAAGCTTTTTTCTCAGTTCCTTACTACAGAAGAGATTCAGAGCGGGGCTCGTCGGCCGTTTGCTTCTGCTGAGGATGCTCGCCTTAGTCGCTTGTCCCTCAGAGAACTAATGGAGGAAAGCAACAAACTACCTCTCGTCGATGAAAACGGTCATTCTCGCGCGAGTTTTTATCGTAATGAGCAAACGGATCGTATTAGTATTGCGGCAGGAAACTTATTGTTGACGAACCAAGTCAATCACCGTGATGCAGCTTTCAGAGTCGACCAATCGGTTTCATCATTTAAGTTGGATGTCGAAGAGAAAGTCGGAATTTCGTCAACTGGTTACGATATTGTTTTTAAAGATGGTAAAGCCACGGCAATAGCAAGAATATCGAGTACTGGTGTAGCAGCTTCTCCAGAAGAGTTAAAAAACGTGCAGGAGTTTTTGGACAATCCGTCTCATAACCCGATATCAAAAAAATTACTCTTGGATATCGATAGTTACAATAGAGAGTCTTGGCAATTGATTGATAACGAACTCACCATTCACATTTATGGCGGAGAACAGGATCGTTATCTGCAGAAGCAAGTGTCAAAAGAGTGGTTAATGGAAGGAACAAATTATTCAACCGTATCTCAGGAAAACGGGCTGTATAGCAGATATGTTGAGATCGTAGCCGCCGCAAATATCAAGTATCAAGCTGCTCTTGAGGATGGCAGTCATTACTATAACAACAACACCGATCCAGGCATTCTTGAGATAACGAGAATCCGCGAGTCACTTAGTGTTAAAGCTTAATGCTAAAACTGTTCAACCATGCATTCACAGATGCTTGGTATAATGCATCCGCTGCGCTCATTTTTGCACAAAAATCCACTACAACCGCTGCGCAAATGAGTACCGCTTTAAGTGATAGGTGAATATGAAATTATTTTTTGGAATTCTACTATTAATAAACACGGGTTGTTCTTCGCTCACAGCTATGAAGCACTCTTCCGAAGAGCTGATTGGCATTTGGGTTATAAATCATGCTTCCTCGAAAGTTGATTATAGTGTTATCGAGTATCTTCCGAGCGGAGATAAATGTGAGGTGGAGTACTCAATGTCACTAAACAGTAGCGTCGATATAAAGCTATATTGGAATAAGTGGAGTTTTGACGGAAAAATTATTCATACTGTAATGCACGCGACTACAGGTTCAATACCAATCGGTTACAAAATTAACGATCGGGTTCTTAAACTCACAGACGATAAACTCGATGTAGTCATTAATGATCCAGGAGAATGGGGTACTGAGTACCATCAGAAGCTACTTCGCCCTGCCACAGGGCAAGTTTGTGATTTGGTTATGGCTTCCTTCCACAACCAAAAAGCACTTAACAAATAAAAACATCGGACGCTGCGCGCCGGTGCTTTAAGCCTTACATTTGGAGAAATTAAAATTAAATATCTATGGGGTTTTGTATATTTATCCATTCTGGGATTGTCTGCATGCAATCCAAAAGAGTATTTCACGTGGTTTTTAGAGGTAATGCCAGCTTTGATTGGGGCGGTCGTACTTTTATTCACATACAAAAAATTTAAGCTTACACCGCTGCTATATATATTAATTCTTATTCATTGCGCTATCTTAATGTTGGGTGGGCACTTCACTTATGCAGAGGTGCCATTGCCGAATTTGTTTGGTAGCCTTTTTAGTGAGGGAAGAAACAATTTTGATAAAATCGGGCATTTTGCGCAGGGTTTTGTGCCTGCAATAATTGCGCGTGAAATATTGGTTCGCAAAAACGTGGTAAATATAAAAAAATGGCTAAATTTTATTGTTATTACTATCTGCTTATCGTTCAGCGCGCTGTACGAACTTATTGAATGGCTTGTTGCATTGCTAAGCGGTGAAGGTGCAGATGCATTTTTAGGCACTCAAGGTTATGTTTGGGACACACAAACAGACATGTTTATGGCCTTAGTGGGAAGCGTTGTTGCAGTTTTAACTTTAAGTAAACTGCATGATAAGCAGCTAAAAAATGTGTAACAACTTGCTTAAGCATCGCGCACTGCGTGCGCTGAAGCGTTTTTAAGTCGCAGGTTTAGCTAGGCGCCCCCATGGCTTTGCTGCGCAAAAATATTCCACAAAACTACAACTTAAAACTCTCGCGTAGCTCGGATTTATGTTTCCCGGAATTTTTGTTGTGTCTTAAAAAGGTATTGCGCGCTTATTAGTCAGTAATCCATATTTGGCTTTATCTGAGCGCCTGGGTTATGAATAATTGTGGTGCAAGTTTTGTGGTGTGCCACCCGGTTAAAAGGGAGTGGCCAAAATGCGGTTTCTTTTTGGTCACACTTTTTGGATGCGGCCGCAACTGCTTTTAAACATGTTTATTGTGTCGCCCCCATAACTACCCGCCTCATCAATCACGTCCGCTTCGCTCCCGTATTTGTCTTCTTTGTGCACCGCTTTAGTCGGCAATCGTGACATTTCCTGTCAACGCCGTTAAATTCCTTACCAGGCATTGCAGTGTTTGTGGTGTTGGAGGCATGGTCTTGCGCAAAGGTTTTTTATGAATTATTTCAATCGGGATTCTGTACTCGCTTACGGTGTGGCAATCGCATGCCTTGTGGCAGCGGTACTGCTTCGGTGGATGATGGATCCGATATTGGGGGATACGCTGCCGCTAGTCACCTTGTTCGGTGCCGCAGGCGCCGCCGTCTGGATCGGCGGGTATCGTCCAGCTTTTTTTGTTGCCGCGCTGGGTTACCTGGCCTGTAACTACCTGTTCATTGCACCTCGCGGGCAGCTCAATCTGAGCCACGCCCAAGAGCTTGTCGGTTTGTTTTTGTACCTGGTCTCAGCACTCATCATCATCGGCTTCGGTGAAGCTTTGCGCCGCGCGCGGCAGCAGTCCCGACTGGGTGAAGCTTCGGCGCGCCAGCAGGCCGAACTGCTACGGATTACGCTCACCAGTATCGGAGACGGGGTGATAGCCACGGACGCCGAAGGTTGTGTCACCTCCATGAACGCCGTCGCCGAGGCGCTGACCGGATGGAAGAATGGCGAAGTGGCCGGGCTGCCGTTGACCCAGCTGTTTCGCATCCTCAACGAATCCACCCGCCTGGAGGTTGAGAACCCGGTGTTGCAGGCGTTGAAGGATGGGGTGATTGTGGGGCTTGCGAATCACACTCTGCTCATCGCCAAAGACGGCACCGAGCGACCGATTGAGGACAGTGCTGCGCCGATCCGGCAAGCCGATGGCGAAATCGTCGGCTGCGTGTTGGTGTTCCGCGACATCAGCGAACGCTACCGGGCGGAAGCCGAACAGCGTGAGGCGCAGCAGCAAATAGCCACGACCCTCGAAAGCGTCACCGATGGCTTTATGCGTTATGACCGGGACTGGCGGATCGTTTATGTGAACCTGGAGGCCGAACGCATCAACAGGCTGCCCCGCTCTGAGCTGCTCGGTCGCACACTCTGGGAAGTCTTTCCGGTACTGATCGGGACGCATTTTGAAGCTGAGTTTCGTCGTGCGTTAGCAGAACAGACGACGGTTGAGTTCGAGAATCACTATGAGCCGTTCGGCCGCTGGTATTCAATCAAAGGGTATCCTACGGCGGATGGCGGGCTGACCACGTTTATCCGCGATATCACTGAGCAGAAATGTCACCAGGAGGCATTGCAGCGGAGTGAGGCGCGTCTGCGCCGGGTGTTCGAGTCGAACGTGGTCGGCATGATTCGGTGGGATCTGGATCGCAGCCTGATCCTGGATGCGAATGACACCTTCCTGCAGATGACCGGCTACACTCGCGAGGATGTGGCCGCCGGTCGACTTAATTTCCGCGACATGACCCCAGCCGAGTGGACTTCGCGTAATGAGGAAGGCATCCGCACCATTCAAGCGAAGGGGTTCGCGGCGCCTTACGAGAAGGAATACTTCCGCAAGGACGGTTCGCGGCTGCCTCTGATCATCGCGGGCACCTGCTTTGACGACTCGCCCTCGGAAGGTATGTCGATCCTGATCGACCTGTCCGCATCGAAGCGCGCCGAGCAGGAGGTCGCCCGGCTTGCCGCCGAGTCCGAGCGGCAGCGGCGTTTATACGAGACGGTGCTGACCAATACGCCTGACTTTGTCTATGTGTTCAGCCTTGACCACAAGGTTCTCTACGCCAACGACGCTCTCATTAAAATGTGGGGGCGCGGCTATGAGGGAGCGATCGGCAAGACGTTCCTGGAAATTGGCTACGAGCCGTGGCACGCCCAGATGCACGACCGGGAGATTGATCAGGTGCGGGCCACCCGGCAGCCGATCCGGGGAGAGGTGCCGTTCGACGGCACTAATGGGCGGCGGCAATACGACTATATTTTTGTGCCCGTCATCGGCGCCGACGGCGAGGTGGAGGCGGTGGCGGGGACGACTCGCGATGTGACCGAGCGGAAGCAGACGGAAGATCAACTGCGCCGCAACCACGACACTTTCTTCGCGCTCATTGAGAACAACCCGTTCGGCGTCTACGCCATCGACGCCGACTTCCGCCTGCGGCACGTCAGCCTCGGGGCGCAAAAGGTGTTCGAGACCGTGAGCCCGTTACTTGGGCGAGACTTCGCCGAGGTGCTGCGGATTATCTGGCCGGAGCCTTTTGTGAGCGAAGTGATCGGACGGTTCCGCCACACCCTAGACACGGGCGAAGCCTACTCCGCACCAAGCACGCTGGAGCGGCGGGCCGACATCGGCGAGGTCCAGGCCTATGACTGGCGGATCGAGCGTATCAGTCTGCCCGACGGGCGATACGGCGTTGTGTGCTACTTCTACGACCTGAGCGAGCGGCAGCGTTGGGAAGCGGCGCTGCGGGGCAGTGAGGAGCGACTGCGCCTGGCAACGGAGGCGGCCCAGTTGGGTATTTGGACATGGCAGCCGCAGCGCGACCAGGTCGTGTGGGAGAACGCAAGGCCTTATGAAATTTTCGCTCTATCGCCTACTGAGCCTCCCATCAGTGCTGCCCGTTTCAAAGCCGAATTCCTCTGCCCCCAGGACATTGAGACGTTCGAGATTGCGTTTGGACGTACGATACAGACAAAGCTGCCATTGCTGTGCGAATTACCCATTCGCCGCACCGACGGGGAAACTCGCTGGGTCGAGTTTACCGGGCGCGTGGTCGAGGGCGAGGAAGACCTACGTCTGATTGGGACGGTGCAGGACATCACTGAGCGCAAGATGGCGGAAGAGGCGATCCGAGTGAGCGAGGCCCGACACAGTTTCATGGTCGCGCTGGCCGACACCTTACGCCCGCTTTCTGACCCGGCTGAGGTGAAGGCTGAGGCCAGTCGGGTGCTCGGCGAACGGCTGGGGGCAAACCGGGTGGTCTACTTTGAGATCTGTGGAGATGAATACATCATTGAGCAGGATTACACCGCAGGCGTTCGGCCGCTCGCTGGAGGATACCCGGTTGCCGCTTTCGGCCCGGACCTGCTCGCAGCCTTACTCGAAGGCCGCACCGTCATCGAGGCGGACGCGACGATCGAGCCGGATCATTCGCCCGGCGAACAGGCGGCGTTCGCGTCCATCCAGGTGCGCGGCCACGTGGATGTGCCGCTGATCAAAGGGGGCCAGTTCGTGGCCGGGATGACTGTTCACGTCTGTGAGCGGCGGGAGTGGACCCGGCAGGACGTTGCTTTGATTGAAGAAACCGCCGAGCGAACCTGGGCGGCCGTCGAGCGGGTGCGTGCGGAAGCCGCTCTGCACGAGAGTGATGCCCGCTACCGAGCCGTGGTCGAAGGCCAGTCGGAACTGGTATGCCGATTCCGCGTCGACGGGAAAATTATATTTGCCAACAGCGCTTACGCCCGGTCTGTGGGAACGTCTACGGAAGCGTTGGAAGGCAGCGATTTCTGGAGCCTTATCCCCGCTGCGGACCGCCGGGCTGTGAAGGCGATGCTGGATGGCCTAACCTCGGATGCCCCGGAGTGTAGGATCGAAAATCGCTTCGTGACGCAGGCTGGCGAGCGCTGGATGCTATGGACCAACCGCGGGTTGAAGTTCGATTCGGACGGTAGGGTGCTTGAGGTCCAGTCGGCGGGCATCGACATCACCGACCGCAAAAATGCCGAGACCGCACTGCGTCAGAGCGAGGAAGGTCGGCGCCTCGCCCTCGACGCGGCGGAGTTGGGTGCGTTCAATATCGACACCACGACCAACACACTCACGACCGACGAGCGATTCCGCATTATCTTCGTGGGCACCGCTGAGGCGATGAGCTACGAGCAGGCGTTCACCGCTATTCATACCGACGACCGGGAGCGAATCCGAGCGGCTGTAGCGGCGGCGACCCACCCCGACAACCCCGCTCCCTATGCCGAGGAATACCGAGTGGTTCACCCGGATGGGTCCGTACGCTGGGTGTTTGCTAGGGGACGGGCGAAATTTGACCAGGGGGAGCCGAGGCAGGTCGTAAGCTTCGACGGTACGATCGCGGACGTCACCTCCCGCAAGTCCATTGAAGAAGAGCGGGAACGGTTGGTCGGTCAACTCAGGGACGCTGACCGCCGCAAGGACGAGTTCCTGGCGACCTTGGCCCATGAACTACGCAACCCGCTGGCCCCGATCCGCAACGGTCTTCAAGTCATGCGACTGGCTGGAGCGAGCGGAACGATGGAAGAGACCCGCTCAATGATGGAAAGGCAACTGATGCAGTTGGTTCATCTGGTGGATGACCTGCTGGACGTGAGTAGGGCTACTAGCGGGAAACTGACACTTCGTCGGGAACGGGTCGAATTGCAAGCGGTGATCGACGCCGCTATTGAGACCACCCGGCCCGTCATCGAACAGGCCGGCCATGTGCTTGCCGTGACATTGCCGAATGAGCCCATTTTTGTCGATGGTGATGCAACCCGGCTCTCCCAAGTTGTCTCCAACCTGCTCAATAATTCGGCAAAATACACCTACCGCGGCGGGCACATTCGCTTGGCCGTTCATCGTGAGGAGGATATTGCGGTCGTAGTCGTCACCGACGACGGGATCGGCATACCGACCAATATGCTCGGCAAAGTATTCGATATGTTTGCACAAGTGGACCGTGCACTAGAGAAAACAACCGGCGGACTAGGCATCGGGCTATCTCTGGTCAAGGGGATTGTTGAGCTGCACGGCGGGACCATTGAGGCTCACAGCGAAGGTGAAGGGCGCGGCAGTGCGTTCGTCGTGCGCCTACCGCTGGCGCTGTCAGCGGGCCATAAAGTGGAACCATCCGTAGGCGAGCTGCCGGTCAGTTCGTCCAGCCGCCGCCGTATTCTTATCGCCGATGACAATGTTGACTCGGCCACTACGCTGGGTCAGTTGCTCGAATTGCTCGGGAACGACGTGAGCATCACACATGACGGCTTGCAGGCGGTGGAGGAGGCAGAACGCTTCCGGCCCGACGTCATCCTGCTCGACATCGGCATGCCGAAGCTGAACGGTTACGATGCCTGCGGTCGCATTCGACAACAGCCATGGGGCAGAGAGGCTCTCCTAGTTGCCTTGACTGGCTGGGGACAAGACGACGACAAGCGGCGGTCGAAGGAAGCGGGATTTGATGTCCACCTCGTCAAGCCGGTGGATCTCGGGGCCCTTAAGAAGTTGTTGCAGTAGTCGGAGGCGTCGACGGCTTGAATCGCCGAACCAGGCCCGTCCGCTAACCAAACGCTGCTCCTGATTCTGGGCCGCGTTGCCGCTTCTCGCCTGCCGAAGTCGCAGTTGCGGCCCGGCAGGTGAGCTGGGCGCTAACGCCTGGAAGACGTGACAATTGCGTTTGATGAATTCTAAGCGACCGATCAACCCCGCCAAGTCGCCCATTAATTTTCTTAACCCTAATATTTTCACATGAGGAAAATATATGGCTAAGCGGACATCTCACTAATCTGAAAAGCTTATTCAGGAGCACGCGAGATCAGATCAAACAGCTGTAAAACTAACATTACAAGGCGCGCCAGGCTCGCACACTTCGTGTTGGAGAGTTTTTAAGTCGCGGTTTTATTATTTTGCTTGGCAAAAATATTCCATAAAACCACGACTTAAAAAACTGCCGCTGAACACGATGTTCGACCCGAGCTTATTGCGCATACAGGTGTGCTGTCGAACATACATGGTTCCATCTTGTATGTAGGGTTTCTCGCACGTCGCACGTCGCATTTTGCGGTTCGGTGAATTACATCTAGGAGTAATTTATGAAGAAGTTCTTGGCTATATATTTGGGTTCCTCAGCAGCGCTCGATAAGTGGAAGGCGATGGATGCAGAGAAGCGGATGGAACAGGAAAAGGCCGGTAAGGAAGCATGGGGAAAATGGGTGACGGTGAATGAGAACTCCATCGTTGACCATGGATCTCCGGTTGGAAAAACCGTGCGTATTTCTGCACAGGGCATTTCGGACACCCGTAATGAAATTGGGGGGTACATTATTGTTCAGGCTGAATCACACGAAGCCGCTGCAAAACTTTTTGAAAACCACCCACACTTTATAATCTTTCCCGGCGACTCTGTGGAAGTGATGGAATGTCTACCGATGCCGAAGGTGTAATGCTCTATTTGAACCAGAGATCTTCTGTTTAGCCTAAGCCTGCAATCAACTGGGCGTTGTGCAACGATAACGAATAACCTCCAGTGCTGTTCATCTTCACATTACGCCGCGAATAATTTAGCCATCTCGATTTCTAATAAACAACAAAAAAGCCGCACCCTAATTAGAATGCGGCTTTTTTGTTGGGAAGTGTGTAAAGAATTGCTCCATGTAATGAATCGGTTTTCCTTTGCCAATATTATTTTTAAAGCCTTATCCTGTTATATCGTTCAACACTTCACCACCTCTCAGATCAGTACCACAACGGCGGCGGTGATAAGGTATTGGTGATAATAATGTGCATCAAATTTCTTTGGAGAAAAATGAGTTTGCTATTGGGATGTGTTTTCTGGTTGGTATTGTTGATTGAATCAAAAGCGCATCCGTTGAATGCGTACCGCATTTAATATCGCTAACAGAGCCACACCTACATCCGCAAAAACTGCTTCCCACATAGTAGCTAATCCACCAGCACCGAGAATTAACACAATTGCTTTTACCGCAAAAGCTAAACCGATATTTTGCCAAACGATTTTTTTGGTTTGCTTGCCAATAGTGATCGCCATGGCAATTTTGCTGGGTTTGTCATCCTGAATAACCACGTCTGCCGTTTCGATCGTTGCATCGCTACCCAACCCACCCATGGCGATACCCACGTCACTCAGCGCTACTACGGGCGCGTCGTTAACCCCGTCACCGACAAATGCAACCCTCGCATGTGTTAATTTGGCTTCCTCTACTTTTTTTACCTTGTCTTCCGGCAGTAAATCACCAAACGCATCGGCAATGCCTAATTTGTCGGCGACGAATTTCACTACAGAACTTTTATCACCACTTAGCATGGTGATTTTTATGCCCATGCTTTTTAGCGCGTTAACCGCAGTTTGTGCGTCCTCTTTTATGCTGTCAGCTATAGTCAGGTAGCCGGCAAATTTTTTATCGTACGCAATGGCGATCACGGTATAAACAATCGAATTTGGATCTATATCGTAGCTAATGCTGAATTTGTCGAGCAGCTTGAAATTACCGACTAATAATTGTTTGCCATTCACATCAGCTTTCAGCCCGTGGCCAGATATTTCCTCGACGTTTTGTAGCTCGATTTCATTGTTAATATCACCGACAAAATGGTGAATCGCCGTGGCAACAGGATGTGTGCTTTGGCTTTCTAATTTATTCACCATCTGCATGAGTTCGTCTTTGTTGATCTCAGGTGTAAATGTGGCTGCCTGAACCTTGAAAACTCCTTCAGTCATAGTGCCGGTTTTATCCATTATTAGATGTTCAATAGAAGCGATGCTATCCAAAAAATTACTACCTTTAAACAAAATGCCATTTTTACTGGCCGCACCAATGCCGCCAAAATATCCAAGCGGAATACTGATGACTAATGCACAGGGGCACGAGATCACGAGGAAAATTAGCGCGCGATATAGCCATTGGCTAAATAGGTATTGTTCCGCAAAAAAATAAGGCAACAGGCAAATGGCAAGTGCTAGGGCAACAACAATAGGTGTGTATATTTTTGCAAATTTTCTAATGAATAATTCGGTAGGGGCTTTTCGAGTTGAGGCGTTTTGTACCAGCTCCAAAATTTTGGATAATTTACTGTCGGTATAAGCTGTGGTTACTTTTACTTGCGATACCGCATTTAAGTTGATCATTCCTGCCAAAGCAGGTTCACCTCTTATTTTGGTATCGGGTGTGCTTTCACCCGTAAGTGCTGCGGTATTGAATGAAGCTGCATCAGACAGTAGCTCGCCATCCAAGGCTAATTTTTCGCCAGCTTTGAGTTGGATAATGTCGCCAATATTTACAGATGTAGCCTTGCGGCTAATAGCTTGGTTGTTGTGTAAAATAGTTACTTCATCCGGGCGTTGGTCGAGCAGTGTTTTAATGTTCAACTTCGCGCGCTTAACCGCCATCATTTGGAAAGCTTCGCCAACTGAATAGAACAACATAACGGCGACGCCTTCGGGATATTGTCCAATTGCGAATGCGCCGATCGTTGCAATGCTCATTAACAAAAATTCTGAAAATATCTCGCCATGGCGAATGCTTGCAGCCGCTTCTTTTAAAACCGGTAAACCAACCGGTAAATAAGCCGCAATATACCAGCCGATGCGCAACCAACCGGTAAACCATGTTTGTGGAAAATAATTATCCAAGGCTATTGCAATGAACAGTGCTGCAAAACTAATGGCGGGCATTAGCAGCATATTGAAAATAGTACCGCTGCTCTGTGCGTGATCATGGTCATCATGATCTGCGTGTTCATCGTGGTCGTGAGTTGCGCAGCAGGTTGATGGTGTAGGGCGGGTTTTTATTGGCGCGTCGGCAAAATTATTGATTTTTTCTTCTTCAGTGCAACAAAGCTGTTTGCCATCTTTGTCGTAAACATGTTGGTGTTTCATCGAGAATACTCGGTAAATGGGTAGCAAATTTTTGCGCTAAAAACTTAAGTCATTAAGTTTGACCTTGGCGCATGCCGATATTTCGGTGTGTTTTGTAAAAAGCGACAATTGTAAAAACATTGAGTGTTTGTTGGTGCAGGATTTAAAAGCGCAATTATTAATATCATGGATTTGTCTTCACAAACCCGCCGTCTGCCATAAATAACAAACGGCGGTTTTAGCGCTTAGATTTTGGCTCGATAGGCCATACGATATAGCCCAGGCAATACCAATAAGGTTAATAATGTGGACGAAATAATGCCGCCAATGACTACCGTTGCCAACGGCCGCTGAACTTCCGCGCCGGTGCCTGTATTTAACGCCATGGGTAAAAAGCCTAAGGCTGCGACTAAGGCGACCATTAAAATAGGCCGTAAACGCAACATGGCTCCTTCGCAAATAGCCGTATCTATGTTTTGACCTTTATGCACGCCATCGCGAAAAGCCGCAACCATCATCACACCTGTAAGCACCGCCACACCGGATAAAGTGATAAACCCTACACCGGCAGTAATAGATAAGGGAATGCCGCAGATCCACAGAGCGATAACGCCACCGGTAAGTGCAAGTGGTACGCCACTAAATACTAATGCCGCATCTTTAGCTGAATTAAACGTCATCATTAACAACGCAAAAATTGCCACGAGTGTTAGGGGCACTAATAAACTCAAACGCTCGGATGCAGATTGCAACTGTTCAAACGCGCCGCCATAACGTATCCAATAACCTGGCGGCAGTTTTATCTGTTGTGCAATAGTGTTTTGCACTTCTGTAACGAAGCCACCTAAATCGCGATCTTTTACGTTGGCGCTAACAACCAGGCGACGCTTGCCATTTTCGCGGCTAATTTGATTGGCGCCCGGTGCAATATTTAATTTGGCAACTTCACCCAGCGGTACATAACCACCTTCATTTAAAGGAATGGGTAGGCGAGCCAGCGCACCCAAATCGTTGCGTAATTTTTCCGGCAATCGCACGACAATATCGAAGCGCTTATCACCTTCAAATACCTGTCCCGCTTGCTCACCACCGGTGGCGATGGACAAAGTTTGTTGTACGTCAGTCATATTTAATCCATAGCGCAACAATGCTGGACGAATAGCTTCTACCGACAAAATAGGCAAGCCATCCACTTGTTCCACCTTCACACCATCAGCGCCGCGAATATTATTGAGTACACTTGCAATTTGATTGCCTGAAGCCAGCAGCTGGTCAAGGTTATCGCCATAAATTTTCACACCTAAATCGGAGCGTACGCCGGAAATTAATTCGTTAAAACGCAATTGAATCGGCTGACTTATTTCATACCCATTGCCTGGTGCTTCAGCTAATTTTGCTTCTATATCTTCGAGTATTTCTGCTTTGGACCTATGCGGTTTGGGCCAATCCTGTTGGTCTTTTAGCATTACATAGCCGTCAGAAATATTTGGCCCCATAGGGTCGCTGGCAACTTCCGCCGTGCCCACGCGAGAAAAAAACGTTTTTACTTCGGGCACTTTCATAACGGCACGTTCAACTTGAAATTGCATATCAAGTGATTGCGTTAAGCTCGTACCGGGAATACGCAATGCTTGTATTGCGATATCGCCTTCATCCAGGTTGGGAATAAATTCAGAGCCCATGCGCGTAGCAATAAATGCACAGAAAAAAATAAATGCCACGGCGCCTGCGAGAATCGGTAGGCGTAGGCGCAGTGCAAAATCGAGCACATGGATATAACCGCGTTTAGCTTTGCGCACGACGATATTGTCTTTCTCTTCGATGTGCCCGGTGAGAAATAGCGCTACCGCAGCAGGGACGAAGGTTAACGACAATATAAGCGCTGCGATCAGCGCCATAATTACGGTTAGGGCCATGGGGGTGAACATTTTTCCTTCCACACCTGTTAGCGCAAGAATGGGCAGGTTCACGAGAATCACCACCAATACGCTGATAAGGCTTGGCGTAAAAACTTCGCGGGTTGCGCTTAATACCACTTGGAAACGCTCATCCAACGTTAAAATTCGACCCAGTTGATGCTGTCGGCCAGCCAAGCGCCCAATACAATTTTCCACAATAATGACTGCACCATCGACAATCAGACCAAAGTCCAATGCGCCTAAACTCATCAGGTTTGCGCTAACTCGGGTTTGTATCATTCCCGTCATTAACAAAAGCATCGAGAGCGGAATAACCAAAGCGGTAAGCAGTGCCGCGCGAATATTGCCAAGCATGACTAGCAAAACAGCAACTACCAACATGGCTCCTTCAAGTAAATTCTTCTGCACGGTAGCAATTGTTTTATTCACTAAAATAGTTCGATTATAAATAGGTTCAGCCGTAACGCCTTCGGGCAATGTTTTATTAATTTCCACAATTTTTTCAGCTACAGCTTCCGATACAGTACGGCTATTTTCACCGAGCAACATTACCGCTGTACCCAACACGGTTTCCGCGCCATCACGAGTTGCAGCGCCAGTACGCAATTGTTTGCCAAAACTCACCTCGGCTACATCGCGAATAACCACAGGCAACTTATCGCGATGGGCGAGAATAATCTGCTCAATGGACGCTATGTCACTTACCTGGCCAGGCGCACGGATTAAATATTGCTCGCCGTTTTTTTCGATATAACCTGCGCTTACACTTATATTATTTTTTTTCAGCGCGGTAACAATATTTTCAAAAGTAACGCCATAGGCCAATAATTTTGCAGGCGTAGGTGTGATGTGAAATTGTTTTTCATAGCCACCGATCGTATTAATTTCTGTTACGCCCGGCACTAATCGCAATTGCGGGCGAATGACCCAGTCTTGCAGTGTGCGCAACGCCATTGCATCGTAGGGTTGGCCATCAGGCTGACGCGCTTGGCTATCGGCATGCACAGCGTAATGAAATATTTCACCAAGGCCGGTTGCAACAGGCCCCATAGCGGGTTCAATACCATCAGGCAGTTGGCTTTTTACTTGTTGCAACCGCTCATTTATTTGATTGCGGGCGAAATAAATATCCGTGCCTTCGTTAAATACAACGGTTACCTGCGACAGTGCATAGCGCGAGAGTGAGCGCGTCTCTTGCACATTTGGCAAACCTGCAATAGCAACTTCTACCAAATAGGTAATGCGTTGTTCTACCTCCAGCGGAGAATAACCGGCCGCTTCGGTATTAATTTGTACCTGTACATTTGTGATATCAGGTACTGCATCAATGGGTAAGCGCTGGTAATTCCATACCCCTAGAGCTGCAACCACTAAAACTAAAAAAATAACCAACCAGCGGCGTTCAATTGAAAACTTTAGCAGTGCATCAATCATGTTGATGCCTCCGCAATATCTAACATTAATTTAAGAAAATTTTGTAATGTGGTCTTGCTGCCTATATTTTTAAACGTTGCATTTACTAAAACAACAGCAGAGGAATTGTTAGTGTTCATGTTCGGCCTCGCCTTTACCTAGCTCGGCTTTAATAACAAAGCTGTTTTTACTGGCGTAGATTTCGCCCGCACTAATACCGGATAATACTTCGGTAAATTCAACGTCGCTGCGGCCAAGTTTTACTGAGCGTGGTTTAAAACCCTCTTTTTCTTTTACAAACACGACTTGTTTGCCTTCGTAATCCTGTAGCGCTTCATTACAAATAGCCACAGGCACAGCTTTTTTCGTTAGAAGCACATCTGCGTTAACAAACAGCCCCGGCGTCCATTTGCGTTCGGCATTTTGCAATAGCACACGTGTATTTAAAGATTGATTGCTGTGAGTACCTATGAGAGCTAACGCAATAATTTCGCCTACAGCGTTAGTGTCATGCGGCGGATTACTAATCCGCACTTTTTGACCGACGCGTATTTTATTAGCGTCGTGAGGAAATACGGCAACCTCAACCCACACAGTGGCAAGATCTATAACGACAAAAGCGGTTTTGTCGTTGGTTTGCTCGCCGATATTAATAGCGCGTTCGGCAACAACGCCGTTTAATGCTGATGTGAGTGAATAGGTTTTTAGGCTTTCGTTGCTTTCAATCGTTGCCAAAACCTCACCTTCGCGAACGGTATCGCCAACTTTTTTATTTACACTGCGCACAGTGCCTGAAAACCGCGCGCCGACACGCTGTATTTTTTCACCGTTGACTTCCACTGTGCCGTATAGGGATAAAATTTCGCTAATGCTTGCAGGCCCCACTTGCGCAAGTTCAATGCCGGCGGTTTTCAATTGCGTATCAGTAAGTGCAACGGGGTTTTCTTCGTGCTCTTCTTCGTGGTGGGATTTTTTATCCGCTGCAGATAAAGGCGTGGTTGTCTCTGCGCCATCCGCATCTGCCCAGGCGGGTTCAATTAGACAAATTGCCGCCAGCGTATGTATTAAAAAACTTAAATACAGCAAGTGTTTTAGTGCAAGTTTTTTGGCTGAATAAATTAGATTTATGAAAAATAAGTTCACGGGGCTACCACCTTTGTAGGCTTTACAGGTTGCTCAAAATAGGATGCAGTTGTCGCGGCGCCACTGAGCCGTTCTATTTCAGCGCGCAATAAATGTGCGTTGGTGGCCGCAGCAATCAGTGCCGCTTCGGCGTCGAGTAATTCGTGTTGAGCGCTGCTCAGTTCGAGATAACCATAACGGCCTTTATCGAGGGCTGTGCGAGCGCCACTGACAGCTTTTTTAAGTTGCGGGATGACGTCGTCGCGTAGGCTCGTCGAGGCATATATGGCTGCTTCGCGCTCTTGATAAAGCCCAGTCAATTGGGTGCGAAGCTGCAATAAAGCTGCATCGTGTTGGTTATCAACATTCAAGCGATTAGCACGCGCGTTGGCTATCTCACCAGTTGCGCGCTGGCTTGCAAACAGCGGCACACTCACGCCTACGACTAAGGCTGAATCATCACTGGCATTTAAGCGGCGAATACCGGCGCTCCATTCGACGTCCGCCTTGCGCAGGCTCATAGCCATGCGCAGTTCGGCATCTCGCAACCGCGCTTCACTGGCAAACGCCTGCACATCGGGGTTTTGGTTAAGGCTCGCCAGTAAATCGCTAAGTGCGCGCGATTCACCGAGGCTGAATAAATCCGCCTGCACATAGGTGAAGTCGGGAGTCGTGCCGGCCCATAGGGCTGATAATTTGAGTTTTGCGGTTTGAAAGCGCAGCTGAGCTTGGCGCAACTCTATGTTTGCGCGCGCCTGGTTAGCCTGTGCGCGCGCAAGTTCCGCATCTGGAGTATTACCTGCATCGACCCGGTTTTTAATCGTACGGGTAGTTTCGCTGGCAAGTGCCAATGTCGATTGCTGTAATGCTAGTAGCTGTTGTGCGCTGGCCACTTCGATAAAACGGCGCGTGACTTCGGCTAATACATCCAATTCAGCGATCTGCTGCTGGATTGCCTGTGTTTCCTGGCGCTCAGTAATTACACCAAGACGCGCATCGCGTTTATCCCCCAATTCAATTACTGACGATAGCGCAAGTGTTAACTCGGCGCCTTTGCCGCCCGCGTAATCACCGCTGCCCGCGATATTCTCCGCCGTAGCGGCTAAACGCAGCTCAGGCTTAAGCGCAGCGGTCTGCATTTCGCCAGCAAGTGCCTGTCGGCGAAATTGAAAACTACTTAGCTGTGGGTTGTGAGCAAGCGTTGCGGTGATCGCTTCGCGCAATGACAATTTACTGCCTGAGGCAGTTATGGTTTCGCCTGCCGCTTGAGCGAACGCAACCGATGAACACAATAATAGGCTTGCAAATGCGAGCCTAATTCGTAAATAAAGCATGGTGAACTCCAACTAATACGCTTGCGCGCAACACACCACTGGCAATACTTCACAGGCATAAATGCCTGCGCGTAAACATCAGTGGCAGCGTAATTAAACTTAGAAAGGAGTGTGTGGAGGCGCCCGCAGCGGCGGACGTAAGCCGGTTAGTGTTAACCAGGCGAGGGGTGTTTTTAAGCGGTAATAACATTTACCGCGAATAATAGGCCAAACAAGGGTGACCAGAAAAAACGCCGCGAGCAAAAACATATCGAAGTTGCTGATTTTAAGCGCGCTCACTTGCGCCTTACTCTCTACATCTTCATGGCCTGCTGCGTCATCATCATGAGTGCTGAGCACATCAAAATGTACTGATACCGGCGCCTCTAGTCCATCCAAACAATGGCGCCCATGCATACCGCTGGCATTGGCAAATAACCAAAGCAGCAGTGCGGCATAGACACATAATCTGTGGTGGAGGGTTTTTTTCACGGTTTCATCCAGTTCAGTGGCGCCTGCATCATAGAGCTGCCAGTGGGGCAAACGCCAAACCTATTTCTCAAACGAAAGGTATAGCAATACACCGTTGTCATCGCGCGAGGGGCCGACACCGATCGGAAAGCTCAAGCCAGATACCATTTGCCAGCCAGATGCGTAATTTTTCGCCATTCTAAAACCCGGATTTATAAAAGCGACATCATCGCGTTGTTTAGAATTATCCGGCAGCACCACCTGAGCGTTCGTGCGTACATATTCGAGCATCCAGTTAAATGTTTCAGTCTGTAAATAAATGATGCTCGCGCCGTAACTGTAGGCGGTCAAATCGGCTTTGCCGCCGGAGGCTTCTTTGGCGTTCGGAGTAAACGTGGCTCCCGCATTCCAGTGGCTGATCCACTGATCGTACATCACAATACTCAGCGGCAAATTAACTTGATAACCAAGCCTGCCATTACCCAAACCTTTTTTGTAATCGCCTGTGGGAAGAATTGCCGACACGCGCGGTGCAAAAGCGACTGTCTCAGTGGCGATTAATTGATAGCGATAATTAAGAGCGATATCACCTAGGCCTGTAGTGGACTCATCGGCTCGCACATGGGCCAAGGGCAGGGTGTAAGAGACTTGATGTGTTTGGTTGGGAAAAGGAATTTCCTGCGTGAGGGTATAAAGCCATTCTTTGCTTTGGTGTGAATACTGATAGGCTTGAATATATTGAATAACACCTTCTTCTTGATTGTAAGCCTCTTCAATCAAAAACGAGTTATCTTCAATTTTACTAGCTTGCGCCCAGCTAAGAGTCGCAAAAGCGAGCGTGCTTATTAGTAATGCTGGTGAAATAGCTATGGTAATTGTTTTAAATTGAGCCATAGTAAAATCCATCTGCTGTGCGTTATAGCGATGGCTAAAGCCTAGCATAGGCGTTTTTACTTGCTCGTATGGCTGCAATTTAACAGGTTTTTTTTAGCGCTGGAGCAACTATGTGCCTGCTCAATTAGCCCAATGTAAAATAAGAGCAGCAAATAAGAACAGCAAAATTAAGGAGAGCCAACGAAACAGGTGAAGTACAAAAAAGATGGAGCGCGAATTGGCATTTCCCTATGCCGTTTTTTAACTTCTTAGTTAATCCAGAGTGGTTTAACGAGCATTAGTTTTTTTCGGATCAGGTTTCGCTGCTGCACGGTAAATTAGCGCCACTTTGCCAATTTCTTGCACTAGCTCTGAACCGGTTGCCTCGCACATAGCAACAACCATTTCCTTGCGCTCATCGCGATCATTAATGGCCAACTTTACTTTAATCAATTCGTGATCGTTCAGCGCGCGCTCAAGCTCAGCGGCAACCCCTTCTGAGAGACCATTGCCAGCAATAGTTACAATGGGGTTTAAGTTGTGGCCGATCGTGCGGTAGTGTTTTTTAGTTTCGGTACTTAAGGTCATGATGGGGTCTGCTTGCGAGCTAAAACAACACGGAACTTCTCAGATGGGGCCGGGTTCCGTAATATGCAGCTATTGTAAACACTACACACCCTCTGAGGCTTGCGTTTTTTATGGCCCGTTCCAAAAGTAGCAGTCGTTGGCTACAAGAGCATTTCAACGATCACTACGTTAAAGAGTCACAAAAAGACGGTTACCGTTCGCGCGCTAGCTACAAGTTGCTTGAAATTCAGGAAAAAGATCGCCTAATTAAACCAGGTATGCGCGTTGTGGACTTAGGCGCGGCTCCAGGCGGCTGGTCGCAAGTGGCGGCTAATCTGGTGGGAATCAAAGGTTTTGTGCTCGCCACCGATATTTTATTGATGGACAACATCGCCGGAGTCGAGTTTATTCAGGGCGATTTCACTGAGGAGGCAGTTTTCGATGCGATACTCACCCATTTAGGCGAAAGCAAAGCGGATCTTGTATTGTCGGATATGGCCCCCAATATGAGTGGTATTGCGGGTGTTGATCAGCCAAAAGCTATGTATCTGTGCGAGCTCGCGTTAGACATGGCCCGTCACACGCTTAAGCCCGGCGGTGATTTTGTGTGTAAGGTATTCCAAGGTGAAGGCATCGATGAATGGATGAAATTGTGCCGCCAAGAGTTTGCAAAATGTGTCGTGCGTAAACCTGATGCTTCTCGTGCGCGCTCAAAGGAAGTTTATTTAGTAGCAAAACAATATAAAGCTCGTCCCATTTAACGTAAGAAAACGTATTTAAGCTGTGGGTGTATAGCTCGCTAGGGCTATACTCCACTTCGAACATCCTTGCTTTTAGGGTATCCGAGGAGATCCTCTTGAACGATATGGCAAAAAATTTAGTTCTTTGGTTGGTTATTGCCGCAGTTTTGTTTTCTGTCTTCCAAAATTTTGGTGGGCGGGATACTAAAGACGAAATTACCTACTCGCAATTTGTACAGGAAGTCCAGGCGGACCGGATATCTGAGGTCAGGGTCGATGGGCAAATGATCATTGCCCGCCGCAGCGATAATTCAACCTACACGGTTGTGCGGCCTGATCTGACAGACGACAAATTAATGGACGATTTGTTAACCCATAAGGTTACGGTTAAGGGTACAGAGCCTCATCGCGCAAGCCTTTGGGAGCAATTGTTAGTAGCCAGCTTTCCTATCCTGTTGTTTATCGGTGTTTTTGTATTTTTCATGCGCCAGATGCAAGGCGGCGCAGGTGGTCGTGGCGGCCCTATGAGCTTTGCTAAGAGCAAAGCCCGTTTGCTTGGCGAAGATCAAGTTAAAACTACATTTGCCGATGTGGCAGGTGTTGATGAAGCCAAAGAAGAAGTTTCTGAACTGGTTGAATATCTGCGCGACCCGGCTCGTTTTCAGCGTTTAGGTGGCCGCATACCGCGCGGCGTTTTGATGTCTGGCCCTCCGGGAACAGGTAAGACTTTGTTGGCTAAAGCTATTGCCGGCGAAGCTAAGGTGCCTTTTTTCTCTATTTCAGGTTCTGACTTTGTAGAGATGTTTGTAGGTGTAGGTGCGTCGCGAGTGCGCGACATGTTCGATCAAGCCAAAAAGCAAGCCCCTTGTATTATCTTTATTGACGAGATCGACGCTGTAGGTCGCCACCGTGGCGGCGGCCATGGCGGCGGCAACGATGAGCGCGAGCAAACGCTTAACCAATTACTCGTTGAAATGGACGGCTTTGAAGGTAGTGAAGGCATCATTATTATCGCCGCTACGAACCGCCCAGATGTATTGGATCGAGCTCTGCTGCGCCCCGGTCGTTTTGACCGCCAGGTTTATGTGGGCTTGCCCGATATTCGTGGGCGCGAGCAAATTTTAAAAGTGCATATGCGCAAAGTGCCAATCGACGATAAAGTCGAGCCAAATATTATTGCTAGAGGTACCCCTGGGTTTTCCGGAGCTGACCTTGCCAATTTAGTGAACGAAGCAGCTTTGGTTGCCGCCCGCTCGAACAAACGCTTGGTCGGCGTGGAAGAATTTGAGCGCGCGCGGGACAAAATCATGATGGGCTCTGAACGACGCTCAATGGTCATGAATGAAAAGGAAAAAACCAATACCGCTTATCACGAGGCTGGCCACGCGATTGTCGGACGTTTGGTCCCTGAGCATGACCCAGTGCACAAGGTAAGCATTATTCCTCGCGGTCGCGCGTTGGGCGTTACTATGTATTTACCTACTGAAGATAAATACAGTGAAAGCAAGCGTGGGTTGGAGTCGATGTTGTGCTCGCTATTTGGTGGTCGCATTGCCGAAGAGTTGGTGTTGGGCTTTGATGGCGTGACCACCGGCGCTTCAAACGATATTGAGCGTGCAACCGCATTGGCTCACCGTATGGTTACAAAATGGGGTCTGTCGGAAAAGCTAGGTCCTCTTCATTATGGTGAAGCTGAATCGGGGATTCCAGGTGTGGGTACACCACAGTACTCTGGAGCAACTTCTAAAATCATCGACGAGGAAACCCGGCGCATAATCGACGAGTGCTACGGTCGCGCCAAACAGATTCTTGAAGACAACCGCGATATTTTAGAAGCGATGAAAGATGCCCTAATGGAATACGAGACAATCGATTCCGAGCAGGTGGATGATTTAATGGCGCGCCGAAAAGTGCGCCCACCACGGGACTGGTCTGACGGGGATTTCGGTGGTCGCAAGCGTGCTGATACGCCAGATGAGCGCGAAGCTAATCTTGTTAGCGGGCAAACTAAGGAAGTTTAAATCTACACAAATAAATAATTGAAGCCGGTTTAGCCGGCTTTTTTATTGTGGATTTTTGGCCTGCTCCACCCTCTCTAATTTTTCGCGACTTTCGAATGCCTAAATCCGCACGCTTTTTTATACATGCTGGTTTGATGACTAAAATTATTTCTATAGCTCCCTCTCTGCATTTCAACGCCCGAGTTTTTCCTGCTGTTATGGACGGAGTTTAGCCGTGATGAGCCTTCGTTGCGGAAGCCGACAGTTGGATTTATCCAGCCCCAAAATTATGGGTATTCTCAATACCACACCCGATTCTTTTTCGGATGGCGGCGCTTTATATACAGATGGCGCACTTAATATTTCCGCCGCTTTAACTCGAGCCGAGCAAATGGTGCTTGAAGGCGCATCTATAATTGATGTCGGCGGCGAATCTACCCGGCCAGGAGCAGCGACAGTCAGCATTCAGGAGGAGTTGGATCGGGTGGTGAAAATTGTTGAAATAATATCGTCGCGTCTGGACGTTATTATTTCCGTGGATACGAGCAAGCCCCAAGTAATGGATGCGTGCGCAGCGGCTGGTGCAGGATTCATAAACGATGTGCGCGCGCTGCAGTGGCCTGGCGCCTTAGACGCCGCAAGCCGTCTAGATCTACCAATTTGCCTTATGCACAAACAGGGCGAGCCGGGGGATATGCAGTTAAACCCTAGCTATCATCATGTGGAACGGGAAGTGCGTGATTTTTTTTATGACTGTATCGATAAATGCCGCAGCAAGGGTATATCACCCTTAAGGTTGCTGTTTGACCCAGGCTTCGGTTTTGGTAAAACAGATGAACACAATATTCGCTTGATGAATGCTCTGCCGGAGCTCGCTCAAGTGGGTTGCCCACTGTTAGTGGGGCTCTCACGCAAGTCGATGATTGGCCGCTTGTTGGGACGCGACGTTGCAGATCGATTACCTGGCAGTTTGGCATTTGGCTTAGTAGCGCTCCAGCGAGGCGCCGCCATTTTGCGCGTTCACGACGTGGCTGCTACGCGCGATATTATTAAAGTATATGAATTAACCTGTTGATTTTCGGAGATACACACGTGGAACGTAAATACTTTGGCACCGACGGCATACGCGGACGAGTGGGCGAAGCACCCATCACGCCGGAATTTTTTCTTAAGCTGGGTTGGGCCGTGGGCCGCGTGCTGGCATCAAGCCCTGGCTCCAGTCCGGGTCGAGTATTGATTGGCAAAGATACGCGTATTTCAGGCTACATGTTCGAAGCTGCGCTCGAAGCAGGCTTGATTAGTGCGGGTGTTGATGTTGGCTTATTAGGCCCAATGCCCACTCCCGCCATTGCTTATCTAACGCGCACCTATAAAGCCGCTGCAGGTATTGTAATTAGTGCATCGCACAATCCTTATATGGACAACGGTATTAAGCTTTTTAGCACCGATGGCACGAAGCTGTCTGACGAATTGGAAATGGCAATAGAGGCTCAGCTTGAGCTGCCTATGCAAATGGCCGAGCGCTTAGGTAAGGCTGAACGCCTTGCTGATGTGCGCGGTCGCTACATTGAATTTTGTAAGGGTACGCTGCCGTGGGGGTTTAACTTAAAGGGCTTAAATATCGTGCTCGATTGCGCCAACGGCGCCACCTTTCGCGTAGCCCCAGCGGTTTTTGAAGAACTCGGTGCGACAATTAAAACGATTGCCAAAGACCCGGATGGCGTCAACATCAACCTTAATTGTGGCTCGACCAAAGTAAAGTTTTTGCAGCAGCAAGTATTGGAGGCGGGCGCGGACTTAGGAATTGCCTTTGATGGCGACGGCGATCGAGTGATGTTTGTCGACAGTACGGGCGATGTGATCGACGGTGATCAGTTATTGTTTATCATCGCCGCCTATCAACACAAACATGCTGGCGGTTGTCCCGGAGTTGTCGGCACGCTGATGAGTAATTTTGGTTTCGAAGTAGCGCTTGCGCAGCTGGGTGTGCCCTTGTTGCGGGCGAATGTTGGTGACCGCTACGTGATTGAAGGCATGAAAGAAAAGGGCTGGAGCCTAGGCGGCGAAAACTCCGGACATCTTGTATGTAGCGACGTTACCACGACCGGGGATGGCATTATTGCTGCTTTACAAGTTCTGCGTGCATTGCAGGCGGACGGAAAGCCCCTGCATGTGGCAAAGCTTGCAATGCAAAAGATGCCCCAAGTAATGATTAATGTCCCCATGGCCACTAAACAAAATCCTCTTTCAAACAGTAGCGTGCAAGCAGCAGTGCTGGTAGCTGAACAGAAATTAGGCAGTGATGGGCGTGTACTGCTGCGCCCTTCAGGCACCGAGCCAGTAGTGCGCGTCATGGTGGAAGGTAAACATCCTGATTTAGTAGAGAGGTTGTGCAAAGAGCTGGCTGAGCAGGTAAAAGAGGCCCTCGCTTAGCTGTAACAATGGTCCTAGTTCAACACGCAGATAGCTAATTTAATTGCTTTAAGAAATTTCCAAATTGGGTGTCGGCGGCATTGCTATGGTGAAGCATCTTAGCTAAGATTGCCGCCCGCTCTAGTAGGGTCGTCGAAAGGCGGGCGGACGAGACAACAGCGAACCGAATTCTGTGAATAAAAATCGACGCCAGATAGTCATCGGCAATTGGAAGCTCCACGGTAGCATCGGTTCGGTGACTGACCTCCTGCAACAGCTTGTGTCTGGGTGGGTCGGAGTTCATCAGGCCGAAGTTGTTGTTTGCCCAGCTCACGTGCATCTTCTTCATGCTTACAATGAGCTTGCTCAGTCGAACATAGCGCTCGGTGGGCAGGACGTAAGTGCGTTTGATACAGGCCCTTACACCGGCGATGTTTCTGCCGAAATGTTGCATGACGCTGGCTGTCAATACGCAGTTGTTGGGCATTCAGAGCGCAGGCGCTTTCATTGTGAAACGAATGAACAGGTGGCACGTAAAGTAGAGCGTGCTCAAGCGGCTATGCTGGTTCCAATAGTTTGCGTAGGCGAGTCGTTTGCAGAGAGGCAAGCCGGGATAGCGTTAGACATAATAGAGCGTCAGCTCGCAGCAGTAATCGATCACTGTGGAGTGGAACGTTTAGCACGAGCAGTAGTAGCTTATGAGCCTTTGTGGGCTGTGGGTACCGGCGTTACCGCTGAACCTGAGCAAGCTCAAGAAGTTCACGCCCATATTAGGGCGATGTTAGGCAGTGTAGGCATGCTTACACGTATTGTTTATGGTGGAAGTGTAAAAGCTACTAATGCTAAAGCGCTGTTTGCGCAACCGGATATAGACGGGGCTTTAGTAGGTGGGGCGTCATTAATAGCCCAAGAATTTTTAGATATATGTCAAGCGGCTGAATAAGTCGATTTAACGCATTAAACGTTTAGCTTCTTAGTAACGAGAGAGATTGATGGAAACATTTATACTGGTATTGCATGTGATCATAGCACTGGCGATTATCGGCTTGATCATGCTGCAACAGGGTAAGGGAGCCGAAATGGGCGCCTCTTTTGGATCAGGTTCTTCGCAAACTATTTTTGGTGCTGTTGGCACAGGCAATTTGTTTTCGCGGCTAACTGCAATATTTGTAGCGTTGTTTTTTATTACCAGCTCAAGCCTTGCTGTAATGTCAAAACATAAATCCAAAATTGATGATCACTTTTTAGCTCCGGCGACAGAAGCTGCATCTGCTGAAGTTAAACAGGCGACTCCCGCCACCGAACCTGCTAAGACAGAGACTCCAGCGACCGAGTCTAAACCTGCTAGCGAAGGCGCTGGTGCGTTGGAGACTAAATAATCCGAAAATAATTTAGCCCAAGTGGTGGAATTGGTAGACACGCTACCTTGAGGTGGTAGTGGCAATAGCTGTGCCGGTTCGAGTCCGGCCTTGGGCACCATTTTTAAATCCGAGCATGTTTAAGCGCATCCGGTAATCACTCAGAAGCCCAGCAAATGCTGGGTTTTTTTATGCCTGTTTGTCCCGTCATGTCCTATCAGTTACCATGGCATCCACCTTCAAAAGGGGGCATAACTGGGGGCACATCTGAAAAGTGCTGGGGGCATAAATTATGGCGGCTAGTAACAAGCTATCTGACGTGGCAGTAAAGCAGGCAAAACCCAAGGAAAAGCCTTACAAGCTGCCGGACGGCGGGGGCATGTATTTGGAAGTGATGCCTAATGGCTCCAAGTACTGGCGGGTAAAGTACCGCTTTGGCGCCAAAGAAAAGCGCCTAGCTTTGGGGGTGTACCCCGCCGTGACCCTAGCCGCAGCCCGCGATAAGTTACGTGAAGGCAAAGCCCTACTGGATTCAGGCATAGACCCCGGCGAGACAAAAAAACAAGCTAAGATCGCCAAGCAAATAGCCGCTGCCAATGACTTTGCCTCAGTGGCCAGCGAGTGGGTGGAGAAACGCAAGCGCGAAGGCGCTGCACCGGTCACTATCGCCAAAATGGAATGGATACTTAAAACCAAATTATGCCCCTTCATTGGGGGCATATCGGTGGCAGAAATGCCCCCAGCTCAATTGCTTAATGCACTGCGCAAAATTGAAGACGAAGGCCTGCACGAAACCGCCAATCGAGCCAAGCGAGTAGCCGGGCAGGTATTACGTTATGCCGTTGCCACGGGCCGGGCTGAACGGGATGCCTCGCAAGATTTAAAAGGTGCTCTTGTAACCGCCAAAGTGAAACACAGGGCCGCCATTATTGACCCGATAGAGTTGGGCCAGTTACTGGTGGCACTAGATGGCTACAACGGCACCCCAGAAGTAAAAGCTGCTTAATTGCTCACCCCCATGTTATTCCAGCGCCCTGGGGAAATACGCCATATGGAGTGGGCCGAAATTAATTGGGAGAGTGCGCAGTGGGAAACTCCTGCCGGGAAAATGAAAATGCGCCAACCCCACATTGTGCCCTTGGCCACTCAAGCCCTAGAAATTTTGCGCCAGCTTCAACCACTAACCGGCTTTGGCGCCTACGTATTCCCCAGCGCCCGGCGCGGTGGCCGGCCAATGTCGGAAAATAGCGTATTGGCGGCGCTACGCTCTTTGGGTTATACCCGCGAACAAGTGACACCCCATGGTTTTAGGGCAACTGCCCGCACTTTGTTGGATGAAGCATTGGGTTACCGGTTTGAATGGATCGAGCAGCAACTGGCCCATGCAGTAAAAGACCCTAATGGCCGGGCCTACAACCGCACCAAACATTTGCCGGAGCGCAAAGAGATGATGCAGGCCTGGGCGGATTATCTAGTCAAACTGAGGGAAAACCAATGAGCGGCAATACTCCTTCAATGCGCCCAGGCTACTGCGATCAGTTGGCTAATGAATTAAAAGCTGCTCTTCCCAATATGCACGGTTAGACGAGTATCAATCTCAAATACATGCGCTACTTCGCGCAGCTTTGCCCCAGTCTCCAATTCAGTCAGCAACCTGCTGACTAATTACCTAGTTCTAAATGGTCAATCAAAATCAGCGATGAGAGAGTTCTCCAGGTGGTGCTCAAATGGCCCTCAGTCTTCATTAAAGATGGCTCACGCTTAACAAACTAAAGATGCCTCGCTACAAGAAAAACTTAATGCCCCACTTCAATAAGGGCAAGTTGGAAAGTTACTCCAAAATTACAATTGTGGAATCACTGTTAAATCTCAGAGCGACTCATAGTTTAGGTAACGAATTAAAATACTGATTAATGTTCCTTGGCGAATCTGAGGTAGCCACAACCTATAACGGCGGTTATTCTTGCCGCCATTGTCCGACAGCCTACTTAGTTGTTAATGGCCTCTGGCCACAGCCTATCCCAATAATAATTAACAAAAATCAGGTAACTTAATGACTGATCTTTTTTTTGACCAGCCGATACTAAATTCGCCATACGATTATCCTGCTCGTCATTGGGAATTAGATGAGCAAGGCCAGCCCACTCAAAAAATACTTGAGAGCCGACGGCGCGCAGATTTTATAACTCCAATTCCTAGGCCTCGAAGACGTAAAGATCAACAAACAGATTTAATTTTCAATGAAGGCCAGGGCCTTAGCGGCGAGCAACAACAGTACGACCATACCGCGACAATTAATACTGTTAGGAAAGAAGTGGACGCCTGGCGCCGTCTGCCGGACCCCGCACTTTGGCGAGTTACCCCCGAAACAGCACGCTTACTTCAGCACTGGAGGCATCACGCTTTTCAGAGTGTCAGGCCGTTTTTTTGCCAAGTAGAAGCCGTTGAAACCGCTATCTGGTTAAGCGAAGTTGCGCCGCATCTGGGTAAAAATGGTAAGCGTTTTCTTGATCACTTGGCTGATGCCAACGCCAATGCAAACCCACAAATCATGCGCTTGGCGCTTAAGCTAGCCACGGGTGCGGGTAAAACAACTGTGATGGCTATGTTGATTGCCTGGCAAACGGTGAATGCTGTTCGTCGCCCTAACAGCAAAAAGTTCACGCGGGGCTTTTTGCTAGTGGCACCCGGCCTTACCATTAAAGATCGGCTCCGTGTATTGCAACCCAACGACCCATACAGCTATTACGCTAGTCGTGAGTTGGTACCCGCGGATATGCAAGAAGATTTGCAGAAAGCAAAAATAGTTATTACCAATTACCATGCCTTCAAACTGCGTGAACGCATTGATCTTTCTAAAGGTGGCCGTCAATTATTGCAGGGGCGCACAGGCGAAGTGTTGAATACCCTCGAGACTGAAGGGCATGTACTAGCTCAGACTTAATCTGACAGTTACCGGTTTTTAAAAGGTGCCTGTCAGTTTACATTTGAGCTAAATTTTTCTCAGCCCAAATTAGTTTTCCATCCAGTAAAGTGGCTAAAGGTGTTCGGCCACAGCACATTTT
>DATDJI010000048.1:0-35453 GCA_036520615.1 Cellvibrionaceae bacterium | reverse complement strand
ATAAGATGCAGGCTTTGGGCGCTGCTATGCGCAAGCTGGTGCATATTTGCTTTGGCGTCTTGAAGAATCAGAAAAAATACATACCGCAAGTGGCTTAATTGGCGACTTGCGGTGGTATGGGAGAGATGGTATCTACTTGCTTTTTAGTTTGCATACCGTAAACGAATTTTAGATTATCCCAATTACTGGAAAACGATAGCCCCATTTGAGGGTTGGGTAGTATCCAGGTTTCATCGATATTAAAGTGGTAATCACAAATACGAATGCCCATCACCGTCCGGTATGCGCCTTCATTTCTCGGCTCGTACAGTGTGGGATGTTTATCGCGAATAATCGGCCGCGCCCGCAACTGCCGTATCTCCGTTACAATTTTTTGCAAGTCGGTTAAGCATTTATAATGTTTAATTTCCTTCATGATTTACCTTAAAAGTTAAATTAGTTCCGTGCGTAGGTCGGAAAAGCGCAGCGCCTTCCGACGTGAAAATCTCCCCGAAACCGAATTGTTAAAACCGTGCAATGTGCTCGCGGATAGATGTCGGAAGGCGCCTTCGGCTTTTCCGACCTACGCATACCCATAAATCAATCCGGGTTACGCGTTTCGCGAATCTAAAATCAATACGGGTTATGCGTTGTGCAAGCCCAAAATTTAATCCGGGTTACGTGTTACAAGGCTTTGTATTGTTGATATCGTTATGTAGAGTGTAGTTTTAGGTCAAGTTTGCTTCCAGATATTTCAATAGTGCCAATGTTGTTATTGTATCGATTATCGCCATCTCTTCGAGTTGTTGTGACTAGATAATCTGGCTCACCTGATTTTTTAATTGCTGGATCTAATAGGTTGCCGGAAGCATACCTGCTTTTCCCTTCTGGTAAGTACCACCGAGCGATTCTTTGGGTATCTTGAAATTTATATGTTCCCCAAAATACCTTGCTGTCAAAGTTCAGAGATGGACTGCTTACAGCTTCGATAATTTCTAGTCTGTGGGCAGAGTTTTTTGAGGTGACGGTACCTGTGTTAATGTATCCGTAATGAATGTCACCTGATATAAATAAAACCCGTTGAAATCCTGAAGAAATGACCGGCTGAAGTAGGAGTTTGACAGAATCTGGATGGGATAAATCCCAGTTCTCCGAATCAACTAAAGTCTTGTCTTTAAATAAAATATCTGCTGTGCGAGATGCATCCGCAGAAAAAACTGTACAGGGGCTCACTAAAATGCAGAAATATTCAAATTTATTTGGCTCCTTTGCTTCTGCTTGCTTTTGGAGATTCGCCCTTAGTTTTTCTGATGCACCTTGGTCTATAGTGGTTAGGTCTCTCACTCCCTTTGCCGCTTTCTTCCACTCATAAGAGATGTCTTTTGCCGTTGCGCCAAGTATTTCTGCAAGGGTTTCAACGGTAATTGTTGAATTGCACCTGTAAGTCCTTGTATCCAAGATGTTAAAAGGCGGAATTGTGGGGGACTGATAGTCCCAATGCCAGTCGATAATTTCCTTTATGGGAAAGGTATTGATGCCTTTTTTTTTATTTTCTCTTGCGCGATCAAATAGTCTTTTAGAAATGCTGCTGCATTGTTCGTTCGTATAGCTTTCTGGTTGGTTTCCCCAGCCCTGAAATAAGAAGTAGCCAGTGAGTGCGTGACGAATGATGTCCGCCATCGGTTGAATATGTTTGATCTTATCTTTCCAGTTTTGATTAAGGTTCCAGTCGTCAGTAACTTCGTGATCATCGAGCATAAAATAGGTTGGAACATTTGCGAAAATGAACCTAAGATTTTCTTTTCCTTCCATCCATTTTTCGAATCGATAATTTTCTGTCGATTTGAATACGGTATCAAATTGTCTTTTAATGTATGAACCAATAGCGGGCTCCGCAAAATCGTCGTCCAATTTTTTAGATGAAAAACACAAGCAGTAGAGTGCTATATACTCGCCAAATAACACGCAATGATTGTCAGTGTCGCTTGTAAATTCTAGCTTCCGGAGAATGGATTTTCTCTTTTCCTGTCCCGTGGCCGAATTGATAGTGCCTTGATCGCACACAAAGCTTTCTTCGAAGCCCATAAGTCTAGAGGCTAATTTTCTAACACATTGAAAGATACTATCCCTAACATCATCTGCATATATTTGATCTCCGATCATTAGATTTAGGTGATACGGGGAGAATTCTTTGCCAGTTGTTTGACCCTTTGCCCAAATCGCCTTGGCCAGACCGATCGCGTCCTTGCCCTCACCGCCCGCTTTTCGGCAGGATGAGAAAAAGCCGCGCAAAGGTTTATCAGAGCTTGGAGTATTATAGTTAAGCGCAATGGACGGTAATTTCTCAGAGGCAATAGTAATCGAGTTCAGGGCGACCCAGCTCTCAATGCTCCAAGTTCCGAAGGAGGCAAACTTGGCATCCTCTGTGTGTTCGCGAATATCGTAATAAATTTTCTGATGGTTCAGGAATGTCAATTCGAAAGGTAGAATCTTTATTAGGTGTACGTAGCAATTTTCACCAACAACAATAGTCGTAGAGCTCCCCCTTCCAGTAGGCTTGGCTCCGACGACGGTATTGTCAAAGGTAAATATTTCTAAATTTACCGATTTTGAGGTGCAAATCCAAATCCAGATAGCATTTTTTTCAGCCCTTCGGACAATTGGGCCGGCCAGAACAACTGGTAATAAGGATTCTGTGTCCATCTGCTCGCCGTCAACGCTATTCGAATGTTTCTAAGAGGAAGCCCTCTACAGGAGTGGTTATTGTGAAGCGATCAACGACTGGAAAAAAATCTTCAGCCCTATATGTGTAACTAATTTTGTCTTTTTTCGTACTCTTGGCGCCATCATCGATGGTCTTAACATCATCTTCAGTGCCAGAGAAAATTTTGGCATTTTCATTCCATTGCTCGACGTTGAATGTTTTTGTGTCTGCGGCAATGTCCCCAGGATCTAACTTATCGCCATTGGTGTCGCGTAGTTCTGTTAGCTTTTTTCTTCGATTGGAGACGTAGTTTTTTATTTCCATTATCTCGTCAACTTTGATGAGGGATAGTTTTGTTATAATTTCATCTTCCTTTTCGGAAACTATGGGGATAAAAACATTAATTTTGTCTGAATTGATAAATTGAAATCTCCGAGTGTCTGAGTCCCAAGGGAATTTGTCAAAACTGGTGCCCCAGTTGCCTTTGAGGCCAGCCCCAAATGGAAGTGCGGGGCAATCTGCGGCAGGGATTTCATATGTCTCTTCTTCTTTGGTTGTGTCTGCATGGTTATTATCAAATGACATGGGTATCTCGTACCACGCAGCATTTAAATCTAAAGTATTGTTGCCAAGATGTTTAAATTCTTCTGCAATTTCCATAAGTACGGAAAAGCGCTCCTCGTCACGAAGATCCTTTATGCTTCGCTTTGCTAAAGATAGACGGTCTCTTATTAGCTGTGCTCTTTCACCGAGTTCTTTTTTCATGGATTCGATAGATTTTCTCACGGGAATCTGTATCGAAATGCGAAAAGTTGCTCCTCTTGTGAAATCATGAGGATTTAGATCCTTCAGGCCGATACGCATAAAAATTCTTAGGGTAACTTTTGTACCCTCATTCTTTATTATATTAATTACGAAGATGCCGTCGGGACTACCCCAGTTGTTGGGCGTTGCAATAGCTTGCCCCTTTGGCCCCCAACTTTCGATGAAAAAATTTGTAATTGTTGGAGCTTCATTTTCGTTGTACTCGGTGTCTGGTGGAAGCGTTATTTCATAATCCTCTGGAGTTGTTCCCCTGCTGGCGTTCCAAGAATATTCACCTGCATTCTCGCTGTGGATGGCAGTTAATTCATAATAATTGCTGGATATGCGATCATTAGAAGCTAAAGGTGTTGATGCAATTGCACCTATACGCAGTAGTCTTGAGGGTGCAGTCATCTCCTTTACAATGCATAATCTTAGATCAATGCGTTGGGCAATTACTGTTTCCTTTCTTAAAGCTGTGCGCGCGATAATATTCAAGGGTACATCTTTTTTATTCTCTATAAGCCGTCTTACCGAGTTTTTCTCTGTCAGCTCCTGAACATTTCTTACGCGAAGGCGTGTGCTTCTCTTCATTCGATCAGCTGCTTTTACGGTAGTTTCTTTAACTATTTTAGTTGTGTGTTCAGAGGATGCTGAACTAACACTACTTACATCGTTATTTTGTGCAAAGCTCCCTGATACGCACTGATAATTTGCGCCTGCGTTGAGTGATGTGCTTGTGCGGGCGGTTTCAGTTAATGATTTTGCTACAAGATCGGATATCTCTGAAACATCCTTTGTTTCAGTGGAGCGCTCGGAACTGGTTTCTTCTGTTGATTCAAATTCATCTTCGCGCGATAGGCGTCTGACCGATTCGGTAACCACTTCAAGTGTTTCGCCTGGTGCAAGACCAATAACTTCTTGTGACTTTCCTCGCATCAGTTCATCACCATAAAAAGTGAATCTGTGGAGGGTAAATAGCCCCAGCTTAAAATCATTTGTGATTTCGCCTTCGCTGGTTGAAGCTTTCGTGTCAAGGTGGACAAAGCTTCCTACATCAAGGATTGATCGGGTGACATCTTTTAGTGTCGTATTTTCAGTTTTTGACATGGTCGTATCTCTCGAAAATTTATTTAAAAAATGTCTAATGCCGACAGCTGTGTTCAATCCAATAAATCTCAGAGAAATACTAGCTTTGTCTTCAGTCGATGGCACTAATTAACAAAGTTGGTGAGCATGGGTTTATTGATATCCTAAGTAATATAGATGGGTACTAATTTAGTATTTGTGTTCCAATTCTTTTGTGAGTTATTAGCATCCCTGCCAACCAAAAAATTCCTTCTAATCTAACCACTACCTACTCCACTAAATAACTAAACACCCCCTCCTCATCAACTCCCACGTGCACCTTATTAATCTCCTCCCCAAGCGCCATTTTACCCAAACACTCAGTAGCCAAAGCAGGCAGAAGGGTGCGAGTCAGAATATTTTCAATATTGCGAGCCCCCGTATCCACTTCCTGCGAGCGAGCCACAATATGCAACAACACATCTTCGTCATAACTGAATTCAGCGTTGTAATGTGCTTTCACGCGTTTTTCAATTCGGCGCATATTAATTTTGCAGATTTTTAATAGGTCGTCATCGCCCAGTGGGTAATAAGGAATTACCGTCGTGCGGCCTAAAAAGGCGGGTTTGAAGTAGCGCAGTAATTGTGGGCGGAAGTTATCGAGTAATACTTCTGGGTCCGGCCGCTCTTCGCTGGCGTTGAGGATTGCGCGTAGGTGTTCTTCGGCGGCGTTGCTGGTCATAATAATTAGGGTATTTCTAAAATCAATATCGCGGCCTTCGCCGTCTTTAATTGTGCCTTTATCGAATAAATTGTAAAAAACATCCTGCACGCCTGGGTGGGCTTTTTCCATTTCGTCTAATAAGACTACAGAGTAGGGTTTGCGGCGGACGGCTTCAGTTAATACACCGCCTTCGCCATAACCTACATATCCCGGGGGCGAGCCTAATAACATAGATACTTTATGTTCTTCTTTAAATTCCGACATATTAATTGTCGTAATATTTTGATCGCCACCGTAAAGAATATCCGCAAGGGCGAGGGCGGTTTCGGTTTTACCTACGCCGGATGAGCCCACCATAAAAAATACACCGATGGGTTTGCGCGCATCGGTAAGGCCTGCGCGGCTAGTTCGGATGGCTTGGGCGATGGCTTCTAATGCGTGCGGTTGGCCGATAACGCGCTCGCCTAAAACTTCGGCTAAATTCAATACTTGTTGAATTTCGTTGCTAACCATTTTACCGACGGGAATTCCTGTCCAGTTGGCGACAACTTCTGCAATGGCTTGGCTGCCGACATTTACTTGAATTAATGGCGACTCGCCTTGTATACCTCCTAATTGTTTAAACAATACTTGTAGCTGCGCTTTGGCTTCTAGGCGTTCTGCTTCGCTTAAACGGCCTTCAGCATCGGCACCGGATTTTTTCGCGAGTTTAAAATCGGCGTCGATTTTATTTTGAATATCGTGAATTTTGGTGACCAATTCTTTTTCGGTATTCCATTGGGCTTCTGCTGTCGCGAGGGTTTCCTGTTGGGCAGTTAATTCGGTATTTAATTTGGTAATTGCTTCATCGCAATTACCGGTTGTGGCATTTTCCCGCTCTAAAGAGGCAATATTCGTATCAATTTGTTGAATGCGGCGGCGGATATCTTCAATGCTGGCAGGGGTGGTGCTTTGGCTTAAGCCTACGCGGGCGCAGGCGGTGTCCAGTAGGCTTACGGATTTGTCCGGCAGTTGGCGGGCGGTGATGTAGCGGGCGGAGAGGCGTACTGAGTCCACGATGGCTTCATCTAAAATGCGCACTTTATGGTGGTTCTGCAGCATGCCTGCAATGGCGCGCATCATGTCGATGGCTTTATCTTCGCTGGGCTCTTCTACTTTTACCACTTGAAAGCGGCGAGTTAAGGCTGGGTCGCGCTCGAAATATTTTTTATATTCCGCCCAGGTGGTGGCGGCGATGGTGCGTAATTCGCCGCGAGCTAATGCAGGCTTTAATAAATTGGCTGCATCACCTTGGCCTTCTTTGCCGCCTGCGCCAATTAATGTGTGCGCTTCGTCGATAAACATAATAATCGGTTCGGCGCTGGCTTTTACTTCCGCTATTACGGATTTTAAGCGGTTTTCAAATTCACCTTTTACACTTGCGCCCGCTTGTAATAAGCCTAAATCCAGGCTGCGCACGGTGACGTTTTTTAATGGCTCAGGTACATCGCCGGTGGCGATACGCAATGCGAAGCCTTCCACTACTGCGGTTTTACCTACGCCTGCTTCACCGGTTAATATCGGGTTGTTTTGGCGGCGGCGCGTGAGGATATCGATTATTTGGCGGATTTCTTCATCGCGGCCTAATACGGCATCAATTTTTCCATTCTTAGCAGATTCCGTCAGGTTAACGGTGAATTTATCTAATGCGGGAGTTTTGCTGGGTTTGCCGTTATTCGCTGCGCCTTCTTCACCGCCACTGCTGCTGGTGTCGCCTTGCAGTGTGTGTTTGGATTCGCCAGTTGTGCCGATAATTGAGCGGGCAAAAGTGCGGATGGATTCGGGGGTAATTTTTTTAAATTCGGCGGAAACGCCTTCAGCGGTACGGCGCAGGCCGTCGTCTAATAATAGTGCTGCTAATAAATGGCCGGAGGTTGCAATGCCGTGGCCGTATTCTACCGAGGCGAGCATCCAGGCATTTTTAGCTAGATCCACAATCGTTGGTGCTAGCGCTGGAGCGCGGGTGTTGCCGGATTTTATGCGGTCTAATTCCTGATTTAAATCCCGCGCGAGTTTACCTAGGTTCACTTCGTATTTAATTAAAATAGCTTGGATATCGCTGTCGGTCATTTCAATTAATTTTAATAACCAGTGTTCTACCTCCACGTTGTAATGCGTGCGGTTTAAACACAGGCCTGCGGCGCCTTCGAGCGCTTGGCGCGTCGGCTCATTGAGTTTGCCGACGAGGGCTTTTAAGTCGATATTTATCATAGGAGTGATCCTTAGGTTGCAGTTAAAAAAGACGTATTAATTCGCAGCTGAGTATGCACCCGGGCGGCGGCAAAATAAATGTTTAACTCCGGGCTTAAGCCCGGATTGGTAATATGTTTAGTGCTCTTGGCGGAGCCTTGCTACTCACTATTGCTGTGTACTGTTTTCGCGCCGTTTAAGCGTGTGTTGCCTTAATCGAGCCTGCCGGATGAAATGGCAATGTTAAGGGTTTCGCCGTGGCGGTAGCTGGCTAAGGGCTTAGTTGCGAGCCAGGTATCCCAGCCGATTATCGGCGGCTCTTTTTGATTAAGTTGAATTTGGTAGGGCAGGTGTTTGCGGGCAACGCTGATGACGTATTCAAAATCCTGTTCCATGCCCGCGTAGAGTTTTACCATTTCGTGCAGATTGGCGAGCGCTTTAGTGCCAGGGGCAAATTGATAAAATTCTTCTTTATTTAAAGGGCCGAGCACAACGCGCACCTTGCCTTGAGCAAACCAGGCTTTAGAGCCAATTAATGCGGAGCGGCCCAGGCAGGCATTTTGGCCTTTGCGGTTAGTCATATCCGGCATACGCGAGCGCACATCGTCGATTAAATCCTGCCACTGGCCGACAAATTCTTCCACCTGCACTGGCACACCAAAATAGGCGGCAATCATATTTTTAAGGCCGGTGGCGGTGCGAATGCGCTGGGTAAAAAGGCCGGCATAACGTAAAAATAACAAACTGTTTAAACGCGTATTGTTTTCAAGATGTGGCGTGCTTAAGCCTACTAGCGAGAGTAAGCAATGCGTAATGCTGTCGCGCTCTTGTTTGCGTGCAGGTATTAAATGCTGACGCTCATAGGCTATAGGCAGGCGGTATTTAATGCTGGCTTGAAAAAATAACGAGGCGATGCGGTGGTTAAAAATATCGAAAAATTCTTTAAGCGTATTATCGCGCAGCTTTAAGCGCTCAAAAATTAATTCACTGTAATGAAAAGGCAAAACCCCTATGGCGCCGGTTAAGCCTAAAAAATTAATAATGACCAACCAGCGCACTTGGTTGCCGGATAATTTTTCCACCTCTAGGCGGAAAATATCTCCGCAGGGAATACCTAAACTTTGCTGGCTGGATAGGCGTGCAAATTCCCGGCTCGGTGGGCTAAAGCGGCCAATGGGCAGGGCGGTGAATGTGGTTTTAGTTTGCAACGGCATCAGCGCTGCTCGCTCTAATAAACGCAGCGCTTGGGCAAAACTAAAATCACTGGGCTGCGCTTGCAGCCAGGCGATTACAGAAGTATTTTTTCGCCGGATCGGGGTGGGCATTTTTTCAGATAACCTTCTTTATTTTTAATTTTCACCAGTGTGCGGGTGAAGGAATTGAGCGAGCAGTAAACTGCAAAAAAATGCTCAAGCACGGTGGCGTACAAATAACTGCTGCTACCGCTGAGCAGCTGCGCGTCCAATGTGACTTCTATTTCCACACCGCGACAGAGTGTGGTTAGCCCATCGATCGATAAGGGCGCGCTAATCGGGCGGGCTTTTACTTGTAATATCGAATCGATCAATGCGCGTGTAACGGAAGTTTCGCGAAAATCATATAGGCGCAATATTTCTTTAAATGCTTCAGTGCTGTCGTTGCTGCCGGTAAGTGATAAATAATTTAAATTTAAATGCGAGATTAACCGCCAGCGAGCCTTGTTCCCCAGCGGTGGCCGCACGGCAGGCGTCGGTTGCAGTAAACAGCGAATGCGGCTGCAGGGCGGCGCGGCATTTACGCATTGCAGCGCTGGCTGCTCAGAATTAAATGGTAATTTACTGGGTTGATCGCGATTAGTTGCGAGGGTTTCTATCGACAATATGCGGTTGTCCGGTGCGTTAGGATTAAAATGTAAATCCACCAGGCTTAAATACATGTCCGTGCCGTCATCGCGATCAAGATTGCCTAATTTCGCATGGCGGCGAGTGGCAAACCAGAAGGTTTGCATTGCTTGGCCTTCATGACGGTGGTTCAAGCCATAAAAAGGCAAAAACTCACTGGCATCGCCATCGGTATTAATTGCTGTAACCGATTGAATGGCGTAAATCTCATAACCCATGGGCCTGCGCGCATCGGGAATAACCGGGTATTCCATCTGCGTGTGATCCAATTTAATTGGGTCGCATTTGTGTGGAAATAAATTAATAATAGGTGTGCAATTAAGTGCAAACATATCTGCACCTAATTGATGTTCCAGCTCAAGATCTGCCCGTTTAAAATAAATATACAGTTCGAGGTTTTGGCCGTAGTAGGGGCTAATTTTTTCGCCTAGTTCTATATCCACAAACATGAATTTTTCCGCATAGGTGAAAAATTCTGTTAATAAACGGTAGCCGATAAAGGAATTTTCCGGGTAGGGAAACAGGCCATCGTCCTGGTTAAAGCCCACGGCCTTAATTACATCGGAGCTTAAATAAATCGGTTGTGTATCCTGCGCTGAGGTAGTCATAACTACTTGCAGGCATTCGCCTAATAACAGCTGATACAACGGGTGCGTATATTGCGCTTGGCCTTTTAAATAAAAGCGGATACGCGGTGGCGCTAACACACCAAAACTCACATCTGCAGAAAAACCCTGTAAGCACAGCTTTAGTACGCTTGCTGCACCGCGCGCCTGAGCTGCGCCAGGCGTGGTAAACGGGCGCCCCATTAGGCTTGCATGGCTGACTGTGATGGGCAGCATCGTGGTGTCGTACACAGTGCGAAAGCGGCAGGTTTCACCGTTAAATTGCGGTGTTTCGAGCAGTGTATGGCGCGGAATTAAAAACGGCGCATCAAGCTTGGCTTTATCCGGCTCGCATTGCACTACAGAGAGCGCAGGAATGGGGCGTTGGTAATGGGGGTAAATACAATTAATTAATGCGTCTGTAAGTTCTGGGAACTCATCGTCTAGTTTGTGTTGAATGCGTGCATTTAAATAGGCAAAACTTTCAATTAAGCGTGAGGCGTGCGGGTCTTCAATGGTTTCATTATTGATACCTAAGCGGCCGGCAATTTTGGGGTTTTCTTTGGCGAATTCGGTGCCTAATTGACGGATAAACGCCAATTCTTTTTCATAATAGGGTAATAGTTCATCAGCCATGTAGAGAATCTTCCACGGATACGGTGCGTAATACAGGTTCTAAAATGGAGTCAAACACCACTTCTTCTGGTGCTGGGTCCGCGTACATTAAAGCGTCGATGCGAAAGCGCAGTGTGCGGTCGGTTTTATCTTCGTTTTCCATAAATTGCACGCGCACATTTTTAAAGCGCGGCTCGAACGTGCGAATAATAAATTCAATACTTTTAATAAAATCTTTTTTCTTGCGGCCATCGATCATATTAATTGTGGCTAAATCCGGCAGGCCGTAGTTAATAAAACTCTCATTTACTAATTCAAAATGTTCAGGCGGCGACACGACGCGGTAGCGGGTGTTGAGTAGGTTTTCTAAATCACGGCGCACAGCTGCGCGCAATTCTTTTAATTTGCTGTGCCGGGCAGGGTCTGCGTCTACTAAATTATCCGGGTCGTTATCGATCAGGCGATCCAAAATGGAGGGCCGTAATTTTTTATCTTTATCAATATTATTTTGCATCAGGCGGCGCCTTGGACTAGTTCAGTCACTAATTCAAGCTCGGATACCATTTGATCGGCTTGATAACAGGGTACTAAATGAATTACGCAGGCGTAGCTGCCGGGTTTACCTGGATGCTCGCGCACTTGTACACGCGCTTCTTGGATAGGGTAGCGGGCCTGTTCTTCCCATTCCATGTCTTTGCGGCCGGTTGTGTATTGGTGCAGCCAGCGGCGTAAAAATTCTTCACATTGATCGGCTGTTACAAAGCTACCAATTTTATCGCGCACCATGACTTTAATATAATGCGCAACACGCGATGCACATAACACATGCTGCAGCATTGTGGATAATTTTGCGTTGACCTGTGCATCGCGTGTGGACATGCGTTTGGATAATTGAATGGACTGATTCGAATAAAATGCAAAATAAGGTGTGGCGTAACACTGGCACAGGGGAATAAAACCTAAATTGCTGATATCCCGTTCGATATTATCGGTAATTACTACATCGGTGGCGGGCTTTGTAATGATGTCGTTCGGGTCTGTTTTAAAGCTATCACAGGGTAAATTCGTGACCAGGCCGCCGCCTATATTATTGCGCGGTACGCCACGAATATGGCCAAACCAACCTACGCTGCCAAATTCCCGCAACAACACTCCACCAAAGGCATAGGCTGCATTGCCCCATAAATAATCTTCCGAGGTGCGGATATATTCACAAAAATATATACCGCGGTAATTGCCCGGTGTGGTGCGGTAGGGTTTGCGCATTAGTGTGCGCGGCAGTGTTAAACCGACAAAACGCGACTCGCTTTTCATGCGCAATGCGCGCCACTGGATATATTCTTCCTGAGCAAATAGCGAAGTTAAATTTAACGGTAAACGCAGAGTGGAAAAATCATCCATGCCTAATAATTCGCTGGACACTCCGGCGATAAACGGCGCAAACGCAGCTGCGGCTATTTGCGCGATGGAATCAAGCGCGGAAATATCGTCATAAGGATGCGTGCGCGTTTGTTTATGGCTAATGGCGTAATCGCCAATTAATGTGCCGTAAGGCTCACCACCGGGGGTGCCGTATTCTTCGGCGTATATTTTGTTGTATAAACTACTTTGATCAAATTCCAACGCGCGGCTTAAATCTTTAGTTACTTCTTGCCAGCTGGCATCAAGAATTTTAATTTTCACCAATTTAATGCCATCGGCTTGCAGTGTTAAATAATAAAGGCCGCGCCAGGACGATTCCAAACGCTGGAATTTGGGCTGATGAATGATGACGTTTAATTGCTGGTTTATTATTTGGTCGATGTGACTGATGGCCAATTCAATTTGGCTGATTATATCGCGGGTATTTTTTATCGCGCCCTTTGGGGCGTGGTGTTGTATCCAATAAGTGAGCGCCCGGCCCCAGTGCTCCTCCCGCAAAAAATCATCCAGACGCACATTGGTTGCGGTCTGCTTGAGGATTTCGTCGAAATTAAATGCTGGGCTTGCCGATGACACTGATTAAATTCCCATGCTAGGTAAATAAAGTTGATGCACATTTAAATGCTAAGCGGTGGATTTAAACAGGCGTTCGAGTGGAGTTATATATTACCGCTGCGGTTAAATCGTAATGCTTAGGGTTTTTAAGGCCGATCCAACAATGGATGGGGTTTAATAAAACCGTGTTCTGAACGTTAGCGTAAAATTTGTTTTGTATCTGCCGATATTGCGGCACATATTTAATTAAAAACTGCGGTTTTACGTTCAAGTTTAAAAACACAAGGGAGCCGAAGCTCCCTTGTGGCAGGCATAAAACCCGTTCTACCTTAACCCGCTTTGGGCATTTTTGCGACTAAACGCAAAGAGGTAGTTAACTCTTCCATTTGTAACCAAGGACGCATCCAAGCAACGGCGTTATATACACCAGGTTGGCCAGGTACTTCTTTTACTTCAACGCGCGCTTCAGCCAATGGGTATTTGGCTTTGGATTCGGCTGAGGCTAAAGGGTTACCGTTAACGTATTGTTTGATCCACTGGTTAAGCATGCGCTCGGCTTCGTCGGCTTCCATAAAGGAGCCGATTTTGTCCCGCGCCATAACTTTCAAGAAGTGGGCAATGCGGCTGGTGGCCATGATGTAGGGTAAACGCGCTGAAATAGCGGCGTTTGCAGTAACATCGGGGGATTGATATTGCGCAGGTTTTTGTGCGGTTTGCGCGCCAAAAAATACCGCGTAATCGGTGTTTTTATAATGCAGCAAAGGCAAAAAGCCCAGTTTAGATAATTCAGCTTCACGTCGATCAGTAATGCCAATTTCGGTAGGGCATTTTTGATCAATGCCGCCGTCATCGCTGGCAAAAATGTGGCAGGGCAGGCCTTCCACTTTACCGCCGCCTTCGGCGCCGCGAATGGCAGTACACCAGCCATTCTCAGCAAAAGCGCGGGCGAGCGTCGTACCCATTGTGTAGGCAGCATTCATCCAACAGTAGTTGTCGTGTTCAATGCCTAAATGTTTGCCTTGCTCGTTGGTTTCCGCTTCTTCGAAGTTGAACGCGTCAATAGCTTTGGTCGATGCGCCGTAGGGCAGGCGAGCCAGCACGCGCGGCATAACAAGGCTTACAAAGCGGGAGTCTTCGCTCTCGCGGAAGCTGCGCCAGGAGATATATTCTGAAGATTCAAAGATTTTTTCCAGGTCACGCGGTTTGGAAAGTTCTTGGTAGCTGTTAAAGCCAAACATGCTGGGGCCAGCTGCCGAGATGAATGGGCAGAAGCCTGCGGCGGCAACACCAGAAATATTTGACAGAGTGGCTACGTCATCCGGGTGGGCTGAAAATTCATAGTCGCCTATCAGCGTGCTGAACGGCTCGCCACCGGCCGTGCCGAATTCGCTTTCGTAGATTTTTTTGAACAGGTTGCTTTGGTCGAATTCAACCGCACGCTCAAGGTCTTTACTGATTTCTTTTTTGGTGGCGTTTAACACGCGAATTTTTAATTGTGAGCTGGTTTCCGAGTTGGATACCAAATAATTTAAACCGCGCCAGGAGCCTTCAAGCTTCGTAAATTTTTGATGCTGCATGATGGCCGTAAGTTGCTTGGACATCGCCTTATCAATTGCCGCAATTGCAGAGTTGATTGTCACAGTAAGGTTTTTATTCCATTTAACTGTGCCTGCCATAACTTCGCGAGTAAGGTTTTTAAGCAGATCTTCAGCGTCGTCCCGGTTAGTTTGTCGGGTTGCGTCTAACGCCATCGTTAAAAAGCTGGTCTCTTGCGCTTCGGCGCTGCCAGCGCCTTGCGATTCTAATTCTGTATCGGCCATTATTTAGTCTCCTCATTTAGGCCCAATTCGCCTTTAAGGCTATTGAGTGCATCTGTACTACTTAATATATCTTCAAGAACTTTTTCAAGTTCTTCGGAGCGGTCAGCTTTGCTCAATAAATCGCGCAGTTTATTGCGAGCTTCTAACAGCTTACGCAGCGGTTCAACCTGCTCTACAACGCGGTGAGGTTCGAAATCTTCTAGGTGATTTAAATTTAAGTTAACGGACATTTCAGTGCCGTCACCTTGTAATGTATTTTCAACTTTCATGTTCAACTGAGGGTTGATGTTGCTCATGATCTCGTTGATGTTGTCGCGATCTACCTGCAGAAAGTTACGGTCTTTAAAGGCTTTTTGGTTGGTGTTGTCACCGGAGTAATCACCCATTACGCCCATTACAAATGGCAATTCGCGCTTTACGCTCTCGCCGTTTGACTCTAAATCGTAGGTGATATGAACGCGCGGCTTGCGCACGCGATTGAGTTTGTCATGGATGCTGGCCATAGTCCTAACCTCGTGATGTATTTCAAGTGTTATAAAAATAAAAGGAACACACAATGTGCGATGCGCACTGCAAATCCCCGGGTTGTTTGCCCGCTTTCGGGGCTTATTATGTCGTCTTATGTTGTTTTGTGTCGCCGTTAAAACTCAGCAATATTACGTTAAATCTACAACCTCCTGTAAGCAAACCCGTGAACATTTGCAGCTACCGTTCCTGGCCGCGCATGTGCTTTTATAGACTGCGTAACAGGTTTTATCTGTTACTTAGTTTTAAGTCGCAGGCTTAAGTCTCAAAGGTCTTAATAGGCTTTGAAGATAAGCGCCTTGAGCACCTAATTGAATAGCCAATTTATTAAGCAGCAGCGAGCCTAAACGGTATTTTATTATTGGCCCTTCACGCCTGTGAGTTCACTGTAGCGGTTCCGGGTGGTTTCGTCGCTGATAAGTTCCTGCATCAGTTCGTGCAAGGGCATATTGCCCCAGCGGACGGCTTTTTCCAGCAGGTAAGAAACTGGTGAATGTGGCTCGGATTTGCGAAAAAATTCGGCTATTTCCGCCATCTGCTTAAACGCTTGTTCGCGATTGGCCAGAGCGCGGCTGGCGATTTGTGCGGCTGACGAGGCAGCTGCAGGTGCATTATTGTCTGCGCCAGATTCAGCAGGGGCATTTGAGCTGTCATCCACAGGCGATGTCTCCGTGATAATTTTGTTACCCCCTAAAAAGGTGATGGCGGTAATGCAGTCTTTAAGTAAATTGGTGATGGCGCTGGAAGGCGGCGCTTCGCTGGAGCCGCAGAGTTGATAGAGTTTGTCGTTAAAGCGGGTAAAGCTATCCAGCGCTTCTACTAAATCATCGCGCAGCTGAGTGAGAAACTCACTGCTGGAATCGCGCACGGCATTTTCAATGTTTTGAAGCGTATAGCCTTTGCGGACAAATTCTTTCTCGCGGGCTTTGTCATCAAGGATGCGGGACGTTTCTGCGGCGGATTGGTATTCCCAAAAACTAAACGCGCGAAATTGGCCGCTGTTGGTAATGATGCTATTGCGTATGGGGGTTAGTAATGCACCGTCGGAACCGCCCTCTCCATTAAGACCTTTTAATGAGCCAACTCTAGTTTCAAGGCCGTATTCGTCAGGCATTGGATAAAGGCTAGGCCAGAATCTGTCGATTAAACCCTCAATCAGTTCAAAGCCATCGCGCAGTCCGGCGATGCCGTCGCGGCGTACGAGGGATTCTAAATACCAGCAGGCAACTTCAAGATCTTTGGATTCGGACTTCAGTATTTTGGGAGCTAATTCAATTATCTTGCGCCAGGATTCGTCGATTTTGCGGCGCGCATCATCCGCTTGTTGGCCGTCTTCGCTGTAGACATTGCTGCGTTCGGCGCTGCGTGCTGTAGAGCGCGCAAGTTTAACCATTTGAAAATTAGAGGTAGGGGAACTGCCTTCGCGTAGGTCACGCCCGCAGGGGGCATCGTCACCGATGGGGTCTAAAAAAGCGGCAATATCAATTGAGCGGGACGACATAAATTCCTAAATCCTGACCTAGGCCAAAAAACGCACAAGCGAACAGGCTCGCGGGCCTATTCGAAATGGTGTCCGCAACCACCCAACACACATCCTGGCGTAACAATCCCGGCAAAAAGCGGGGCGGTGATTTAAACCATATTGCAGGCAAACTTGCAAGCTGTGAGCGTTAATTAATCCCTTACAGGCGCCTGAGCCAGGGCGTGATTTGAATGCGAAGCTTTAAATGCGGGCTAATTCCTTAGCATGGCTTTTAACCCGTCTCATTCACGGCATATACTGCTGCGCAATTTAGGCGGCTGTGAATATGTGTACAGTCGGGTCAGAGCCGAACAGTGGCGAGCGAGTGGGGCGGTAGCGGTGGACATCCTGTTATGAAAATTACCTTTTCTCTATTAAAGGCACCCGCCAAAGCGGCCTTGCAGCAGGGCCAGAAATCCTTTGATGAGCAGGGCGGCAGTATTGGGCGCGGTGAAAGCAACACTTGGGCGCTGCCCGATCCCGATAAATTTTTATCGTCCAAGCACTGTGTCGTCACCTTTGAGCAAGGGCAATTTTTCATAACCGACACCAGTACAAACGGGCTGTTTTTGAACGGCGCGACTTTGCCTGTCGGGCGCAATAACCGTGTGAGTGTCAGTGAAGGCGACACATTAGATTTAGGCGAATACCGGTTGCGCGTCGGTTTGGAAAAAAGCGCCGCTAAGATTTCACCGTTTGCTGACTCGTCCCCAGTTGAACCTGCGCCTGTTTTTAATGCGGGCGCTAAATGGGGAGAGCTTGAAGTCACTCCGCAGGCGGCCGATGGTGCTGATCTATTTCCTATCGGCGGCCCTGGGGCGGGTGGTGATCCTTTTTACGACGCCAGCATGGACCCATTTGCAGCCAAAGACCCGTTCGGTCTCGCAGGGGATGCTAAACCGGCTGACTTATTTCCCAGCGCTCCTGGCGCAGGTGCTCAGGGCAATCCGTTCGGAGCGGATCCATTCGGTGGCGATCTTTTTGGCGGACCTGATCCCTTCACACCTCAGCGCCCGCAAGCAACGCCCACATTCACACAGAACGAAGGGCACAACCCTCTGCATGATGTTATTTCCCTGCCCAAGGTTGCCCCTACGCAAGCTGGGCCTGCGGCGATTCCGGATGATTTTTGGAACTCGCTTGGCGGCGCCGCTGCGGCTGACGAATTAGGTATGCCGAGCCTTAAACCGCTGGATCCTTTTTCCAGCGATGATCCATTGGCGCCAGCAGCACCGTTTGTCCCAAGCCCACCGCCCTTTACGGCTGCGCCGGTTCCATCAGCTACTGTGCGACCGCAGATACTCCAACAGCCTGCAGTGCCTGTCCAACACACTGTGCCGACGCAACACGCACCGCCTCCACCGCAGCCGAATCTGCCTGTACACCCGTTAGATTCGCCATCGGGGCCTGACATGTTGGGCGAAAATCCGTTCGCACACATTAGTCAAACTCCGGCTGGGCCTTCTCTCGCCCCGGATGATATTGACGGCCAGTTGTATCCACTCGGCAGCGCTTACTCGCAGCAGGTACCCAGCGTTACGTCCGGTAAAGTACCTTTGTCTGATCGGTTAAAGGCACTGCAGGCAGGCGCGGAGGATGTTAATGCACCACCTCCTTGGGCAGAGCCGGTTGCTCCTGTGCCGATAGTGCAGGCGCCGCCAATACCTCAGCCTCCAGTGGTGCAGGCACCATCAGTAGCGCAAGCATCACCAATGACCCAAGCGCCACAGCCACCCTATGCTCCGCCGGCACAACCACGGCCGCCGATTGCGGCTGCACCAGCTGCAGCGCCGGGTTACGCAGCTGAGACAGGTGTACATAACTTAGTTGCAGCGCTTGGGCTGAGTGGACAATTAAATGGCGAACAAGAACAATTATTACCGCAGTTAATCGGTGAGATTACTCGCGAAGCCATTAGTGGCTTATTGCAAATTCTGCGCGCCCGCAATTCAATTAAAAATGAATTTCGCATTGCAGTAACTACAATACAGCCGCGTGAAAATAATCCGATCAAATTTGCCACGGATGTAGATGATGCGCTGGAGTTATTGTTTGTACGCGCATCCAAAGGCTACAAACCGCCAGTTGAATCCGTGCAGGATAGTTTTGAGTCGATTATGGATCATCAGGTGGCTATATTGGCGGGAATCCGCGCGGCGTTTAAATCGCTGCTGACGCGTTTTGATCCGGTCCATCTGGAACAACAGTTTGAGCGGCAAGGGAAAACCGGCGGCCTATTACCCGGCATGAAAGGGGCAAAATGTTGGTCGGCGTACGATGATTTTTACCAAGATCTAATCGGTAATTTCGAAAATTCTTTTCAAAATTTATTCGGTGACGAGTTTGTGCAGGCCTATGAAGAGCAGCTGCGCAAATTAGCTATCGCCCGCAAACGTGAACATTCTCAACGATAGGAACCTCTATGCACATCCGCACGCCGTCTATTTGGAACACTTTTTGGCAATTTACATTGCTAGTGAGTCTAGGATTAGGTTTAACCAGTTGTACCAAAGTAAATGGCACAGGTAAAACAATTGGTTTGGATACAGATTTAAAACTAGTGATTCAGACGGATATTGATATTAATCCGGATGCTAATAATCGCCCGTCACCAGTATTTGTGCGAATGTACGAATTAAAATCGCCGATAATTTTTCATCAAGCCGATTTTATGACGCTTTACACTAAGGATAAGGCCGTGTTGGAAGCGGATTTTGTCAATAAACAAGACTTAAAAATATTTGTGCCCGGCGACAAACGTGAATCGAATTTAGTGTTAAACCCTGGCACCAAATTCGTGGCTTTATACGCTGAGTTTTTGCAATACCAAAATTCTAATTACAAAGTGATATTCCCTGTTACACCCGGCAATATTGTTGGCAACCGCATTTTTGTAAAAATCACTGGCAACCATATGGTGCTGGTGGAGAAAAAATAACGAACTCCAGCACACTGCTGTGGGCTTAAATTTCTGCTCTATGTTTTTTGTTTCATGGATAGTTTATGTCGTTAGAAAGCAAAGTTATTTGGTCGGAGGGGATGTTTTTAAACCCTCAACACTTCCAACAACAAGAGCGTTACTTCGAACGCTACGTCGATGGCCGTATTGGTACCGCAGGCGCGTACTTATGGGGATTTTTTGATTGTGAGCTGGACCAGCAATTATTAAAGCTGGGAAAAATTTCGTTGGTGTATGGCCGCGGTGTGTTTCCCGATGGCACGCCATTTAATTTTCCCGATATAGACGAAGCACCACCGGTTATTGACCTACCGGAAAATATTCACAACAGTTTATTGTATTTAGCTCTGCCAGTACGCCGCTTGGGCGCTGTTGATGTGCTGCCCCAGGAGGGCGCGCAAGGGTTGGCGCGTTATTATCCGAAAGAACATAAAGTGCGCGATAATTCTATCGAAAGCGGTGATGACCACGGCGTGCACGTTGGGAAATTGCGTTTGAGAGTTTTATTGGAAACCGATGATCTCAGTGGCTACACCTGTATTGGCATAGCGCGTATTGCTGAAACTCGCCAAGATAAAAACATTTTGTTGGACGATAAATATATCCCCAGCGTATTGGACTGCCAATCCGCGCCGCGCTTAAATGGTTTTATTGTGGAATTAGCCGGCATGTTGCGCCATCGCGCCGAGGCCATCGCTGGGCGCTTAGCGGATACGCGGCGCGGCGGTACAGCGGAAGTAACCGATTATATGCTATTGCAAACGCTTAATCGCTTAGAGCCAATCATGGTGCACCTGGCGAAAGTGCAGGGTTTGCATCCAGTGCAATTATTTAAAGAATGTATGGGCGCAATTGGCGAGCTTGCGACGTTTAACACGAAAACTCATCGCCCGCCGGAATTACCGGTTTATTTGCACGATAATTTGCAAACAGGTTTTGAAGTTGTATTTGCCCATTTGCGCCAGTTATTAGCCACGATTTACGAACAAACCGCTATTTCTATCGGGCTTGAAGATAAGGGCTATGGTATTCGCGTTGCCGACAAGTACGACAAGTCACTCATTAGTAGTGCTACATTTATTTTAGTAGTGCGTGCCGATATCGCTGAGGAAACACTGCGCAGCCGATTGCCACAACAAATGAAAATTGGCCCTGTCGAAAATATCCGCCAATTAATTAATTCGGCACTCAACGGTATTCTTATTAAGGCTTTACCGGTTGCTCCTCGCCAGATTCCTTTCCGCGCTGGCCACGTTTATTTTGAATTAGAACAACGCGGGGAAATTTGGCGTTACATGAGTACATCAGGTGGTTTTGCTATGCATGTAGGTGGCGATTTCCCTGGACTGGAAATGGAATTTTGGGCTATCCGCCGTTAATTGCGCGTTTGAACTTATTTGCGAGAAATTACTATGGACGAAAAGGATAAAACCCTCTTCAAACAACCCGGTGCCGGTGACAGCACCGTATTAAAACCCACGCCTGGCCGCAAGGGCGCAGCAGACATGCGGCCGCCACCGGTCATGCCAAGCTATCAAGCAGACCCTGTGACACCCAGTGCAATGTCGCCGGGGCGTGTGGATTTAAATACTTTTGGGCCGGGATTAAACCCTATCGTGCAGGCCGCAAGTACATTATTAATGGTGTTTGATAAAACCCGTGGCACACTGCGCCACGCTAATGTAGCAGGCCTGCACAACTCCTTAGTAAATGAAATTAAACAATTTGAAAATCGCCTGCGGGATTTAAATTTAAAACCCGAACAAGCCTGGGCATCGCGTTATTTAATGTGCACGGCGTTGGATGAAGCGGTCATGTATACGCCCTGGGGCGGCGAGAGCGCTTGGGGGCAACGTACGTTGCTCAGTATTTTTCATCGCGATACCGGCGGCGGTGAAAAATCATTTCAAATGTTAGATCAATTGCGGCAAACCCCAGGCGATAACCGCGCCGTATTAGAATTATTTTATTTGGTTTTAAGTCTCGGGTTTGAAGGTAAATATCGCTTAATGCCGCGCGGTAGCGATGCTTTGGAAGCTCTGCGCGATGATCTTTATGCCACGATTCGCTCGCAACGAGGTGAATTTGAGCGCAGCCTGTCCAGTGCATGGCAGGGTTTAGGTCGCACACGTCGCACTCTTTCTCATTTTTTACCCACATGGGTAGCGGCAAGCGTAGTTGCTGCATTGGTATTTTTTGGTTATGTGGGATTTAAGCTTTGGTTAAATTCAAGTTCAGAGCCCACGCTTGAATCGCTTAACCGTATAGCGCCTTTTAGTGCTGATGCAAATGCAGTAAATAGCTCAGGCGCTGGGAATCAAGAAGCCAAATAACGCAGCTTCATCCAGCGCGACTCGCTGCTAGTAAACTCCTAACGATCGTACGCGCAGAGGTTTGCGAGCGGATATTAAAGATCTGTGCACACCACATAGATCGACAACAGGTATTAATTGGTATGAAAAAATTTTTCGCGTTTTTGATCCACCCGATTTTTGTCTCGTGTATCGGGATTTTGGCTCTCGGGCTATTAATATGGTTTGCCGGTCCATTAATTAAATTTGGTGCGACTAATACAGCCCCGCTTGCAGAGGTATTCCCTCGTGTCATGATGTTGATTGCGCTGTTGGTGATGGTTTTTATCATTTTTTTAATTGGCCAATTACGCAAAGCAAAAAATAATCAAAATCTCGTGCAAGGCTTATCCACTCCCAAAGAAGACCCTTCGCAGATGGCGGCAAAGGAGCAATCCACAGAAGAGTTGTTGCAAATTGGTGAGCGCTTTACGCAGGCTTTAGATACTTTAAAAAACTTTAAATTCAAGGGCCTCACTGGTAGCAAAGCCCTCTATGAATTGCCTTGGTACATTATTGTGGGGCCACCGGGTTCTGGTAAAACTACCGCATTAATTAATTCCGGTTTGGAGTTTCCACTGGCCGATCATTTAGGCCGCGGTGCTGTTGCAGGTGTAGGCGGTACGCGTAATTGTGATTGGTGGTTCACCAACGAAGCTGTGTTGATTGACACTGCAGGGCGTTACACCACCCAGGATTCCCATAGAGTTATTGATGCGGCAGCTTGGGAAGGGTTTTTAGATTTATTAAAACGTCATCGCCGTCGCCGTCCGATTAATGGCGCTATTGTTGCTATTAGTTTGCAGGATCTTTTGACACAAACAGAAGAAGAGCGCGCAGCCCATGCGCGCACGATTCGCTCGCGGTTAGATGAATTAATGGATCGCTTAGAAATACGCTTCCCAATTTATTTAATGCTGACCAAATCTGACATGGTGCCGGGATTTAGCGACTTCTTTGCCGAAATCAATCGCGATGACCGCGAGCAGGTTTGGGGGGTTTCTCTGCCTGATGCAACTAATCCCAACCAGGGTCCAAACTTCGATTATTTACACCAAGAATTACAAAAGATTATTCGGCGTCTGTACGATCGCGTGTTAACTCGTATGCATGCCGAGCGAGATATTAAACGCCGCGGCGTTATAAGTGCGTTTCCGCAGCAAATGGATAATGTAAAAGTGCTGGTGGAGGGATTTGTTCGCCAAGCATTTATGACCAATCGCTTTAAGTTTCAGCCCTATTTGCGCGGTGTTTATTTTACATCAGGTACGCAGGACGGCACAGCGATCGACCGGCTTATGGCGCAGGTTGCCTCTAATTTTGGTTTTCAGCGAGAAGTTTCCGCAGGCATTAACCAGCAGGGAAAAAGTTATTTTTTAACCCGCTTGTTTAAAGATGTGATATTTCCTGAATCGGAAATTGTCGGCGCGAATAATGGCTATGAAACCTCCATGCGTTGGGTGCAGCGCGCCGCTTACGTGGGTATGGCGGTTATGGTTGTGGTGTTAGGGTTGGTCTGGTCGGGCGCGCTCGTCAAACATAAATTAAATGTACGCGAAGTGGAAAGCCACCTAAGTGCCTTTAAAACTGAAGCTGCAAAACCTGCATATCAACAATTAGATATGCGCGCTAGCCTGCCTGCATTTAACGAGTTGAAAGCGGCCTCCGAAGTCATGGATCAACAGTCTTTACCCTGGCTTGTTAATCTCGGCTTATATGACGGGCGTGTCGATGATCAGGCGAATCAGGCCTATGACCGCGAATTGTTGCGGCGGTTTTTAGCGCAAATGATGGGAACGCTGGAAAAAACGCTGCAAGTGGGCGATGAAGGCAGTGATTTGTACAATACTTTTCGCGTCTATTTAATGTTCAATAAACTCGATACGCTTAATAAAGAAGAAGTGCAAAATTGGTTTAAAAAATACTGGGAAAGCAGTATCAAAACCGATGAAGCCAAGCGAGCGGAATTAGAAACTCATTTAACTCATCTGCTGACGCTGGAGTTAACCCCTGTACAGCTTAATGAAGCAGTGGTTAATCACGTGCGCGATATTTTATTAAAAGAGCCAATTGCCAAACGCGTTTATAGCCGCATTCGCCATACCCCTGCGCTTGCACGCAAAGTGGATATGCTCGATGAATTAGGCGATAAAGCCCGCCAGTATTTTGTAATTAACCCGCAGGTGCGAGAAGCGTTGCAAATGCCTGTGCTGTATACAAAAGCGGGTTACGATAAAGTCGATATGTCGCCGGATTCTGAAGTGATAAAAGCAGTTATTGAAGAGCGCACAATTCTGGCTCAAGCAGAGGCGGGTAAAGCCTTAAATTACACACCTGAAGAGCCAGATAAGGTCAGCGAGCAAGTAAAAGATTTGTATTACGCTGATTACATAAGAATCTGGAATACCTATTATCAATCGCTCAAATTGGTAGGCTTAGGTGATGTGCGTCAGGCGGAACAAATGCTGGCAGCATTAATTGACCCGGTGTATTCGCCGATGGTGACTGCTTTACAAGTAGGTGCTGAGAATACGCAACTTACATCCACGTTAATTAACGATTTAGCAGACACTAAATTAAAAGGTAAAAAAGGCGAGGCGACCTCGGACGTTGTTGATAAAGTGTTAGATGGCAATGCAGTGGATAAATATTTTAAAGATATTAATTCGCTTACTAAGGCACCTAAACTCGGGCAGCCGCCGATAGGAGGTGCTTTAGACAAAGTGCGCGAGCTGCATACATTCGTTGCAGAAATTGCGTTGGCGCCAGACCCAACACAAAAAGCTTATGAGGTCTCCAAAGCGCGCGCGCAAAATGGCGGCAGTAACCCGACAACGGCTTTGCGTGCTTATGCATCCGGCACACAAGAGCCGCTACGCGGTTGGCTGGAGAGTTTAGCTATTGGCAATTCGAATGTTATTTCATCCGGCGGTAAGGGTTTTGTCGGCTCTGAATGGCGCGCTGCGGTTTATAAGCCCTATGCACAATTGTTAATGGGTAAGTATCCGTTAAATCCGAAAGCACAGGAAGAAACTGCAGTACTGGATTTCACCAATTTCTTTAAAGCAGGCGGCATATTAGATGTATTTTATGTGGCTAATGTGGCGCCCTTTGTCGATGCTCGTGATCCGACGCGAGTTAAATCGGTGGATGGCGGCGGCGCTACTTTTTCCGGTGATTTTTTGCGGCAAATGCAAAATGCGCAATTAATCCGTGCAATGTTTTTCCAAGATGCCCCGGATGCGCTTTCATTAGGATTTGATTTTAAACCGTTTGAATTTAGCGAAAAAGAAGCGCGATTTAGTTTGGAATTTGGCAGCGAGCGTCTAACCTATAATCACGGGCCAAAATTTTCTTCTACTCTCAAATGGAGTGCGGCTGACGACATTAAACAGCTGCGAATTAATTTCGAGGATATTAGCGGCAAACAGCATGAAAAAATCTACACTGGCCAATGGGCGTTATTGCGCTTATTTGACGCTTCGCGCGTGGAAAAACAAGCCAGTGGTAGTTACATCGTACGTTTTTCTGTGCCGGATAATATTGTGCAGGGGTTAACCCACGATATTGCCTATGAGGTGCGTCCAAAAAGTGCCAACAATGTATTTCGGCGGGATTTGTTAACTGGCTTTAGATTGCCAGAAACTCCTTAATGGCCCTGTGGCCGAATTAAGCTTGTAGTTATTATGTCGCAGCCAAATATAGGTCTTTACGGAAAATTACCCGGTCATGGGGATTTTGTTACGCGCAACTTGCCTAACAATTTAGTGCAGCATTGGGACGCCTGGCTGCAAGCATTTATAGGTTCGTCTCAAGAGCGGCTGGGAGCGGACTGGTTAAATGTGTATTTAACCAGTCCAGTGTGGCGTTTTGGTTTTTCCGCCGGTGTGCTTGATGAGCAACAATGGCTGGGCATTTTAATGCCAAGCGTGGATAAGGTAGGCCGCTATTTCCCTTTTAGTGTTTTGGTGCCTGTGCCCGGCGACTTATCTTTATTGGATATTTTGTGTGAGCAGCCTGAATGGTTAAACCCCGTGGAGGAGGCAGCCTTGCATGCGCTGGATGAGGGGCTGTTAGTTGATGAATTATTAGAGCGCATAGGCGATTTAAATTTACCAACCTATTTGCGCAGGCAATGGTGTAATCAAGGCTATCAAGCTGGCCCGATTCAAGTGCCCTGTGCGGATGTGCAGATAAATAGTGCTGTAACTGGGTTATTGGAGGGATTATTAGTTACCAGTTATTCAAGCCACAGTATTTGGACCACGCAAGGTTCTGATCGAATAGATGCGTGTATCGCTATAGCGCCGGGCCTACCTGCGGCCAGTGGCGGCATTGCGTTGCTGGATGGAAATTGGAACCATTGGCAATGGATGATTCGTATGGGATTAAATATTAATGTTAATAATTCTTAAAACCGCAGGATGTCTAATTAATTTATTTACCTATAGCCAAATAAGCGCACATTTGCACGGACGCAGATAGTTGAGCAACGCTTACGCGATTTTCTGACTCTTTTAAACGCCTGTTAAACCCTCTCGTCGATTGTAAACCTAAGTTCTAATACCTATTTGTACGCGTTTGTGATGCTGAGCTTACCGAGCAATATGTACTTTCTAATTTTTTATGCGAGATAATTCATGGCGAATTTTCCATTAATTGTTGGCGGATATACCGACGAGCCGAGCCAAGGTATTTATCGCTTAAGTTACAACGCTCAAGCGCACACGTTTTCTCAAGCAAAACTGATTGCCAATACTCACAATCCATCGATTGCGTTAAAACATGGCGCGCTTTGGTACGTTGTTGAGGAAACTGATCCCGGTAAACTGCATGTTTTTCAAAACGACGACAACAATAGCTGGAACTGTTTAGCGACGCTTGATTCAGGCGGTGCATCACCTTGTCATTTGGCTATAAATGCCAGTGCTAGCCATTTGGCAGTGGCTAATTATATGGGCGGAAGTATTGCAATTTATTCTTTGGATGAAACGGGGCTTCCTCAGTCTTCGCCGCAGGTAATCCAACATTACGGACGCGGTCTAACCGCACGGCAAGAGGCGCCCCATGCGCATTATGTAGTTTTTGCGGATAATTATGCCCAGCAGCCGGGTATTTATGCAGTGGATTTAGGCTTAGACCAAATTATTTGGTATGCGCACATTCAGCCGGGCGTTTGGGGAGATGCACAGATTGTTTTGCGCGCACCGGCCGGTGATGGTCCGCGCCATATGGCTATTCACCCCACCAATGGCAAAATCTATGTGCTCAATGAATTAAGCAATATTTTGAGTGTACACGAGGTCACTGCAGATGGCAGCTGGCATACGCAGCAGCGTGTTAGTACGTTACCTGCAAGTTTTAGCGGTGAGAATATTTCTGCCCATATAATTATTAGCGAAAACGGGCAATATGTTTACACCTCAAATCGCGGTCATCACAGTATTGCGGTGTTTAAAATTCGTGTAGACGGCACGCTTGAACTTCTACAAATTCAGCCTTGTGGCGGATTATGGCCGCGTTATTTTACCTTCTTAGATGCGGGCACTCGTTTAATCGTCGCGCACGAACATTCTAATTCACTAGCGGCATTTATAGTGAAGACTGACGGATGTTTACAGGATACACAGGCGCGCGGCTCAGTACACAAGCCTACGTTCGTGTCGGAGGCATAGTGCCAGCAATAATTCACCTATGTCTGTATTCAGTGTTTGAATATCTGAGTTATGCAGAGCTTTGTTTTAGTATTTAAAAACCTGCTCGGGAATCGCTGAAAAACTATGTAAGTGGCTCCAGCGTCGATAAATTTCTCAAAGAACTGCTAGCTTACAATGCGTAAACTTGGCAGCTGCGCCTGCGTTGCTCTCCTCCTGCATTTCCATATCTGCTGCATCCATGCAGTCGCCTCACTTTTTTGGTAGATTCGCCTAGCCAGCGGTGCATTAGATTTTTCTCAGAAATTCCCTATAAATCCATGCGTTTATGGATGCCTGTTGCCGTAATTTTTATCGAGTTGATTTTTAAAGGCAGTAATTATTTTTCATAAATCAGTCTTGTCTTATGCGCAACGCTGGCACTATCAAAGTGTAAATTATGGCTCCGTCGTTAAATAAAGTTGGATTATGCGCACCGAAAATTAATTTACACTCGGCCGTCTTTGCATTAAACAATTAGTAAAGGTTTTACGCTGAGCGGCAAAAATGGAGTGATTTATTAGATGGTGCGCTCATTGCTATTGATATAGCAGCAGATCCCCAGTATTTTTTATAAGCTTGCTTTGTTATAGCTTTATAGTCATACAAATTGCATTGCTTAAATTTACTTAAAAAGATGCTGCGGCTTGAAGTGCTTTTTAAAATTCAACGCTGCAAACATAAGTGCAGTGACAAATTGTGACGCAGCGAGCGTGAAGTAATAGAGGTTATATTTTTAAAAAAATATTTGACCATAAGCCCCAGCGTATTTCTTTTATATGTTTTCACTATAAAGCATGCTTTTTAAATTGAATTAATTTTCAAATTAGTTACATACAAATAATTTTCTGCGTTAATGCCATCACAAAGCAACTAAATAAATCGATCAATAAGAAATGCGTCGTTGCAATGCAAATGCAACCTTATATATTGGGTCTGATAAATCAGATTCATTACCCCACGCAAAAAGGTCAATGTATGAATTACAATAAATTAGGTGCGTTAAAAAACACCTGCCTTGTGTTGGTTACCATCGGCGCACTGGCAGGCTGTACCGGCACACCAACGGGCTCATCCTCCTCTAGCAGCAGTTCAAGTTCCACGTCGAGTTCTGGAAGCAATCAACCTTATTGCAGCGGTACTACCTATTGGGTGTACACGGGTAATGGTATGTGGGATGGAATCTATAATGCGCCTCAGTGTGGCGGCGGTTCCAGCTCATCCAGTTCATCAAGCTCAGGCCAACCATCTGGCAAATCTTTAGCAATTGTAAGAGATGGGTATGTTGAATTACCTGATGGTCGTGGCGGTGTTAACTACGAACCCGTCGCTTACACTGAAGAAATGGGTTTTAACAAAGAAGTATCCTTAGCCGCCTTTGAAAAAACTCTTTACCCGGTTTTGCGTAAAAATTGCTCCGGCTGCCATAACACGGAAAATACTAGCGGGTCTGGTGCACAAGCTCCGTTGCATTCAGACGTTGACCCCGTATTGGCCCATGAATATGCGTTAACACGCACAAATTTCCGCGATATTCCCAGTTCCAAATTTGTAACGCGCATGGTAATCGACCGACATAACTGTTTCGCCGCCACCTGTAAGGCTGCCGGCACAGAAATGGAAAATGCGATTAAAGCCTGGTTAAGCGGGATTGAAGGGATGATTTTGGAAATTCCACGTACAGTGGATGCCGATACCAAAATTAGCGATGCCGATGTGCAAGCCTGGATAGACGCCGATAAAGCAAAAACGCCAGCGGCAGATAAAGAATTTATTCAGTACGCCTCGTTTCATGTTTTACATAATCAAGGTGTAAGTGCGCAAAATATGAATAATGCGCGCGTGGGGTTATCAAAAGCATTAAATACAGCTGCGCGTTGGGCGCCCGAAATTGTTAACCCTCAAGATGTTAATGGCAAAGGCATAGTATATCGATTCGATATTCGCGATTACTGGGGCCATACATTAATCGATACATCAGCGAGTACATTCACGTTATTTTATGGTGGCTCGGATGATGATCTGGCGTTTGCTTCCAAGGTTGATTTAAATGGCAAAAGTGTTAGCTATAACGATTTGGCCGGCATGAAAAATAAATTGAAGTCTGCGGTTAGCAAAGACGAGAAATTTGCTCGTTTGGTCTGGGCGCGTATTTTAAAAGGTAATGCTGAAGGCGCCGACGGTTCCAAATCATTGCCGCCGCAAATTGATGGCTTCGTGGGCACTCGCAGTAAGGGCGGCAACAATCAAGATTATATTAAACCTGCGGACTTTAAATACGCTGAAGCTGCTCAGTTAATCTATACGTTAACTCGCCCGGACGTATACAACTCTATTATGGCGATACCCGGTTATTCGCATTATTTTGAAGACGAATTAGGTGTGGATAAATCCAAAGGTGTCGACTCATTTGATTTGGTGTTAACCAGAGAGGCGATTACTATCGAGTCGCGTATGTATTGGCGCGCGAAACAAAAAACCGGTCGCGGTAATTACTACTGGAAAACCTGGGATATTTTCGCCGCGGGTAATGTGAACGTTGATGAGCAAGTTGCTAAAGGCGATGTGCGCTTTCCTTTCTGGGCGAACCCAATTCCTAAATTTATTTCTACGCAGCAAGGCGGCACTACACCAGATAAATTCGCCATGATCGCCACCGTCGGTTTATATGATGGTAATGGAGATAATGGTGGAGGCTATTATTCAGGTAAAGATGGTGGCCAGCAGTCAGCTGAAGAGGTTATTTGGAGCTTGCCTAACGGTATGCAAGGTTACGCGCTGTTTGGTGGCTTTAATCAACGCCGTGTAGATGCTTTTGTGCACATTGTTCGCGATCCGCGCATTCAACTGACTGTGGCCGACGATATTCTGGATAATTATGCCGGTAAAGCGTTGGATAAAGGTGTTAAAGATGTGCGCTTGAATAATGGCAGTTCCTGTATTGGCTGCCATGCCGATGGTATGAATCGCGGTAACAATGATTTGCGTAATGCGTTGGACGAAAACATTGATGCGTTACCCAAGGGTACACACGGCGTAGATGGTTGGATTAAAAACGCAACCACGGTTGCTCGCGTGAAAGAGTTGTATAAACCAACGAAACAAATTCGCGCCTATATGGAACAAGATCGCAAAGTATTCTTGGAAGCACAGGGCAAAATTAATCAGGGTATGATAATTGGCACCGATAAAAACGTGTACCAAGAACCGACAATCTGGACGATTGAATGGGCACGTAAATTCTATAAGTTCCCAGTTACTCGCTCGAGCTAATTAATTTTCAAATTAATTTAGTGGGTAATTAAAAACCGATGCCTGATGTAATTTGGGTATCGGTTTTTTTATTTTCAATTCTATGCCGCTAAAATAGCTAAATAAGCGTGCATGGATGACGAGGTGCGATAGCTTGCCAATAGTGTTTAGCTGGGCTAGTTAAAAAACATTTTACCGGTCAGTTCGTTTTATTTTACGTTTGCGCCTTCGATTTGGCTGATGCTGTTGAGCTAAAGCCCATGCAAAATGTTCGCTCAGCCAGGAGATTTCTTCAGTAAATAATTCTGCTTGAGCGCTGCGTTGCTCTAAGGCTGCAATAATGGCCGGATCGCTCGGAGCGTTGCCTAAACCAATCACTACATTGCGTAAAAAGCGTGGATAGTCGATACGCCTTAGCGCGCTGCCTTGTGTATTACGCAAAAACTCATCTTCGTTCCAATTAAATAGCGTTAATAAATCGGCGCTATCAAGATTATGGCGCGGCGCAAAATCACCTACTTGCGCAACTCCTGCAAATTTATTCCACGGGCAAATAGCTTGGCAGTCGTCACAGCCGAAAATTCGATTGCCGATGGCTTCGCGAAATTCCAGTGGAATAGGGCCTTTGTTTTCTATCGTTAAATAAGCAATACAACGTTCAGTTTGCAAAACATACGGCGCTTTAAATGCGTCTGTGGGGCAGATAGTTAAACAGGCAGTGCAATCACCACACTGGTTTTCTGCCGGCAGCTCATCCAGTGGTAAGGGTAAATTAGTAAATAATTCGCCGAGTAAAAAAAAGCTGCCGGATTGCGCATTAATAATCAGCGAATTTTTACCGATCCAACCTAAGCCTGCTTTTTCCGCCAATGGCCGCTCCATAATGGGTGCGCTATCGACAAAAGCGCGATAGTGAATTTCCTGTTCTGAACACTGCTCGCGCACCAAATCGCGCATATAGTCACCCAGCAGCGCAATACGTTTGCGCAGAGTTTTATGGTAATCCCGACCGAGTGCATAGCGAGCGATATAGGCCTTTGTAGGGTTTTTAAGTACGTCGATATGGCCTTTGCGGCTGGGCAGATAATCCATGCGCAGGGAAATAATGCGTAGCGTTCCCGGCACCAATTCGCCAGGCTGCTCTTTTAATGGCAGCTGCTCGGCCATCCATTGCAGCGGCTGGTGGTTGCCCGCAAAAATCCACGCGCGTGCGCGGGGAATATAGCTGCGCAAGTCTGTATCCGTGACTCCTATGCCGCTAAAACCCAATTGTTGGGCGCGGCTGTGCAGCTGGGATTTTAATTGCTGATAAAACTGGCTTGAGGTCATGAGCTTAAGCGCGAGGACGAGAATGACTATTTTGCCCGATTTTTCGCGCTCAAGTGTTTTAGCCGTTATATCCGTGCGGGTGTTTGTCTGAATTTTGCGGCTCGCGGCGCTTGGGGGAGGGCATAGGGCTGCGTATACTAGCCGCCTTATTTTTTGGTGAGAACCTATGCCTGCGTTACCCCAGGGCCTTTACCCGGCCGCCGCTGTAAAAGCCATAGATGCCGCCGCTATTGCCGCGGGAATTCCAGGCGTAGTTTTAATGAAACGCGCCGCGCGAGCAGCCTTAGCATTGATTAGCGAGCATTACCCGCATGCGTCTTTATGGGTATTTTGCGGTGGAGGCAATAACGGGGGTGACGGCTACGCATTAGCGGGTTTGGCTCGCGCCAAAGGAATCTGCGTAACCGTGTATTGGGCTGAAGATCCTACACAGCTGCAAAACGAAGCGGCCCAAGCCTATGCTTTTGCACAGCAAGAGCAGGTTTCAATCCAACCGCTTAACCAACTACCCGACGCGGCTCCTGAACATCTGGTTATTGTCGATGCTCTTTTAGGCATAGGTCTTAAGGGCGCGGTACGGCCAGCGACGGCGGCTTTAATCGCCCGGCTTAACCAGTACTCGGCGCCTAAGGTGGCTTTGGATATTCCCTCTGGACTTTGTGCCGACACCGGTCGGGTACTGGGTGAAGCCATTATTGCTGCCCACACTCTGTGTTTTGTGGCGCTCAAACCTGGCTTGTTCACCGGTCGCGGCCCTGCGCTATGCGGCAAGCTTAAGCTTGATGACTTAAATATAGCTTCTGAACACTATCCAACCGCCCCCATCACGCGCATCGATTTTTCCCATTGTGCTGAGCGACTGCCGCACCGCGCGGCGGATGCTCATAAAGGGCATAGCGGGCATGTGCTTGTTGTAGGTGGTGATGCGGGCATGGGCGGCGCCGGGCTTTTATCGAGCGAGGCGGCGCTTAAAATCGGCGCGGGCTTTGTAAGCCTTGCTACGCGCGCTGAGCATGTGCTGGCAAGTCTCGTGCGCCAGCCGGAAATTATGGCAAAAGCAATTAATACCGCCGCTGATTTAGCTGCGCTTATCTCCCGCGCGTCAGTATTGGCATTAGGGCCTGGATTGGGCCAACAGCCCTGGGGCCAGCAGTTATATCAAGCGGCCTTAACCTGCGGTAAGCCACTCGTGCTTGATGCTGATGGATTAAATCTATTGGCTAAATCCACTGCAGGGTTAAGTTGCCCTAATCCTTGCATTATCACCCCGCATCCGGCAGAGGCTGCGCGGCTGCTCGGTGTTACCGCCGATGAGATACAACAGGATCGAATCGCTGCGGCGCAAGCATTGGCTGCTAAAACCGGTGCGGTCGTTGTGCTCAAGGGCGCTGGGACGCTTGTGGCCAGCGGCGCCCAGGTATTTATTGCAACCGTCGGCAATCCCATGCTCGCCACCGCCGGTAGCGGCGATGTGCTCTGCGGGATGATTGCAGGGCTTTGGGCGCAAGGGATTTCTGCGCTTGATGCCGCTTTGTTAGGTGTCTGTGTGCATGGTGCCGTAGCGGACTTTTTGGTGGCGCAGCAGGGCATGCGCGGCCACAGCGCGTCAGATTTAGTTCGCCAGCTGCCGCAGTTTTTCGCTGCCTGCGAGGCCCAGTAGGTGTTAAACGTGCAGGCCTTTACCAGCCTTTTTCTACCTGCGGAAGCTGCTACAGAAGCGGCAGGCGCGCGGTTAGCCTCTGTGCTTAGTTCAGGTGGTGTGGTATTTCTTGAAGGTACGCTCGGGGCAGGGAAAACCTATATTACCCGTGCGATAGTGCGCGCATGCGGCCATGTCGGCACGGTCAAAAGCCCTACTTATACACTCGTGGAGCCTTATGAGTTAGCTGGCTTGCAGGTGTATCACTTTGATTTGTATCGGCTCGCGGATGCGGAAGAGTTGGAATTTATGGGCATTCGCGATTATTTCGCGCCGGGGAATTTATGTTTAGTGGAGTGGCCCAGTCGTGGCGCAGGTTTTTTGCCGCAACCGGATGTAATTCTTAAGCTTACCCCCGATCGTGAAGGACGCACTCTTGAGGCTTCAGCATTTAGCATTTTGGGTGTCGCAGCGGTTGAGGCTTTGAACCCGTGTTAAACGCTCTATGATTCGCTTGCTCGTAAGCCTATCCCTTTGGTGGTGCCTGTGTGCTGCGGTTTTAGCGGGCCAGTTGCTGGATGTCGTCGCTGAACCTGAGTTCGACACTCTGCGTATCTCGCTGCAGGTGTCAGGCCCTACACAGTTTCGCTATTCTCTATTGGATAAGCCCGATCGCCTATTGATAGAACTTTCCGACACAGAAGCGGCTACCAATGTCACTCCCGCCGCTGTGCGCGCAGCTCCAATTAATAATCTTAGGCTCAACCGCAACGGTAAAAATCTTAAACTTGTGTTTGAGCTGAGCAGCTCTGTGTTAGTAAAAACATATCGGCTAAAAGCCGCCAAGAATCAATCCGATCGCATTGTGCTTGAGCTTACTGGTTTTAAAACCGTCAGTGCGAAATCCCCCAGCTCAGCACCAAAAGGCGCTGGCGCTGATGAGGACAGAGTAGCTGAGGCTAAGCCGTTAGCGCAGAAAGACCTCTCCGCCCAGAGCGAGCCTGCAGCGCAAACAGAGCGTTTGGCTCAGAGAGACGTATTAGTTCAAAAAGAACCCGCAGCGCAAAAACAGCCATCAGCGCAGCAACCCAAGCTACAACCCACTGCAGGGCAAAAAGAGGCTACTGCAAAACCGCTCCCTCAAGCGCCCGAAAAGCGTTCGCAAGTCGATGTTTCCAGGCCTGTTAATGAGCCCGTTAATGAGCCTGCGCCCCCACCTCCGGCGACCTTAGACAAAGAATCCAAACAGTCCATACTTCTGCCGCTGGGCAAAGTGCCCACCGTTTTAGATCCGCCAAAAGCGCCTAAAACTGCGGATACGCCTGCCCAAGAAAGCCATGCTCCAATCCGGGGGCGCAAAATTATCGTGGCGTTGGATGCAGGCCACGGTGGTAAGGATACAGGTGCTGTAGGGCCGAAAGGCGTGCGGGAAAAAGACGTAGTACTTGCCATCGCACGGGAGCTTTCGGCGCAGTTAAATCAGGATGGCCGCTTTAAAGTAGTGATGACGCGTGCCGACGACAAATTTATCCCCCTGAAGGGGCGCCGCGACAAGGCGCGCAAACTCAAGGCTGACGTATTTATTTCCATTCATGCCGATGCGTTTGTAACTGCTCAGGCGCGGGGGGCTTCGGTGTTTGCTCTCTCGCAACGCGGCGCCACCAGCGAAATGGCGCGATTTCTTGCTGAGCATGAAAACAGCTCGGATCTGCTTGGATCGGTCGGTGGGGTGAGCCTCGAAGATAAAGACGAAATTCTCGCCGGTGTGTTGGTTGATC
>DATDJI010000047.1:0-41153 GCA_036520615.1 Cellvibrionaceae bacterium | reverse complement strand
TGAAAAAGACCTGACTCAACAAGGTAAAGGTAGGCCTAGAGTTGATCCAAGAGAAATTTTAGAAGGTATTTTGTGGATTTTACGCACGGGTGCTCCGTGGAAAGATATGCCAGAACGCTATCCGCCTTATCAAACCTGCCATCGCCGCTATCAAGAGTGGGTAGAAAATGGCATTTTAGAATCCATTCTTCGTGGTCTGCTCAGTGATTTGGAATCGCGAGGCAAAATTGATTTAAGTGAAGTTTATATTGACGGGTCGTTTTCATCGGCTAAAAAGGGGGTGCTGGAGTTGGTAAAACGAAGCGAGGAAAAGGGACCAAGATCATGGCAATCTCGGACCGCCATGGTCTTCCTATCGGACTATCCGTTGGAAGTGCTTCGCCGCACGAAATTACGCTCGTAGAGGAAACGTTAGATAACTGCTACACCGTCGGAAAACCTACAAGAATTGTTGCGGACAGAGCCTACGACAGCGATCCACTTGATAAGAAATTGTTAGAGGAGCGTAGCATTGAGCTGATAGCACCTCACAGAAGTAATCGTAAAAAACCTAAGACCCAAGATGGCCGTGCGTTGAGGCGCTATAAAAATCGCTGGAAAATAGAACGCGTATTCGCATGGCTGCAAAACTACCGCCGCATAACGGTTCGCTATGAATATAAGCTCAGAAATTTTCTCGGCTTTGTGCAGCTGGGATTTATTAAAATATTATTTAGGCATTTTTGAGATGAGCTCTAGACTGATTAAAAGTTACATTGGACAGTCGTTTAGATATGGCTTGATAATCCTGCGCAATTTCCCGATTTAATGTATCACCGGTAACTACGGAAATTGCTGCGGGTGTGTCGTGTTTTGTCTCCAAGGTTTTAGTATTTTTTTTTGCTTTTACTGATATGGACTCAAGCCTAATAGGCGTTTTAGATACTGTAGTTTTTGTATCTTTCGCTGGCGCCACTGTGGGAGTTGCATTCTGTTTGCTGTTGCCAGGCGTGATCTCTGCTGCCCAGCTGCTGGAGCTGATGAGCAAAAATATACTAGAAATTGCGCTGCTCAACACTAAGCTATTAATAGTTAATCCTGACTTTTTTTCGATAAAATTCATAGTTCGCTCGCGATTGTTAAAAAAAGAACCTAAAGCGCATGAGCAAAGTTGTTGCCAATTTTTTTATTTATCATTTTTAAATTTATTAGGTGTGCTAATTAAAATAAAATATGTATATAACACGCTATTTTCTGTAGCTATGGCAGTCTAATTAAGTTGGTTTATTTATTTGCATGTATGTGTGGCAGCTAAGTTTGCCAAATATGAGTTGTACGTTGTTCATGCTTGAACAATTAGAATTAAAACTGTTGGTTATTTTGCAGAAGGTGTTCGCTTTTGACCTTGTGCTATCGACGTAGTAGCGATTTTCATTTTAGGCGGAGCGCTAAAAAATTTAACGTTGTAAGCCTAAGCAGAGGGATAACTACCGGTTACAGTTTGGCCAAGAGGCCTCTGAAGAATTAGCTCACTCGCGTGGGCGTCGTTGAATTTAAAAAATGCTCGTTTACTAAGTGTAAAGCCGGTTGCTGCTTCTGCATTGATCTTAATTTCATTTCAGCTGAGTTCTATCTTCATTTCATTGAGTTGTATCTCATGCATACATATAGTCGTGCGTTTTTTCTAGCTGGCAGCGCCTGTCCAGAACTTCGCCGCCTACATTTTTCAGCGCTTTCCTAAAATCTAAGTTTAATAGACATTTATGCAAAGTGATTGGCGCTATAGTAGCGGTCGGCTTAAACAGGAACGTGGCCGAGCTCTTAAGGGTTGCAAATAATATTGATTCAGGCGCACAACGGATATGTAAATAACTACTTTTAAGCCGAGAAAAAATTAATATATAGTTATTGCGGTGATTGGTTTATCTACTTTGGTTGCCGATTTAACCTTCTCTGGATGAGCTAATAAGGTTTTTCTGGCTGGTACCGTGCTGGTGTTGATAATATTTTTACGGTAATAAATTATTATTCTATAACTCAGTTATGTCTATTTAAAAAAACACGCGAAAAAATGCGTACTCCGACAATTGAGCTGGCTCCGTAGGTAAGCTGCATTACAATTAGCAGCGCCGCAAAAGTCCAAATACCGAATAAATGGGTAATGCCAATACTTATTTTAGGTGCTTGAATTAAATGGCTAAGGCTTGTACCTAACAATAACCATCCGCACACTTTAAGCTCGCGTATCAGAATTGGCGTGAGCTTTCTCCCCGGCCAAACTTGCTGAAAATGGCGCTCCTTCGAAAGACTCAATAGGGCAAATCCAAGGTAGGAAACAATAAAGCTTATCAGCATTTAAGCAGCCTCCACTGGATTTAGTGTATTAATATCTTTTCTTTTTCCTTTTGCTGATACGGTAGCCTGCCCCGTTGCCGCCTGCTGCCGACGGGATAAATTGGTTGCGGTGATTGCAAATAAAACCCCCGTTATTAAAGCAGCTATATCCATGCTCAAAAATACGCTATCTTGGGTTGCTATGCTGTGAATAAAATTGCGCTCAGTTGTGAGTGCATTAACTAAAGGTAGTAATAAAAATGCAGCGCTTACTAGCCAAAACTCTTCTATCCAGGCGCGGTTAATAGGCCGAATAAGTGGATACATAAGCGCCAGTAACCAAACAACAAATAGCGAATTCACCTCCCAATTTTGGCGCCCAGTTAATTCAACAGGTACGAGGCGATTGGCCCAAAAATAAGCAGCAATTGCAATAGGCAAGCCTGCAATTGTACCTACATTTAAACCTTCAACAAGGCGGTGGCCAAAGTCCGGTTTATTTTGTTTTAATTGTTTTGGGCGGCGTTTCACTACCCAAAGTACAAGCCCCGAACCAATAATAATAGCGCCGATTACACCAGAGAAAAAATACAACCAGCGCAGAGTTAAATCTCCGAAAAGTCCGCGATGTAAGCCTAAAATATGGTCATAAAACCCGCGTGCGCTGGTGCTCTCACCATTACTTTCGTCCAGTAAATGGCCGGAAACGCCATCAAAAGTGAGTTCTTGACTGCTGCGTGAGCTTGAATCAAGCAGATGTAAAACGCGCACTCGCGCCGAGCTATCGTTGGGGTTAGTGACTTCGATAAGGCGAATTTGGTCGGCGCCCCAGCGAGATTGAACAGTGTCAATGAGCCCGCTTAAATTGGTAAGGCTCGCAGGTGTACCGCTACGTTCTTCAATAAACGTGAGCGCATTCAGTTCATTATTAAATGTCTCACGTGCATGTTTTTCTGATCCGTACCCAGCACTGAGTACTTGTGGAAATAAAGTAAAAACAAAAAAAACCAATCCGCTGTAGGTAATCATTAAAAAAAACGGCAATGTGAGTGTGGCAAGCACTACGTGCAGATCCATCCACGAGCGCTGACCTTTGGACGGTCGAAATGTAAAAAAATCTGCAAATATTTTTTTGTGCGTAATTACTCCGCTAACAATAGCCACCAGCATAAAAAAACTGCAAATGCCTATAAGCCAATCGCTAACACCGCGCGGTATATAGTGCAGTGCATAATGCATTTTGTAGAGTAATTGGCCGCCGCCAGTTTCCCGTGCGATTACCGGTTGAGCAGTGGCGGCATCGAGTGTTTCATCCGTGCGTTTACGATTACCTTCTGCATTGAGCGCTCCCTCCCAGCGAATGCGTAAATTAGGGTAATCCCGATTTGTGGCTGGCCAAATAGTCCAGGTTTCTGCTTGAGATGCCTGAGTTTGTAAGCGTTGTTGCGCGGCCTGTATTGATTGGCTGAGACTTGCTGTTTCGATCGGTAATTCCGGCCGCATCCATTGGTCTATTTCGGTATCAAAACGACCTAGGTTGCCCAACATAAAAACAAAAAAAAGAATCCAGCCAACAACTAAACCTGTCCAGGTATGTAGCCATGCCATCGATTGCCGAAAACCATTCTTCATTGAGCGCCCCCTAGAATAGGAAAAATAAAGCCAAGCAAGCCAAAAATTACAGTGGGCAATAAAAGGCCCAGCGCCGCTCGGCGTAAATTGCGCGAAGCAAAAACCCAGATGACGGCTAATGTAAATATAGTGAAACTGAGTAATGCAGAAATAACCACCGCATCGCTGCGTGTTAAGGGTAGCGCCTTAACGAGAAAAATAATTGTTGCAACCGTGCAGACATAACCGCCAGCGACTGCAAGCAAAATACGTAATGCAACTTCAATGCGATAAGAAGTAAGCGATAATAGAGAGGATTTATTTGCCATGTCTTCAAAATATTAAATAGTGGGTTGTCTATTCGCAGAGGTGAGGTATATATGTTGTTTCGAGTCAATCAGGCTGGTGCGAACCGATATATCAAACCGCTTCCCAAATAAACGCTAAACGCGGGCTGTCGCCCGCGTTTGATTTTCTTTATGTAGTGAAAAATACTAATTAAGCCGCAGGCTTAGGCGGCGGCGGGGCGATTTTTACTAATTTGCCACCTTCCTCTTCGTAATTTTGTACGCCTGCGGCGCCAACCACTTTATAACCCTTAGTGGTTAATAAGTCGCCTGCTTTACCAGCACGTCCAGCATGGTTTGATAGAGTGATAATTGTGCGATCTTTAGGTATATAAGCCAGGCTCTTTTCTAAATCCGCTAGCTGAATACTTAAATATACTGGAAAACCGCCGATATTTTGCAGTTCATCTGGACGGCGCAGGTCAATAAAGACCACTTTATCCGGCTTGGCCAGCCACTCATCAATTTGGGCTTTGTTGAGTTTAGGTGTTTTATATTTATATTCAGCAGCGGCAGGTTTTGCTTTTTGAGCGTCATCAGCAGCGTAAGTGATAGGAGCGGCACCAGCAGCGATTACTAAGGCCATAATGCTTAAAACATGTTTCATGAAGGCGTACCCTTAATTAAAATGACGTAATTGAACTACAGACTCAGAGAGGTGACTGAGATAATAAGTATTTAGCAATGGGCATACCATTCTTGCTGCGAATAAAAAATTATCGGATCGTGCTTAAAGGGGTTAATTTTAAGCGATATTTTTTATGCATTTATATTTTTCGTTAAATTTTAACTAGATACTGGCTGATGTTTTTTTAACACAATCAATTTGCTTGTGGAATTTACAACGCTATTGTTGATATTCGCTCAGAAGAGAAATCCCGTTTAAAGGCCACACCCAAAATAATTAGTCAAGATTTTTCCGAAGCGAATCAATGTGGAGAGGCTCAGTGCAATTACCGAGCACTTTTTTCATTTATTAAGCGTGTAAATTCTTCTTGAAAAAACTCACCGTACGTTCCCAGGCTAGTTTTGCAGCGGCGGCATCGTAACGAGGCGTTGTATCATTATTAAAACCGTGCTGTACATTCGGGTAAATAAAAGCTTCATAGCGTACGTGCGCAGCTTTTAGAGCCGCTTCATATTTTGGCCAGCCGGCATTCACGCGCTCATCCGTGCCCGCATAATGTATTAACAACGGCGCCTTTATTTTGGTAACATCGGTATCTTCCGGCTGTCTGCCATAAAATGGCACTGCGGCATTTAATGTGGGTACGCGCACAGCTAGGCTATTGGAGATACCGCCGCCATAACAAAAGCCAACCACACCCACTTTACCGTTGCCATTGGGTAATTTTTTTAATATATCTGCCGCGGTAACAAAATCTTCCAACGTCTTACCTTGGTCGAGCTTTTGAAATAATTCGCGCGCCTTGTCTTCATCGCCGGGATAACCTCCAAGCGTAAATAATGCGTCCGGGGCAAATGCTATAAACCCATCCAACGCTAAGCGGCGGGCAATATCTTCTATATGTGGGTTTAAACCGCGGTTCTCGTGCACCACCAATACAGTTGGTAATTTTCCTTTAGCTTTGGCAGGTTTGACTAAGTATCCGCGCAATTTGCCATTACCGTTAGGGGAGGGGAATTCAACATATTCACTATGTAATCGCTTGTCTTCAGGAGCTACTTGTTGCGCTTCGGCAAAATTAGGCGCAAGCGACTCCAGAAGAGCACAAGCTGCAACACTGCTAGCAGTGTATTTTGCCGCTTCGCGTATAAAACCACGCCTAGAACATAAACCGTGTACGTAAAGATCAAATAATTTTAGAACGGCGGGATGAAAATCATCAGCAGTTTTACGTGTCATAAATAAGGCATCCTACATCGTTTATTAATAAAATAAGCAGGCAACATATTCGTGCGAATGCCGAATACGATGCCTGCTCAACCCTGGTTAAACGTAGCTAAATTTAGAATTTCCCGCTAAATGTAACACCTGCCCAGCGCGATACCGCTGGAGTATAGGTGTTCCAGGTTTGTGTGCGGTGAGTATCATCATTTAGCACATTTTTAACCACCAAGTTCACATCAAAAGTTTGCTTAGCATTAGCCAGGCCAATTGCAAAATCGGCAGTAGTAGCAGCAGGAATTTCGCCGTAGCTGGATAAAGTATTATCCGCGTTGAATTTACTGGCATAAAGGATGTTGGTGCTGGTGTGAAGATCTAAGTTATTCCAGATCGGAATGTGATAATCAATACCTATGTTAAAGGTAATTTTTGAAGAGCCTGGCAGAGTTTCACCGCTTATATCGCGAAATTTAGCTTCCTGATTGCCGTTTTCCACTGGCTGTGGTGAAGTAGGAAATTCTACATAATAGGCATCGGTATAAGCGCCAGCAAATCGCAAGCTCAGGTTGCGTATACCTGTATATAGAGTATCTATCTCTAAACCCTGCGAGCGAACCTCGGGAATATTGGCAGTGGCGTTAGTGTAATAGGTATTTTTATCGTCTCTGACAGCTGTTGTATAAGCGTCTACCACGCTACTGGTTTGTTGGTAATCAGAAATATCCATACGGAATAGTGCAGCATTAAAAACTAGTGTGTTCTCTAACAAATTAGTTTTTATACCCAGCTCTACAGCATCGGTTTTCTCTTCTTTTACCAAATTCGATTGCCCATTGGTGGCCTGTGCAATACCGGCTTTTTCGCCGTGTTGTAGCGAGCCATAAACAGTGACATCTTCAGATATTTTATAACTTGGGCTAAGTACAAAAGAAGGTTGTGTCTTTTTGAAAGGCTCAGCCTCTCTTGAGTCAAATACCACTCCGATCTGCCCTTGGCGCAGCGCTTTCGCATTAGCTACTTGAACTTGTTGCGGACCACTCAGGCTTCGGTAAGCTGCGCCAGGTACATTTGTAGGTGTTTTAGCAAAATATTTTTGTGCAAGAAGATCAGCTAAGGCTAATTGCGCTGGCGTATTATTGTCTACAACTATACCGTTTTCTAACTTGCCAAGTTCACCTTTAGCTGTTGAGGTAAAACCTCCCAGATTTGTGAGTTCTCCATTTAGACCTTTAACCACATCTGGATTTAATTCAGCCGCATTACCTGGGTTACGGATATAAGTGGATGCCGTATTGCGGCGATCCTCTTGGGTGATACGCAAACCTGTGGTTAAAGTTAATTTGGGCGTAAAATGCCAGTTGGCCTGGCCAAAAATGGCTTCACTTTTATTGCGAATTTCCTGCAATCCAGCGGGGCTATTCCAGGCCATAGATAAACCGGCCAAGGAATTTTGCATTAAATAGCGGCCCGCACCATCAATATCTAAAGCAGTGTATTGAGCAGGACTAGCAAACCAAGCGCCAGCATCATTGCCCCAGACTCTTTGGTAGAGCGAATAGTTTTTCACGTCGAGAAAAAATAAACCGGTTTGATAGTCAACAAATCCGCCCACTTTTGATGACAAGCGAAATTCTTGGCTGCGCTGGCTGTAATCATTAAAGAAACCGCCGGAATTGCGGTTAACGTCAAATGGCGTACCTTCGTCGTTTACCGCGTTAAAGTGGTAATCCTTATAGGCGGTAATTGACGTAAGAGTGTAATCCTCTAAGCGCCAGTTAATGTCAGCGGTAGCGCCGTTGCTACCGGTAATTAATGGGCGCGCGCTATCGTTATTAACGTTCAGGCCGCCTGCGCCGTAATAATAATTATTATTCACCGAATAAGCAGGGTCCTGAGTAAACCAGCGGCGGCTTAGGCGTTTTGCGTTATCGGCAGTGAGTGGGTTGTCTTTGCCGTCAGCATACTTTGTAGGGGTAGGGGTGTTGATTGTACGGCCATTAGTAGTTTCCCCTGCGCGCGGCTGTATATCCGCCTCTAAGCGCGTGCTTAGCGTCTCGCTAGGGGTAATTAAAAATTGCACCTTACCTGAGACACGATCTTTATTTGTATAGGTTTGGTCCGTGTTGTAGGCGTTGGTAACGTCCCCTTTGCCTTTACTTACGCTTAAATTACCGCGCCAGGCCAATAAATCGTCAATTACCGGGCCGCCTGCGGCAAAACGGCCGAGCACTGTATCCCACTGGCCGAGGGTTACCGAATAACTTGCATCTGGTTTAAATGTAGGTCTTTTAGTGGTGACATTAATTACCCCAATGCTGGCATTTTTACCTAACAAAGTACCTTGGGGGCCGCGCGCGACTTCAACTGTATCTATATCAACGAAATCAAAACTGGATGCTAAAGCGTTATAAGCGTAATTCACACCATCGACAATTAAACCTACCGGTGGATCCTGCGCTTCGGTTTGGCCTTGCTTGCCAATACCCCGAATAGACAAACTGCTCGTGCGCTGATTGCCTTGGTTCCAGGTGATATTAGAGAGGCGCTGAGTAACGGCGCTGATATCGGTTGCATTTAATCGTTCTAATTCCTGGCCACTAACCACAGATACGGACAAAGGCACATCTTGTAATTTTTCCACGCGATTACGGCTGCGTACGGTAATAGTGCTTAAGGTTATGGATTTTTTAGGTTGATTTTTTTTTGTTTCGTCTTTTTGAGCTCCATCAACCTTAGCCGCTGCGCTCTTATTGCTTGTGGTGTTATTTTCAGTTTGATTTGTACTCGATGAAGTGGGCGCAGGCTCGGCGGCGAAACTCATCTGACTAAGGCTCAAACCCACACCTGCAATTAAAATGGCGAGGGGGTTTAGTTTGAAACCGGCAATTTTACGATTGATTAATTTGCGTCCACTAGCATTAGGATTTTTAACAGCGGTGTTGCTTACACTAACGTCGATCATTGGTTACTCTCTAATTGTTTAATACCTATATGGCCGGGTAAATTGGCAACATATATGCCATTGAGGCTTATGCAGGAACTATTTTTTCAATTTCAGCTTAATTTTACGCTTTTTAATTTGAAAACCAGACATTTTAGGCCGCAAGGCGTGTTAGAGGCGCCGCTCAAATTTCAACGGATAAGAACACTTGGGTATTTAACGCGCTTTGTATCTAAGTCGAGCAAACTATGTTTATTGAGTGAAAGTCACTTATCCTCGTTTTTACCGGTGTGAAACCTAAGTGCTATGCAAGCGGGCTAATATTATCTGTGCAGCAACTGGCGTTAACGACTAATCAACCCACCATTTCATCGTTCACGTAGTTTTTTCTGTTGAATTATAAACAGACATGCCTTCATCTAGACAGTAAATAAGCTCTTTTGCCTTAATTTGCGCAGGCGGGATATTCATTGGTGTGGCTGCAAATTAAAAGCTGATGAGAATCAAAAGGCCTACCGCCTATAGCCACCAAGCAGGGAGATCCTAAGGAAAAATATTTGCTTTTATCAATTATACAAATTACAGAGCGGGTGTCTGGTGTTGTGTGGCTATTTATAAAACACCTTAAAACAAATCCATTTTGCTTGCTTCGTTGATGAAATCGACCTCTGTAATGGGTGGCGCCTATTTACGTTTACTGGTGTTGCGCGCTTAACATTTGAATTTAACGACCTGGTTAAGATGCAACACTGCTGTTTAAAAAACATAGTGGTTGATAGAAAAAATTCACCCACATCGGTGTGAGGGCAGGGGGCTGCTAATGATAAAAGCGCTTTAAAGGCCATAAACAGCGCTTTTTTGGCGGTAATTTTTTTTTGGCGCGCAGGTTGCAATGGGGCTATTGAGCAACTAAACCCTGCCAGCTTTGCAGCACATGATAAGAAGCTGCTGCAAACTGACTTAATGTAAATCCCTGAGGGAAAATAAATGAAAAAGAAACACCTGTATTTGGCGGTGCTATTGAGTTTGACCGCTCCTTGGGCTGCTGCCTCGGACGACGATAAAGCTATTGATAAAGATAAAAATTCAGAAGCAAAAGCTGCAGTGAGCAAAGTTCCTAATGGTTGGGCCTATAAGCCTGTGGCGAGCGTCACGCCCCCAGAGGTTAAACGTAAAGACTGGGTGAATACTCCGGTTGATAATTTTATTTTAGCCAAATTAGAAGAAAAAAATATTAAACCCTCACCTGAGACTGAGCGCGGCAATTTTATTCGTCGTGCAACTTTGGACGCTTGGGGAATATTGCCTTCACCAGAGGATGTAGAGATCTTTGAAAAAGATCGCTCTGCTGACGCCTATGAAAAACTGGTCGATCGTTTATTGTCATCTTCTCATTTTGGTGAGCGACAAGCGCGCCGTTGGTTAGATTTGGCGCGTTACGCCGATTCTGCCGGTTTCCAAAATGATCAAACGCGTCCGAACTCATGGCGTTATCGCGATTACGTTATTAATTCTTTTAACGATAACAAGCCATTTGACCAATTTATTCGTGAGCAACTGGCAGGGGATGAGTTATTTCCCAATAACCAGGATGCCAAAATCGCCACTGGCTTTTTAGCGCTCTATCCCGATAACTACAATTCACGTGATTTAGTACAGCGCAAATATCAAATTGAAACTGATATAACTGACTTGGTTGGCGAAACCTTTTTGGCGTCGACCATAGGCTGTGCGCGCTGCCATAATCACAAAATCGATAAGATCAGCCAAAAAGAATATTTTGAGTTACAAGCATTTTTCGCCAATGTTATCGTCAATGAAAAAGCGCCTTTAGCCAAAGGCACTGAATTGCAATCGGAAAAAGATTACGCAAAAGCTCAGGCCGCTTATCAAGAAGCGACTAAAGATATTCGTGCAAAACAAAAAGCTGTGCTAGATCCTATTCGAGAAAAGGCGAGAAAATACCACAACGAGCGCTATTTAACGGATAGCCGCGAGTCTATTTTCAAGCCAGAAAAAGACTGGACGCCACTTGATCGTTGGGTAAATTATCGTCTTAATGCGGTAGCTTCAGAGCGCGACATCGTGGCTTATTTGAAAGATTCAGCAACTGATAAGGCTAGCAATACCTATGATGCTGCTAATGTGCCGCGCTGGGAAGAATATGAAAAACTTACCGCAGAATTGAAAAAATTTGATTCATTAAAACCGATTAAGGGTTCAAACACTATTACCGCTGTTACCGAATTGGGAACTGTGGCGCCACCTACGCGCATTCGCTTTACCGGTATTCATGAAAAGCCTTTAGATGAAGTAGAGCCAGGATTGCCTGCCTTGTGGGCTGGCGATACTAAATTGGACATAGTACCCACAGAAAAAACTACAGGTCGCCGTACTGCGCTGGCTAACTGGATTGCTAGCAACGACAACCCTTTAACTCCGCGTGTTTATGTTAACCGCATTTGGGCGCAGTATTTTGCTAAAGGTATTGCAGCTAACCCAGGTGATTTTGGCCGGGCAGGTCCTAAGCCTACGCATCCTGAATTACTGGATTATTTAGCCGGCACTTTTGTTAAAGAAGGTTGGAATGTTAAAAGTCTGCATCGTCAAATTTTACTTTCCAGCACTTATAGACAATCGTCGGAAGAGCGCGCGGATGTAATAAAAGTTGACCCAGATAATGATTTGTTAGCAATTTACCCACGCAAGCGTTTAGAAGCTGAAGAAATACGCGATGCGTTGTTATCTGCATCAGGAAAGTTAGAGCCAGCGATTGGCGGGCCTTCAGTATTCCCGCAATTGCCACCTACTGTAGTGGTAGGCAATACGCTGAATAATAATGGCGGTGGGCAATTATGGGAAACTTCAAAAGATCCTAAAGATTTTCATCGCCGCAGTATTTATACCTTTGTGCGTCGCAGCTTGCCCTATCCTTTAACTGCATCATTTGACCCTGCTGATCCATCGCACCCTCACCATAAACGCGATGTATCTACTACAGCATTACAAGCACTTACCCTGTTTAATAGTGACGTGGTTGTGGGGTGGTCGCAGGCTTTAGCCGGGCGTATTTTGGATGATGTAGGCGGCAACGAAAGCGATGCGATTAATCGGTTGTATGAAATATTATTTGGACGCAAGGCTACATCTTCAGAAAAATCTTTATTAAAAGATTTCTGGAAAAAACAGGAAAAAACTATTGAAGCTAAGGCCTGGACAGATAAATTTGAAGTGGCGGTGCCTACCGGGCTTAAAGAAAATATAAAGCTCTCCCCGGTTAAAGCTGCTGCATTTGTCGACCTTGTACATACGGTTGCCAACTCCAATGACTTCGCTTACCGCTTTTAAACCCTAATTTCTAAAAGAGACTAAGACTATGGAAAACAAATTTAGACGCGATTTTTTAATTAACTCAGGATTAGGCCTTGGTGGCGCTGCATTGAGCGGATTTCTTCCTGGCCTGGGTGGTGTAAATGCCGCTTTTGCCGATGACCTTTTAATAGATCCATTAGCGGCTAAAGCGCCACACTTTCCCGCTAAAATTAAATCAGTAATTTGGCTGCATCAAAACGGCGCTCCAAGTACTTTAGATTTATTTGATTACAAACCGGATTTAGTGAAACTTGCCGGTACTGAAGTGCCTTCGTCATTTTTAAAAGGCATTAAAACCAGTACTCAAGGTGGTGTAGGTAAATTGTTTGTTTCTAAAGAGCGCACCTGGAAACAATATGGTGAAAGCGGTGCTTGGTTTTCGAATTTACTTCCAAACCTAGCTCAGCATGCGGATAAGCTTACGTTTATTAAATCAAGTATGTCCGTAGGTGCCACGCACGATATTTCGATTTTAAAACTTAATACAGGTGATTTAAACCCGGGCCGCCCTTCTCTAGGTGCTTGGATTTCATATGCATTAGGTTCTGCGAATCCAGATTTACCTCCTTATGTAGTGTTATATAACGGTAAATCAGAGCCGCGTGCAGGTTCGGTAAACTGGAACTCAGGCTTTTTGCCTGCTGTATATCAAGGTACAGCATTCCGTCCCGGACCTTCGCCTATTTATTATTTGGATCGCCCGGATTTGCGCACTGCTAGTCAACAGCGCAGCTCTTTGGATTTATTGAAAAAGCTCAATGAAAAACACGGCGATCGCTACCCATCGGATACTGAATTAAAAGCTCGTTTACGCTCCTATGAATTAGCTGATCGCATGCAGATCTCCGCTCCTGAAGCTGTGGATATTTCTAAGGAATCAGATGCCACTAAAGAGCTATATGGCTTAAATGAAACTATCACAGCAGGCTACGGTAATACGCTATTACGTGCACGCCGTTTAGTTGAGCGTGGCGTACGTTTTATTCAAGTGGTTACCGGTGAACCTGAAGGTGAAACTGAAGTTACCAGTTGGGATGCTCACGATAGCCTAGAGAAAAACCATAGCACTATGGCCAAAATGGTTGATAAACCAATTGCCGGTTTATTAGCAGATTTAAAATCACGCGGTTTACTCGATTCAACTTTAATTGTGTGGACTTCTGAATTTGGCCGTACTTCTTGGGGTGAAAGTGGCACCGGTCGCGACCACAATGCTTGGGGTTATACCCAATGGTTGGCGGGCGGTGGTTTAAAAGCTGGCTTTACTTATGGTGCTACCGATGACATAGGTTTGCAGGTTGCTGATAAAGACACGGCTGTAGACACCTACGATCTACACGCGACTGTGCTGCAATTACTCGGCTTAAATCATCTTAAAACTACCTTCTTGAATAATGGTCGCTCCGAGCGCCCAACAGTTGTGTACGGCAAGGTTATTAAAGATATTTTGGCTTAATGTTTAGCTGGCAGGGATGCCACTTATATTTTAATGATAATGAGCTAGCTTAATATGTACCGCTTGAACAATATTATTTTTCTTCTCACTCTGGTTTGCTCGCTTGATGTAAACGCTGCAGATCCAGAAATAGATACAGATTTAATGCAAAGTATTGAAGATACTAATAAGAGTTTATCTTCTAATATTGCGCTGGAAAATGATAAAGGCTCGGTATCCGATGCCAAGGATTTATCCGAAATGTTTGCTGTAGTAGAGCAACATTTTATCAAAAAGCCAGGTGCAACTGATGCGGCAAATCTTTCTAAAAAGAGTAAAGATTTAAGTATTCAAATTATCGCTGATGTTGGGGCGAAAAAGTTCGATGAAGCCAGCAATTTGGCCACTGAATTATCACGCGCCTGTAAATCATGCCATGCGTTTTATAAAAAGGATTAGGAGTGCCACCACAATTATCTCGTGGCTTAGTTCTCCTGGCGTTGTGTTCACTAGATGCATTAGCTGAAAGTGCACGATCTAATCATAAACTACCACAACAGGAAAAATTCGTAGGCGATAGCCGTTTAGGAAAATTACAGGCCGAGGAAAACCGCTGCTCTGAATGTCACGGTATTGATGGTAATGGTCAAAGTAATTTAGCCGGCTCTTTAGGTGTGTTCCCCAAATTAGCTGGGCAAAATCCTGATTATTTGTGGAAGCAGTTTAAGGAATTTCGCAGCGATCAACGCCATAGCGATATTATGTCGATCATGGCGCGCTCGGTTGACGACGCCGATGCACAAAATATTCTTATCTATTATTCCTCGCTGCCTAAAATGAACGGTAAGCCTTCTGCTCAAGCAATTAGTTCGATAGAGAAATTATTCAGTCTGGGCGATACCAAACGAGGTATCGCGCCCTGTGTTAGTTGCCATGGCACAAATGGTAAAGGTCTTGCTGAGCAGCCAACCGTACCGATTATTGGCGGACAGGATAAAGCTTATTTACAAAAACAATTGCAAGATTGGCGCAGCGGGGAGCGCAAAAACAGCCCCGCAGGAGTTATGAATATTACCACTAAGGCCCTAACCGAAGATGAAATTATTGGCCTGGCTGATTATTTATCTGGGCTTTAAATTATACGGATTTTAATTTATCCACTTTTAATTACAGGCTTTGCTTGTAGAGCTTATTCGCAGGGAATAGTTATTGCGAATGCGTTATAGCCTACTAATAAAGTCGTTCTCAGCCCTTCAACATGTTTTTATAGTAAGAGAGCATTTTATGCGTTTGGCAGATTTTGGTTGGTTAATTTTGGCTGCAAGCAGTTTGCCTGCACAAGCCGCTTTACAGGTGGGCGATAAGGCGCCTGATTTTAAATTGCCAGCCGCATTGGATGGCAAAGAATTTAAATTCTCCCTCAAGCAGGCTTTAAAGAAAGGCCCTGTGGTGGTGTACTTTTATCCTTCAGCGTATACCCGCGGGTGCAATGTGCAGGCGCATAGTTTTTCGGTTAATGCTGGGAAATTTGCTGCTGCTGGTGCCAGTGTTATTGGTGTCTCCTTAGACTCGGTGGAGCGACTAAAAGAATTTTCAGCTGATCCAGAATTTTGCGCCGGAAAATTACCTGTGGCATCTGATTCTACTGGGCTTACTGCAAAAGCTTTTGATCTATCTGTACGAGCGGCAGAGGCTGGTAAAGTGGACAGCCGAGGCCAAGCCATCGACCACGGCTTTGCCGAACGGACGACTTTTGTCATCACCCCAAACGGGAAAATTGCTGCCACTATCGGCGGTTTAGCGCCGGAATTAAATGTGAAGCAAAGTTTGGAGTTTGTGGAGTCTTTAGCAGTTAATAAATCCAAATAATAATTGGACAGATCAGTTGTTAATGCAAATTTAGTTTTCCGATATTCTTAACGCCGATTGCTTCAGAACTGGGTTAATCGCGCCAAGTCGATATTATTGCACAGAAAAATTCTCAATAAAAAGGTAACGTTATGAAAAGCCGTCAGCTGTTTTTACTTATTAACAGTATATTTATTTTCAATTCCGCAGCTTTTGCCGCAGAGCCACTCAAGGATCAACCCAAAGTAGCTTCTCCGGCACCAAACCAAGGCCCGGCCGCTATAAGTCCAGAAGAAGCTAAAAAGCGCTTTAGCTTTTTTGTAACCAGTACTGGCTTAAGCAAAGGCGCTGATTTGGGTGGCTTGGCAGGGGCTGATGCTCATTGTCAAAAACTTGCAACGAGTGTGGGCGCAGGCGATAAAATTTGGCACGCTTATCTCAGTACACAATCGGAAAATGGAAAAGCAGCGGTTAATGCACGTGAGCGTATCGGTAAAGGCCCTTGGTATAATGTGAAAGGAGCTTTAATTGCCAACGACATCGCGCACCTGCATGGCGATACTCTTGATCTTGCGCGATTGGGAAGTAATTTAAGCCGCAATCAAGTTTTTAACGAAAAAGCCGAACGAATATCCGGGGCAGGTGATACACCAAATCAGCATGATATTTTAACTGGCTCAAAACCTGATGGTACTGCATTTACAGATGTGGCCGATCATACCTGTAAAAACTACACGAGCTCTGCCGCTGACGGCTCCGTGCAAGTCGGTCACTTCGATCGCACTGGCGGAGGCAATACATCATGGAATTCTGCTCATGCTAGCCGTGGCTGCGGCCAAGAAAATCTAGTGGCCACCGGCGGTGCTGGGTTATTTTATTGCTTTGCAACTAACTAATATTCCGGTTGCAGAAAAGCTTTAGTCCGAAAATCCTCAATTGAACGCTAATGTGATTGTATAGAAAAGTTAAATACGCATTCGTTTAACTGAGGATTTTGACAATATACAGTTTTGATTAGTCGTTTTAAATTCGTTTTAGTTGCGCTAGCAGAAGTGGCTGTTCGCAGCCATCGAGGTACGTCAGGAGTAGTCCATTACACATTATGGCCAACTTCATAGGATTTTTTTACTTTGTAACATAAGTGCTAATGTCTTTATCTGTTTTTATTTCAGGAAACGTAAACAGCTTTACACACCCACATTGCAATATGCCTTTTTGATTCACTTAGAAACTATAGATACCTCTAGGCGCAAATTTATATGGCATGGACTTTTTTAGGATTTCACTAAAATTCTAAGTTAAGGGCGCCCTAGTTTTCCGTATTCAAATTGGCCATCAATCGAAACAGCCAGTTAACCACTTTGAATTAGCTTCCTCTAACCGACAGATATTCAATAAATATAACTTACTATTCTGTTGTGTCTAAATACCCGCGAGAAAGAAAAATTTTTCCAATTCGAACCGTTTATTTATCCTGGAATTTCAGGATAAACGTATGTGTCTAGATCATTAATAATCAACTTATTAGAATCGACTGATGCATCAGCCAATGTAAGGCCTTTAGAACTTTTCTAGAAGCCGTATGCCGTTATATTATTAAGCTATAAATTAGGTAATAAGTGATTTTGGATGTAATGAGCTGTATTGAAGCGGTATAAAGTATCAATATTAATGGTATGTTTTAATATTGATTTTTATTTTTCATCTCAATATCCATAATATTCTGTTTGCAAACCTTATTGCTGCGTTAAATTATCTATGCCCATGGTTATGCTCATATCTAGTCTCTGCAGAGACTCGGCATAAAAATTCTTAATTGCGCCTTCAGGCAAACTATGCATTTTCTCTGTCAATATGGGCGCTAAAGCTGGATCGCCGCTAGATATAAGTGTATTAAGCGCAATAACGGATACTTCCGAAGCTGAATCATCTAGTGTTCTTAATAAAAGATTAGTTGTTGCTTCATTATGTTCTGCATTCAACCGACTAACGGCAGCAATCTTTACTATTGAATTGCTATCAATTCTTAATATCTCATCCAAAATTTTCAAACCTTTGCCATGAGCTGGCAAATTTTCCAGCATTTCAAGCTTTCGCTGCTCATTACTGCCGAAAAATTCAGCAATAACTGCATCGCTTTCTGCTGCCAATTCCTTATTGTCACTATCTTTTAGTGCGTCTGGCGATTCTACTGATGGCTTAGCAGTCAAATTCAACTTGCGCTCTTTATCCGATTTAAATTTATCAATTATTACTGCATTTTGCTCAGAAAATTTAGCGGCGCTAATAGCGGATTTTCTATCGGAAGAACTTACGTGCGCAGTTTTGACAGACAAAATCTCCATATTTGATGGATTAGGGTGTGAGTTATGAAAAAAATACAACCATAGAAGATTGTTTGCCAGGAAAGAAAGTGCAATCAGATATGTGTTAGTTTTAGAGCTCATAATTAGATACTTAATTTATAATGCTATAAACGAGATCGCCCAGAACCCTGCTAGAAGTGCCACAGTGTAAAAATGAAATTTGGATAAAAGTACAAAATAATTTTTAGTCAGCAGCAGATTGGAGGTTAGAAATATTGCAGGTTAAAAATTCCACTCAAAAATCGGCCGCAAGCGGCCGATTTTGAAATGATACTTTATTAAGGAGCTAGGAAATATAAGCGATAGGCGCTGCCATCGTACAATATGTCAAAGCTGCTAAAATCGCTATTAGCTGGAAAGCCAACTACTTTTAACTCAGGTATGGAGTTGTAGCCAAATTGATAAGAAGAGCCGTTCCAAGAAAACTGATATAGTCTGTCGTTTACGTATTTTTTAGCGAAATACAGACGATATGCGGAACCGTCATGCAATATTTCCCAGCGATTTTTATCGGCATCAGCAGGTGCACCAGTGATTGGGATAACGGGAATGGAATTGTAGCCATATTGATAAGTGCTGCCGTTCCAACCAAATTGGTGCAGACTGTTTTTATCTTGACTTAAGAAGTACAGGCGATAGGTTGAGGTGGAATTGTCGTACAAGATGCCAAAAGATTGTGTATTTGCGTCTGCAGGTGCACCGGTTATCGTGAGAACAGGAATTGAGTTGTAACCGTATTGATAAACGCTGCCGTTCCAACCAAATTGATACAACGTGTTGTTAGAATCCTTTTTAAAGAAATACAGACGATAGGTACTTCCGTCGTGTGCTATCGCACTTCTTTTATAGTCAGTATCGGCAGGTGCTCCAGAGATTTGGATATTAGCAATTGAATTGTAGCCGAATTGGTAAGTATCTGTGCCAGGTATATAAGCACCCTGATTAAGACTCTGCGCTTGGGCAAATGAGGCGCCAAGGGCCATAAAAACTACTGCCCCCATGACTTTTAAACTCTTTTTTATATTCATAAAATTTCCTCTAATAAAGTTAAAGTGTATGTAGCGCGACTTAAATATATAAGCCAATACTAGTGTGCTTGTTATATATTTCATTTGCGTTACATAAAGTTGAAAGCAGGCACCGCAATGCTGGTCCGTCTGCGCTTTTAATGCTAACGGGTTATTTTAATTAAAACAATAATTTTCTGATTAAATAAATGTGGATCGTTTATTTTTTTTATTGATAAATTAAAAAATAAAAAATGTATTTAGTGGATGCGCAGATTTTTTGCGGATATATACAGCTAAAACAAATTTTACACGGCAATTTACAGGCGCTAGATTAGGGGCTGTATATGCCTACACCTATAGTCTTACGGTGAGCAGGGTCAAAACCGCATTAACCGTAAATATCTAACGGCTGCTAGCATTTTTACGGTGAATTAGTTTTTAATTGTTATGGATAATAATTTTTATGCGAATTTTCGCGACAGATCAGCTCCTTTCTGTAGGATCTATAAAGTTAACACGATATATTAGTGTTTGGCTAACGGCCAGACTGTAAAAAGTTGTAACAGTTTGTAACTGCCCATATTCGCTGAGGCCCTCGTGCAGCAAGCAATTTAGGCCGTTAACATAAGTTTTTTAAAATAGCAATGCGAAAATTAGTGTATGGGCTTTTGCAATATCGGCGCCGCTGCAGGCGGATATCATTTCTTATGCCTGACCAATTATAAGCATGAATTTTCTATGGATATTCGAGAGGGGGGATGTCGGCAGACAATATAAATTATAGGGATATAGTTTTAATGAAGACTTTTTCTTTCTAATTATAGCGATATTTTTATTCTGCCTTTATTGTTGTGGCGAGTGTATTTTAATAATAGTGGGCTATGAAAAATGTAGGTGGCGTAGCGCTGTATGGCTATTCCATAGCGAGTGGGATCATTTTCAGAGGTTCCCTAGCTCTTTGCTCTCTAGATATAAGAACAAGCTATCATAACCGTAATCATCGTCGATTGTTTTTAATTAGTAACACGCTTTGCGTGTCTAGAGGCCTTGGAATATCGGTAGTGTGAATTGGCTTTTCGTTATCAGGGACGTATGCAGGCGATTGGCAACAGTATGATAGGGAAATTATTGGTTTGCTTTTTCCCGTTGATACAACCATATCAGTTGTGTTTGTGCATACGCCGACGGTAAAATTTGTAGGCCAGGTGAGCTTGCAGGTTTTGAAGGAAACGACAACCGGCTGAATTCTCAGATGCAGGAGTGCATATTTTGTCTTGTCTATATTGTCGGCGCCCACCAGGATTTAAATTAAAATAATAAAAACCCTGGCAATTGAAAATGATAAGTAATTTCAATTTTTATGCTGCGTTAAGTTTTACGCGTTAAAATAGATCCTCAATAGATAAATATCTTTCACCAGTGTCGTAGCTGAAAACTAGTACGCGGCTTCCTGAAGCGAATTCGTGTTGTTTTTGTAGAACTGCGGCAAGTGTAGCGCCGGATGAAATACCCACAAAAATACCCTCTTTCTTTGCGCTGGCGCGGGCTTGCTCAAAAGCATCTGCTTCATTTACCAATATAATGCCGTCAAGGGTAGCGGTATTGAGTATTTCTGGCACAAAGCCCGCACCTATGCCTTGCAGACGATGCAGGCCTTTTTGTCCACCGCTAATGACGGGGGATTTCTCCGGTTCTACAGCGTAGGTTTTTAGATTTGGGAAATAATGTTTCAATACTTCGCTGCAGCCGGTGATATGTCCGCCTGTACCCACGCCGGTAATTAAATAGTCTATGCCTTCAGGGAAATCGTTTAAAATTTCCTGTGCTGTAGCGCTGCGATGAATGTCGGTGTTTGCCTGATTATTAAATTGTTGGGGCACCCAGCTGTTGGTATGTTCTTGCTGTAATTCGCGAGCTTTATTGATAGCTCCGCCCATGCCTTGCTCTTTTGGTGTCAACACTAATTCTGCGCCATAGGCTTGCATAATTTTGCGGCGCTCGATAGACATGGATTCGGGCATCGTCAATATTAGGCGATAACCTTTAACCGCAGCTACCAGTGCTAAGCCTATACCCGTATTGCCGGACGTCGGTTCGATAATAATGGTTTGCGGTGTTAATAGGCCTTTGCGTTCAGCGTCTTCAATCATTGCAAGAGCAATACGATCTTTAATACTGCTACCTGGGTTAAAGCGTTCTATTTTCATCCAAACTTCTATGTCCGGGCGAAATAAATTGTTAATTCGTACAACCGGGGTGTTACCAATTGTGCCGAGAATAGAATCGTATTTCATAGAGTATATCTCTTGTAGATGAAATGCCTGGCCAGGGTAGTTGATATGAGCGTGGTTCCTAATCGCTATGAGCAAAATTTCTATCAGTGCGATCATTAAATTTTTCGCGCAGCGTTCTTGTATCTAGGAGCTCTTGAAAAACGACCTAGAGCGAGCGAGGTAATTTTTCATGGGTGCCCTAGGTTTTTTAATTGTGTAGCAAACTATTGAATGTTCAAGCGCGAATCGCATAAGGAATCTTGTTAGTTGGAAGTGAAAGTTTAACGAAACCCGCGCGGGCACAGCTAGCGCGATAAACCTCAAAATGTATGCTTAAGCGTTTCGAAAACCTTTCGTATCCAGAATTAACCAGAACGTTCTTAATTGATATTTTCCCGGGAAAAATTGCTGTTGGTTAAATCAAATGCTGGGCTGTCGTGGATAAACCCATGGCGTTTGAGCAGCGTGCGCATAACATTACGCGAAATCCCGAGTAGAGCTGCTGTATGTACCTGATTGTGTTTAGCATGCTGGAAAGCCTCAGTTACGATAATTTCTTCCAGTTTTTCAAAATGTCCATCGGTACTGTTTTCGCGGAATAATTGCCGCAATTGAGTTTTAATGATATCGACCGGCGATTGGGGATTCGCCACAGAAGCGGCGATGGGAACGACGCCTAGTGTTCCATTAATTTCTCGCACATCAAGAGGTTTGGCCGGTGAATTTTGTGCGCCGTCCTTCCATCCCCCTGCCACCTTTATATGCTCCATTTCAATACGACCTTCGCCTGCTACTAATAACGCAAAATGCACCACGTTTTCGAGCTCACGAATATTGCCAGGCCAAAAATGATTACGTAATAAATTACTCGCCTCGTGCGATATTTGTGGGATTTCGTAATTCATGCGCTGGCAGTATTGCTTGAGGAAAAAATCGGCTAGCGGCAAAATATCACCAGGGCGCTCACGTAGCGGCGGTAAGTTTACCTGGGCGATATTGATACGAAATAAAAGATCGCGGCGGAAATGCCCGGCGTTCACTGCGAAATCCAGATCAACGTTTGTGGCTGCAACCAGGCGAACATCGACCCGAATTGTTTTGCGTGAACCTATACGAACAATCTCACCTTCTTGTAAAACGCGTAGCAATTTCACCTGCATCGCCAATGGTAAATCGCCGATCTCATCTAAAAAAAGTGTGCCGCCATTAGCCGCTTCAAACCAGCCTTCACGCTTGCCTGCAGCGCCGGTAAACGAACCTGCTTCATGGCCAAATAATTCACTTTCTACTAACTGGTCGCTAATTGCACCACAATTTACTGCTAAAAAAGGACCTTTACGGCCGCTTAATAGATGTATATGGCGAGCGACCAATTCTTTACCAGTGCCGGTTTCACCGCCTATTAATACCGGTGCCTCACTTGGCGCTATGCGTTCAATGTATTCTAGAAGACGCGCTGATACTGGGTCAGAAAATACTAGCGCTTTCGCGCGCACAGATAGGGGCTGAGCATTGCCACCTTCTAGTGATAGTACCATCGGTTGTTTATAGTCATCACTCACACAAAAATTCCTCAGTAGCTCACCCCTATGAACGAGTTATCGACAGGTGAGGCCATATGGCTGAGAAGCATTGTAAAATTGTGTTGTGTTTTTTTAAAGCAATAAAAATGTATAAGGTTATATGTAAAAGTGCTATTGAGATTTTATGCGGTCTTGGGCGTACTATTTTTATGGAAGCTCTAAAAAATGTAGGCGGCGAAGCGCTGGCTAGGTACCGCCGGTTAGGCAGATTTTCCAAAAAAGTGGAGTTTACACATAGTAAATGAGATTTTTTTTAAATTTAACGACGGCAGAGCGAGTGAGGTAATTTTTCAGATCTTCCCTAAGTATATTTACGGCTAAAGTTATAAAGCTGTTCTTTATCAAAATTGCACAGCGAAAAAGCCCGCCAAGGGCGGGCAAGGCTTGGGAGGCTAATTATTTATTTGTATATATTTTGTCGAAAATTCCGCCGTCGCCAAAATGTTCCGGTTGTGCTTTGGACCATCCGCCGAATTCTTCGATCGTAAAGGTCTGTAAATTGGGGAAGTTCTTCGCATAGGTCTTAGCAACATCAGGATCGCGCGGCCGGTAATAGTTTTTTGCGGCAATAGTTTGACCTTCTTTGCTATACAAATACTTTAAGTACTCTCCTGCCAATGCAGTATTTCCCTTGGCTTCAGCATTTTTATCAACAACCGCTACTGAAGGCTCTGCCAATATTGATATAGAGGGGATAACGATATCAAATTTATCTTCGCCAAATTCTTTTAATGCTAAATGTGCTTCATTTTCCCAAGCTAGCAGTACATCGCCCACACCGCGTTGCGCAAAGGTTGTGGTAGAGCCACGCGCACCTGAATCTAATACAGGTACATTCTTATATAGCTTGGAGACGAAATCCTGGGCCGCAGTATCGCTGCCTAATTTATGCTTTCCGTAACCCCAGGCTGCTAAATAATTCCAACGCGCACCACCGGATGTTTTAGGGTTTGGTGTAATTACACCTATACCGGGTTTAACCAGATCATCCCAATCTTTAATTTTTTTTGGGTTACCTTTTTTCACTAAAAATACAATGGTAGATGTGTAAGGCGCACTGTTATTAGGAAGTCGAGTAATCCAATTCTCTGGTAATAATTGAGCTTTTTTCGCTAAAGCATCTACGTCTGCTGCTAATGCTAGAGTTGCTACATCTGCACGTAGGCCGTCAATGATCGCGCGAGACTGGCTGCCTGACCCGCCGTGTGATTGTTCAATTTTCACATCATCGCCGGATTTTGTTTTCCAATACTTGGCGAACGCCACGTTATATTCACTATACAATTCACGGGTAGGGTCGTAAGACACATTTAATAAGGTGACTTCTTTTGCCCAAGCCGATGAGCTGGCTAACACAACAGCCGAAAGTAATACGGCTTGTTTTGCAAAACGTTTCATGGTGTCTCCTTCAAGACAGAGGTAAATAAATTTCAATGACGGGTAGTGTCGATGATTCTGCATAGCACAATCTGTGCTGCAGGATGGCCAACGCTTACTCCTGGAATTTGTATTGCTAATTTTATGCCGCGAATTTTGCATAGGCTACAAATCTCTATTCCAAGCATATACGCCATTAAATCTCATAAATATTCTCTGATTCATATGATGGCTGTTTAATTGTCAACAATAAATATGAGCTTATATTGTTCAAAACTCAGCACTGTTCATAATGTTGTTGGTTGCGACGCAGATTACGTGGCTGGTTTTGCATGCGAATTAAATTCAATGTATCAGTTTTCTGACGTCACTATAGACGCATAAGGTTTCCCTCTTCGACAAGTGGGGAATGAGTAAGATATGGCATAGATATTGAGGCGGGATGAACCCAGATTCGAAATTTGCGAGATTTTAACGCGGATATAATTATCGAATTTGCTAATGCAACCGATGGGTTGTATTGGGCCCAGTATAAAAAGTGTGTCATTGAATTCCTACTTTTTATCGCGGCGGTTAGCTTTTTAATAGCTTAAACACCGTGTATTAGTTCGTATATTTCTCGTAACGTCTGCCCTATGTGTGGCTGATTAATAGATGTAGCGAGCGTATCGGGTTTAGCACTATTTTTATTCATCTTAAGCCCAATTGGATTTTCTAATTGAGTAATTCTTTAAGGTATATTATTTATGACACTGTGTTTACTTATGGCTAATGTGCCGAGCGCGCGCAACTCGCTAAAATTGCTAAGTCTTGCTATCGCGTTAGCTGTTGCTCCATCGGTGCGAGCGGATACAACGGCAATTAATCCCATTGCAGGCGTAGTTACCGAAGGAACTAAAGTAGAATTAATTAAAGACGGATTTGAGGGCACTGAAGGGCCACTAGCGTTGCCCGATGGGAGTTTAATTTTTACTGAGACTCGCGCGAACCGCATTACGCAAATTGCACCTGATGGCAGTGTGCATCCTTTTCTTGACAATACTAACGGTGCCAATGGACTTGCATTTAATAAACAAGGCGAGATAGTTGCCGTACAGGTTCTAAAGCCACAATTGGGCGTGATATATCCAACTAATAAAGCCAAAAATTGGGTTGGTGAGTTTGAAGGTAAGGCGTTTCAACGCCCTAATGATTTAACTATTAATAAGCGCGGCGGCATTTATTTTACTGATATTGGAGTAGTGCCTAAGGAGCCCAACGGCGAAGCTGCGCGTCCCGGCGTATTCTATCTTACACCTGACGGGGCTATTAAAAGAGTAATCAGCAATATCGAGCGCCCGAACGGTGTCATTCTCAGTGCGGATGAAAAAACGCTTTACGTAGCTAATACTGCCGGTGAATATGTATTAGCCTATCCGGTAATTAACGACGGTCGACTGGGGCCTGCACGTGAGTTTGCTAAATTGGGCGGATATGAGAAAAATGAACAGGGTGTATTGTCCAGTGGTGCCGATGGTTTAGCAATTGATAATCGAGGCCGACTGTACGTAGCTTCTAATTTGGGCGTGCAGGTATTTGATGCGAAGGGCCGAGCTCTTGGTACTATCGCACTGCCACAAAAACCCCAAAATTTGGCGTTCGCCGGCAAAGATAAAAAAACCTTATATGTGGTGGGCCGTGGCGCTGCTTATAAAATTGCTGTACAAACACCAGGTTATTTGGGGCGAGCAAAGTAAGATTAATTTTCTAACCAACCTCGGTGGGCGCGGTATGTCTAAAAATAGGCAGCGGTGCCGGGGTTGCTATCTAAGCAAACACTACATAATATTTTTGAACACACTACGAATTTCGGATAAGCCACGAAATCCATGCTGGCAGTTGCGCAACGATAAAGTGCAAAATCGATTATTCAACTGTATCGATTTATAGGATTTTTTATAAAAAATTAATATGCCAAAATTTATTCGACGCTCAGGTCGCTGCTTTTTTTAAAATAGAAATGCTAAAATTCAAGCGAAGCTTCGGGGGCTATGGCGATTAACCAAGCTAATAAACCGACTAATGCGGCGACTATAACTAAAGCTAAAATCGATTTGGAACTCTGAATTGAGATCAAATTGTCATCGCTCTTCTGCACGGGCTTTTTCCCGTTGTACATCGCTTTAATTAGCGGCTCACGTTTAAATTTTACATGTATTAATACAGCGCCTATATGAGCGATTACTGCGGCTAAAATCCAGTAGGCGAGGCCTTTATGAATGCCGGTCAATTTAAGGCTTAATTCGTTGCTAACATACCCATAAAAAGGACCTATATTGGATATTTCATCGTTCGAATACAAGCCGGTTATCGCTTGTACGCCCAGTACCACAAGTAAAAGTACTACCATCAATGCACCCATAGGGTTATGTCCGGCGTGGGGTTTGCCGCGGCGCTTTATTGCAGTTTGAATATAGGTTTTAAGGCTTGTTATCCCCGGTATGAAATGCCAAAACTGCGCATAATAAGTGCCTACAAATCCCCACAAAATTCGAAACGCCACTAGGATTAAGATACTGTAGCCGCACCATGCGTGGTATTTAAAATAACGTACACCTAACCAGTTGGTAACAAAGGCGCCGATAAAACTAAGCACCAATAACCAATGGAAAATTCTCACGGGCAAATCCCATACATTTATCGTGCGAGAAGAATGTTCAGATTCGGATGTTGAGGGTGTGGACATAAAATACCTTAAATTTAATAAATACCTGTATCAGTCGAATACTGTACTCGATTGGTCGTGTGGTTGACCTTGGTTGAATTGAGTAAAGCAGCGACCGTAATTATAGGCCTGTTGGATAATGTTCAAAGACTATGTTGCTGCCTTGGAATAAGGCTCACCTCTGTATTGGCTAAGAGGTTGGCTATCTAACGAAAAGACGTTTCGATTACCCGGTAATAGAGTGGGGAGTTGTGTACTGCGGAATTAATGCCTTGAACCTGCATACAATCTACATAAACGTATGTAGATTCAAGGCATTTTTATCTAGGTCTGTGCGCTGCAGACCTATTTGACTTATACAACCTATTTAACTTTATAGTTGTCGTGGCAACCTTTACAATCTTTAGCTACGGCTTCCGCTGCTGACTTAAATGCCGCTGAATTGGTGTTGTCTTTAGTCACTAAAGTCGCCAGAGCGTTGGCGTGTTCTTTAAAATCCTTTACGCGTTTTTGAAAGTCGTCGCTTTTGCTCCAAACTTCAGACTTTGCCTTGGTATCGGGCTCTCCCAAATTAGAAACATCTGGAAAAGTGCCATCTAAAAATTCAGTTAAAAATGCTACTCGTTTGGCGCGTTTGGCTATTTCGGCTGCATCATATGGCGCTTTATCCTGTAATACATCGCCAATTAGTTTGAAATTGCTAGCGATTAACGTAAACGTGGCCTGACGTAATTTAATAGCTTGCTTCGCTGGGTTGGGACCTTTGGATGCGTCGGGCTTATCTGCAGGTGCAGGATCGGCGGCGAAAATTTGCCCGCTTAGGGCAAGTAATGCTGCTCCGCTGATAAGTTTCAAAGTTCTTAATGATTTGGTGGTGCTTAATTGCATGGATGGTTTCCTCAAGGTTTGATGAAAAGGCGGTAGTGTAGTTTATTATTTTAATAAGATGGCATTCTTCAATACAGATATTTTTGCATAGTAAATGGATATTTCTGGATATAAAAGACGCTAAAGAACTCTTTTATATCCAGCTTGCCTTTACTGGGTTTGGTTTTCCGTAACAAATGATAATCGATCGATCCCAGAGCGTTCAATTGCGGCCATAACCTTGGCAATTACGCCGTATGGAACCTTTTCATCGGCATTTAAATTAAGGCGTATTTCAGGATTAATAGTTTTTTTGGCTGTTAAATCAGCCTCTAATGCGTCAACGGCAAAAGGCTGTTTATCGATATACACTTGCCCGGCTTCATCGACGCTAATAACCGTGGGTTTTTCCGGTTCTTTTTGTGACAAAGTCGGCTGAGTTTCCGGTAAGTTAACATTGATTGTATTAGTAAGCATGGGCGCGGTGATAATAAATGTCACCAACAACACCAGCATTACATCCACTAATGGCGTTACGTTAATTTCACCGAATACTTCTTCACTATCGCCGCTGCTTGTTGAAATAGCCATTATGCAAGTACCTCTTGGACCACATCGAGTTTAGTTGGAGATTTTTCCTGACGACTAGGGGTGGTTGATTTAGCGGCTGCGGGAACCTGTATGCGAAAGCCAGATTTTTGTACCAGCGTAATAAAATCAGTTGCAAAGTCGTCCAAATCAGCGGCAATTAATTTTAATCGGCGCAAAAAGAAGTTGTAGGACAGTACAGCAGGTACCGCTACTGCAATACCGACGCCCGTCGCCACTAAAGCTTCACCGATTGGGCCTGCTACAACTTCAATACTGGCAGAAGATTTACTGGAGATCGCGGTGAGCGCCATGATGATGCCAAATACAGTACCAAATAAGCCAACAAACGGAGCGGTGCTGCCTACTGATGCCAATACAGCTAAGCCACTTTCAAGCGAGCGACGCTCTTTTTGGATTTGTTGGCGCAAGTGCCGTTCAAGCAAATCTTGTCGATCCCAGCTGGTTTCCAAATTACTGGCGGTGTGTGCATCCGCATTATGCAACGTGCTAAATCCAATTGCGGCCAGGCGCGCTGTTGGGCCTACATATTTTTCCAGAGCTGCAGCTGCATTTAAATCTGCAGCGCGCCAAAATGCTTTGGTAAATATTCTGTTTTGACGACCGATTAAAAAGTGTTGTACACCTTTGGCTAAAATCAGTGTCCATGTTGCCAAGGAAAATGCAATCAGCGCCCAAAGCGTCCATTCTACGATGTGTTGATATAATTCAGACATAAAGTTCTCTCGTGCAATTAAATAGAAAATAAAGGATTAGTTGTTGGCGAGGCGAAAATCTATAGGAACTTCTACAGAAGCTTCGACGGTCTCGTTACCTAATTTAGCAGGCACAAAACTCCAGTTCTTAACAGTGGCAATAGCAGCGTCGTCTAATACTTTACGGCCGCTAGATTGTTTGACCTCAACGGTTTTTGGCTTGCCATTGGGAAGCACTACCACAGTTAGTAACACGGAGCCTTCCCAGCCGCGTTCTTGAGCAAGTTCTGGATAAGTAGGCGCCGGATTATTTAAATAACCGGCATCAGCCGACGGGCCAGTCGCTTTTACCGGCGCGGGCGTTTCCGGGGCTGGAGGCGCTACACGTTCCTCAACTACGTTAGGATTTACATGTTCTACAGGCGGTTTAGCTGGCTTTGGTTTTACTGGTTTAGGCGGTTCTTTAGGTTGCGGTTTGGGTGGCTCCGGTTGTATTACTTGCGGTGGAATTTCTGGTGGTATGTAACGTTCAACTTTTATCGGCGGAGTGGCTATTTTTTTGATTTCTGGCGGAACAGGTTTGCCGTGAAAATAGTGAAATGCCACTAAATGAAGACCCACAACTAACCCCAATAACAGTCCAATTTTTAGCCGAGAATATCTTGGGTAAATCAGTTCTATAGATTTTCCGTGCTTAAATTGCTGCGGAATTAACGGAATAATTTCCGCCTTTTTGGCGGGTTTTGTTACTAATACAAGTTGTTGGCGTTGCAGATGTCGCGCATGGCGTCTTTGTGCATAGGGTTCTGCATAGGCTCTGGCACTCATAAAAAATTCCTTCCCGGTTAACGGGGGTTTAACACAAATCGTGGTGTACTGGTTGAACAAAAGCGATGGGGAGTGCACGGTAGCATTTGGGCGTCGCTGTCATTTCCAGTGGTTTTGCAGCTATCGTGCCAGCTTCATTACGCTATTTTTTAGCGGTTTTATGGGTTTTTTAACTGAATTTACTTATCGCTTCACCGCAGTTGTTGAATTTGGCGCAGTAGATTTGCGGAGATTTGAGCAGCATGCTCAAAATGCGCAATTGATCGACCAAATTCAATCACTAAGCGGCCATATAGATGCGCGGCTTTAGTGGCGCTTCTGTGGATTGTATTTTTGATAAAATTAATTATTAATTCTGAGTGTTGATTGCGTTGGTCTGTTGTTGTTTTTAAATTTATTCGGGGATTAAAATTTTGACAGGCAGCCATAATTTTAAAATGCGGGGATGTGCAAAGTACTGATGGTTATAAATATTGAATGTTTTTTAATTTAGAGGTACTTGATGTCTGTGAATATTTTGTATGTTGCAATGGATAGATTTGTGGCGGACGGGACAGAGAAATCACCGATAGCTTTTATTTTGTGCATGCAGTCTATTATGAATGCCATCATTGCCGTCCGCTTTAGCAGTTCAGTATTAAATGCGCGGCACGAATAAATAAGAGATTAAGTTGCACTAATTTTGTCAAAATAGGAGCATTAGATTTTTTGCAGATACTTATCGGTGAGGTTCTGGCTGCGTCATAAGCATTTATGCTGCCGGATTTTTTAGATATTAAGAAGCGCTACATCGGGTAAAATGCGGATTATAGCTTGCTCGAGAAACGCTAGAAAATTACCGCACTTGCCCACGTGCTTCAATATAAAAAGCGCATTTACTGTATGTGAACTCGGCGACTGTCCTGCTTTAGTAGACTTCCTGAGAATTTCTATACAAAAATTATCCGCTTTTTGAAATTCGCCTAGCAGGCCGCGCCTAGCGAGAGTTTACGCCTACGTTTTCCAGAGTGGGTATTGGGGAATTTATATTTAATAAACGAGATATTTTGCATCGGCCGTTCGGCCAAATTAACTATGGAGATTAGGTAAAGCAATTTTATTGACGCGCTTTGCGCACTTAATAATAGTAGGGTCCATTGCCTGGACCCTATAGACGAGGCTATTTTTAACTAATAAAGTCGATTTTTGCCAGCCAAACGACTCAGCACACTGAGCATGCGGTCTATTTCATCAAAAGTGTTATAAAACGCTAGCGACGGGCGCACGCAAGTTTCAACTCCCATGCGACGCAAAATAGGTTGCGCGCAATGGTGCCCTGAACGTACGGCTATTCCTTCTTCATTGAGCTGTTTTCCTACCTGTTCGTTTGCATAGCCCGCTAATACAAATGAGGCAACACTGGCTTTTTGTGTAGCGGTGCCAATTAATCGAAGGCCTGGAATGTTGCGTAAACCTGCAGTTGCATAGGTTAATAGCTCATGCTCATAGGCATGAATAGCATTTAATCCAATAGAATTAACATAATCTATAGCTGCTGCAAGACCCACTGCATCGGCTATATTGCCCGTGCCAGCTTCAAATTTATTTGGCGCTTGCTGGTAGGTTATTTTTTCAAATGTAACATCGGCAATCATATTCCCGCCACCTTGCCAATGCGGTATTTGTTGTAACCAGCGGGATTTTCCATACAACACGCCGATGCCCGTGGGACCAAATACTTTATGGCCAGAAAATACGTAAAAATCCGCATCCAGTGCCTGCACGTTGACCTGCATATGGGATACAGCTTGGGCGCCATCCACCATAACAGGCACACCTGCTTGGTGAGCGATTTGAATGATTTCGTTAATTGGCGTTACTGTACCTAAGGCATTGGATACTTGAGTTACGGCTATTAATTTCGTGCGCGGGCCAATTAAATTGCGCAGGGCGCTCAGTTGTAATTGACCGGAATCATCCACCGGAATGACTTTTAAGTGCGCACCTTTACGTGTAGCCAAATTATGCCAGGGAACAATATTGGCGTGATGTTCTAATTGCGAAACGATAATGTCATCGCCTGCTTGCACACATTGCTCACCAAAAGTGTTGGCCAATAAGTTAATGGCTTCGGTAGCACCTCGTAAAAATATAATTTCTTCGCTAGAGGCTGCGCCTAAAAAATCTGCCACGGTTTGGCGGGCGTTTTCGTATGCATCCGTAGCGCGAGCCGCTAATTCGTGCGCGGCGCGATGAATATTAGAGTTCTCGTGGCGATAAAAATAATTTAGTCGATCCATCACCACCTGTGGTTTCTGTGTGGTAGCTGCGTTATCAAACCAGACCAAAGGTTTACCATTAACGCGCTCTGTTAATATAGGAAAATCCCGGCGAATTGCATTTACGTCCAACGTTGAATTTGAATGTTGACCGCTTTCATCGGTTTTTAGCAAAGCGTTAGACCAGGGGCCAGTTTCAGATAAAAAATAATAGGCGCCCGTTGCTTGTTGCGGTTTTAATCCCGGCTGCACAAAAGGATCTTGGCTACTTGCAGGCAAGCTAGATAAATTTAACGGCGGTGCTGTACTTGGCGCCTGACCAATTAAGCCGCGCCCGTAATGAGGCTCGTCTATTAATAAATCGCGCAGCTGTGCCTCAGTGGGTAAACCAAATGCTTGCGGTGATACACCGCCGTAAAAACCGAATGGTTCAACTGCGTTTGATGGTTGTGGCGGTATAGATTGCGGCGCTATTGATTGAGTTGGCGATTGGGCTGGTAATAATGATTGCACAGGTGAGGACGCGACCGTTTGAGCGTGGATAGGCAACGCACTATCTATTGTATCCCCGGGCAACGCGCGAAAAAACGCGTTGGCCAAAGTAGCAAGATCGGCAATATCCACCGGCGAATTAAGCTTTGTAGGTATCTGGATAGTCATGATATTTACTTACGTCAACGTCGTCTAAAACCGCCAAAGCATCTTCAGTTAATACTGCTAATGAACAATAGAGGGAAATTAAATAAGAGGCGATAGCATTGCGGCCAATACCCATAAAGCGAATGGCAAGCCCTGGGCTTTGTTCACCGGCTAAGCCTGGTTGATAAAGTCCAACTACACCTTGGCGTTTTTCACCTACACGTAGCAATAAAATTTTAGTTTTACCATTTTCATCCACGGGTACTTTTTCCGAAGGAATAATCGGAATGCCGCGCCAGGTTAAAAATTGCGAACCAAATAAACTTACAGTTGGTGGTGGCACTCCACGACGCGTGCATTCGCGTCCGAACGCTGCAATAGCCAAAGGGTGAGTGAGGAAAAAGCCAGGTTCTTTCCATACTTTGGTAATCAATTCATCTAAGTCATCCGGTGTGGGTGCACCGGTAAGGGTACTAATGCGTTGTGCATCATCAACGTTCGCTAATAATCCGTATTCTTTGTTATTTATTAATTCGCTTTCCTGCCGCTCTTTAATAGTTTCAACTGTTAAGCGTAATTGTTCTTTGATTTGATCGTGAGGGCTGTTATATAAATCTGAAACGCGAGTGTGCACATCTACTACGCTGGTTACAGCATTGAGAAAATATTCTCTTGGGTTTTCTTCGTAGTCGACAAATGTTGGCGTTATTTCAGCTTCGTCTCGGCTTGAGCAAGTAACGGTTACGCGTGTGGGATTTTTAACCCGGTTTAAACGAAAAATACCGGCTTCAACGGGAAGCCATTGCAACATATGCACGAGCCAGCGCGGTGAAATCGTAGATAATTGAGGTGTAGTTTTAGTGGCGTTAGCGAGTTGCCGGGCGGCTTGATCGCCCAGTGCTAACTGTATTTCTGGATCATTACTCATAGCGGCATTCCAATTTTAGCAAATGTATTTGTTGTTATGTCAAAAATCACTTTTAGTGAAGCAAATTATCACTGCACTGAAGTAGTTAAAAGGTATGGAATTAGTTGGAGCTACGCTGGATGTGTTAAAAATTTAATTTATCTCATCGCGGCTAGCGCTTAGGTATCAGAAATAGCAGGTCGTAAATAAAAGGCAGTTTAAAGCGGGAATTATATCGAAACCTCACAGCTGATACCTCATGAGCGCGGCGCTATGATCAAGTAGCGAGTGAGTTTGGCTCAACCGTCTATAGCCGTCAAAAATACAATTCTCACAAATATTTTTTGATTTTTAAACAGTAACTGGTGATATTTAAACATCTATTCGTGTTCCGGTATTGATAAATATCGAATGCCGTAGACGGGTGGACAATTGTGTAATGAAGATGCTGCCTCTGCAGTTTCCGGACTGTCACTCAGATCTTTTTCCGGCAATTCTGACAATAAAATGCTTAACGATTGACGAAAGGCGCGAGCTAATTTTTCTATTGTGACAATAGAAACAAGAGTTTCACCGCGTTCAATTTGCCCTAGATACGAACGATTTAAACCTGCTCGATGAGCTAAAGCTTCTTGAGACCAACCAAATGATTTGCGAGTTGCGCGAATTTTTTGCCCGAAGGCCTGTGTGATAGGTTCATTAGATTTGTTCATCGGTGGCTTCACACAGCAGTTGTTGAGAATTGGCCTGCGTAACCTGACTGCCCGGTGCAACAGTGCGCGTGACCCACACATTACCGCCAATTATTGAGCCTGCGCCTATAGTAATTCGCCCTAAAATAGTTGCGCCTGCATAAATAACTACGTCATCCTCAACGATTGGATGCCGGGGCAGGCCTTTTTCTAAACTGCCTTGAGCATCGACAGGAAATCGTTTTGCGCCGAGTGTAACTGCCTGATATAAGCGAACCCGTGAACCTATAATGGCGGTCTCTCCAATGACAACGCCGGTACCATGATCAATAAAAAACCCGGCACCTATTTGTGCGCCCGGGTGAATATCAATACCGGTACGGGAATGGGCTAATTCTGCCAGGATACGCGCGAGCAACGGTAAATCTAAACGATAGAGTTCGTGGGCTAAGCGGTGATGAATAATTGCTGTGATACCTGGGTAGCAGAGTAATACTTCGTCAAAAGAACGCGCGGCCGGATCGCCATTAAAAGCGGCTTGTACATCCATATCTAACAGGCGACGAAGTTCCGGTAGCTTTAATGCAAATTGGTGCACTATGCTACTGGATTTAACTTCTAATTCGCTGTTAAGAGCAGTGTGGTTAGCGTTGCGTTGGTGATGAGTGTTGCGGTGGTAAAAACGCAATTCCAATAACACCTGTTGCCATAAATCATTAAGCGCTACATCTAGTGTGTGACCGACATAAAAATCTTCGGTTGTTTCGCGCAAATCCGGTGGACCTAAGCGCAACGGGAATAGCGCACCACATAGTTGTTCAACAATTATTTCCAGCGCTTCTCTAGAAGGTAAATCCCGTTGCCCCAATTCCTGAGACCGTCCTGCGAGGCTGCGCCAAAGACTGCGCGCTTCGCGTAATTCTTGCACTATTTGATCAATAGGCCAATGGCCTTTTTGCAATTCGTGGTTAGGTACGTTTACAGCCATGGGTGTCTCAACATCATTTTATTTATAGGGAAGCTTAAACAACTGCTTTCGCCTATATAGTTTTAATTTAGGCGGCCCGGCAAATATTCTTTTACTCCAGCGCTTGTGAATTAGCGCTGCACTTTTGAAGATTTTTACACGAGCCTATAAATTAGTTTTTTAAAAAATCTACGCGTATGTTCATGTGGTTGCATCGCGGGGCTGCCCGCGACGAATTAAAAATGCTATTACTGAGGCCTTTTCTAATTTAATGAGCTATACACTTGCGCCATTAAAATTCGCCGCACTAGTTTTGTAAAAAAGATTTAATCTTGAATCCAAGGGAGATTTTTAGTGCGCCACCCGTTAGAGCCGCGTTGTTGATTGCCGTCTAAATCACCTTCGAAACCTTCGCGAATATTAAATGCTGCAGTAAAACCCGCTTTACTTGCCGCTTCGGCTGCGGCGGCTGAGCGCTTACCGCTGCGGCATAAAAATAAAATCACTACATCTTTAGCAAGTTTTTGTTCTAATTCGCGTAAAAAGCGCGGATTTTTGATTAATGCAGGGCCGGTTTGCCAGGCGACATGTAATGTATTGGGGACATGGCCGACGAACTTGCGCTCTTCAATAGCGCGTACATCTACGATATGGGCTTTGCCACCGGTAAATAGCCGCCAAGCATCCTCCGGTGATACACCGCCTGCGTAGGCAAGATTTAATGCGGCGGCTTCTGATCGAGCATGGGTAAGTGCAGCATCTGATAATGCATCTGGCTGTGCCTGTGCTGTTGCTACATCAGGAGTTTTAACGGAGTTAAGATGCACCACTGACATACAATTTCCTCTGCGTGAATAGGCTTTAGCGAAATATAGTCAGGCTGGTTAAACAAGGGAAATAATATAAAGACATATTCTTATATGCAAAATGCACTGTGTGAAATTCACCAGTTGCTGCGGTGTTAGATGATTAATTTGGCGCACCAAATTGAGCTTTTAACGTAAATGTGCGGTTTTTTCTGTACATTTATGCGCTGCCATTTGCCCTTTATAGCCTTTGGCTAACCAAATAGGGTGAGTTTTTCCGACTAAATGCCATGCATCGAACATTAGTAATACTACTAAAACACTGCTGTGCAGGAGCTCATGTGCGGTTTTAGAAGGCGAGGATTTTTAAGCGAAAGCATTTTTGTCTTCATGTTAATTTTGGGTTGGCACAGTTATTTCTTGTCTGAGTGAATAGCCCTCTGGGGCGAATTTAGATCTTTGGTGTATAAGGTTATGTGTCAATTGTTAGGTATGAGTTGCCAGAGTCCTGCGAACATTGATTTTTCCCTGCAAGGATTTACCGCGCGAGGTGGGAAGACTGATGAGCATAAAGATGGCTGGGGCATAGGATTTTTCCGCCAGGCGCGATGGCAGGTGTATACAGATGCAAATCCAGCAGCGCATTCGCCGCTGACGACTCAGTTGCAGCAAGAAAAAATCAAGTCTGATACGGTGCTCGCGCATATCCGCAAAGCTACTGTAGGCGATGTAAGCGAGCGTAATTGTCACCCGTTTGTGCGCACTATTGCCGGGCAGTCGTGGGTATTTGCCCACAATGGCCACTTGCCGACTTATGCGCCGAATTTAAACGGCGCATTTTTGCCCGTTGGCGATACGGATAGTGAAAAGGCATTTTGCTGGATTTTACAACAGGCGCAAGCGCGGCTAACGCAAGATCAATTGCAGGCAGAAGTACCTTCATGTTTGTTTGCGCTGTTGCATCGGCTCTGCCAGGAAATAGCTGCCGAAGGCGTATTTAATGTATTAATTTCCAACGGCAATTGGTTATTTGCGTTTTGCTCAACACATTTAAGTTATCTACAACGTCAATACCCATTTGCTCAGGCGCGCTTGGTGGACTTGGATATTACGTTGGATTTAAATGCGGTAAATTCGCAGGATGATCGTATGGTGCTTTTATCCACCAAACCCTTAACGCATAACGAACCCTGGGTGAGTTTAAATTCAGGAGAAGCGTTGATTTTGCAAAATGGCATTATTGTACAGCAACAGACAGCTGTGCAGCAGCAGGCGGCTTAGAGATTCGCCTGTTGTCATCTAAGTGTATCGTTAGGATGTATTAATTTGCTTTGCGAATTTTGAATCCGTAAAAAACTGCCTATATTTCTAATTTACGTTGCGGCTGTTGAAATACACAGTCGGCGTTTTCTAAAAATGAATTGAGTGGTGCAGTGTAATCACGGTGCGTTCCTTGGTTGCGCTTTGTTTCATCTAGGGAGCTCATTCAAATTAAGCAAAGCACAGATCAGTTTTAGAAAAGCGTAAATTGATTTAAGAAAATAACTAAAAACAAACAGCTGCAAAGCTCTGCCCAAGCGATCTATTTGATACCCATCGATATGGACATAATTAATTATGTCACCTCAATCTTTCGAGAAAATAATTCCCCATTATGGTCGCCGCACGCGGAAGTTAAGCTTCTTTGCCAAGGCTTGGTGCGTAGCTAACTCCCGCTAGTCGCCTGCGTAGAGTTTGTAAATACAGGTAAATGACCGGAGTGGTGTAGAGGGTTAAACACTGGCCTACGATTAGCCCGCCAACAATAGTGATTCCCAGCGGTTGGCGGATTTCTGCGCCGTCGCCGGTGCCTAGAGCTAAGGGCAGGGCGCCTAAAATGGCTGCGACGCTAGTCATTAATATAGGCCGCAAACGCAGCAAGCAGGCCTGGTAAATTGCCTTATCGCTGGCGAGATTTTCCCTCTGCTCCAACTGTAACGCGCAGTTAATCATGATAATGGCGTTTTTAAGCACTATACCGATGACCAAAATAATGCCGATTAAGGCGATTAACGTAAATTCTGTACCGGTGATTTTCAGCGCTATTAAGGCACCAAAACCTGCCGCCGGTAAGCTCGACAAAATAGTGAGCGGGTGTAGCGTGCTTTCGTACAACATGCCTAAAACGAGGTAAACAGCTAAGAGCGCGCACATAATTAGCCAGGGTTGGCTCGCTAGAGATTGCTGAAAAACTTTCGCCGTGCCTGCAAAGCGGGCGGTAAGATTTGCAGGTGGCTGCAGATTATTAAAAGCGTGCTCAATAGCACTTGTGGCCTGGTCGAGAGATACGTTGGCCGCAAGATTAAATGACAAGGTGACGGCGGCAAATTGTTCCTGATGATTAATGCTCAGCGGCGTGTTGCGGGTTTCCCAGCGGGCAAAGCTTGCCAATGGAATTAACTGCTGTTGGGCATCGGGCACGTAAATTTGTTCCAGCGCCTGGGGTGTTTGAGTGAAGGCTTGCGCGAGATTCACCACGACAAAATACTGGTTTAGGGGTTCATAAAGTGTTGTTACCACACGCTGGCCGAAGGCGGTATTAAGTGCTGCATCGATTTGGCTAGTGGACACACCTAAACGGGCCGCTGCGTCTTTATCGATGTTTAGATACAGCTGTAATCCACGATCTTGGTAGTCTGTATTCAGATCTGTAAGTTCGGGCAACTTGCTTAAGGCTGTGCGAACGCGCGGCGCCCAGAGCCGTAATTGATCCACGTCATCAGCAAGCAGGCTGTACTGGTAAGCGCCGGAGCTGATGCGGGCACCGAAGTTAAGATCCTGCGGCGGACTTACAAAAAGGTTGGCACCGGGCACCTGGTTAAGTTTTGCGCGCAGCCGATTGGCCACTGCTTGAGCGCTTACGCCACGCTCTTCCATGGGTTTGAGCCGAGCATAAAAAGAGCCGGTATTGGCGGTGCCGCCGCCTCGGCCGCCGGTAAATTCGTAGTAGGAATCAATCGCTGGGTCCTGGCCGACAATATCCATTAATTGCACAATTCGCCGTCGCGCTTCTGTAAAAGAAATACTTTGCTCGGTTTGAATCTGGCCGTTTAAGCGGCCTGTGTCCTGCTGGGGAAAAAAGCCTTTAGGAATCATCTGGTAGAGCTGCAGGCTTAAGCCGATCGACGCCGCAAATGCTACTAACACCCATGGCTTATGGCTAAGGCAGGCATGCAAACTGCGAGCATATAGGGTGCGCAAAGAAATCGCGCTGAGCGGATTTGCCGCTGGTAATCCTTCGGATGTGCGAGGCTTAAGCAGTCGAGCGCAGAGCATCGGCGTGCTGATTAACGTCACGAGCAAAGAAATAAACACGGCCGCAGCGAGGGTTACGGAGAACTCCCGGAATAATCTGCCTAAGGCGCCGCCCATAAAAATCAGTGGAGTAAAAACTGCCACTAGAGCCAGATTCATCGCTAGTAACGTAAACCCCTGTTCGCGCAGGCTCTGCACGGCGGCGGCCATTGGAGTGAGGCCTTTTTGAATATGGTGGCTGGCGTTTTCCACCATGACGATGGCGTCATCGACCACAAAGCTGGTGGCGATGATGACCGCCATCAATGACAAATTATTAAGGCTAAAACCACATAGATAAATCACTACCAACGTGGCGGAAAGAGTCACAGGGATAGCGATCATGGGGATTAATGTCGCGCGCAAATCGCGCAGAAATAAATAGGTGACTAATACCACAAGGGCCAGAGCAATCAGCAAAGTGTGTTCTATATCCTCCAGGCTTTTGCGTACGGTGCCGGTGCGATCTATGACGACTTCCATATCCACCGCGGCTGGAAGGGTTTTTTGTAAACCGGGTAACAGCGCTTTCACACTATCGGCGGTGGCGACTACGTTCGCTCCAGGCTCGCCAAAAATCACCAGTAACACAGCCGGTACGCCGCCGGAGGTGCCCGCGTTGCGCCGCTCCTGAACTGAATCCTCCACGCGGGCTACATCACTCAGCCGCACCGTTTGGCCGTTGCTTTCATGAATAATTAAATTGCGTAGGTCGGCAGCCTCACGAACTTGATCATTCACCGCCACTTGCCAGCGTTGCTGGCTGCCTTCTATAACCCCGGTGGGACGATTGGGATTGGCGCTTGCGATAGCGCTGCGCACCTGTTCAAGGCTAATTCCCCGTTGGTTTAAAGCGTTCGGATCGAGCTCCACGCGGATGGCCCGCAGCGAACTGCCGTTCACTGCCACATCGCCCACGCCTGTTACCTGTGAAATGGCTTGGCCCAACCGGGAAAAGGCTAAATCGTATAGGCGCTCCTGAGTGATCGTTGTCGAGGTTAGCGCCACTATCATAATGGGCGCGCCGGACGCATTGGATTTGCGATAGCTGGGTTTGCTGATCATGCCGCTGGGCAAGTCTGCATTGGCGGCATTGATGGCGGCTTGAACTTCTCGAGCCGCGCCGTTGATGTCTTTATCTAAGTCAAATTGCACACTAATGCGCGTTTGCCCTTGCGAGCTAGTGGAGGTGAGTTCGGTTACGCCGCTGATGCGCCCGAGGGCGCGCTCAAGTGGTGTGGCCAGAGCGGAGGCGACAATCTCTGGTGCAGCACCGGGCAGGCTCGCTTCCACTCCGATTGTTGGCAAATCCACCATCGGCAGCGCGCTGATCGGCAATAGGTTAAAACACACCAAACCGGGCAAAGCCAGAGCCAGGGTGATTAAGCTTGTGGCCACGGGCTTGCGCACAAATACGGACCAAATGGACTGAAAGGTGTCCTGAGGATTTTTTCTATTCAGCATGTTAGAACGGCTGCCCGCTGGTATGGGCTAATGGGGCGACTGCGGCTGCGGGTTTGGAT
>DATDJI010000046.1:0-33624 GCA_036520615.1 Cellvibrionaceae bacterium | reverse complement strand
ATGTTTAATGATGGGATTGGTAGTCTGTAGCATGAGAGTTACCTTTTGGTTTTGTTTAGGATTCGACACCCATATTCAAAACCGGTAACTCTCTTCTTTCAAGTCGAAGTGTCAGATTAGGTCGCGACTAGTACACTTAATAATGCCGTCTGTGACTTTATCACTCATTATATATTTGGTATTTTTTGCACATTCCGAACGGTGCAAACCTATAACCATAATGCCAACTTGTACAAAAAATATTTTCTTTACGAAGCCATAAAAACCAGTTATTCACCGACTTAACACTATGGGCGCTGCGATCAAACCGTGGGCTGTCAGCGGCCTCGAATTACACCTTTAACTGTCCGCGAAAACCTCGCGCAGCATAATAAGATTCCGCACCATTGTGATAAGTAAAAACCTGGCCATAACGGCGGTCGCAAAATAAAGCCCCGCCGAGCTTTCTCACGGCGGGAGGTGTTTTAATCCAGCTAGAAGTTTTTTTATCGAATTCGCCGAGCTCTTGTAATGCCCGATAATCCGACTCGCTTAATAATTCCACACCCATTGTTGCCGCCACCTCTTCTGCATTGCCTTTAGGTTTATTTTCTTTACGCCCATCCAGCGCTACCTTGTCGTAACAAAGGCTGCGCCGCCCAGTTGGGCTCTCTTGAGAACAATCGCAAAAAATAAACTCCCCCGTGGTTTTATCAAACCCAATTACATCCGGCTCGCCACCGGTGCGCTCCATTTCGTTCAGTATGTGCAGTTTATCCTCGCTGTTAATTAAACGTGAGTGTACGTTTTGCCAATCGATACCCTCATGGCGGGCTGCATTTTTTACAAATCGAGCCTCAAGTATTTTTATTAACTCTGCATGCTTTTGCAAACTCATATTATTCATCTCTTATAAAATTTTTGATAGCAACTCGAAATAAAGCCACATACTGCAACAGATAAAAATCTACGCACTTAAACGCTCACAAATCCCACGCAAATTTTTATTTTTAAATAAAATTAAAAATCTCCTCAATATTCAGCCTCGAAGATGTAACCGGCTCAAAAGAGCGCGGATAGTCTGGGTAATTTATCACTGAATAATCTGGCTAAACATAGTGTACTGGCAACGCTACTCAACACTTAAGGAGTTTACCCTCATGAATACGCAGCTTACAAAATTTCGCACTATTAAATACCTATTAGTAATGCTTTTTATGTCCATCTATGCCATGCAGGCATCAGCAACAATATTAAAGGATCAAAAAGGTTTAGGTTGGGCTTCTTTTCGCGATTTAACCAGTGAGCAGTTCGCCGATTACTTTCAGCAATACAAAGATAAATACTTACTAGAAGACATAGATGCTTATACCACTGCATCAGGCTTAAGGTATTCGATGGTTTGGCGCGAAAATACTGACCATCGCGGCTGGGCCGAGCACCGCAACCTTACCAGCGCACAATATTCCACCAAATGGACCGAATACAAAGATAAAGGCTACAGGCCACTTGCCATTGCCGCCTACCCCAGTGGTAGCGACACTTTATTTGCCGGTGTTTGGGTGCAAAATAAAGAGAATATTGCTTGGTCGTCCCACCGCAATTTAACCGGCACAGAATATGGTGATCTGTATACACAAAAACGCAATGATGGATTTCGTTTAGTGGATATGGAGGCGTATCAAACCTCAGCGGGTTTACGTTATTCAGCTATTTGGTACCAAAATGTAAATAACACGGCTTGGACACAATGGCGCGACATGAGCCGGGAAACCTATCAACAAAAAGTCGATGAATTAAGTGCGCAAGGCTATACGGTAGTGGACTTTGAATCCTATCAAATAGGCTCGAATACACGTTATGCGGCAATTTGGGAAAAGAAACCCGGCTACGCCTCGCAGGTGCGCACCGAAAGAACTGAAACCGCATTTGCGAACCTATGGCGACAATATCGCGATATGGGTTATCGCTTAGTCGATTTTGAACGCTACAAAACTGATGACGGTGATCGTTACGGTGGCGTTTGGATAGAAAATGATGCGCGTTTTAATTACAGCAAAAAAACTCAACTGGACGAAACAATTCAAGCCTATCAAGAGGACAACGACTTACCGGGTATTTCCGTAGCCGTCATGAAAAATGGCCAATCAATTTATCGACGCGGTTTTGGTTATGCTGATATTAACAATAGCCGCTGGGCGCATTCAGAGACAATTTATAATGCAGCTTCCGTATCAAAAACTATTGGTGGAACCTTAGCTGCGAAATTGGAAGAAAAACAAAGCTTAGAAAATGGCCAGGTATTTAGCCTAGATTTATCCAATCCTACGCGCAATTATGTAACTGGATTGGCAACGTTTCATACGCATACGGTGGATCAGCTACTATCCCATACCGGCTGTGTCGCCCATTATGGCACTACGCCGGCTATAGCCAACCAAACTACTCATTACGCCACCGCAGCGGCGGCGGTAAATAATATTAAAAGCGTCGGCCTGGTGAGTGGCTGTACGCCGGGCAATAAATATAGCTATTCTACAGCTGGATTTACTTTTGTCGGGGCAGCTTTAGAAGGTGCAACAGGTAAATCTATTAGCAGTTTATTGAGCACAGAATTATTTAAACCGCATAATTTAAATGACATGCGCGTGCAGTTTTCAGGCACCAGTTTGGTTGCCAATTACGAGCGTGCCGTTCCCTATAACGACGACAATAGCCCAACTTCGTATTCAGATAATAGTTGGAAGTTTTTAGGCGGCGGTGTGGAAACTAGTGCTTATGAGCTTTCCCGCTTTGGTGCAAAATTATTAAACGGTGAAATCGTCAGCACAAGCACTCGCGACAACCGTTTATGGAAACCGGTCAACAGTAAAAGCAATGCGGGTTTGGCGTGGTTTGTTGGCACCTCGGGCGGGCGCCGCATAGTGGATCACGATGGCAGCTGGACAGGAGCGCGTAGCTATATTCGTATTTATCGCGACGACGGTGTGGTGATTTCGATTATGTCGAACCGCACGAATCACAGCGTGCGCGATGTCGGCAGCCTGGCTAATGAAATTGCCGCTATAGTGTTATAAACATTTATCCCCGGCGGCGCGAATGGCGCTGGGGTAAATTCAGCTAATTGAGTAATTCATCTAGCGTAAGCGCGTAACTGCCCACAAATGTATCAATAAAATAGTGTACTTCTGGCTGATTAAAATTAGTTAAGCGTGCCTTTACTGTCTCTTCCGCTTTGCTAAATTCTCGGTTGCCCGCAGCCATTTCGGTGCGGCATTTTATATACGCCGAAATAGTATCCGCCGCCTTTATAATTAAACGCTGGTCCTCAGGAATATTCTCTTCAATAATCACTGCGCGGTAATCTTCGCGTAAATCCTCAGGCAATAGGTTTAATAATTCTTGCTCGGCTTGGCGCTCGATAGCTTTGTACGCTTTGGTAATTTCCCGCGTGTGGTATTTAATCGGGGAAGGTAAATCACCTGTAATTACCTCACTGCAATCATGATAAATCGCCGCAACCACAATTGCATTCACATCTAAATTGCCACCAAAGTAACGATTTTTTATCAGCGCCAAAGCATGGGCAATCGTGGCCACTTCCCAACTGTGCTCCATAACATTTTCGGTTACGGTATTACGCTTTAAACCCCAGCGGCGCAGCCAACGTAATTTACTGATATAGGCGTAAAAGTGACTTTTCATAGCGATTCTCAATTTGAGCTATAGGCGCACAAATCCGCGTGCCTTGCTGCCAAAAAAAGTTAAATTAGCACGCGCTTCACATTTTTTACTGACATCGAAAGCCGAAAAACTAATCCCCCAATGACGCCAACTGATCCGCCTGAAATTCATTTACCAATGGTCCGATTACATCACCCAACGCACCGCCTTCCATAACTTCATCTAATTTATACAAAGTTAAATTAATACGGTGATCAGTTACGCGGCCTTGCGGGTAATTATACGTGCGGATGCGCTCGGAGCGATCGCCCGAGCCGACTAAGGTTTTGCGCTCGTCGCTAATGTCTTTAGCGGCTTTTTCGTCAGCGGCATTATTTAATTTTGTGGCCAGCAAGCTCATCGCTTTGGCGCGGTTTTTATGTTGGCTACGCTCGTCTTGACATTCCACCACTATGCCAGTGGGAATATGCACAATGCGAATTGCCGAATCAGTTTTGTTGACGTGCTGACCACCTGCGCCACTAGCACGGAACGTGTCCACGCGAATATCGGCTTTATTAATAGCAATTTCGTCTGCTTCATCGGCTTCGGGCATTACCGCAACTGTACAGGCGGATGTATGAATACGCCCTTGCGACTCCGTAGCGGGAACGCGCTGCACGCGATGTGCACCGGATTCGAATTTTAATTGCGAATAAACCCCTTGGCCGACAACGCGGGAAATTATTTCTTTATAACCGCCATGCTCACCGAAGCTTTCAGAAATAATTTCTACTTTCCAGCCGCGTGTTTCAGCGTAACGCGAATACATACGAAATAAATCGCCGGAAAATATCGCCGCTTCATCTCCGCCGGTGCCCGCACGAATTTCTAAAAAGACGTTTTTGCCATCGCGCGGATCTTTGGGCAATAGCAGTTTTTGTAATTCTAATTCCAGCGCGGGCATTAGTGCTTCGGTGGCGTTGACTTCCTCCTGAGCCATTGTGCGCATTTCCGGATCAAGCAACATTTCTTTAGCGTCGGCAAGATCGTTTAATACTTTGCGGTAGTCGCGGTAGGTTAAAACAACAGCTTCTAATTCGGCGTATTCCTTGGAGAGTTCACGGAATTTATTTTGGTTGCCAATAATTCCTGCATCGCCAAGTAATACACCGACTTCTTCATAACGCTCGGAGAGGCTGTCGAGTTTTTCTAAAATTGAGGCTTTCATTCTTGCTCGCTTGAGAGTGTTCCGCTGGGTTTGTCTAAGGCTTTTTCTAACGACAAGTCCAACAAATTTTGAAAATCATTTAAAAATTGGTAATTGCCCTGGCTGCTGGCCTGTTTTAAAGCCGCGCTGGGTTTGTGTAGAAATTTATTCGTCAGATTACGAGCGAGCATTTGCAGGATTTCTTCAGCCGATTGGCCTGCCTGCAGCGCTTTAAGAGCTTTATTCAATTCTGCATCACGGGCACTTTCTACCGTTTGGCGGTAGGCTAATAATAGATCTTTGGCGTCGAGGGCTTTTAATTCTTGCTCGTAGTGTATAACACTTTCTTCGATGATCTCGCGGGCAATTTCCGCTGCCTGCTCTCGCGAGCGCATGTTTTCATCGATAACAATTTTAAGATCGTCCACCGTATATAAAAATACATCGGCTAAATCAGCGACCTGCGGTTCTATATCGCGCGGCACAGCGATATCGACCATAAAAATAGGTTTGTGGCGGCGTTTTTTTAACGCCGCTTCCACTGCACCCTTACCTAAAATGGGCAACTGGCTGGCTGTTGAGGCGATAACAATATCGGCGCGGGCTAAATGTTCTGGAATTTCAGATAATAAAATTGCATCGCCGTTAAATTGGCTGGCCAATTCCACTGCATTTACCAGCGTGCGGTTGGCGACGATAATTTTTTTAATGCCCGCTTCTACTAAGTGGCGCGCCACCAATTCGATGGTTTCGCCAGCGCCAATTAATAACGCCGTATCCTGTTTTAAATCTGAAAATATTTGCTGGGCGAGGCTTACCGCTGCGTAGGCTACGGAGACGGGATTTTCACCGATGGCGGTTTCAGAGCGCACGCGTTTGGCGACGGAAAATACTTTGTGAAATGTGTTGTGTAATTGGCTGCCAATACTTTTGGCTTCTACAGCACACGCATAAGCTGATTTCATCTGTCCGAGAATCTGCGGTTCACCGAGCACCAAAGAATCCAATCCGCTGGCCACTTGCATCATGTGGCGGGCAGCATCCATACCCTGGCGCAGATAGTGGCTGTGTGCTAAAGCGCTTGCATCGGCGCTGTGAAATTGCGCGAGCCATTGCAATAAAACGCCGCCGTCACCGTCTAAATCGGCGTACAGCTCAGTGCGATTGCAGGTGGAGAGAATGGCCAATTCCTTGAGGGCTGGGTGCTCACGCGCTTGCACCAACGCAAGTTGTAGCTGCTCAGGACTGAACGCAACAGCCTCCCGCAGATCCACGCTAGCGGTGGTATGGTTGATACCCAGGGCGAATAAGGTCATGGCATTAGCAAATAGTGGTGGCGCATGGAGGTCCCATTGGATGTTTACCAAAGCCTTTAGGCCCTGGCACCTTAAACCCCCACCGTCTATGATGCGTGTTCCAGCAAAATACGATCGGGAGCAGGATTATAGGCGGCAAGCCCGATTGCGCCTAGCCGGGCTTAGCCGCCTTTCATGCCTAATCACTGTTAAATCCGAATTCAAACCTAAAAACGTGATTCACTTACCCATGACAAACTCCCTTGCGCGCCCTATCGGGTTAATTGGCTTAAGCCTCAGCCTGCTCGCTTGTGCCCACCGTCCAGTGACGGTCGCACCTCCTGCTGAAGCACCGCCACCAACCCCCATTGCGGCCGCGCCTCGTGAATACAATGCCTTTGCACCGGAGACGTTTTACTCATTATTGGTGGCGGAAGTTGCCGGTAATCGCAATCGCTTGGATGTGATGCTGAGCAACTATCAGCAGCAGGCTCAGTCCACCCGCGACCCGGAAGTGGTGGCGCGGGCGTGTCGCTTAGCGCGGTTTGTTAACCAGCGCGAGCCCGCACTTAGCCTATGCTCGCTATGGGTGGAAATAAGCCCAAACCTTCTGGAGGCTCACCAGGCTGCGCTTGCAGAATTACTGCAAGCGAACCGTTTAAAAGAAGCTTTTACCCAGGCTGAATATATAGTCGCTCAGGGTGAAGAATCCGGCCTGGATATTTTAGCCGCCCGCGCAGCGCAGCAATCCGTTGCTGGCACACCGCAATTGGTAAATGAGCTTCTACCGCTGTACCAACAATTAATCGAACGTTATCCCAGCAGAACTGAATTAATACTCGGTGCCAGCTATCTGCTACAGCGGCAGAATAAGCCTGAAGAAGCATTGGAGATGGCGCGCCGCGGTTTAAAGCTTAAAGCCGACGACATAGGTTTACTCAGCCAAGAGTCGCGTCTGCTGCTGGGTTTAAACCGCACAGATGAAGCCAATGCCCGTATAAAGCGTTTGTTGGAGCTGCAGCCGGACAATCAGCGTTTGCGTCTGCAATACGCCAAAAGCCTCGCTTCCCATAATTTACCTGAGGCCCAGCAACAGCTAGCGGTGTTATTAAATGAAGCGCCGGAAGACAGCGATCTAAACCTGGCTATGGGCTTAGTGTTACTTGAGCAAAATAAACTCACCGAAGCAGAACCCCTATTTAACAAGATCGTACAATCCCGCCATAGCAGCTCGGCCTACTATTACCTTGGGCGCATTTACAACCAGCAAGGCGAGTACGCGCGCGCTATTGAAGCGCTCAAAGCTGTGCCGCCCGGCCCAGACTATTTGCCGGCGCAAGGGCAATTAATTCTCGCTTTGCAAAAAACCGGGCGCAGTGCTGAAGCCTTAGCCCAGCTCGACAGCGCCAGCAACCAGTTACCGCCCCAAGCGCAGCAGAACATAGCGCTGCTAAAGGCCAACTTGCTCGCCGACTTGAACCGGGGCGAAGAAGGCGTGGGCCTATTAAGCCGGGCTTTAGTTAGCAATCCCAACTCTGCTGACCTGCTCTATGGCCGCGCGTTACTCTATAGCCGTTTGAACAATGAAGCTGCCGCCGAGGTAGATTTGCGGACAATTTTAGCCTCCAATCCGAATCATCCTGCGACTCTTAATGCGCTGGGCTACGGCATTTCTAAAGATCCTGCACGCCTTAGCGAAGCTCAAGGCTTCGTTGAACAAGCATTAAAATTCGCACCGGATGACCCGTCAATTCTTGATAGCCTCGGCTGGATTTATCTGCAGCAAGGCAAACTTACCCCCGCGCTTAAACTTCTCAACCAAGCCTATAACCGCCTGCCCGACCCAGAAATTGGCTCTCACTTGGGTGAAGCCCTATGGCGCAAAGGCGATAAATCCGCAGCAAAAACTATTTGGCGGCAAATTCGCGCGCAAAACCCGCAAAGCGAGCCTCTACGCAGTACGTTAAAACGCTTGAATATTATCCTGGACTAATCCCGCCATGTTTTATCGCTATCTAACCCTGGGCCTAATTGCCCTAGTACTTACCGCCTGTAGTCGCCTTCCTCAACAACCTGCAGTAGCTGTAAAGGAGCAGCCTAAACTGCTGGCGCAAAAACGCTTTTGGCAGGCGGAAGGCAAAATTGCTTTGAGCGTTAAGGAATATAAAGAAAGCGGCAATTTTGACTGGCAGAACCGAGGGGGTAATTTCGCCATTCGTTTTTACGGCCCCATGGGCCTTGGCGCTGTCACCCTCACCAAAGAGGGCAAACTGGTCACTTTTGAAAGCGCTAAAGACGGCACTCATAGTGCTGAATCCGCCGAAGATTTAATGCAGCGCCTGGCGGGCTGGCAGGTGCCGATCAGCCAATTGCAACACTGGATAAAAGGAATTCCCGCCCCCGGCGCCATTGAGGCGCGGCAGGATGACGCTACCGGCCAACTGCTGCAGCTAAAACAGCTCGGCTGGACGATTGACTATAGCGCCTACAGCCTAATTAACGGCTGGATGCTGCCCGGTAAACTTATCGCCAGCCGCGACCAAGTGCGCGTAGTTATGGTGATGAAAAATTGGCAATTGACGGCGGCGGGCGAATAGCGTGCTGCGCCTACCCTGCCCCGCCAAACTCAATCTCTTCCTGCACATTTTGGGGCGCCGCAGCGACGGCTACCATGAACTACAAACTCTGTTTCAATTGCTCGATTACGGTGATGAGCTGGAGTTAACCGCTACAAGCGACGGTGTCATCCGCCTTACACAATCGTTGCCTGGCGTTGCAGACGCAGACAACCTGGTAATAAAAGCCGCGCAGCTGCTTAAAACGCACACCGGTTGCCCATTGGGCGCCACGCTTACGCTGCATAAACGCCTGCCCATCGGCGGTGGCATCGGGGGCGGCAGCTCTAACGCCGCCACGACATTGCTCGGCCTTAATCATCTGTGGCAGCTCAATCTAAGTCTGCATGAACTTGCCCAACTAGGCCGCAGCCTAGGCGCCGACGTACCGGTATTTGTGCGCGGTCAGAGCGCCTGGGCTGAAGGCATAGGTGATGAACTCATCCCGATTGAGCTGCCACAACAGTGGTTTGTGGTATTGGCTCCGAATGTCCACGTCAGTACGGCTCAAATTTTTAACCACGAGAGTTTGACAAGAGATTCCGCGCCCATTACCATGCGCGCCTTCCTTGAGGAGGGTGGGAGAAATGACTGTCAACCATTGGTTGAAAAGCTCATCCCCGGCGTTAAGGATGCGGTTGGTTGGCTAAAGCAATTTAGCGCAGCACAGCTCACGGGAACCGGCGGTTGTGTGTTTGCAGGTTTTGCATCACAACAACAGGCCGAGCGAGTGTTGCTTGAGCGACCGGGACAACTGAATGGCTTTTGGGCCAAAGGTGTGAACGAATCGCCACTGCATTCCTACCTCCGAAGATGTCAATGATGCTATTGGGGTGTCGCCAAGCGGTAAGGCAGCAGGTTTTGATCCTGCCATGCGTTGGTTCGAATCCAGCCACCCCAGCCACTTTCCCAAATCTGCCCGCACCCTAAGCCCCTCAAACTCGTATTCACATTATTTAGTTTATAGGTGGCCTTGTGGCAGATTTGATGGTCTTCAGTGGCAACGCGAATATCGCGCTTGCGCAAAAGGTTGTTGAAAAGCTTGGTATCCCGCTAGGGGACGCCACCTCATCGCAGTTTTCAGACGGCGAAATCTCCATTGAAATTAACGAAAACGTGCGCGGACGCGATGTGTTCGTCATGCAATCAACCTGTGTGCCTACGAACGATAACCTCATGGAGTTATTGTTTATGGTGGACGCCTTAAGGCGCGCCTCCGCAGGTCGTATTACCGCTGTACTTCCCTACTTTGGGTACGCCCGCCAAGACCGCCGCGTGCGCTCTGCTCGCGTACCTATTAGTGCCAAAGTAGTTGCCGACATGATGGCCATTGCAGGAGTAGACCGCGTATTAACGGTGGATCTACACGCTGAGCAAATCCAAGGTTTTTTTGATGTCCCGGTAGATAACGTCTACGGCTCACCCGTACTCATATCCGACATTGAGCACCAAAAATTTGAAAACCTCGTAGTAGTGTCGCCCGATATCGGCGGCGTAGTGCGCGCCCGCGCCGTAGCTAAACAACTTAATACTGACCTTGCCATTATCGATAAACGTAGGCCCGCAGTGGGCGTGGCCGAGGTGATGAATTTAATTGGTGAAGTGGATGGCCGCACCTGTTTATTAGTGGATGATATGGTGGACACCGCAGGCACACTATGTAATGCCGCTGTGGCGCTGAAAGAACACGGCGCACACAAAGTCATCGCCTACTGTACCCACCCGGTACTCTCAGGCCCCGCCCTTGAGCGCATTGTGGCCTCACCGCTGGATGAGTTAGTCGTTACCGATTCAATCCCTTTAAGCTGCGCCGCGCAAAACGAGCCGCGTATCCGCCAACTAAGCTTGTCTGGCATGCTGGCCGAAGCCATGCGGCGTATTAGCAATGAAGAATCTTTAAGTGCGATGTTCCGCTAGGGCAAAACCCGGCAGAACAAGCATTTAAATCCACGCCGAGGTTTCGGCATTATGTAACCCGCAGGCCTTCTGGTCGCGAAAGCCCTGCGTAAAACGCCCATTAAGGGCAAGAGAGAACCCATGTCCAACCAAAATTTTGCCTTAGAAGCATTCGTCCGTGACGTACAAGGGAAAGGTGCGAGCCGCCGCCTACGTCGCCTTGAAGCTTTAGTTCCTGCCATTATTTACGGCGGCGACGTAGCTCCAGCCAACATATCAGTTCCTCACAAGGACCTGGTCAAACAGTTGGAAAACGAAGCTTTTTATTCCCATATCATTACCCTGAACGTTAGCGGTAAGGCCGAGCTGGTAATTTTGAAAGCTCTGCAACGCCATCCAGCTAAGCCGTACATTCTGCATGCGGATTTCCAGCGCGTATCAGCCACCAAAAAACTGCATGTAAACGTGCCCTTACACTTCATTAATGAAGAGTCTTCCAAAGGTGTTAAAACCGGTGGTGGCGTGGTATCGCACAGCATGACGCAATTGGAAATCCTCTGCTTACCGGCTGATTTGCCTGAGTACATTGAGGTTGACCTGGCCGAGGTAGATGTAGGTTCAATCGTGCATATTTCCGATTTAAAACTGCCTAAAGGTGTTGAGTCTGTTGCATTGAACCATGGTGCCGACCACGACTTACCTGTGGCCGCTATTCACAAACCCAAAGGCGAGTAATAGCTGCCTGTACAGCGGCTGCGAGGTCTATCATGTCATCCCCTGTACAGTTAATTGTGGGCCTGGGAAATCCAGGCCCCGATTATGCCCGCACCCGCCACAACGCGGGAGCCGATTGGGTTGAAAGTCTCGCCCAATGTCTTAATACCCCCCTAGTCAGCACCCCAAAATTCTTTGGTCTTAGCGGCCGAGCGAGTTTGCCCAACGGCGAATTACGCCTGTTAATTCCCACCACTTACATGAATCGCAGCGGGCAAAGTGTTGCCGCACTGGCGCAGTTTTATAAAATTCCTCCAGAGGCCATATTGGTCGCTCACGATGAGCTGGATTTGGCTCCGGGCATTGCTCGCCTTAAGCAAGGCGGCGGCCACGGCGGTCACAACGGCCTGCGCGATATCATTGCAAGTCTTAGCAATAATCCGAATTTCATGCGCCTGCGCTTAGGCATTGGCCATCCCGGACAAGCTAAGCAAGTAGCAGATTACGTACTTAAACGCGCACCCCAGGCCGAAGCTCAGCTCACCCTAGATGCCAGTGAAAAAGCACTGGCAATCAGGGAGGACCTGTTCAGCGGCCAGTGGGATAAAGCGCTTCGCACCCTTCACTCAGCATCTTAGGAGCAACTCATGGGTTTTAAATGTGGCATCGTCGGCCTACCCAATGTGGGTAAATCCACGTTATTTAACGCCTTAACTCAGGCGGGTATCGGCGCGGAGAACTTTCCTTTCTGTACGATCGAGCCCAACTCTGGAGTGGTCGCTGTACCCGATCCACGGCTGGACGCGCTAGCTGCCATAGTTAAACCAGAGCGGGTACTGGCCACAACGATGGAATTTGTCGACATCGCAGGCTTGGTGGCAGGCGCTTCCAAAGGCGAAGGATTAGGCAATAAATTTTTAGCCAACATCCGCGAAACCGATGCCATTGCCCACGTCGTGCGCTGTTTTGATGACGATAACGTGATTCACGTGGCCAACACCGTAAACCCTGTGGCGGATATTGAAGTGATCAACACCGAGCTTGCGCTCTGTGATTTGGAATCTTTGGACAAAGCGCTTTTTCGCTACGCGAAAGCCGCCAAAGGCCAAGACAAACAAGCTCTGGCAATGAAAACCTTATTAGAAAAAGTGCAACCCCATCTCGACCAAGCCAAACCCCTGCGCTCGTTCGGCTTGGATAAAGACGAGTTGGCCCTATTGCGCGAGTTACACCTGCTCACATTAAAACCCACTATGTACATCGCCAATGTACACGAGGACGGCTTTGAAAATAACCCGCATCTGGACGCCGTGCGCGCTATAGCAAAAGCTGAAGGCGCTATAGTCGTGCCTATTTGCAATAAATTAGAAAGTGAAATAGCCGAACTCGACAACAGCGAAAAAGCCGAATTTTTAGCAGAAATGGGCATGGTTGAGCCGGGCCTTGATCGCCTTATTCGCGCTGGCTACGAGTTATTGGGCTTGCAAACTTATTTCACTGCCGGTGTAAAAGAAGTGCGCGCCTGGACCATTCCCATCGGCGCCACCGCCCCAAAATCTGCCGCCGTTATTCATACGGATTTTGAAAAAGGTTTTATTCGTGCTGAAGTAATTGCTTATAAAGATTTTGTGCAATTTAAAGGTGAAGCTGGCGCTAAAGAAGCAGGCAAATGGCGGCTGGAAGGTAAGGAATATGTCGTGGCAGACGGTGATGTAATGCATTTTAGGTTTAACGTCTAAACCTAAAATGAATGCCAATTAGTTTAATCGAGTGAAATAAATACTTAAGCCACTTAAATAAGTGGCTTTTTTTGGTCTGAATATTAATAATTTTTTGCCAGTCTTTTCACGCTGGCAGTTTAGACAAAAACCTATTGCCGGATACTTTCGCTCCCGTGCTGCGACTACGGTTAATGCAAATATAATTAATATCCGCCAACCTTTATGTGCCGGTTAGCTAAGCCTCAGCAGCTTCAAGTCTTACATTGCTATAAGCTAAAAGGCCGGTTATCTCAACCCAATGCACGATACTTAAGCGGCTTAAATCTCTCCATTAATAAGTGAGAAATCATAATATGAACAATTCTCTTGAGCCTATTACAGAATTTTTGCAGGCCTATAAAGCGGCCGTTTATCGCAAAGATGTAGACGCTTTCGTAGCCTTGTATGACGAGCAGATTCACGTTTTCGATATGTGGGGGGCCTGGGAGAGCAAAGGCATTGCACAATGGCGAGCCTTAACGCTGCAGTGGTTCAGCTCACTTGGCGAAGATAAAGTTGTTGTTGGTGTAGATGAAGCACAGGGCTATGCGGCGGGCGACTTTGCAAGCGGCCATGCATTTCTTACCTTCACCGCAGTGTCAAAAGAGGGGCAGCAGCTTCGCTCGTTAAATAATCGCATTACAATTGTATTAAAAAATAACGGCAGCTCATGGAAAGCTATACATCAGCACACGTCCGCACCCATAGATTTTTCCACAATGCAGGTTGAACTGCATAAGGCTTAATACATTTAAATGCCGAACCGCTTCTTCAGGTGAGAGACAGCCGCGCAACAAATTTAACTTTCTTATTTTTTAATGGAAACAACAAATGCCCAGTGATACAAAAGTTACCGGCCCAGCATCTTATTTCCCATCGATCGAAAATAAATACGGTTTTCCAGTGCAGCATTGGTTTGATTTACTAAGCGAGCAAAAAAGCCTTAAGCACATGGAAATGGTCAGCTGGTTGAAGGCGGAACATGCAATTGGGCATGGGCATGCCAACGCGCTTGTAGCTTATTGGCGCAGCAAGGAAGATCTATAACTCAACCTGTGTAGGAGAGCGTAAGTTTTGGCAGTTAACTTAATCTACTTAAGATTATCCTGTAGATATTTTTTCTGGCATTTCTCACAATAAAATGTCCGCCTGTTAGTTTTACCTAAATAATCTTTTACAAATGGCTTATTACATCTAGGACAAATACGTTTTGTATGTGCTAACCAATGCTCGCGCAATGTGTATTCTTTTTTCCAAGCCAAAAATTCAAAACTATAAACTCGGGCCTGCTCAACCATAGCGTTTAATTTTGCGGTTGGCAGCGCACCAAGCGTGGACAGAGGGTGAACACGAATGCGAAACAGCACCTCGTTTTTTATAATATTACCTACACCTGCAAAAATATCCTGATCCAACAGTGCATCGCATACCAGCATTTGCGGTTGCGCGCGCAGTTTTTTTCGTGCGGCGGCGGCATTCCAGCTGGCGGACATCACATCCGCGCTCCAATCGTAGGTGTCGTCGAGCTGGCCTTCAATATATTTAATTGCACAACTGTAAAAGTTAAGCTCACTTTTATCTTTAAATTGCAAGCTCAAGCGCAGAGGCTTTTCTTTACGCTCGTTAATTGTGTAGCTGCCGAACATAAGAAAATGAATGCGCAGCGAAAACCCGGATAATTCGATTAAAAAATGTTTGCCCCAGCTGCGTACGGACCTGATTGATTCGCCCGTTAAGCGTGCTAAATCCAGTTTGCTATTTCCAGAGACATGGAGAATTTTTTTACCGGCAAATTCTTGCGCTAGCTCTTTGAGAATAACAATCGAAGGGCCCTCTGGCATGGTCGCACCCAAATAAAGGATTTTGTCCCATGATAAAAGCTGCGGTTGTAATGAATCTGTGCTGCAGCGGACATAAGGATATTTATAGGCAAGCGCACTTTAACCCAATCGCCACTGATAAATATGGCTCATTCAACCACCAAATGGCGCGGCAAAAATTGATGTTTCGGCAATAGATTCTGCGGCGAATTAATTAAAATCCTCAGATGAATAATTGCTCAAATGCGCAGGAAATATCCGCCGCGTTTATCACTTAAGTTGACCGCCTTCTCATAATTAAAAGCCTATAAATATTACTATTGACCTCGGCACAGCTAACTTAGTCCCGCGATGAAATCTCTTCGCGGGCCCTGAGTACTTCATAAAAATATAACCACAATGAGATCTCAACCATGCGTAAGTCTTCCAGATTATCCGCGCTGTACATCACGCTTTTAGGCTCCCTGCTGCTGAGTGGCTGTGGCGGCGGTGATGCCTCCTCCAGCAGCTCCAGTAGCTCTTCATCCAGTTCTTCAAGTAGTTCAAGCTCTTCCAGCTCAAGCTCAGGTAGCAGCTCCTCAAGTAGCTCAAGTTCCAGCAGCTCATCATCAAGCAGCTCTTCTAGCAGCAGCTCCTCTTCGGGTGCGATTTCAAAATATTGCCCCACTAATGCGGCCTGTAAAATTCTACCTTTAGGAGATTCTATTACTTTTGGCTTGACCAGCTCGAAAGGTGGCGGCTATCGCGTTGAGCTATTCCGTTTAGCCGTAGTAGACGGTATGGATATTACTTACGTTGGCGGCGCACCGAAAAATGGCCCCCCAACTGTCGCTGGCGTGGCTTTTCCACAAAATCATGAAGGATATAGTGGCGAAACCATTGCGCAGATTGATAGCAGAATACAAAACAACGGTGTTCTCAATGTAAAACCGAACATTATCCTGTTACATATTGGCACTAACGATATGTACGGCTCAGACCCTACCAATGCCGACAAGCGCCTAGGTACGCTGCTTGACCATATTATTGCGAAATCGCCCGATGCTCTAATAGTTGTGTCAAATATAATTCCACTCAATCTTGACATTAAACCTGGCTCGATAGCGGAGGTGCCTAAATACAATGCGAAAATACCAGCCGTACTAAATACGCGCATTCAAGCAGGAAAAAATATTGTTTTTGTTGATCAATACAAAGACTTTCCGATCAGCGAACTGGGCGACAACATACATCCCAATGATAACGGCTACATTCGAATGGCAAAAAAATGGTACACCGCCATTAAGCCCTATCTGGTGGATGTTAACAGCATTACTCCATGATTAATTAACGCAGGTCTTACCTGCGAAGCAACGCAGAAGGGGCTAGCTTTTTACGCTAACCCCTTTTTTGTGATCTAACGAAATTCCGAGAAATTAAATCCTCTCAAGCCAAGCAAATATAGACAACGAATTTTATCTCATATCATTTTACTAATTCTGTTGGCGTCTAACGTCGCATCCTGAAAAATACTTCGCTCGCGATGAAATAGTTTTTGGCGCAGCCTCTTTGGATAACCATCAAGCAAGAGTCGCTTATATGAAATTAAATCATGTGATAAATTACCGAAGGGGAATTAGCCCCTTTTATTAATTCAGGAGCGTAATGCGTGAAGAATTTTAGAGCATTAGTCAAGGGTGGGACGTTACTATGTCTCGTATCATTTAGCACATTTTCAATAGCTGAAACTTTACAGGAGTATGCAAAACAATGCGAAAAGGAAACTGGTCTTATTGTGCCAGATTTCAACTGCGATCACGGCACCGTAGTGCCCACGACTGGAGGTACAAGCACTTATGGCGGCACCTGCGATCACCCAAACAAGCTGAGCCAATCATGTGATCCTGGCAGCAAATTTCAGATGATTACAAACACATTCCAAGGTTACGTGTTGGCACATTGCCGCAGAAAAGGCAACAACAGTTCGCCCGTACGTTACCGTGACGTTGCGATAATCCAACATAATAACGTTACAGGCGCTACATGTTTTTACCAGGGAGGATTATCCGATACTGAATCCCAAGATATAAGAGAGACCACTACATCTGGATTAATAAAATCGCCCAAGTACACGACGAAAACAGGATGGTATTCAACTGGGGAAGCTAATCGAACATGTATGACCTGTCATGACAACGGTCCACTCATTCGCTCGTCCTATATTACGCAAATTAAAACCGGCTTGGATGTTATTCCAGGCAACGGTGACACCAGCTTTAATAAGACCCACCACATTGCTGGTTTCCCTCTATCCAAAGACAAATACTACATGGTAAATGGAATAGACCAAGTTACTATGTCAGTTTCTGTTTCAGATACAAACGGAACTCATAACTATTGCACTACATGTCATGATTTGAGTTATTGGGGCAATAATGACCAGTACGGGAATTTCACAAAAATCTCAGCCAACTCATCAAACTATTTTGGCTCAGGCGGCAACAATCTTCTCGCCCGGTTTGTAGACAAGCCGATTAGCGGGACTAAAGATGCCAATGGAAATATCATTGCTCCACCCGAAATGCCTTATTTAACTACTGCATTTTCACAAACAATGGTCAATACAGCAAAAGAGATTGACGAATGTATGAATGCCTTATCATCACCGGGATCTTCTACTTTACCCTCTGGAAAAAACTGCACAATAGTGCAAAGTAGCCGCGTTAATGACGCGCCGGTGAATGGAAGTATTATCCTAAACAATGGTAAATGTTTAACCGTGGGCGGAGTGGATCCCACAAACTCTGCAAGGCTGCTAGTTAAAGCAAGCGACTGCAAACCTTATGACACAAATTATCCACCCGTACAACAGGGTTGGACGTACGATATAAGGCTCAAAACCATGTCGATCGATAGTATGTGTTTGGACTTGGGCAATAATACAACGCCTACATCGAACCAAAATCTCGTTCTTACCTCTTGTTCGACATTGGCAGGACAAAACACTTCTCAGCAGTGGCAATTCGATATGTTGCGCAATCAGGTTTCAAGCCTTAAAACCGGGTTCACACAATCGTGTATCACATTTAAAGCGAATGAAACTGGAATTGAGGGGAAGAATTTAACCATTGCCAACTGTGCGACGCCTACAGCTACAGCAGCTCAATATGCTAGCCTTCAAGCGTTGCGAGGCCACTATATAGCGAGCACATTTGACCTCACTAAAGCTGTCAAAGTCGCGAGTGCATCCACGTTAACCATGGGGGCTCTGCAGGCAGATTTTTCAAACCCATCTAACGCACCAAATATGAAAGATGCCGAGGCCAATAGAGATCCTCAAGCTTTTATTGCAGACAACGATTGGGTATTTGAGAGAGTTGCGACTCAGCTTAGTATTAGTGGCGGTCAAGATACCTCTACTGATGTCGTGGCGGTGGAACCATCTACAGGAATAGCGAAAACTAAAGTAAATTATTACTACCGAATTCGCAATGCGAAGGATTTTAAACAGATGTTGATCTTGAACGCCGCCGGTAATGGTCTGACGTTGAGCACAACTGCAGATCCAAATGCCAGCACATCGCAATGGTTATTAACTAATCTTCCTTACGCAACAGGATTGTCAAAGGGATTTTATGGAAAACACCAATACATAATTCAAAGCAGATCGAATCTGACGAAATACATTAACTATAACGGAACTTTAAGTGTTGTTACCATTAATAACGCCAACCCAAATAGCGCTTTGCAAACTGCACCGGTTCGCTGGCAGCTAATAGGATCGGGATATAACTATTCTCAGCTATGAGACGTAAATAGTTAATTAAAGCGTGGCACCCCTGGTGTCGCGCTTTTCCACAATCACCAGATTAAAGTCTGGACCTATAAGTCTCATTTGAAAAAATGGCTTTTCTACAACTCATCAAAATCAAATAACACACTTTCCATTTGTTCCTCGGCCCAGTCCGCCAAGAAGTTTTTTAGATTTTTTACCGTGGCATTTGCCGCCAACGAGTATTCGATATCTTCATTGATTTGCTGCAGTAAAGACTCGCGCTCGCGCAACAGATTTTTTTGCCGTGCGGCATTCTTGTGATGAAAACGATAATAAACCAGGCCGGGCAAACCAGACTGATGAGCAAGTTGCTGTTTTTCCTTTTGCACGTCGCGCAGTTGTTTTTTCAGCAATAACGTCAAGCGCGGAAAATCTTCAGGTGCAAATTGCGCTCCATCACCGCCGATGTGTTGGCTATAGAGAGCAACTATCGCACCCACATCGTGCTTGTCGCGGGCGACGAGTAATTGCGACATTAGCTCGTGTTTATATTTTTTCTGTTCTTCGTCTTGCTCTAAATCCGGGTGCAGTACTTTGCTTAATTGGCGGAACATTTTATTCAGCGAAGTGGCATTAAATAATTCGTTGGCCGTATCATTTTGGGTGCGCTCGGAGCTGCCGAAGTATTCATCAAAAAAATCATCAGGCTCCTCATCTTCAAGAAACTCCTCTGCGTCTGACGCGTTATCATCTTTACCCTGCTCACCTCGGGATTTTTCTTCGCCTGCAAACAGATCATCGGTCTGCTCAGCGTCATCATCTTCGGGCAGTAAAATGTTATGTATCGTCTGCTCAAGCGCAGCAAGGTCAAAACTTCTGAATGGATTGTTTTTAAGTTCTGTAAATGTGCTGAGAATGTATTGCGCTAATACTAAGCGCTCACGGTCACGCAGCGATTTGCGCGGCCAGTGCGTAAGTAATAAATGAATTTCGTCGCGTTGTAGTTCACAGTAAAGGGCTTCTAAGCGCCCACAGCGCTCGTTATAGAGGTTATAAAATTGCTGAATTTGGGCGGGCAATTGCTCTAATAACAGCTGCTCTTTTTGCACCTGCTTCCAAAGTTTGGCGAAGGCTTCTTGAGGACCGGGCTTATTTTTGCCCGTTGGCTTTTTAGCTTGTGTGACGCGTAGTCGGCCCATGGCAGCCTCCCAAAAGGCTGCACCTTAGGCGCAAATACGCTATCGAGCAAGATATTTTAATCCATAAAAAAAGCCCCTTTTTAGGGGCTTTTATTCGAACAGATAGAGACTGGAAGTTTTTTGAATTTCGTTAAAAAACTACAGTTCTTCCAAACGCGCTAATTTTTCTAAGTCGCGCACGGCACCTTTATCAGCACTTGTCGCCAGCAAAGCATAAGCGCGCAACGCCGGAGAGACTTTGCGCGGGCGCGCCTCAGCGGGCTTCCAGCCCTTGGCATTTTGCTCAATGCGGCGGGCGGCCAGTTCTTCATCGCTGACTAAAACATTGATACTGCGGTTGGGAATGTCGATACGGATCCTATCACCATCTCTTACCAGGCCAATTGTGCCGCCTGCGGCCGCTTCAGGGGAGACATGGCCGATGGACAGGCCAGAAGTGCCGCCACTAAAACGTCCGTCAGTGAGCAGCGCGCAGTATTTGCCCAGGCCCTTGGATTTTAAATAAGACGTTGGGTAGAGCATTTCCTGCATGCCAGGGCCACCCTTCGGACCCTCGTAGCGCACAATTACTACATCGCCTTCTTTTACTTTACCTTCCAAAATATGTGCAACGGCTTGATCCTGGCTTTCGGTGATATGGGCCGGGCCTTCAAATACCCAGCTGGATTCATCGACCCCAGCGGTTTTTACCACGCAGCCTTTTTCAGCTAGGTTGCCCACTAATACAGCCAAGCCCCCTTCTCTGGAAAAAGCGTGTTCTACGCTGTGGATACAGCCATTTTCACGGTCCGCATCTAGGCTTGGCCAGCGTGTGCTCTGGCTAAATGCGGTTTGAGTGGGAATACCGGCAGGGCCTGCTTTGAAAAATTGCAGTACCTCGGGTGTAGGGCTGCGCATAATGTCCCACTGCTCCAGTGCCTCGTTTAAATCCGTGCCGTACACCGTGTGGCAATTGGTATGCAGTAACCCACCGCGAGCCAACTCGCCCAAAATAGCTGGGATACCTCCGGCTCGGTGCACATCTTCTATATGGTATTTGGGGGTGTTTGGGGCCACTTTGCACAGCTGCGGTACGACTCGGCTTAAGCGATCTACATCCGAGAGGTCAAAATCCACTTCACCTTCTTTGGCCAGCGCCAAAATATGCAAGATGGTATTGGTTGAGCCGCCCATGGCGATATCCAGTGTCATGGCGTTTTCAAAGGCTTTTTTGTTACAGATAGCACGCGGTAATACACGCGCGTCATCGCCTTCGTAATAGCGCTTGGTAAGAGCAACAATTTCGCGGCCTGCACGCAGGAATAATTCTTTGCGGTCGCTATGGGTGGCGAGCACCGTGCCATTACCTGGCAATGACAAGCCTAAGGCTTCAGTCAGGCAATTCATGGAGTTGGCGGTAAACATACCCGAGCAGGAACCGCAGGTAGGGCACGCGCTGCGCTCATAGGCAGCTACTTCTTCGTCAGTTGCGGTATCGCTAGCGGCAATTACCATCGCATCAACTAAATCGAGTTTGTGTTCAGAAAGCTTAGTTTTGCCAGCCTCCATAGGCCCGCCGGAGACAAAAATCACCGGAATATTTAGCCGCATAGCCGCCATTAACATACCGGGGGTGATTTTGTCGCAATTGGAAATACATACCATGGCATCAGCGCAGTGGGCGTTGACCATATATTCCACAGAGTCGGCAATGATGTCGCGGCTGGGCAGGCTGTACAGCATGCCGTCGTGGCCCATAGCAATGCCGTCATCCACGGCGATTGTATTGAATTCTTTCGCCACGCCTCCAGCAGCTTCGATCTCCCGCGCCACCATTTGACCTAAGTCTTTTAAATGCACATGGCCAGGTACAAATTGGGTAAACGAATTCACCACGGCAATAATGGGTTTTTGAAAATCTGCATCCTGCATACCAGTGGCGCGCCAGAGAGCACGGGCTCCGGCCATATTGCGGCCAGCAGTGGAAGTTTTAGAGCGATAGATAGGCATGGAGGGCCTCACATTGGGCTTAAGACAAAGTGCGACAGCATAACAAATAACGCTGCTGGCTCGGGTGATGAATTGAATAATCAATGGCACGTTCTATCTAAATAGAATCGCGATAAGGCAGTTACCACAGCCGGGCAGTCTGTCCGATAAAAATAAAGCAGGCTATTTTGCTTAATTTTTATTGTGCTCACTTATTTATTACACGGGAATAACTTATAACCGCAGATATTATTCACATTTGCTGTACCTACCCAATCCAACAGAAGGCATTTACATTAGACAGAATTATTGCCGACAAAAATAGTCTTAACAAAACACCAACAACAAACTGAAACTTTTACTAGTTTCAATTAAAACAAATTTAATCATCTGTCTGTTCGCCATTTAACACAACACTAAGATTTTCGCGTAAAAATTTAATGCTTGAATTTTTTTTAAAATAACATACACCAACGGATAAATTTCCGTTAGTCTCAAACATAATTACGCCCCATGTTCCAGCTCAACCATCTAAGCGGTACCTATGGAAAATGCAACCTGGTTTTTATTAATTGGTGTGCTCATGCTGGGGCGCGGTCTTACCTCGACAATACTGACGCGCTCGCCTTTTAGCTCGTCGATTGTATATTTAACCATTGGACTAATCGCAGGCCCAATGGTATTAAATCTATTTCATTTTAATCCCATTACCGAAGCGCCTTTGCTGGAAATCCTCACGGAAGTTGCCGTGCTAATTTCGCTATTTTCCGCTGGCATTAAGATGCCGGTACCGGTCACTGTGCGGCAGTGGACGCGACCGGTTTTACTCGCTTGGGTTTCAATGACGCTGACTGTAGCGCTTGTTGCCGCCTTTACCTATTACGTTTTTAATTTTCCGCTTGGCCTTGCGATTTTACTCGGCGCAATTTTGGCGCCCACCGACCCGGTGCTCGCTACCGATGTGCAATCGCGCCACCCGGGTGACAAAGACCATTTACGTTTTAATCTCACCTGCGAAGCTGGCATGAATGACGGCTCAGCGTTTGCGTTTGTGATGCTAGGTTTGGGCCTGCTCGGTGCCCACGAGCTTGGCGATGCGGGTTGGAAATGGCTGACGTTTGACGTGTTATGGGCCACTTTAGCCGCCACAGCTTTGGGTATTGTTGGTGGTATGGTATTAGCGCAGATTGGCTGGAAATTACGTGGTACGGAGTTAAAACATGAAATTCTTGATGATTTCGTAGGCCTTGGGCTAATCGCACTGGCCTATGGAATAAGTCTATCGATTAGCGCCTGGGGATTTTTAACAGTATTTTTTGCAGGTGTGGCCCTGCGGCAAACAGAATTGAAATTATCAAAACGCCGCGCGCAAAAAAATGCCTCAGAACAACACACCAAAAATGTGCGTGATGCGAGTGAACCGGAAGAAACCCCACCTATTATCAGCGTGGAAGCCTTAGTATTCGGCGCCCACTTAGAACGATTGTCCGAAATGTTATTAGTATTTTTACTCGGCGGCATGCTCACCTTTCACTTTTGGAGCTGGAAAACCATTGGTCTTGCCGCATTTCTTTTTTTAATCGCACGCCCACTAAGCGTTTATATAAGCCTTGCAGGAACCTCCACTAGCTGGAGACTGCGCAGCATGATTGGCTGGTTCGGCGTGCGCGGCATAGGCTCTATTTATTATTTAATGTACGCAATACAGCATGGATTAAATAAAACCCATGCACAACAGCTGACAGAATTTACTCTAGTTGTTATAACGCTCTCTATTATCGTCCACGGCACGAGCGTAAAACCCATAATGGAAAAGTTTTGGCGCGGCAGATAAAACACCTGATATAAATTTAGGTAATCTCTCTTATTAGCCATCTTTTAAAAAATCAAGTTGCCTCATTATGGCTTCAGCACGGATTACCTCGCCAGCTAATTTAAATAGCCGCAGCGTCGGTAAATGATATGGATAGCAGTCGGCTGCACAAACCAAAGCCGGGAATACGCAAATTTGATCGCACTTAAGGAATAGGCAAACATTTAAATTGCCTGTATAAGCCGTGATTATTGGCATTTCCAAAACTGCACAAATACGATCCTTACAGCTACAGTGAGATTGCCGCCAAGACGATTATAAATATCTATTCATCAAAAGCTTCCTTTTGTATTTCTGCCGTCATTTCTAAGGGCCCAGCCTAATTGCATTTTGGCAGTCCCTTTTCCCTTTCTCATGCTCGGTCGTCATTGACTATTAATGCGCTTCAAGTGGCGCACATTGTGCAAACCATTTCTCATTTAATGGGTGCCAATTGCCGATATCTGATGAATGCCAAGGGCATGCTTCACGTTTGAATGATGATTCAGGCGCCATGCATTGCTCGCCTGTGCTAACATCTTCAGTGTTTATCAGATCTGAGACTTTATCGATTTCACAGAGTTTGATTAACCTTGTCGCTCGCATTAGCGCAGATAAGTGTGCGGTTGTTTTTTTGTTGTAAATTTAACAGGAGATGTACGTGTCTAAATCACTTTTGATTAAACCAACGTTAGCGTTGGGAATTTCTCTACTAATACCTTGCGCCAACCTCTACGCATTAGACAACGGCACACAGACAACAAACAAATTCCGCGTCAATTACGCAGGCTATTTGCCACAAGCGAATAAATTAGCTCTGTACATTAGTAGTAATACAGGCGCAAAAAGCTGGTCGATTACTGGCACCACCTGCTCCGGCACAACTAGCTCTTATGTCACTAACGATAAAAGCTCCGGCGATAGTTTTTATAAAATTGATTTTTCCTCCTGTGTGCAAACCGGCACTAATTTAAAACTGGTTGTAGGCAGCGACCAGTCGCCGGCGTTTGATATATCCAACGACCCTTACGGCGCAATGAAATACGAGTTTTTTGATTATTTTAAAGATCACGAAGGCAGCGCCACATTTAACCAGACTAAAAATAATTGGCAGACGGGATTATCGTTAAGTTTCTCCTACGTTAAAGATGCTGGCGATAATGGCGCCTATCCGGTAAACACCGCCGAAGCCAGCTGGGCGTTCATTAATATGTTGGAAACCTACCCGGCTATTAACACTTATTACAGCACGCGTTTGACCGGTGCGCGCACGGTATACCAGCAGCTAAATATTTTAACTGATCAATTTAATTACGTTTTATCCCACAACCGCAAATTAGCGATTCCCAAATTCCACACGAATGTAAATACTTCTTGGGCGGCGTGTTCGCCCCATTCCAGTGGCAGCTGTATTTCTGAACCGGAAACTAAAGCGACTTTTTCCACCGCTCGTACACTCGCCTCTATGGCGCGCTTACATGTACTTTATGGCACGAGCACAACGGCCAATAGCGCTTATCAAAAAGCCAAAACCGCGCTGACAAATGCGCGCGCAGAAGCCTTTCGCTGCAACCAAATAGATGCATTTGGCGGCGAAGGTGGTATGTATCCTGATAACGATGTGTCGAGTATTTACCGCAACCCAAAAGCGACGCGGGATAATTGTGTAGTGGATAGTAATAATACGCAGGATGATGAATATGCCGCTTTGGTGGAAAATTATTTGGCGGCGTTAAAATTAGGCATCAGCTCCGATGCCTCTGCATTGGCTGCACAAATTAGCAGCCATACGCGCTTTAATGAGGCTTCGTCATTTTGGTGGGGCGCAGTGGTAATGGAAGCGAATTTATCGCTGTTAACCAATGAGTCATTACACAACTTAAATTTAACCGCGCTGAAAAATAACATCCTGCTTAAAGCCGATGAAATACGTACGAATCAGGCTTTAGGTTACCCAGGCGTCACCTGGAATCCCAATTCTACACAGTGGAATAATGGCGATCAGGATTCTGCTGATAATAATGTCCGCTGGGGCTCACACCGCAACGCATTAAACGATGCGCGCATTTTAATGGCGGCAGCAGAAATTCAAAAAGCTAAAAGCTTACTGCCTTCGGCCGCAGCTTATGCGCGCAGCGCCATCCAGGTGCTGGACCATATGTCCGGCATTAACGCTATGAATTTAACTATGTACACGGCCACAGGCTATAGCAGTATTTTTGAAAACGCTGTAGAGCGTACACACGATGCTGCTGATGGTGGTAATTCTTGGCCCGGCAAATTAGTGCTCGGGCCCAATAACTGGACCAACGCAGATGATCCGGATATGCCTGCATTTAATTCCAAAGCGGGTTTGAAAATGTTTGCAGCTACAGGCACCGGCTGGTCATCGCGGGAAGTTTCAATTGACGCAAATGCGGCTTTAGTTGCGGTAGCTTATTTCGCAACAGAAGTTGCGCCAGCCATTTTGGCGCTGGACCCATTAGGCAGCACCAGCACAATTAATAACCCACCTGCAGCGCCTTCCAATCTAACCGCACAAGCGATTACGTCATCAAATATTCAATTAAATTGGAAGGATAATGCAGGTAATAATAATGATAGCGAACAAGGATTTTATATTTACCGCAACACCAGCAATGTTAAACCTGCCAGCGCTTTAACGACCTTAGCGGCAAACGCTACAAGTTTTACGGCAACTGGCCTTAACTCCAGCACAGCTTATTATTTTTGGCTGGAGGCGTTTAACGCACAGGGCGTGTCGAGCGCAATTAGCGCTAACGCCACTACGCTGGTTGCGCAAACAACCGTCACCAATTTAATTAATAATGGTGACTTTACCAATGGCACTACCGGCTGGAGTTGCACTATTAATTCCGGCACTGCTACTTGCTCGGTGGTAAACGGGCAATATTTTATTAACATCACCAACGGCGGCACGGCCTCGTGGAATATTCAGCCTAAACAGGAAAATATTACGCTTACCAGCGGAAAATCCTACGTGTTTGCTTTTGATGCGCGCGCAACTGCCAATCGTAATGCGGAAATTAAAATTGAACGCGCTGTATCGCCTTACGAAGATTTTTCAAAAACCGGCACAGGGCAAGCATTAACCACTACTATGAAGCGTTTTAGTTATCCATTTACTATGAGCACATCACTGAGCAATGCGCGCATAGTGATGAATGTTGGCAATAATGTTGAAGATATTTATATCGATAATATTTATTTGGTAGAAGGCACAAACGATCCTTGCAATGGCATCGTAGGCTGCGCAGGAAGTTCTTCATCAAGTAGCTCGTCTTCGAGCAGTAGTTCTTCTTCGAGCAGCAGCTCATCTAGTTCTTCGAGTTCGTCTTCAAGCAGCGGGTCATCTAGCAGTTCTTCTAGTTCTTCTAGTTCTTCTAGTTCTTCTAGCTCTTCTAGTTCTTCCTCTTCTTCAAGCAGTAGCTCAAGCTCTTCCTCAAGCTCAGGTGCTGCATTAAAAAATATTGTTGTGCGTATGCGCGGGGCGGCGGGAACCGAATCGGTATCATTATTAGTAGGCGGCGTTAATATTAAAACCTGGACGCCAACGACCACGATGGCAAATTATTCTGTTTCCACAGCTAACAGCGGTTTAATTCGCGTGAGTTTCACTAATGACGCCACCGGGCGAGACGTGCAAGTGGATTACATTACAGTAAATAGCCAAACGCGCCAATCAGAACAGCAAACTGAAAATACCGGCGCCTGGGGAAATAATAAATGCGGTGGTGGCGGTATGTCTGAATGGCTAAATTGTAATGGCTATATTAGTTACGGTAATACGCCCTAGGGTTGCCTAGCTCGCAGTAAGTTAGCGCAGACACAACCTTACACACCCAGAAATGCTTCGTCTGTGAGGTTTTTGTCCTCTAAGCTAACGATTTTAATACACAAGCCGCGAAAATACTTTATTTACGCTTGTGAAATTTTCCAACAAACCGTTGCAATGATTTAACCCTATTTTTATGCGCTCGCTTTGCAATTCAGCTCAATTAAGTTTTTTAGCTTGAACGCCGAGCGTTTGCGCGCCTTTTTCACTAACGGCAACAACAGCCGGATGCGTAAGTTTTCGCTGCACAATATTAATTATATCGTGATTTTACATGCCTCTAGCTTTAGCAAGGGGTGCTGTAGATAGTGTGATTAGCCTGAACATTGCTGCAAGCCCTTGTATACGCGATAGGCCTACACAAGAACACAAGGGCACTACAAAATCCGGCAAAGCTCTCGTGCCAGCATCGAAAAATTGCACAACTAAAAACATGTTTGCGTGGAGGTAAATAGCCACTATTAACGTTTTTTAAACAGGTTTTTTTGGCAAACCAATCAATGGCAGAGGAACAGCACGCATATCAGGTAGATCGTTAAAATTAGCCGGAGCATACAAAACTTTCCCGAGTAACAAAGCTGCGCCGCAGCTACAGCCGTGTGCGTTTCGCTTTTGAAATACCTAATAATTATTAGCGGCTCGACAAGTAAATATGCGCAGCATTACTCCTACCGCGCATATTAATTTTAGGATTTAAACTGTAATTTCACAAAAAATCGCCTTACTGCAAAGAATACAGCTTATATGCCGGATTTTATTTGCGCTCGTAAAACGTAATAGAAACTCCGCCGCCGCTCGTGCCTGGGTCCGAGCTTAAATATTTATTTTCGTTTAAAAAGGCATAGGGGCCATTTTTTCGCGCTTCAAACTGCGGAATTAATGCGCCAAAGGGACCGCAGTTGCGCACAATGACATATTCACCATCACCGCTTAACAGCGTATAACGCGCATCCAATTTAGTGCTTGAGCCGATTAATTGATAATCCGCACCGCCTGGCAATACCGAGCCTTTAAATCGCCCAGTCACAGTGCCGCCGGTAATCGGAATAATATTGCGCGTACCGCGTTTACTCGCCCCAACCGATACAGATGAACCTAGGGTGACATTTTCGGTAAACACTGTCGTGCCCTTAGTACCTGTAGTAGTTGCGCATTCCCAAGGTTGGTTAGGAACCCCTGCCGGGTCTTTTAATTGAATTTTCGCGGCGCTACTGGTTACCGACGAAATATCATAAATAGCTAGCTCCACCGTGCCTGCACGTTCATTTACTGTGCGAATACCGGCATATTTACCCTTATTAAGCCAGGCGTAGCTGCTGCTATTGGGCGCTTCAAAATCTGCAATAAAGCGCGCCTGGTTATTACCCGCTTGGGCAAAACCACAGGTGCGCATATAAATCGGCACGCTGTCTTGTGTACGCAAAATATCAATCTGCTCTAATTCCAACGTGTCGTTAGATAACAGTAATTCAAACTCTAAGCCACCAGTTAAAAACGTGCCTTGCAAGCGAGCGCCGGTAAATTTACCGCCGCTAACATCCAATAAACGGCGCTGGCCATATTGCGTTTCGCCCACTTCGTGAATTCCGCCTAATTGCAAAGTAGCCTGCATGACTAAAGAGCCTAATGTAGGAGCAGGAATACCTTCTGGCGCGCCGCAGGCCCATGATGAATCCGGCACAATCGTACCCGCTTCATTGTTAATGCCCGAAGACGAACTGGACGATGAGCTGGATGAAGAACTAGAAGATGATGATGAGCTAGAGCTGGACGAACTGGATGAACTGCTTATTCCGGATGAAGAGGACGAACTCGACGATGAGCTACTGGAACTGGAGGAACCTGTAGTTGCGCCACCGCAACCGGTCACTACAGCTAAAATTAGTAAAACCAAAGAACGCCCAACAGCAGCTTTATTATTAAATAGTTTTAAGGTAGGCATAGTTTTGCACCTAATTCAGGGTTTTTATTAAATAGCGTGCACGATCACAGCTGGCCCCGCATACAGACGAGCCTACGATCACAAAAAAACAGGCGTTTTAAACCTTATATTGCTTTGTCAGACTATATCGCGTAAATGTGAGGAACCTGTGAGGCCCGCGGGAGTTTTCAGTGCCTATAGTCGTAAACGCGAGGTTCGGCACGTTTTTATCATGGTAGGGATTGAAAACCCGCATTGCGTTACGCTGCGCACAGAATATTGCTGCACCCTATCAAATAGATTTAACCTTGTTGGAAATTACCATGCGCCTAAAATTAACGCATAAACTATTGGCGATAAATATCGGCATTATATTCGCGCTAACTCTAACGTTTGTAAGCTTGAGTTATATTGCAAGTAAAAGCATGTACAGCAATGCATTAAATGGTATTGATTTGGCTGTTATGGAGGATTTAGCAGCAACTCTGAGCAGTCAATATGCAGAAGAAAAAAGCTGGAGCAATGTGGTAGAAAATAATTCTGCCTGGCGCGATACGGTAAATCACAGCTTTTACAAAGTATTTTTCTCCTTAATGGCGAAAACCGCCAGTACTTCTTTGAATAAAGAGCAGCGCTCATTACCAGCACCTACCCCACCGCCAAAATCTACCCCCGCGTGGGATATGCCCTTTGGTACTTTTTTGCAACGGGTAACACTGTTTGATGCGAATAAGCAGCTATTAATTGCACCGGAAATAAATAAAACCGATGTTAATTTTCAAGCCATTAAGCTTCACGGCAAGTTAATAGGCTGGCTGAGTATCGGCAAAATAGACATGGATATGTTGCCGCTGGCTGGGTATTTTTTCGAGCAACAGCTGCATATAGTTAACTGGGTGATTTGCTTTGGCGGCATTTTAGCTGCGCTATTAAGCTTTTTATTCTCCCGGCACATTACACGCCCTATTCAGCAATTAACTGCTGGCGCGCACCAAATTGCCCAGCGCAATTTCAAAACGCACATTAATATTCGATCGGGAGATGAATTACAGGAACTTGCCGAGCGCTTTAACACCATTGCCACGGAATTAGCTCGCTACCATGCACAGCAAAAACAATGGTTGACAGATATCTCCCACGAATTAAAAACTCCACTGACGCTGTTAATGGGAGAGATTTTTGCCATTTGCGACAACCTAACTAAATGCGATGAAGATACCGCATTGTTTTTACAAAACGAGGTATTACACATTAAGCGCTTGGTGGACGACCTTTATGAATTGAGTAAAAATGATGAAATAGGCCTTAAATTACAGCTACAGACAATTGATTTACAGCCGTTTGTTGAACACATACTAGCGCCCTACTACGGATTATTTGCGGAAAAACATATCGCTCTGGAACACAGTTTTAGCGGCGAAGACTTCTACTTAGTAGTCGATTGCGACAGACTCACGCAGGTGTTGCGAAATCTACTGGAGAATTGTTTAAAATATATGGATGCACCGGGCAAGCTGCGCATACGCCTCATACAACAAGTACAGCCGTCGCGTATGTTGGTATTAACGCTTGAAGATTCCGGCCCTGGCGTAACCGCTGAGGCTGCCAAACATATGTTTGATCGCCTATACCGTGCCGATACAATAACCGGCCGCACTGGAGGAGGCGCAGGATTAGGCCTGGCAATTTGTAAAGCCATTATTAATGCCCATGGTGGCGATATATACGCTGGGTCCAGCGATTTAGGTGGTTTGGCGATCCGTATTGAATTTCCTCAACGTGCGAATATCGAGCATGAATAAAACAATTTTAGTTGCAGAAGACGACAATAAAATTGCCGAGATTATCTGCAAATATTTATCCTTAGAGCGCTTTAATGTGCATCAAGCCCACACCGGGCCCGAAGCCATTACACTATTTAATTCGCAAAATCCCGATCTTATTATTCTCGATGTAATGCTGCCGGAATTAACCGGAACCGAAGTTTGCGAGAGTATTCGCGCGCACTCTAATGTACCAATTATTATGATAAGCGCCTTAGCGGATGATAATCACCGCCTGGAGGGTTTTGCGCATGGCACCGATGATTACTTGTGTAAACCCTTTAACCCGCGCGAATTAATGGCGCGCATAAAAGCCATTTTACGTCGTGCAAACCCCACCCCGTCAGACACAGCATTAATTACCCACGGGCCTATTTGTTTACATGCAGAGGAACAAACCGTCACAGTAGCCGGGCAGAGTGTAGGCTTAACACAGATTGAATTTAATATGCTGCAGTTATTAATATCCAGCCCTAACAAAGTATTTTCACGGGAAAACTTATTGGATAAGAGCCACAAACACTACGCAGAGTCCGATGCTCGCTCAGTGGATTTTCATATTAAAAATTTACGCCGTAAAATTAATATCCAGTCAGATATAAATTACATAAAATCCGTTTATGGGGCGGGCTATAAACTAATTTAATTCAGTCAGCTAAAACAATAAACACATTTTACATGGGTGCTTATTGTCCACGGACTTACTCTCAGGCGAATACCTATTGAAATCATTTTAATAATTATCTGTAAGGATTAATTATTATCGCTCTAATGCGGCTATAACACCCCTTATATCCACTAGCAAGCAAGAGTACAAGCAATTCCCGCAGCCGCGCAAAAGCGGTTAAACTGCGCAGGTTACTCATTGTACTGCGTATTATCAGCCCACTTGGGCGCAGTTACACGTCCCTGATTTGCCACACTTCTTTAGGAACCGCTATGGCTCGCTCGGCAACTTTCCTGCTATTAGCTTTTATAAGCGTCTTAATTACAAGCTGCGGCAAGCAAACAGCCGCCCCCGAAATTCCTCGCCCGGTAAGAACCATCGTGGTTAATACCGACCAGCAACATCTAATGGCCGAATATGCCGGCAGCGTTGTTGCCCGGGTGGAATCGCAATTGGCGTTTCGCGTAGCGGGTAAAATTCAAGCGCGCAAAGTCGACGTCGGCAGCCAAGTAAAGGCCGGGCAAATATTAATGCAGCTAGATGCGCAGGATTTAACCCTGGGTTTAAGTCAAGCGCAGGCAAGTGCCCACACGGCACAAACTAATTACGAGCTGGCCGAGTTAGAATTAAAACGCTTTCGCGATTTACAAGCTAGCGGTGCAATTAGCTTGAGCGCATTGGATGCTAAAAACGCCGCTTTTGAAGCGGCTAAAGCAGCATTTGAGCAAGCGCAAGCGCTGCTTAGTGAGCAAAAAAATCAAACCCAATATGCCAGTTTAAAAGCGGATATGGACGGGGTTGTCACAGCCGTGGAAGCGGAGATAGGCCAGGTTGTTACGGCGGGATTTCCCGTAATTAAATTAGCACAACTAAGTGCACAACCCTATAGCCAAGCCAATAGCCAGGCAAACAGCGATCTGGAAATGGCCATTGAAATTCCCGAAAATAATTTAGCGCTAATTAATAAAGCTGAAACCATTGAAATTCAATTATGGGCCTCGTCCAAAGAGATATTTCACGGTCGTATTCGCGAAATTGCTCCGGCGGCTGACCCCATTAATCGCACCTTTTCCGCCAAAATAAGTTTTCTTGATATAACAGAAAGACAACAAAAATTGCTCAAACTAGGCATGACAGCCTCAGCTAAATTTTTACTGACAACACCGCAGTCTTACGTAAAGATCCCGCTTTCTGCGCTGCTGCAAAGCCAGGGGCAAACGCAGGTTTGGCTGGTTGAAAAGGGGCATGCGCAACCGAGCAAGGTGAGCATCGTTGGCATTAACGGTAATGATGTATTAATTAAGGGTTTAGAGCCCGGCCAGACGATTATTACCGCAGGCGTGCATGTGCTCACCGCCGGTCAAGCCGTTACATTATTGCCCGAAGTGGCAAAACCAATTGATGGCGCTGCACCTATTTCTGCACAGGGGATTATGGCACCGGCTACAAATCCCGCCGTGCAGCCGCAGACTCAAGCATCGCCCGGACCAATTAATCAGGCGGGGAATTAATACGTGAATTCTGCATTTAATTTATCCCGCTGGGCGCTCGAACATATTCCGCTAATCCGTTATTTAATGGCGGCATTATTAATTGGCGGTATTTTAAGTTTTGCGCAATTAGGCCAAGATG